>NZ_JAAXLA010000158.1 GCF_012911935.1 Pseudonocardia acidicola | reverse complement strand
AGGCGGCCAACCGGTTCGAGGGCAAGACCTTCGGGGTGGGCGACGGTGCGTTGCGCCGGCCGCAGAACTGGCCGCTGCTGCGCGACCCGTTCACCCCGTCCTGGGGCGAGCCGTACCTGGAGATCGCGCACCGGATGCTGGGTGCGGCGCACCGGGCCCGGCAGCTGGCGGAGGGTCACGAGGCGGTCTGCGTGTCGCACCAGCTGCCGATCTGGACGCTGCGTCGTTACCTGCTGGGCCAGCGGCTGTGGCACGATCCGCGCCGCCGGCAGTGCGCGCTCGCGTCACTGACCACCATCGAGTTCACCGGCCCCGAGGTCACCGGGCTGCGCTACAGCGAGCCCGCGGGGGCCAGCGACCCCACGGTGACCGGCGCATGAGGGCCCGGGACATGACCACGCTGCGCGCGGTCGCCGGGCTGCTGCTGGCCGCGCTGGTGCTGGCCGGCTGCGCGACCACGGGCAAGGACGCGGTCGCGCAGGGCGGGGACTTCCAGTTCGTCGCTCCCGGCGGCAAGACCACGATCACCTACGACCCGCCGTCGACGCGCGGCGCTCTTCCGCAGCTGTCGGGGGAGAGCCTGCTGCACCCGGGCCGGACGATCGGCATCGGCGACTACGCCGGCAAGGTGCTCGTGATCAACATCTGGGGCTCGTGGTGCGGGCCGTGCCGGGCCGAGGCGCCGGACCTGCAGTTCGTGCTCGACCAGACGAAGACCGCCGGGGTCGACGTGATGGGCATCGACGTCCGCGACGACCGCGCCGCCGCAGGCGACTTCATCCGCGACCGTGGCTTGACCTACGACTCCATCTTCGACCCGCCCGGCCGGGTGCTCACGGCGTTGAGCGGATACCCGCGCAACACGGTCCCGTCGACGATCGTGCTCGACAAGCAGCACCGCGTCGCCGCGGTGTACCTCGAACCGATCCGGGTCAGCGATCTGATCCCGGCGGTCCAGCGGCTGGCGGCCGAGCCGGCGCCGTGAGACGCGTTCCACTACGACGTGTAGAACCCGGTGCGTGCCCGGCGCCGGGGCGGACCTACTCTGGTTGCTGATGGACCCTTCCACCACCTTGGCGATCTCCGGTCCGCTGCTGGCCGCAGCGGCGGTGGCCGTGCTCGCAGGCGCGGTCAGTTTCGCGTCGCCGTGCGTGGTCCCGCTGGTCCCCGGTTACCTGGCCTACCTCGCCGGTCTCGTCGGCGCCGACTCGCCGCCGGCGACGCTCGCCGAGGCGCAGCAGCGGCGCAAGGGCCGGTGGCGGGTGGCGGGGGCGGCCGCGCTGTTCGTCGGCGGGTTCACGGTCGTGTTCGGCACGATCCTGGTCGGCGTGGTGTGGCTGTCGGACGTGCTGGTGCGCAACGAGACCGTGCTGCAGCGGGCCGGCGGTGTCGTCATGATCGCGATGGGGCTGGCCTTCGTCGGTCTGCTGCCGGTGCTGCAGAACGAGCGCCGGGTGCACTGGGTGCCCCGCGCCGGGCTGTGGGGGGCGCCGCTGCTCGGCGCGGTGTTCGGGCTGGGCTGGGTGCCGTGCGTGGGCCCCACACTGGCCGGGGTGGTCGCGGTGGCCGCGGGCACCGGCGGCGGCTCGATGCGCGGGGTGATCCTGACGCTGGCCTACTGCGCCGGGCTCGGGCTGCCCTTCGTGATCATCGCGCTGGGTGCCTCCCGCGCGGTGCGCGCCCTCGGCTGGCTGCGCCGGCACACCCGGATCATCCAGATCTCCGGCGGCGTGCTCATGGTCGCGGTCGGCGCGCTCCTGGTCAGCGGCCTGTGGGGTGGGATGCTCGCCCAGCTGCAGACCTCCTTCGCGGGCTTCACCCCGGCGATCTGATGAGGCCGATC
>NZ_JAAXLA010000157.1 GCF_012911935.1 Pseudonocardia acidicola | reverse complement strand
CTAGAACAGGTGGTTCTTGCCGCCGAAGACCTCGCTGACCGAGTCGTCGGTGAAGATCCGGCGGATGGAGTCGGCGAGCAGCGGGGCGCAGGATACGACGTCGATCGTCGACGGCGCGCCCGGCTGCAGCGGGATGGTGTCGGTGACGACGATCCGCTCGAACGGCGAGGCCACCAGGTTCTCGAAGGCCCGCCCGCTGAACACCGGGTGCGTGGCCGCGGCGAACACCCGCCGCGCACCCGCCCGCGCGACCGCCTCACCCGCGGCGCGCAGCGTGCCCGCGGTGTCGATGATGTCGTCGACGATGATCGCGGTCTTCCCCCGCACGTCCCCGATCACCTGGTTGATCTCGGCCACCTGCTGCGCGGGACGCTCCTTGTCCAGGATCGCCAGCCCGGCACCCATCCGGGTCGCGAACTGCTTGTTCAGCTTCACCCGACCCGCGTCCGGCGCCACCACCACCAGATCGTCGTCCAACCCCGCGAAGTGGTCGGCCAACATCATCAGCGCCGTCATGTGGTCCACCGGGATCCCGAAGAACCCCTGCAGCTGCCCCGCGTGCAGATCCATGGTCAACACCCGGTCCACGCCGACCGCCTCGAGCGTGCGCGCGACCATCCGCGCCGAGATCGGCTCCCGCGGCGCGGACTTCTTGTCCTGCCGCGAATAGCCGTACCAGGGCGTCACCGCGATCACCCGGTGGGCGCTCGCCCCGACCGCCGCGTCCACCATGACCAGCAGCTCGAGCAGCGCGTCGTTGGCGTTGACCCCGGTCTCGGGGTTGCCGCACATCGGCTGGACGAGGAACACGTCCGCACCGCGGATCGACTCGTCGAACCGGCAGTAGACCTCGTCGTTGGAGAAGGTCTTGAGCGTGATCGGGCCGAGATCGACACCGAGCTGCCCGGCGATCCGGTCGGCCAGCACAGGGTTCGCCCGGCCCGAGAACAGCATCAACCGCTTGTCGTAACCCCGCTGTAGCGACGCCGTCATGAATCCACCCTTTCGTGGAGGTAGTGGAAGAACCGCGGTGGATCAGCCCGTGGGCGCGCCCCGGGCGATCGCGTCGTCGATCGCCCCGGCGCGCGGCATGCCGGCCCGCGCCCCGACCGTGCCGACCGACAGCGAGGCCGCCGCCACGCCGCGCGCGCCGGCCTCGGACACGGTGGCGCCGCCGGCCAACGCGGCCGCCAGCACCCCGTTGAACGTGTCCCCCGCACCCGTGGTGTCCCGGACCTCCGCAGGCGGGGCGGGCAGGGGCGCCACCCCCCGCTCCGGGTCGACAACCAGCACACCGTCGCCGCCGAGCGTCACCACAACAGGCGCACCCGTCCGCGCAGCCACCGCGGCCGCCATCTCCGCCACGGTCGTCCTCTCCGGATCGACCGCGCCGGTCTCGAGCAACGCAAACAGGTCCCGCAGCTCCGACCGGTTCGGGGTGACGACCGGGCCGAGCCGCAGCAGATCCACCAACTCCGCGGTCACCGGCGCCGGGTTGAGCACACACGCCAGCCCGTGCGCCACCGCGGTCTCCACCGCCGCCGCCACCGCGTCCGACGGAATCTCGGTGCTGACCAGCACACAACCCGCCCACCCCGCCGACCGCGCCACCGCCGACCGCACCACCGCCGCATCCACGGCCGCGTTCGCCCCGGCCCCCACCGCGATCTGGTTCTCCCCCTGCACGTCCACGACGATCAAAGCGACACCGGTGGCAACACCCTCGAGCACCGCCACGTCCGTCACATCGATCCCCTCCGCACGCAACTCCGCCAGCGCACCAGCCCCGGTGTCGTCCGCACCCACCGCACCGCAGTAACGGACCTCGGCGCCGGCCCGGGCCGCAGCGACCGCCGCGTTCGCACCCTTCCCGCCCCCATACCGCTCCACGCCAGGACCCACCACGGTCTCCCCCGGCCCCGGCAACCGGTCGGCCTGCACCACCAGATCGACATTGACCGCGCCGACCACCACCACCCGGGACATCACCCGACCACCGACACCGAACACACCCGCGCCGAGGCGCCCCGC
>NZ_JAAXLA010000156.1 GCF_012911935.1 Pseudonocardia acidicola | reverse complement strand
TCGGGTTTGATGTCGGCGGCGACCTACTCTCCCACACCCTGGCGAGTGCAGTACCATCGGCGCTGGAGGGCTTAGCTTCCGGGTTCGGGATGGGACCGGGCGTTTCCCCTCCGCCATGACCACCGACAACACTATCAACTTAGCCACCCCCACCCACCCGAAACCGGGCCGGCAGCAATGGTCGTGCTAGCGGATGCGAACACAACACGCTCGAACACCCATGACCACACGATTGTGTGCTCAGGGTCGCACAGTGGATGCAAACAACTTGTTATGGCAAGCCCTCGGCCTATTAGTACCAGTCGACTCCACCCGTTACCGAGCTTCCATCTCTGGCCTATCAACCCAGTGATCTGCTGGGGGCCTTACCCACGCAAGGTGGTGGGAGACCTCATCTTGGAACGAGCTTCCCGCTTAGATGCCTTCAGCGGTTATCCCTTCCGAACATAGCCAACCAGCCATGCCCCTGGCGGGACAACTGGCACACCAGAGGTTCGTCCGTCCCGGTCCTCTCGTACTAGGGACAGCCTTCCTCAAGTCTCCTGCGCGCGCGGCGGATAGGGACCGAACTGTCTCACGACGTTCTAAACCCAGCTCGCGTACCGCTTTAATGGGCGAACAGCCCAACCCTTGGGACCTACTCCAGCCCCAGGATGCGACGAGCCGACATCGAGGTGCCAAACCATGCCGTCGATATGGACTCTTGGGCAAGATCAGCCTGTTATCCCCGGGGTACCTTTTATCCGTTGAGCGACACCCCTTCCACCAGGAGGTGCCGGATCACTAGTCCCGACTTTCGTCCCTGCTCGACATGTCTGTCTCACAGTCAAGCTCCCTTGTGCACTTACACTCAACACCTGATTGCCAACCAGGCTGAGGGAACCTTTGGGCGCCTCCGTTACACTTTGGGAGGCAACCGCCCCAGTTAAACTACCCACCAGGCACTGTCCCTGAACCAGATCATGGCCCGAGGTTGAGACACCCAATTCGACCAGAGTGGTATTTCAACGACGACTCCACAGCCACTGGCGTGACCGCTTCCCAGTCTCCCACCTATCCTACACAAGCCGAACCGAGCACCAATACCAAGCTGTAGTAAAGGTCCCGGGGTCTTTCCGTCCTGCCGCGCGTAACGAGCATCTTTACTCGTAGTGCAATTTCGCCGAGTCTGTGGTCGAGACAGCGCCCAAGTCGTTACGCCATTCGTGCAGGTCGGAACTTACCCGACAAGGAATTTCGCTACCTTAGGATGGTTATAGTTACCACCGCCGTTTACTGGCGCTTAAATTCTCCGCTTCGCCCCCGAAGGGACTAACAGGTCCTCTTAACGTTCCAGCACCGGGCAGGCGTCAGTCCGTATACATCGTCTTGCGACTTCGCACGGACCTGTGTTTTTAGTAAACAGTCGCTTGGGCCTGGCCTCTGCGGCCGCCCCGCCCTAGCCCGCGAAGGGCTTCAAGCGCAGCGGCCCCCCTTCTCCCGAAGTTACGGGGGCATTTTGCCGAGTTCCTTAACCACAGTTCGCTCGATCGCCTCGGTATTCTCTACCTGACCACCTGTGTCGGTTTGGGGTACGGGCCGCAACAGCACTCGCTAGAGGCTTTTCTCGGCAGCATGGGATCATCCTACTTCGCCTCAATCGGCTACGCGTCACCTCTCACCCTGCATGACACCCGGATTTGCCTGGGTGTCGGGCTACAGGCTTACACCAGTACAACCACTCACTGGCGGGACTACCCTCCTGCGTCACCCCATCGCTTGCCTACTACCGGATCGGGTCCCACGCTCCCCCCACAACGGCTCCCGAAGGAACCGAAAGGGGTTCGGATGGTCAGCATCACCGGCCTCGGCACGGGCGCACTGTCACGGGCACGGGAATATCAACCCGTTGTCCATCGACTACGCCTGTCGGCCTCGCCTTAGGTCCCGGCTCACCCTGGGCGGATTAACCTGGCCCAGGAACCCTTGGTCATTCGGCGGCAGAGTTTCTCACTCTGCTTTCGCTACTCATGCCTGCATTCTCACTCGCACACCCTCCACCACTCGATCACTCGGCGGCTTCACCGGATGCACGACGCTCCCCTACCCATCCCAACGACTACACCCCCACCCCACAACGG
>NZ_JAAXLA010000155.1 GCF_012911935.1 Pseudonocardia acidicola | reverse complement strand
ATCCGCGGGATGTAGAGGCCGAGTCGGGCGGCCCGGCTCAGGGCCAGTGTCCGGTCGGAGGTGCCGAGCATGGCGGTGATGTGCAGGATGCGACCGGTCACGGTGGCTTCGGCCAGCTGCAGCCAGGCGGCGATGCGCCAGTCCGGCCAGTCGTCGATGAGCAGCCCGAGGATGGTCAGGTCGAACGGGGTCAGCCGGTGCAGGTCACCCGGTGGGGAGAGCAGCACGATGGCCCACAGGTGGTGCGGGGGTTGGGGTGGGCAGCGCAGCGCGGTGACGCGCAGCAGGCGGTGCCCGGTGTCCGGGCACAGGAACCGGGCGCGGTCGGCGTCGTCGTCGAGCTGGCGGGCGGCGGTGAGGGCCACGGCCGAGCGGGCCCGCAGCAGCCGGTGGTCGGGTAGATCACCGAGGGGCAGCACCTGCCCGAAGCGGGTGAGCACCGCGCCGGCCACCGCGTCGTGGACCGTGTGCGCCAGGGCGGTGACTTCGCGCATCGGGTCGACCGCGTATGCAATCAGCGGGGCCAGCCGTCCGGCGAGCTCGCGTGCCGCGTCGGTGGCATACGCCGGGGTGTCGGTGTGCAGGGCCAACACCCCCAGGTAGGTGCCGCCCGGCGCGTGCAGGCCGATCGCCAGGCCCTCGCAGAACCCGGCGGGAGTGAGGTGCTCGGCCCAGAGCCGCAGCTCGGCGGGCGGGATCGGGAGGTCCTGCACCCGCAGGGGTAGCCCCGGCTTGGTGAGGCCCACGCGCTGCAGGTCCTCCAGATTTGCCGGACTCGTGAGACAGCGGCGGGTCGCCTCGTCGTAGCCACGGATCACCAGCTCATGGGGTTCGTGCTGTTCGGGGTCGAGCAGTGCCAGGTGGCCGGCCTGGAACGGCAGCACCCGGCGCAGCGGTTCCAGCAGCGCCTCGGCCCGCTGCGCGGTGCTGGCCGGGGTGGCGGCGATCCCGGCGACCTCGGCGGCGATCGCCGCGGCGGCGCGCGACCCGAGCTCTGGTGCAGCCACGTCAGCCCCCTGTCAGGCCCGGGCCCGCAGGCCGGGTGAGATGTACAGGCCGGGCGGGATATAGAGGCCCTGGTTGAACGCGCGGACCATCGCGACCCCGCGGTCGGCGGTGCCGAGCCGGGCCGCGGCCCGGTCGATGTGGTCGGCGAGCTGGTAGCGGGAGGCGCCCAGCGCGGCGGCGACGCGGGCGTCGGGCCATTCAGCCAGCAGCATCCCGAGCACCTCCAGCTCGATATCGGTCAGCCCCCGCCGCGGCCCGGCCTCGGACACCACGAGCGCCGCGCACAGGAATTGCGGTGGCTCCTCGGCGCAGCCCAGCACCGTGACCCGCCGCAGCCCCGAACCATTACGGGCGTCAGCACTGGGATCGGGGCACAGGAACGCCGCGTACTGCGTCCCGTCCGCGACCTGCCGGGCGGCCACCGCCAGCAGCGCCGCGCCCGGGCCCAGCAACGGGTGGCCGGGCAGCCCGGTCAACGGCAGCACCGCGCCGGCCCGGGTGAGGACCCCGCCGCCGTGGGCGCCCCGCACCGCCCGGGCCGCCGCCGCTGGCGTGCGGGTCGGGTCCAGCGCGGCCGCGATGGTCGGCGCGAGCAGGCCGATCAGGTCCCGGGCCGCGTCGGTGGGATGCGCCGGCGTGTCGGTGTGCAGCCCGAGTATCCCCAGAAAACGGTCGTCCGGGGTGTACAACCCCACGCCCAGAGACTCCCGGTACCCGGCCGGCCACATGTAGTCCGCCCACGTCACCACCTCCTGGGGCGGGACCGGGAAATCCCGGACGCAGATCGCCGGCCGGCGCCGATCCACGCCCAGCAGCTCTACCTCGGCAACGATCTCGGGTTTCTCCAGCCGTCGGCGGCTCCGCTCGTCGTGCCCCGCGATGGCCAACGGGGCGAACGTCTGCACGTCCGGATCGAGCAGCGCCAGCCAGTGGCCTTCGAACGGGACCAGCCGGTGCAACGGCTCCAGCAGCGCCTGCGCCCGCTGCGCAACCGACCCGCGCGACGCCGCAATCCGGGCTACCTCGAAGGCCACGCCCAGCGTGTCCTGCGCCATCGCGCCATCCTCCGACTCCCGGCCCCCTCCGACCACCGATCGGCGGCACCGAACGACAAGGGTTCACGCAGGCACAGC
>NZ_JAAXLA010000154.1 GCF_012911935.1 Pseudonocardia acidicola | reverse complement strand
GGCCTCGTCGAGCTGAGCGGCGTTGCGCCGCTCGGAGTCCTCGTGCGCCTTGGCGACCAGCTCGGTGACCACGGCGGTGTCGGGCCGGCTGCCCAGCGCGGCGTCGATCTTGCCAAGGCTCTTGTCGAGCGAGCCGGTGAGCGCGCCGATACGGCCGGAGAGCCCCTCCTCCACGGCGTCCACCCGGCCCGCGACGCCCTCCAGCCTCTCGGCGAGGGCCTCGAGCCGCGCCGCGAGCGCGTCGAGGGTCTCGGTCGGGTCGACGGCCGGCCGCGCCGCGAGGTCCTCCAGCCTGCGGTGCAGGCCGACGCTGGTGTCGCCGAGCAGGTTGCGCAGGCCGTCGCCGGTCTCCTCGAAGGAACGCAGGGCGCCGTCGAGCTGCTCGCGCACCATCCGCTCGACGCCGTCGATGCGTTCCTTGATCGGGGTCGAGACGGCGTTGGGCATCGCGTCGAGGCGCATCTCGTGCCGGTCGAGGCGGTTGTCCAGGTCGTCGAGGCGCTTGTGCAGACCACCCAGCCGGTCGTCGAGGCCGTCCATCCGGCCGGAGACCCCCTCGAGCCGCCCGGCCATCCCGTCGAGGCGCCCGTCGAGCTGCGCGAAGGGCTTGGCCAGCTTGTCGGGCAGCGACTCGATCGCCCGGGCGACCGCGGCCAGCGCCGCGTCCTGGGCGTCGAGCTTGGCGACGGTCTCGTCCAGCCGCTCGGCCAGCACGCTGACCTCGGTTCGGTCGGGCAGCTCGGTGAGCCGCTTGCGTACCGCGCCGAGCGCGTCGAGCGCGGTGAGGCGCGCGTGGATCTCGTCGAGGGAGTCGAAGATCTGCTGCTGCTCGCTGTCGCGGATCTCGGCAGCGCGCATCAGCATGCCGCGCATCCGGTCGAACGACAGGGTGGAGTTATCGCTCATGGCACGTGGTGCTTCCTCTGAGCCGGATGGGTAGCGCACAGAGAGTAGCGAGTCCCTCACATCGCCCAACAGGGCGTCACCATTGCACCGTCCGGGCGGCACTCATCGCCCGATTCGGGCTGGTCGCAGACGTGTTCTAGCGTGGCACGGTGCCCGCGCCGCTGAGCGTCGAGAACATCCGTGACGCACCCAAGGTCCTGCTGCACGACCACCTCGACGGCGGTCTCCGCCCGGCCACCGTGGTCGAGCTGGCCGACGCCATCGGCTATACCGCGCTGCCGACGCGCGACCCCGAGGAACTGGCCGGCTGGTTCCTCGGCGCGGCCCATTCGGGCTCGCTGGTGCGGTATCTGGAGACCTTCGGCCACACCGTCGCCGTCATGCAGACCCCGGAGGCGCTGGCCCGGGTGGCCGCGGAGTGCGCCGAGGACCTGGCGGCCGACGGCGTCGTCTACGCCGAGGTGCGCTTCGCCCCCGAGCTGCACGTCGAGCAGGGTCTCGACCTCGACCAGGTCGTCGAGGCGGTGCTGGAGGGCTTCCGGATCGGCACGGCCCGGGCCGCGACGGCCGGGCGCAGCATCCGGATCGGCTGCCTGCTCACCGCGATGCGCCACGCCGCGCGCTCGCGGGAGATCGCCGAGCTGGCGGTGAGGTACCGCGACGTCGGGGTGGTCGGCTTCGACATCGCCGGCGCCGAGAAGGGCTTCCCGCCCACCCGGCACCTCGACGCGTTCGAGTACGTCCGCCAGCAGAACGCGCACGTCACGATCCACGCGGGGGAGGCGTTCGGGCTGCCGTCGATCTGGGAGGCCATCCAGTGGTGCGGGGCCGACCGGCTCGGCCACGGCGTCCGGATCGTCGACGACATCACGGTCGCCTCCGACGGCACCGCCAAGCTCGGCCTGCTCGCCGCGTACGTGCGCGACACGCGCATACCGCTCGAGATGTGCCCGACGTCGAACGTGCACACCGGGGCGGCGCCCTCGCTGGCCGAGCACCCCATCGGGCTGCTCACCAAGCTGCGCTTCCGGGTCACGGTGAACACCGACAACCGGCTGATGTCCGGTTGCTCGATGACCTCGGAGATGGCCGCGCTCGTCGACACCTTCGGCTACGGCTGGGACGACCTGCAGTGGTTCACGGTCAACGCGATGAAGTCGGCGTTCATCGGTTTCGACGAGCGGCTCGCCCTGATCACCGACGTGATCAAGCCGCGGTACGCCGAGCTGGGCGGGCACTAGCTGTAGTGACCCGGCACCTTGTTGACGGTCATGCGGCGAGTCGGGTGGCCGGGGGCCGGCCGCCGAGGGCGGAGTGGGCGCGTCGAGTGTTGTAGTCGTGCACCCAGCTGTCCAGGGCGGT
>NZ_JAAXLA010000153.1 GCF_012911935.1 Pseudonocardia acidicola | reverse complement strand
ACCCCGGACCCAGCGCCCCGGCGCCGTCCGCGCTGGCCGGGCTGGCCGGGCTGGGTCGCCGCCGCCGTGGCGGCGTGCGCGGCCGCGGCCGTGCTCGCGGGACCGCCCGGCGTCCTCGGCGCCGCCGCCCCCGCCTCGACCGAGCCCCCGCCCTACACCGTCGGCTGCCGCGGCACACAGTGCGCGGGCGGGGAAGCGGAAGGCATGGGCTGCGGCATCGACGCCGCGACCTTCGCCGAGCTTCGGGTCGGGAGCGCCGACCTGGAACTCAGGATCAGCGACCAGTGCGCCGCCGCGTGGGCACGGATCTCCCACTCGGCTGCCGGGGACCGCGTGATCGTCATGGACCAGGACGGCCACAGCCAAGCCGCCACCGTCCCCGACACGGCCGCCGCCGAGCACTACGTTCCGACATCCATGATCGCCGCAGACGCGCACTCCCACGTCCGGGCCTGTGTGCAATCACGCGACCACGGCAACCAGTGCACCCCCTGGGGCGCCGAGAGTCCCGTCCCCCTAAACCTGCCCACTCCCCCGCCATCCCTGCGGGTGTCTACCGGCGGCTGACCCTCCGGGCGCCCGGCGACCGTGGCGGGTGTCGGTGGCCACCCCGCACTCCCGCTCCTGGTTGTGCTCGCGTGCGAGGAAGCCTAGATGATCACAAGGGTTGGCTGGCCGTCCCACGACTGCGTCAGCGCAATATGGATCCCGGCAGGTCAGAGGCTGGGACGTCCCACACTGGCCTGATCTTTCCGGCGGCTCTGTCGCCGCCGCTCCCCCGCCGCTCAAGATCGGATCGCACCGGGCGGCGGGACCCACCTGACGCCGCCTCGACGAGGACAGGGAGATCCCTCATGCGACGTTCCCTCGCCCTGGGCGGCCTGACCGCCTGTCTGGGCCTCTCATCGTTCCTGGCGGCCGGCCCGGCCCTCGCCGCCCCGGCGACGACTGCCGCCCCGGCCTCGGCCGGCGGCACCGCCCCCGCCTGCATCAAGCGCTACACCGGCTCCGGCGACGGCAACGAGTGGTACGCGATCGTGGAGAACGACTGCGGCAAGACCATGCGCGTCAAGGTCTACGGGACTCTCCCCTGGCAGGAAAGTGCCTGCCACACGCTGGCCCCGGGCCAGGACTTCGAGCACCGCGACAACCTCGGGCAATACCGCAAGACCGTCGTCTGCTGACCGCCTCGTCCGGCGCCGATCGGGATGGCCGGGCCTGTCGAGGGGGCAGGCCCGTCGCCGTAGTCGCCAGTGGGGGGCACTCCCACTGGCGAAAAGCGAGAGCCCCGTGGGCAGACCGCGCCCCCACCGGCGGTCGGAAGACGTGCTCTGGATCGGGCGGGGCCGATGCGCCCGGTAGCAGATTCGGCGAGCGGAGAAAGCTCTACCGGATTGAGCTGTGAACCGACCTCAAATCGGGGACCCGCTCCCGGTGCTACGCCGCCATCCTCGACGACGGTGTAGTGCATGGACCTCCTCGTCGAACGGCCCCCGCGGCGTGACCGTCAGCGCCACCGCCTGACCGGACTGCCCGATCGGCAGCGCACGCCAACGATGTGTGACCCGGCCGCGGAGCCGTGCGGCGAGGCCACAGCTCACCTGGCCGCCGCAGCAGCGAAGCTCTGCGGTGATCCCCGCGGCCCCGCTCGTCCCGCGACAGCGTCAGCGCGGCACGCATCCCCGCAGGTCAGAGGTCGGGACGTCCCACCTTGGCCTGATCTTCGAGGCGGCCCTGTCGCCGCCCGTGTCCCGCCCGCCAAGATCGCTTCGCACACCGGGCGCCGGGGCTCACCTGGCGGCCCCTCGACGAGCACAGGAGATTCCTCATGCGACGTTGCCTCGCCGTGGCCGGCCTGACCGCCTGCCTGGGCCTCTCATCATTCCTGGCCGCCACCCCGGCCCTCGCCGCCCCAGCGACGGCCGCCGCCCCGGCCTCGGCCGGCGGCACCGCCCCCGCCTGCATCGGGCGCACCGGGGGCTCCGACGACAGGTTCGGTGGCGGCTGGTCGGAGACCGTGACGAACAACTGCGGCAAGACCATGCGCGTCAAGGTCCTGGGCAGCGTCTCCTGGCAGCACAGCGCCTGCCACACGCTGGCTCCCGGCCAGAGCTTCACCCACACCGAGCACCACTTCGGGCACTACTACAAGACCGTGGTCTGCTGAGCACCTCACCGGGACCCATCAGAGCCGCCGGGCCTGTCGACTGTCGACGGGGCAGGCCCGGTCCGGCAGCACGGCCGAGCACCCACCAACAAATCGCGAGCCCCTCCGGGCAGACCGGGACCCAGCCGGCGGCCCCGAGCGTCGACCGTCGACGGGCGACGCATCGCGAAGCGCCTGGGCAGTAGCAGGAACCGACACGCGACCGCGGCGGAATGAAGCGACGACGTGTGTCGGCGCCGAATGCCAGGACGCCAAGGCCACTGCTCCACGTCATTCAGGGCCTCTACCTGCAACGATGCTGCCGACTTCGACATCACGCGAGGCCGGACGCGGCCCCGGTTGCCTCGATTTCGCACCACGAGTGTCTCCACGCCGCGCCGCAAGGCCTGATCATCTACTCGGTGGTCTTCGGGTGTGCTGGGCCACGTCCGCGGAGCTGGTGTATGAGATCGACTCCGCGTGATCTTGGTTGAGTTTATGCGGTCAGTGCCTCGGTTGGCGTGGTCGGCTCGCCGTCGGCCGAGGCGGGCTGTGCGGTGACGATGC
>NZ_JAAXLA010000152.1 GCF_012911935.1 Pseudonocardia acidicola | reverse complement strand
ACCCGCCCGCCGCCTCGCCGACCCGCTGGCCTGGACCGACTGGCGACGACGCCACCAACATCGAGCTCGCAGCAGCCACTACAAACGACGACCCGAGACATGATCACGATCTACGACTGGAGTACTACGTCCGCCCGAAACGCTGCGAGGTCCTCTTCGAGCGGATCTGCCGGCGCAACGGCATCGACCACCTCCGCACGAAGATCCGCTCGCCTACGACCACCGGGAAGATCGAGCGCTTCCACCAGAGCATCCAGGTCGAGCTGCTCGACCCACACCTGGCCGAGCACGGCCCGTTTCCCGACATCGGCGCAGCTCAGGCGGCAGTGGATGCGTGGGTGCACGACTACAACCACACCCGCCCGCATCAGGCCCGTGACATGGACCCGCCCGCCGTCCACTTCGTCCCGGTCCCGGCCTGCGAACGCGCCGACCTCCCGCTCTGGGCACCACCCGAACTCACCGGCGTCCCGGCACCCACACCGCCCGGGCAGCCCACCGAACAACCCACCGAGGCCCTCGCTGAGGCCCTCCCGGCACCCGCCGCGCTGGTTCCCACAGTCGACCTCCGACCGCCACCGGCGCACCGCGACCTCGAGGCGCTCGCCCCGGTCGAGCTCGACCGCGTCGTCCCCGCCAGCGGGAACCTCGACGTCGCCGGCCAGCAGTTCTGGCTCGGCACCCAGCGGGCCGGTCGAACGGTGAGGTTCTGGATCGACACCACCACCGTCCACCTGGCCGTCGACGGCGTCTATCTCAAGACCCTGCCCTCGAGGATCACCACCACCGGCCTGGCCCGACTACGCGCCGACGGAGCCCGCCCCACAGGCCCACCACCCGCACGCCCAGCGGCCACCGAACGGGACCCGGTCGAGGTCCACCGCACCGTCAATCGCTCCGGGAACGTGTCGCTGGCCGGTCAGTACGTCCCGGTCGGCGCTCAGCACGCCGGACGGCGCGTGATCATCCGCCTCGACAACGACCTCGCCCAGGTCATCCTCGACGACACCATCGTCCGCACCCGGCCGCTGGTCCTGAGCCGAGCCCAACGCCACCGGCTACGCGCGGCGCAGATCGCCGCACCACGACCCGCCGCGGCCAGCGAGCTGGGCTCGATCAGCGTGACCGCGCACCCGGCGGCGGCGAACACGTAAGCGATCCCGGTGCCCATCGTGCCGCCGCCGATCACGCCGACCGCCTGCGGCGCAGACGTACTCACGCCCGCTCCCCCGCGACCGCCCCGAGCAGCGTCGGCCCGGCCTGCACCGCCGTGCGCTGCATGTGGTGCAGCACGCCGTGCAGGCCGCCGAGCTCGGCGCCGCCGCCGGCGCGGCCCGGACCGCCGTGCACCAGTCCCGGGAGTGGCGAACCGTGCCCGGTGGATCCCTTCGCGCCCTCGCGGTCGAGCACGAGGACCCGCCCGTGCCAGGGCGCGAGGCCGAGCACGACCGCGCGGGCGACCTCCGGGTTGTGTGTCACCACGGATCCGGCCAGGCTGCCCTGTCCGCGGGCGGCGAGCCGGACCGCGTCGTCGAGGCCGTCGTAACCGAGCACGGTGCTGACCGGACCGAACGCCTCCACCTCATGCGGCTCCGGGCGGTCGTTGTCGGCGCAGTGCAGCAGGATCGGTGGCAGGAACGCGCCGCGCTCCGGGTCCGCATCGACGACCCCGAACCGGTTCGGGTCGCCGGCGACGACGCGTGCGACGTCGGTCAGCGCCTTGAGCGAGCAGCGCACCTCCTCGCGCTGCTGCAGGCCCGCGAGCGCGCCCATCGTCACGCCCTCGCTGCGCGGGTTCCCGACGACTACCTTCCCGAGCCGGTCCCGGGTCGCCTCGATCACCGCGTCGACGTGCTCGCGCGGAACCAGGGCGCGGCGGATCGCCGTGCACTTCTGCCCAGCCTTGACCGTCATCTCCGTGACGAGTTGGCCGACGTAGAGGTCGAACTCCGGCGTCCCCGGCCCCGTGTCCGGACCGAGGATCGAGCAGTTCAGGGAGTCGGGCTCGGCGTTGAACCGCACGGACCGGGTGACAACGGCCGGGTGGGTGCGCAGCCGCTGACCGGTCGCGGCGGAACCGGTGAACGACACGAGGTCCTGCGGGGTGAGGTGGTCGAGCAGGTCGCCGACCGAGCCGGCGACGAACTGGAGCGCGCCCTCGGGCAGGATCCCGGAGCCGATGATGGAGCGGACCACGAGCTCTGCGAGGTACGCGGTCTGCGTCGCAGGCTTGACGATCGACGGCACGCCCGCCAGCAGCGCGGGAGCGCGCTTCTCGAGCATGCCCCAGACAGGGAAGTTGTAGGCGTTGATCTGCACCGCGACGCCGTGCAGGGGCACCGCGACGTGCCGGGCGAGGAAGTCGCCGGCCTTGCTCAACCGCTGGGGCTCGTCCTCGACGAGGATCGTGGCGTCCGGAAGCCGGTCCCGCCCGAGCGCCGCGTACGCGCCGAGCACAGCGATCCCGCCGTCGACGTCGAACTTCGAGTCGAACAGGGTGGCCCCCGTCCGGGCGGACAGCTCGTAGAACGCCGGGCGCTGCTCCCGCAGGTGTGCGGCCAGCGCCTTCAGCAGGTCCGCTCGCTGGTGGAAGGTCAGCTCCCGGCTCGCGGACAGGCTCCCTGTGGCGGTCGACGGCATGGCTCGTGAACAACTTCATCGATCGTGCCTCTCCTCGTCAGTCGCACTCAGCCGGCGACGGTCCAGGTGTCGCGGCCGTTGAGCAGGGACTGCAGGTCGGGTGTGCCGGCCTTGTCCTTGGCCTGCTGGACCTGGGCGCGGACCGCGTCGTCGTAGGTGGTGCGGTCGACGTTGCGGAAGATGCCGGTGACGGTGTGGGTGAGGTCCTGGTCGGACAGCCTCGACAGGGCGAAGGCCAGGTTGTGGTCGGTCTGGTCGTGGACCACGATCT
>NZ_JAAXLA010000151.1 GCF_012911935.1 Pseudonocardia acidicola | reverse complement strand
CCGCCCCCCAGCACCGCAGCCCCCCAGCCGGCCGCGCCATCAGCGACCCCGGACAGCATCTCCGGCGGCGGCATCCCCTGTGTCAACTAGAACGACCACCGGCCATCCGGGCGCGGGCCCCGACGGACTGCCACAGGTGTCGCAGGCCACGACGCGGGCCCCGGTGGTGGGGGGTTCATCGGCCGGCTCCTGAGGATGGCTGGTCGTCCTCCGGGACGACTGCAGGGGGAGGTACTCGATGCCGGTCGGGCCCGGAGACCATGAGGGCGGCCAGGCGGCCGCGCCGGGCGCGGCTGCGGATCGGTAGGGCGGGAGCGTCATCGCGGTCGTCGGTGTCGCGCAGGTCGGCGTCCTCAGCGCGCCAGGACACCGCGCGGACCCCGGGTTCGAGTGACAGCCTGGTGACCAACGCATCCAGGCGCGCGCCGGGGCCGCCTTCGATGAGGACCTCGACGCACAGCTCGACGTCGCCGGTGGCATCGTCGGTCTCGGCCTGATTGCTGAGGCCCCGCAGGGTGATGTCGGGTTCGGTGAGGGCTTGCAGCAGCTGCGCCCGCAGGTGGAGTTCGTGTTTGCGGCGGACCACGACGACGATGGTGTAGGCGGCCACGGCTTCGACGTTGGCGGCCGGTGCCCGGTCGACCAGGCGGCCCAGGGGGCGCAGCAACAGATGCACCCCGAGCACGACGGCCGTGGTCGCCAGTGCCGGGATCACGTGTCCGGCGGCGGCCTGGCAGCCGACCGCGGCCGAGCACCACAGAGTGGCCGCGGTGTTGAGGCCCTGGACGGCGAAGCCTTGGCGCAGGATCACCCCACCGCCGAGGAACCCGACCCCGGACACGACGTAGGCGGTGATCTGCAACGGTGCGGAGGGCAGGCCGGCTTGCTCGCCGAACAGCACGAACACCGCCGCCCCGGCAGCGACCAGGGCATGGGTGCGCAGCCCCGCGGTGCGCGACCGGTACTGCCGCTCCAGCCCGATCAGCAGCCCGCACCCGGTGGCCAGCAGCAGCCGCAGCACGAACTCGACATCAGCGCCGCTCACCACAGCCTCCGTTCTCGATCAGGCCGGTCCGGCGCGAAGCGGGGGGACACCCGCAACCAGCACCGGCAGCACGCACCGGTGCCCGGTGACCTTCTACTGGTTGATCATTGACTGATCGTGGACAGCAGCAGGACGGCGAACAGCGGGCAGGTGAGCAGCAGGGAGGCCAGCCCGAGCACGGGCAGGTGCGTGGGTGCCGCCGCGAGGGCCAGCCCGAGGTTGCCGATCATGGCCGTGCCCGCGGTGTACCGGACCCAGGCCTGCCACCGGTGGTGTCGGCGTGTCGCCGGCGGCGGGTGGGTCGGTTGCGGCCCAGGCGGTGGGGGCGCGCTGCCCGGGCCCGCCGGGTCGGCGGGTGGGGCGGCGGTGCGGTGCTCGGCCAGCAACTGCACCAGCGCCAGCGGCACCCCGGTGGCCGCGGCGACTTCGAGCGGGGCGTGGCCGTGGCGCAGCATCGATGCGGCCATCGCCATCCGGATGCTGGGCCGTTCGTGGGGGTCGGGCCGGCCGGGGCCGGGCGCTGGGACGTGAGGATGGGTGACCATGATCGCCCCCCCCTGTCGGTGGGGTCATTTGTCGGTGGGGTCAGGTGGGGTCGGGTCCGGACGGTTGCGGCGCCGCCCCGCTGAGCGGCTGCTGCCCGGCCTGCGGTGCGCCGGACTGGTTCGCAGACGGCTCGATCTCGTCGTCGGCCGGGTCGGGGTGGGGTGCGGGTTCGCGGCGGCGCCAGTTGTTCGGGACGGTGGATTCCAGGGCATCGTCGACGGTGATGACCCCGATCAGGTGGTCGTCGTCGTCGACCACGGGCAGGCTGAGCAGGTTGTAGTCGGTCATCAGCAAGGTGATGTCGATCAGGTCGGCGTCCGGGTGGACCCGGACCGGGTCGGGTTCGGTGACCTCGCGCAGTCGGGCGGTAGGGGCGGCCTGCAGCAGCGCGACCAGGCTGACCGCGCCGCGCAGCTTGCCGTGGTCGTTGAGGCTGAACACGGTGGTCAGCGCTTCCGGTTGCAGGGTCGTGGCGGTGCGGACCCGGTCCAGCGCGGCGGCGACGGTGGTGTCGCGGGGCAGCGCGAGGAAGTCCAGACCCATCAATCCGCCCGCGCTGGTCGGGTTGTAGCCCAGCAGGGCGGTCACCTTGGCGCGCTGCCCGGTGGGCAGCAGCTCGAGTACGGCCTGGCGCCGTTCCTGAGGCAGGTCGTTGATGGCGTCGGCGGCGTCGTCGGCGCGCATCCGGGCCAGGACCCCGGCGACCTCGGCATCGGGCCGGTCGCGCAGCAGCCTGGACTGGCGGTCCTCGTCGAGTTCTTCGAACACGTCGGCCTCGAGCTCGGGATCGGCGTGCACCTGCTGGAGCAGCTCGGTCTGCTCCTCGCCGGAGGCCTCTTCGAGCAGGTCGGCGATCTGCGGGGGCTTGAGCCGGCGCAGCCGCCCGGCCCGGCTGCGTAGCAGCACGGTGGGTTCGTGGCCGATCAACGCCTCGAACGCCTTCCAGTCCCGGCAGCCACTGCCGATCGGCTCGCCGCCGTCCGCGTCGTGCCGGTCGTGGGCGGGCCTGGTCAGACCGAGGGCCCGGCGCCACCAGCTGGTGGGGCGGGTGTCCACCCCCGCCAGCACCCAGCCGTCGGGGGTGTGGGCGAGCTCCAGGTCGTAGGCGCGCACCAGCCGGGCGCGCGGGATGTCGATCAGGCGGTGGCCGAGGATGTCGGCCCGCAGCAGCACCTCGCCGTCGCGGCGCTCGAACTCCCGCAGGTCCACCCGGGCACTGGAGAGCAGGACCTGCTCGGTGCCCCAGTCGGTGACGCTCTCGGCGGGCACGAACACCCGCCGCCCGCCCAACTCGGCGACCAGGCCGGTGACGAGGGGGTAGTCGGTGCCGCGCAACCGGACGATGACGTCGGAGAGCCGGCCCAGCCGCTGCCCGCGGGCCCCGACCACGGCCCGGCGCAGCAGCCGCGACAGCGACAACGTCTGCCCGGGCGTACCGCGGCCCGCCTGGTGGGGCGCGGCGGGGTTCTGGGT
>NZ_JAAXLA010000150.1 GCF_012911935.1 Pseudonocardia acidicola | reverse complement strand
GCCGCTGCCGGCGCGTCCGGCTCCCGGGCCGGCGCGGCGGGCTCCGCGTCCGGACCGTCCACGGAGGACTCCGGGTGGACGGACCCGCCGTCACCCGCGGCGTCCTCCGAGGACACCACGGCGGGCGCAGGCGCGACGCCGTCGGGCCCGGTGCCGGCGACCTCGGCAACGGTCGTCCCGTCCGGGCCGGACAGGGCGTCCGAGCGCTCAGCGTCCCGCTCCGCCATGTGGCGGATGCTAGGACCCCGGCACGCGGTGCGCGACGCGCAGCGGCGGCGCGTCCGCGCCGGACGCCCACGATGACCCGACCGGGCGACGGCCGGGCGCACGGTCAGGGAGCACCGCCGACGGCTGCACCGCCCTGGTCGGCGGGCGGCTGATCGGCAGGTGGCTGATCACCCGGCGGCGGGACGGGCTGGCCGCTCGGGGCCGGCGGCGGCGCCGGCACCGTCCCGCTGCTGACCTGCAGCACGATCGTCTCGCCGGGCAGCGCCGTTCCACGTGGGCTCTGCCCCACCACGGTGCCGCGGGGCGCGAGGTTGTCGACGGTGCGGGTCGAGACCTGCCAGCCGGCGCGCTGCAACACCGTGCGGGCCTCGTTCTGGCCGCGGCCCACCACGTCGGGCACCCGGGTCTCGGCGCCGCCCTGCAGATAGCGCTCCTCGGTCGGCGGCAGCGGCAGCACCGGCTGACCCGCCAGGATCGGCTTGACCGCACCGAACCAGGTCCGGGCCGGCGTCTTACCACCGAAGATGTTGCCGCTGCGGCAGGCGAACGGCGCGCCCGCGCTGTCGCAGAGCGGCTTGGGGGAGTTCGAGTTGTCGAAGGTGATCACCGCACCGGACAGCTGCGGTACGACGCCCACGAACGCGGCCGACTTGTGCTGCTGGGTCGTGCCCGTCTTACCGGCCATCGGCCGGTCCCAGCCCGCCGCGCTCGCCGCCGCCGCCGAGGTGCCGCTGGTGTCGTCCCGGCTCAGCGCCGTGAACAGCGTGTTCGCCAGGCCCGGGTCGACGGCCTGCTCACAGGGCGCCTCGGTGACCGGCACCGGCTTGTCCGCGGCGTCGGTCACCGACTCGATCGGGCTCGGCGGGCACCACGTGCCGCCGCTGGCCAGGGTGGCCCCGACGTTCGCCAGCTCGAGCACGCTGGTCGGGCTGACGCCGAGAGTGAACGACGCCTGCTTCTGCGCCTTGGTGACCTCGGCGATGGAGCGGTCGGTGCGCCGCCCGGTGGCCGGGTCCACGAAGGGCGTCGTGGCCAGCGACTTCATGCCCATCCGCACCGCCATGTCCACCACGTCGGGGACGCCGGTGAACTCCTCGAGCTTGATGAACGCCGTGTTCGGCGAGGTCGCCAGCGCGTCGGTGAGGCTGAGCCGCTCAGGGTAGGTTCCGGCGTTCTGCACCGGGATCGGGCGGCCGGCGCCGTCCAGGTAGATCGGCGAGGCGTAGCCGCTCGGCGGCACCGCGAGCTCGTAGTCGATGCCCAGCCCCTTCTCCAGCGCGGTGGCCGCGGTGAAGATCTTGTAGACGGAACCGGCGCCGAGGTTGACCGGCTGATAGGGCAGCCCGTAGCTGGTCTCCTGCTCATCGGCCTTCAACCCGAACGTCCGGTTGGACCCCATCGCGATCACCCGGTGCTTGTCCCGCCCCGGCTGCACCAGCGACATCACGTTGGCCACATTGGGCTGCTTCGGGGGCACCTCGGCGTCGAGCGCGGTCTTCATCTTCGTCAGCGCGTCGCGGTCGAGGGTGCTGCGGACGGTGTAGCCGCCGCGGTTGAGCTGCTCGAGGGAGAACCCGGCCTGGGTCAGGTACTCCACGACGTACTTGCAGAAGAACCCGGCGTCGCCGGCCCCGATGCAGCCGTTGGGCTGGGTGTTGAGCGGGCTGGCGATGCCGAGCGGCGTGGCCACGGCCTCCCGCGCCTGGGCCTCGTTGATCATGCCCTGGTCGCGCATCTGCGCGATGACCAGGTTGCGCCGGTCGAGCGCGGCCTGCGGGTTGACGACCGGGTCGAACGCGGTGGTGCTGCGCACCATCCCGGCCAGCATCGCGGCCTGCGGCACCGTCAGCCTGTCCGGCGTGGCGCCGAAGTAGGTGCGCGCCGCGGAGGCGATCCCGTACGCCCCGTTTCCCCAGAACACGATGTTGAGGTAGCGGGTGAGGATCTCGTCCTTACTCAGCGACCGCTCCAACTGCAACGCGATCCGCGCTTCCTTCAGCTTGCGGGCGGGGGTCTGCTCGGTCGCCTTGAGCCGCTCCGCCTCGGTCTGTGCCTCGACGTAGAGCATGTAGTTCTTCACGTACTGCTGGGTGAGCGTCGACGCACCCTGCACGACGTCGCCGGAGGTCGAGTTCGCGATCGCGGCGCGGATCGTGCCCTGCCAGTCGACGCCCTGGTGCTGGTAGAAACGCCGGTCCTCGATCGCGACCATCGCCGCCTTCATCGCCGGCGAGATGTCCTCGGCGGTCACGGCGGTGCGGTTCTGGTCGAACAGGTAGGCCAGCGGCCGGCCCGCCGAGTCGGTGATCGTGCTGCGCAGCGGCAACGGGCCGTCGACCAGGTTCGTCGAGGTGTTGTTGACGCTGTCGCCGGCGTCGTTGGAGACCAGGCCGACGCCCGCGGCGAACGGGAACGCCATTCCCGCGACGACCACCCCGGCCAACAGGCAGAGCCCGAGGAGCATGCCGACCGGCCGGACCAGATGGCGCGGAACTGTCACGATGCGCAGACTACGCGGACTGTCGTCGGCGTCCCTTCAGGTCGGCTACGCGAAGTTGAGTAGTTTTGCGCGCTTACCGGCGGAACCGGAGGATCCCAGAATCCGTCTAGTCGGGTCGTGGAACGCGACGACCTGGGGTGGTGACCTCGTGACGGGACGGATTGCGGGAGCCGGGATGCCGGGCAGATGGAATTGGCGGTCAGCGGCCAGGTGCCGGACGCACGACGCGGAGGGCCTCTTCGTGCAGGGCGCACAGCAGCGTGAGGCTCGGCAGTTCTGCTTCGCCTGCCCGGTGCGCACCGAGTGCCTGGCGCACGCCCTCGACCAGCGCATCGAGTTCGGGGTGTGGGGCGGGATGACCGAACGGGAACGCCGTGCGCTGCTGCGCGGCCGTCCCGGCGTCGAGTCCTGGGCCCGGTTGCTGGGCGACGCCCGGACCGCGCACTACGCGCCGGCCGCGGAGGAGAGCGCCGACCGGATGGTCGCGGCGGCCGAGGCGATGGACGCGGAGCTACGGCTCGACGAGCCGGCCTAGTACTCCAGCCGGACTTCGTGATCTTGCCGCGTGGCGGTCCCGGAACTGGTACGGCCACCGCTTGATCATCGTCAGTTGTGTGGACATCTGAAGATCAGGCGGTGGCCGCGGGCCACAG
>NZ_JAAXLA010000014.1 GCF_012911935.1 Pseudonocardia acidicola | reverse complement strand
GCTCTCAGGTGGGGCCGGGCGCGGGGGTGTCGTGGCCGGTGAGGGCGGCCAGCGCGGCGTCGAGCGCAGCGAGGGTCGGGCGCCGGTCGGGATCGGGTGCCAGGCAGGCGTCGATCGCGTCGGCAACGGGGTGGGCGAGCCGGCGCCGGGCGCGGATGCGGGGCGCCCGGCGGGTGAGCTGCGGGTAGCGGTCGGCGAGGTCCGCGGTGGCGGTGCGGCGGCGCACGGAGGGGGTCGGGCCCGGGAGGTCGAAGGGCGCGAACCCGGTGGCGGCCTCGTAGAGGACCAGGCCGATGCCCCACACGTCCGTGGCCGGCCCGAGATGACCGCCGCGGATCTGTTCGGGAGCCATGTAGGCCGGTGTTCCGGAACCCCGCCGGTAGCGTCCGGGCGGGCGGGCCAGGCTCAGATCGATCAGCTGCGCGCGCCCGGCGTTGGTGATGATGTTGCCCGGCTTGATGTCGAGGTGCAGGTACCCGGCCCCGTGCAGGTAGCGGGTCACGGAGCAGAGGTGGCGGCCGAGGTGGCCCAGGGCAGCGGCGGGCAGCCGCTGCCCGAGGTCGTCGATGATGTAGGCGAGGGTGACCCCGCTCAGCGTCTCCAGCACCAGGACCGGCGGTTGCGGCCGGGCGCATCGGATGAGCTCGTAGCCGCGCACGAGGTGCGGATGCGCCAGCGAGGTCAGCAGCCGCCCCTCGAGCAGCAGGTGCCGGCGGATCATCCGGTCCTCGCACCGGTCGCCTCGCGCGGTCTTGATGCAGCACCGGGCGAAGCGCACCTCACTCCAGACGTCGTAGGTGTCGTAGTCCGCCCCGCGGTGCAGGTGCTCGAGTACCCGGTATCCGGGCGCGATCTCGTCGCCGGAGGCGAAGGGCGATGGCCCGGCAGGCTCACTATCGCGGTGCTCGGGGCCGCCCTCGGGGAACAGACAGCGTGCTGCACCACCGCGGATCGGTGCGGCGGTGCTCATACCGGGCTCCGCTGCATGAACGACGCGCCGGGCTGCTGCGGTCCGCTCGGCTGCTGCTGGTGCAGCCGGTAGAGCCGAGCGTATCCGGCGTGGGTGGCGAGCAGCTGGGGGTGGGTGCCGGTCCCGGTGACCCGGCCGTGATCCAGATACAGGATGCGGTCGGCGTCGGTCACGGTGAGCAGGTTGTGCGCGATCACGATCGTGGTGCGTCCGGTCATCAGCCGCCGCAGCGGCGTGAGAATGCGGTCGGCCGACTCGGCGTCCAGGCCGGTCGTGGGCTCGTCGAGGATCAACACCGGTGCGTTCCGGATCATCGCTCGGGCGATCGCCACCCGTTGGCGCTGGCCACCGGACAGCAGCCGGCCGCGCTGTCCGACCCGGGTGTGGTAGCCATCGGGCAGCTCCCGGATGAAGGCATCCGCGTCTGCGGCGATCGCGGCGCGCACCACGTCGCGCTCGGTCGCGCCAGGGCGGCCCCACAGGATGTTGTCCCGGATGGTGCCGTCGAACACGAGCGTCTCCTGCAGCACCGCGGCCATGTTGCGGCGCAGGTCGGCCAGCGAGAGCTCGCACAGGTCGCACCCGTCGAGCCGGATGGCGCCCGTGTCGGGGTCGTAGAGGCGCAGCAGCAGCTTTGTCAGCGTCGACTTGCCGGCACCGCTGGCCCCGACCACGGCCAGCTTCTGCCCCTTCCCGACGGCGAAGCCGACGTCGCACAACGCGGGCTGATCACAGCCCGGGTAGGCGAATCCGAGGCCCTCGACCTCGAGGACCCCGGCTCCCCGGTCCAATCGCCGCGGCCGCGGGGCCTCGCACACGAGCGGTCGCTGGTCCAGCAGCTCCATGACGCGCTCAGCGCTCGCGGCCGCCGCGTAGACCGAGTTCGACAGCCGGCCGATCCCGCGGACCGGGCTGTAGAGCTGGGTCAGGTAGACGACGAACACCAGCAGCCCACCGAGCGTGATGCGGCCGTGGGCCAGCTCCCACATGCCCAGGCCCAGCACGAGCAGCACTCCGGCGGCCTCGAGCAGGTCGGCCACCGGCCGGAACAGGGCGCGGAGCCGGGTCGCGGCCATCTGCGCCGTGAAGGCGGCGAGGTTCTCCCGGTGGAACCGGCCGATCTCGGAGTCCTCGCGGGCGTAGGCCTGCACCAGCGCCGCGTTGCCGAAGCTCTCCTCGGCCACCGCTGTGACCGAGCCGGCGCGGCGGCGCTTCTCGCGCGAGGCTTTCTTGATCCGCCCCGAGAAGGACCGGGCGATGAGCGCGAAGAGCGGTGCGGCGACCAGCGCGGCCAGCGCGAGTTGCCAGTTCAGATAGAACAACGCCGCCGCGTAGAGCACGATCGTGAACGCGAAGTACAGCGCGTCGACCAGACCGGACACCACTGTCTCCTCGATGGTGTCGATGTCGCTGGTCAGCCGGGACAGGACATCGCCGAGCGGGCGACGTTCGAAGAACCCGACCGACAGCCGCTGCAGGTGCGCGAACAACCGGGTGCGCAGGTCGAGCACGAACCGCTCGCCCACCCACGTGGTCAGATAGTCGTCGGTGAACGAGACCGCTCCGCCGGCCACGGTGATCATCACGTAGGCGGCCGCCACGACGGGGAAGAGCCGGAAGTTCTGCGGGGCCAGCACGTCGTCGATGAGGACCTTGAACATCCAGATGCCCGCGGTGTCCAGCATCGGCCCCAGCGCCACCAGCACCAGGGCGATCCACAATCGCCCCCGGAACGGACGGGTACACGGCCAGAAGCGCCGGAATATCGCCACCAGGCCTGTGCTCGGGGTTGCGGCGGTCAGTCCGTCGGGGCCACCCGCCGGGACCGGAGAGCGCTGCGTCACGACCGGTTGTCCGGTCTGCGGCGTCCCGTTGTCCGTCCGCACCGCCGGCGGCGTCTCGGAGTTCGGCATCGGGGGTCGACCTCAGCGGGTCCCGCCCGCAGGGCTGCGGGCAGGACCCACTGCTGCGCAATCCGTCAGTGCTTGGTGCGCCGGTGGCTGCGCCGGTGACCGCGCCGGTGACTGCGCCGGTGGCTGCTCTTCCCGTGCCCGCCCCAGCTCGGCAGCGCGGGCCTCAGTTCGTCGAACCATGTACGCATAATCACTACCCTCCCCTCCAGAAAACGCCCGATCGCGCTTCCTGTAATGCGGCAGGGTACTCGGGTTTCCAGCCACGATGTCAAGCGTTGGACGTTCATTAACAAGTTTTTTTCGGGCCCGCGAACGGCGTACCGGTGACAGCCGCGCGTATATGCCGGCCAGGCCCTTTCAAGATATACACAACCGACATTTCCGGTCGCCGCCGGAACAAACTGTGGGCTGCCGGATTCGGCGACGATCAGTGGTGGTCGTCCGCTCCCGGAGGGTTGGTCCCCACGGATCACGAGGCGGCGTCACCGCGCCTTCGGCACCGGCCGACGGGGCGGATCGCGAGGGGAGGCCCGCCGTGGACAGGGACCGCACCCGGACGCGTCGGCGGGGTTCGCACCGCTTTCAGGCCCGGCAGCGCTCCGAGCGCTCCAGGCGCTCGCATGGTGGCCCCGGGTCGCCGGGCGCTCGGATGTCAGGCGAGACATCGCCGGCCTCCTCCGACCGGAAGGCGGTCGCCGCTCGCGATCCCCACCCGATGACTCACCTCGGCGAAACGCTTCGCCAGCCGACGGGTTCAGAATTCACCCGAACATCGGAGAATGCTCCGATCAGGGGTCATCCAGGCGCAGAAATAGTCCGAAACTGGAGGCGGCACAGTGCCCTCCGCAGTCCGGACGGCCGGGCGGATCCAGACCCCTGCCGCCGGAAAATGGCCTGAGCGGCGGCTTCGCACCCGGCACCGAACCGCGGTCCGGGCCTCATTGTTCGGCAAGGAACCAACAGCGAAGAAAACGTATGGATGGTGGGATGATACCGATTAACCCGAACGTCCCAATTGGATTGGGACGGTTGGGGAAGCTAGACCGAACGAGGGGCAGGGCGTCGGCCAGGCCGGCCAGCCGCCCAGGCCCCGAGCATCGTCCAGCACTCGAAGTGCTTGCCGTCGGCCTCGCCGTACAGCGGGACGAAGTGGTCCCAGTTGAACACGATGTCGACGCCGGCCTCCTCGGCCTCGGCGACGGCCCGCCTGATCGGGGCGTAGTCGGCGTGCTGGGGTTGCAGTTGCACGCCGATGCGGATGGGACGGGTCATGGGCTCACCCTCGCAGATCGCCGGTCCTGGCCCCGGGTGCGTGTCGACCGAGCAGACCGGCGAAGGCGGCCAACGCGTCGGCGCTGCGGGCGTCGGCGGCCTCGACGGCACCCAGGAAGGCGACGTAGCCGTGGATCAGCCCGGGTCCGGGCAGATGCACGACGGGCACCGCGGCGGCGCGCAGCCGCTCGGCGTAGGCGTCCCCGTCGTCGCGCAGCGGGTCGAACTCCGCGGTCGCCACGACCGCCGGGGCCACGCCGGTGACGTCGGCGTGCAGCAGGTCGAGCGCCGGGTCGGTCGCCGCCCCGTCCGGCGCGTACTGCGCATAGAACCACTGCATGTCGGCCCGGGTCAGGAAGTAGCCCTCCCCGTTCTCCGTGATCGACGGCAGCGCCATGGACGGGTCGGTCGCCGGGTACAGCAGCAACTGCCCGGCCAGCGCGGGCCCCTCCTCCCGGGCCCGCAGCGCCACGCCGGCGGCGAGGCTCGCGCCCGCGCTGTCACCGGCCACGCCCAGGATCCGGTCGCCGAAAACGTCCGCGGTCCAGGCCAGCGCGGCCATCGCGTCGTCGAGCGGGGCCGGGTGCGGGTGCTCCGGTGCGAGCCGGTAGTCGACGGACACGACCACCGCGCCGACGGCGTTGGCGACCCGCCGGCAGACCGGGTCGTGGGTGTCGAGGTCGCCGATGACCCAGCCGCCGCCGTGCAGGTAGGTGACGGCGGCGCCCCGGCCGTGCATCGGGTGGTAGATGCGGACCGGGATCGGACCGGCCGGCCCGGGAACGGTCCGGTCCTCGACGGCGGCCACCGGCTCGGGGACGAAGCCCTCGCCGCGGCGGGCCAACGCCAACGCGCGGTAGTGCGCCCGGGTCTCCTCCACGGTGCCGCGGATCAGCGGCAGGGCGCCCGCCACGGCGAGCGTGTCGAGCAGGTCCCGGAACTGGGAGTCGAGAGCCATCGGATCAGTCGCCGTCGACGACGGTGAGGGCGACGTCGCCGGTGCCGCGCGGCGGGTGCGGGCACCGCCGGTGATCGAGCCGCCCGCCCCGCGCCATCGCGGTGGCAGAGTACATGGCGTCGTACATGGCGTCGCTGCGCATGGCCTGAACCCTAGTTCGCCGGCCGGGCGAACGCCGAGCAGATCTTTCGCCGCCGGATGAGCGACGGGCGGGCCCGAGGCTCCCGGTGTCCCCGGCCGCGCGCATCGAGCACGGCCGGGGACACCGGACGGTCAGCGGGCCCGGCGCGTGCGGATGGCCTCCTGGATCCGCACGCGGGCCCGGGCGGCCCCGCGCTTGATCGCGTCCAGGGCCGCACCCATCGCGATCTTCACCGGGCTCGGCCCGGCGCTCACATCCGGCGCCGTCCCGGTCGTCGCGGTCTGGTCGACCGCCTCGCCGAACTGCTCGAACAACCGCCGGCTGACGTCCCCGGCCAGGGCGCGTCCGAACTGCGCGATCCGGCCGGACAGGAACAGCGCGGCGTCCGCCTTCAGCACCGTGCCGCCGCCCGGCGCCGCCTCGGCCCGCAGCCGGATGTCGGCCTGGGTCGCGCTGCCGCCGGTGTCGGCGCCCTGCGCGAGCACCCGCATCCGGTGGTCGGCGGGGTCCCGCTCGATGACCTGGGCGAGGCCCTCGAAGGACAGCTTCACCGGCCCGAGCGCGATCTTCGCGCGGCCGCGGTAGCGGTCGTCGGCCAGCACCTCGACCAGCTCCGCGCCGGGCAGGCAGCGGGCGAGCTGGTCGAAGTCGTCCAGCACCGCCCACACCTTCTCGACCGGGGCGGACAGCGCGCTGGTCACCTCGACGGTGGCCGACGGCGCGCCGCCCGGCATCCGAACCTCCTGTGGCAGCGCGGGGCCGGCGACCGCCGACGCCGCGGCCTCCTCCCCCGGCGTCGCCGTGGAGTGCCCGCCACCGCGGCCGACGAGGGTGCGGGCCGCGCAGTTGCGCGGGCCGGGCAGGCCCTCGGGGTGCTCCGCGGCGACGTCCGCGACGGCGTCGAGGATCCCCCGGTAGCCGGTGCACCGGCAGATCACGCCGGACATCTCCTCCGGCAGGTCCGCCGGGTCGACCTTGGTGCCCTGCGGGCCGTTGGCCAGCAGGTCGTAGCTGCTCATCAGCATGCCGGGGGTGCAGAACCCGCACTGCAGGCCGTGGTGGGCGGAGAACGCCTGCTGCAGCGGGTGCTGGTCGTCGGGGGCTCCGAGGCCTTCGACGGTCACGATCTCGGCGCCCTCGCACTGCACCGCGAACAGCAGGCACGCGCGGGCCGCGTCGCCGTCGACGAGCACCGTGCACATGCCGCAGACGCCGTGCTCGCAGCCCAGGTGGGTGCCGGTCAGGCCGAGGTGCTCGCGGAGCACGTCGGCCAGGTGCATCCGGGCCGGGACCGACACGGTCACGTCAGTTCCGTTGACCGTCATCGCGATGTCGACCAGCTCCCCCGCCGCCACCTTCTCCCGCGGCGCAACCGTGCGTTGTGGAGCCTTGACGTCGTCGCGGGCGGCCGCATCACTGCGCCGTGTCTCCCCGACGCGGTCGGACAGCTGGGTCATGAGGGGTGCTCCGTTCCGGTGGACGCGGCGCGGGTGTGGGCCTTGACCAGCTCACGGGCGGCGAGGACACCGAAGAGGCGGCGGCGGTAGCCGGTGGAACCGTGGCTGTCGCCGCCGGTGTCGACGATCTCGGCGGCCAACTCCGCGGTCGCGGAGCGCAGGTCCTGCTCCGCCGGCCGTTCACCGGCGCCGCGCAGCAGCGCCGTGACGTCGCGGGTCACCGGGCGGTCGGAGATCCCGAACCCGGTGAGCCGGGCCGAGGCCACGGCGCCGTCACCGCCGACGGTCACCTTCGTGGCGACCCCGGCGAGGGCGAAGTCGCCGTGCCGGCGGGCGATCTCGGCGAAGCCGTGGCCCTCCCCGGGCCGGCCCACCGGGAACTCGACGCCGACCAGGACGTCTTCCGGGCCGGCGCCGGTGGTCATGGCGCCCAGGAAGAACTCCTCGGCACCGATCGTGCGGCGCCCGCCCGGGCCGGCGACCTCGAGGGTCGCACCGAGGCAGCACGCGACCGCGGGGAGCTCGGCCGCGGGATCGGCGTGGGCGAGGCTGCCGCACACGGTGCCGCGGCTGCGCAGCTCGCGGTGCCCGACGAAGGGCAGCGCGAGCGGCAGCAGCGGCACCGCAGCGACGAGCGGGCTGTGTTCCAGGGTGCGCTGCCGGACGGCGGCACCGACCCTGATCACGGCGTTGTCACCGGATCCGTCGCGGGTCAGCTCGTCCAGACCCTCGACGGAGTTGATGTCGACGAGCGTCGCGGGCCGGCCCAGCCGCATGGCCAGGACCGGCACCAGCGACTGCCCGCCGGCCAAGACCTTGCCGTCGCCACCGGCGAGCTCGGCGAGCACATCGTCGAGCCGCGCGGGGCGGACGTAGGCGAACGGTGCTGGTTTCATGGTCGAGCCTTCATCTCAGCGTCCCGTGAACTCGGGCTTGCGCTTCTCGCCGAACGCCTTGACGCCCTCGGCGAAGTCGTGCGTCGAGCGCAGCATGGCGTAGGCCTTGCGCTCCAGGTCGATGCCGGTGTAGAGCGGGCCGTCGATGCCCTTGTCGAGCACCTCCTTGGCCGTGCGCTGCGCCGCCGGGGAGAAGCGGGTCATCTTCACGGCCAGCTCCTCGGTCGCCGCGTAGAGCGCGTCGCGGTCGTCGTACAGCCCGGCGACCAGGCCCCAGTCCAGCGCCTGCTGCGCCTTGATCCGGGTGGCGGTCATGATGTGGAACTTCGCCCGGGACAGCCCGATCAGCCGCGACAGCCGCTGGGTGCCACCGGAGCCGGGGATCATGCCGAGGTTCATCTCCGGCAGCGCGAACTCGCTGCGCGGGGTGGCCAGCCGGATGTCGCAGGACAGCACCATCTCCAGCCCGACACCGAAGCAGTAGCCGTCGATCGCGGCGATCACCGGCTTGGCGCTGCGCGCCGGCGCGGTGACGTTGTGCCCGAGGTCGGTGAAGTCGATCGGGTCGACCTCCATGAACCCGGCGATGTCGCCGCCGGAGGTGAAGTGCTCGCCGTCGCTGCGGACGACGACGACCCGGATGTCGGAGTCGGCGTCGATCTCCGCGAAACGGTCCGCGACGAGCTGCCGCATCTCCCAGGTGACGACCGTGAACCTGCCGTGGGACAGGGTCAGGTACGCGACCTTCCCGTCGTGCCCGCGCTCCAGAATGACGTCGCCGCCGGTCAGCGCCATGTCAGGACAACTCCTTCTCAGTGTTCTTCTCGGAGGAAAGCAATTGGTGCAGAACCTCGCCGTGCAGGGGGAGCTTCGTGATCTCCACCCCGGACGGGCGCAGCGCGTCCGCGACGGCGTTGGCCAGCGCGACCGGGAAGCTCATCGAGGAACCCTCGCCGGAGCCCTTCGCCCCGAGCGGGGTGAGTGGCGACGGCGAGACGACGTGGTCGGAACGCAGCTCGTAGCCGGTCTCCGCACTCGTCGGGCACAGGTAGTCCAGGAACGTGCCGGAGGTCGGCTGGCCCGACTCGGCGTAGGTGAACTCCTCGTACATCGCGCCGCCCAGGGCGTGCGCGAGGGCACCGTAGACCTGCCCGTCGAGCAGCTGCTGGTTGAGCACGGTGCCGGCGTCGTGCACCGAGGAGACCCGGTCGATCGAGATCTCCAGGGTGTCCGGGTCGATCTTGACCGCGACCAGCTCGGCGACGAAGCCGTAGCACAGCGAGGAGTTGATCCGGTCGTCCTTGGTGGCCGCCCTGACCTCGCGCGGGGTGAACGCGGCCTCCTCGTACAGCCGGGCCGAGGTGCCCTCGGGCAGCACGCCCGGGTCCCAGTGCACGACGCCGGCCGCGTGCCGGAACTGCACGGCGCGCGACGGGTCGTCGCGGTGCCGGACGGTGCCGTCGGCGAGCTCGAGCTCCTCGGGCGGCAGGTCCAGCATCACCGAGGCGGCGGCGCGCACGGTGTGCGCGATCCGGTCGGCTGCCTGCACGACCGCACTGGTCACCAGCGGGGCGAAGCGTGAGGAGTAGCTGCCGGAGGTGACCGTCCACGGCGTCGTCGCGGTGTCCATGTCGATGACGACACGGACCGCCTCGACCGGCAGACCGAGGCGGTCCGCGGCGATCTGCCGGGCCACCGTGGCGTGGCCCTGGCCCTGGGGGACGCTGCCCAGCATCACCGTGACCAGGCCCTGCATGTCCACCGAGATGCGGACGTGCTCGGTGGAACCGGACTTGTCGCGGCCGGGCTTGCGCTGCTCGGACGGGGTCGCCAGGCCCACGTAGCCGATGTTGGTGCCGGACGGGTCGACGACGAGCCCGACGCCGATGCCGTAGTAGGCGCCCTCGGCGCGGGCGGCCTCCTGGCGGCGGCGCAGCTCGTCGAGGTCGGCGTTCTTGACCGCGAGGTCGACCGCGGCCTGGTAGTCGCCGGAGTCGTAGACACCGCCGGTCGGGGTCTCGTACGGGAACGTGGTGATCAGGTTCTTGCGCCGGACCTCGACCACGTCCCGGCCGGTGGCCGCGGCGACGGCGTCCATCAGCCGCTCGAGGCCGAAGTAGAGCTGCTGGCCGCCGAATCCGCGGTTGAGGCCGGTCGGCATCTCGTTGGTGACGACGGCGCGGGCGCGGATCTCGACGGCGCCGATCTTGTACGGGCCGGTGAGGTTGCCGTAGCAGCGGTACAGCGTCGACGGCTCGGGCGGGCGCATGTAGGCGCCGACGTTGTCGACCAGGTCGGCCTTGAGCGCCGTGATGATCCCGTCGGCGTCGACCGCCGCGGCGAACGTCATGACCCGGTCCGCGCCCGTGGAGCTCGCCAGCAGGTGCTCGATGCGGTCCTCGGTCCAGCGCACCGGCGTCCCGGAGTGCTTGCTGGCCAGCGCCATCAACACCACGTAGGGGTAGATCCCGGCCTTGATGCCGAAGCTGCCGCCGATGTCGGCGGGCACGTGCAGCCGCACCTTCGAGGTGGGGATGCCGAGCGCACCGGCCATCACCGGAACCATCGTGAACGGGCCGTGGAAGTTGGCCCAGGTCTCCACCGACGGACCGTCGGCGCCCTCGCGCCAGTCGGCGATGACGCTGTAGCACTCCATCGGCACCGAGGAGTAGCGCGGGAAGTCGTACTCGCCCTCCACCACGTGGACCGCCTCGGCGAAGGCCTTGTCGACCTCGCCGAAGCAGAACGTGCGGTCGGTGGCGACGTTGGAGTCGGCCTTGTCGTGCAGCCGGGGCGCGTCGGGGGCCAGCGCCGCCCGGGCACCGACGACGGCGTCGAGCGGCTCGTAGTCGATCGCCACGAGCTCGGCGGCGTCCTCGGCCGTGTACCGGTCGGTGGCCACGACCACCGCGACCGGCTCACCGACGAAGCGCACCTTGTCGGTGCCCGTCGGGTAGTACTCCATCTTGGCGCCGGTGGACAGCGGGAACGGCTTGAGTGCGGCCAGCACCTCGTCCGGTCCGATCACCGCGGCCACCCCGGGGAACGCGCGGGCCCGGGACAGGTCCACGCCCTTGATCCGGGCGTGCGGCTGTGTGGAGCGCACGACCGCGGCGACGAGGGTGCCCGGCAGCGGGTCCATGTCGTCGAGGAACCGGCCGCGGCCGGTGACCAGCGGGCCGTCCTCGATCCGGCTCGGGGTCCACTTCCCGCTCATGCCTCACCTGCCTTCGCACTGTCGGCCAGCGCGTCGAACTCCCCGGCCACGAGCGTGCGGCGCAAGGTCTTGCCCACCCCGGAGCGGGGGATGGAATCGACGGCGATCACCCGCTTGGGCCGCTTCAGCGAGGGCAGCCCGGAGCCGTCGCGGGCGAAGGCGACGGCCTGCTCGGCCGCCGTCAGCGGGTCGATGCCCTTCGCCGGAACGACGAACGCGGTGACCGCGTGGCCCCAGCGCTCGTCGGGAAGCCCGACCACGCACACGTCGTCGATCGCCGGGCAGCGGATCAGCGCGGCCTCGATCTCGTCGGGGTAGATGTTCTCCCCACCCGAGTTGATCATGTCGTCGACGCGGCCGGCGACCCACAGGTCCCCGTCCTCGTCGGCCGTGGCGAGGTCACCGGTGTAGTACCAGCCGTCGCGAATCGACTTCTCGTTCGCGTCCGGACGTTCCCAGTACCCGGCGAACGCCTCCGGGCTGTCCATCGACACGATGACCTGGCCCTGCTCGCCCGGCGCGACGATCGCGTCCGGCGGGGCGCCGATCTGCGGGGCGACCAGCCGCACCCGGGAGAAGATGCCGGCCCGGCCGGCGGATCCGGGCTTCGCCGCGACGTCCGGGCCGATGGTGAAGGTGTAGATCTCGGTGCTGCCGAAGTGGTTGACGAACGCCCGCGGGGACACCGCCTCGACGAGCTGCTCGGCCAGCGACGGGGTCATGGCGGCGCCGGCGTAGGCGAGCCGGTCGAGCGTGCGGGCCTCGCCCAGGCGTCCGGTGCGCAGCAGCGACCAGTAGATCGTCGGCACCAGGTAGAGCGAGGACACGCCCTGGTCGAGGATCAGCCCCATCGACTCGTCGGCGTCGAACGCGGGCTGAGCGACCCAGGTCCCGCCGACGACGATGCTGGCCAGCAGCGTGCGCAGGCCCATGGTGTGGAACATGGGCATGACACCGAGGGTGACCTCGCCGTTGCGCTGCTGGGTCTGCACCGCGTGCGCGACGGCGGCGGAGTGCTCGGCGCGGTGCGTGCGCGGCACACCCTTGGGACGCCCGGTGGTCCCGGAGGTGTAGAGCATCACGCTGATGTCGGTCTCGGCGGGGACGTCCGGGATCGCCGCGTCGGACTCGCCCTCGGCCCGCGCGTCGAGGTCACCGCCGCCGCGGACCACCAGTGAACCCAGGCCGGCCGTGGCCTGCGCGGCCCGCTCGGCGGTGGTCGAGTCGGTCACCAGCAGCTTCGCGGCCGCGTTGTCGAGGCAGTAGCCCAGTTCCTCGGCGCCGAAGCGGGTGGACAGCGGCACCGAGACCGCCCCCAGCTTCTGTGCGGCCAGGTGCAGGCTGGCCAGTGGCTCGCCGCCGGCCATGCAGAGCGCGACCCGGTCACCGGGCCGGATGCCCGTGCTCGCCATGGCACGGGCGAGCCGGTTGGTGCGAGCGTCCCACTCCCGGTAGCTGAGGTGACGCCCGGTGCCACGGACCGCGGTCCGGTCGGGGTAACGCTCGGCGGCCCAGGTCAGGGCGGTGGCCAGATCCATCGGACCCCCAGCAACATCACGAAGACGGCAATAATCTGGTTCGGACCGTACAGCCAGAATGGTCCCGGGGCAAGCCGGAGTGACCCGGCCACACCCGCGTTCACCCCGGCGGTTAACTCCGCCGGTCCCGGGCACCCCTGCGCGCTGACCGTCGCACGCCGTGCGCCCGATCGCCGGGAGCGCCGCGTGCTCACACGACCGCGGAGGTGAGACGCCGTGGGGGCACTACCCCGCCGCCTGGTCGCCGAGTTGCTCGGCACCGCCCTGCTCGTGCTCTTCGGGGCCGGGTCCGCCGTCGCCGCGGCGACCGTCGGCGCAGGGAGCATGGACTTCGCCGGGCTCGGTTTCGTCGGCCTGTCGTTCGGCATCGCGATCGCCGTCGCGGTCTACGCCTTCGGCACGGTGTCCGGCGCGCACATCAACCCGGCGGTCACCATCGCCCTCGCGGTGGCCCGCCGGTTCAGCTGGGCCGACGTGGTGCCCTACGTGGTCGCCCAGCTCGTCGGCGCGACGGTCGGCGCGCTGCTGATCGTCGGGATGTACGGGCCGCGCTCGGTGCATGTCGGCCTCGTCGGCGCCACCACCCTCGCCGACGGCGTGGGAATCTGGTCGGGGCTGCTCGCCGAGGTCCTGGCCACCTTCCTGCTGGTGCTCACGGTCATGGCGCTCGCCGTGGACGCCCGCGCACCCGCCGGTTGGGCCGGGCTGATGATCGGCCTCGCGGTCGCCTGCGCGATCATCGTGGTCGCCCCGCTGACCGGCGCGGCGCTGAACCCCGCCCGGGCCTTCGGCCCGTACCTGGTGGCGACGCTGTTCGGCGGCACGGTGCCGTGGCGGGAGTTCCCGCTGTACTGCGTCGGGCCGATCATCGGCGGTGCGCTCGCGGCGCTGGTCTACCTGGTGGTGTCGGAGCCCGCACCGGCCGCGGCGGACTGACGGTCGGGCCAGGGCCTCCCGGATCCGACATCACCGACGATCGGCCCTGGCCGGTCCAGGCGTCAGCCCCTAGCGTCGACCCTGTTCGCCGGACTCGCCGCGCGAGCGCCCCGCCGGCAGGGCAACGGGCGCCGTCCCGGGACCCGGTCCGCCCGCCGGCGGCACACACGAAGGGACACCTCTATGTCGGACAACAGGGTCGTCGTCTACAAGGGGCCAGGCCAGGTAGCGGTGGAGGAGATCGAGTATCCCCGCCTGGAACTGCCGCCCGACGTGGTCAAGGGGCTCAGCCTCAAACAGGAGGCCCCGCACGCGGCCATCCTGCGCATCGTCACCACGAACATCTGCGGCAGCGACCAGCACATGGTGCGCGGCCGGACCACCGCCCCGGTGGGCCAGACGCTCGGTCACGAGATCACCGGCGAGGTGGTCGAGGTCGGTGACGACGTGCTGTTCGTCAAGCGCGGCGACATCTGCTCGGTGCCGTTCAACATCGCCTGCGGCCGCTGCCGGATGTGCAACGAGGGCAAGACCGGCGTGTGTCTCAACGTCAACCCGGCACGGCCCGGCGCGGCCTACGGCTACGTCGACATGGGCGGCTGGGTCGGCGGCCAGGCCGAGTTCGTGATGGTCCCGTTCGCGGACTTCAACCTGCTGAGGTTCCCCGACCGCGACCAGGCGATGGAGAAGATCCTCGACCTGACGATGCTCTCGGACATCTTCCCGACCGGTTACCACGGCGCCTACACCGCCGGCGTCCGCACCGGTTCGACGGTCTACGTCGCCGGGGCCGGCCCGGTGGGGCTGGCCGCCGCGCACTCCGCGCAGCTGCTGGGCGCCTCGGCGGTGCTGGTCGGGGACATGATCCCGGAGCGGCTCGAGCAGGCCCGCAGCTTCGGCTGCGAACCGATCGACCTGCGTCAGGACGCGGAGTTGGGCGAGCTCATCGACCAGGTGCTCGGCGAGCCCGTCGTCGACGCCGCGGTCGACGCGGTCGGCTTCGAGGCCCGCGGACACGGGCAGGACGCGCAGGAACAGCCCGCGACCGTGCTCAACGACATCATGTCGGTGACCCGGGTCGGCGCGTCGCTGGGGATCCCGGGGCTCTACGTCACCGGGGACCCGGGCGGGGTCGACGAGAACGCCAAGATCGGCCAGCTGGGCATCCGGATCGGGCTGGGCTGGGCCAAGTCGCACAGCTTCACCACCGGTCAGTGCCCGGTGAAGCGCTACAACCGGCAGCTGATGAACGCGATCCTGGGCGGACAGGCGCAGATCGCGAAGGCCGTGAACGCCACGAAGATCTCGCTGGACGAGGCGCCGCGGGGCTACCAGGACTTCGACCGGGGAGCCGCCCGCAAGTTCGTCATCGACCCGCACGGCATGGTCGCCGCCTGATCGGTCGGCGTCGATCGACCGGACATCCGGCCGGACCGTCTTTCTCGGACGGTCCGGCCCGGATACTATCGGCGCTGTGACCCCGATCCGCCTGTCCACGACGTCCTACGTCGTGCTGGGCATGATCGCGCTGCGCGGGCCGTCGACACCGTACGACCTCAAGCGCGCCGTCGGACACTCCGTCGGCTACTTCTGGCACTTCCCGCACGCCCAGCTCTACTCCGAGCCCGACCGGCTCACCGACCTGGGGTTGCTCGAGCTGTCCGTGGAGGACACCGGACGGCGGCGCAAGACGTACTCGCTGACCGACGCCGGGCGCACGGCCCTGCGCGCATGGCTCGCCGCGCCAACCCCCGAGCACTTCGAGATGCGCGACATCGCCGAGCTCAAGCTGTTCTTCAACGAGGTCGGCGACGCGAACAACGTGCTCAGCCTGGCCCACGAGCAGATCAAGCAGCACGAGGAACGGATCGCGGTCTACGAGGGGATGCAGGAACGCTTCGGCGACGCCCCCGAGGCCCGCCCGCGCATGCTCACCCTGGAGCTCGGCCTGGAGATGGAGTACGCGGCGCTGCGGTTCTGGACCGCGCTCGCCGCGGACGACCTGGCCCGGTTGCGCCGCACCCGCCGCGCGGAATGAACCGCGGCCGGGTCGCGCTTGCACAGCTACACGCACCCGACCGGAAGCGAGGCGCGATGGCCGGCATCACCCGAGGCTTCCTCGGACGCGGCAAAGCCGCACGCGACCCCCGGCTGCCCCCGGGCCAGTACGACGCGGGGACCGAGTGGCCGGTGCTCAACGCCGAACCGACCCCGCGGCTGCACCTGCCGGCCTGGTCGTTCACCATCGAGGGCCTGGTCGAACGCGAGGTCAGCTGGACCTGGAACGAGATCCGCGCGCTGCCGCCGTCGCGCTACAGCGGCGACATCCACTGTGTGACGACGTGGTCCCGGCTCGGGATGACCTTCGACGGCGTCTCCGTGGACACCCTGCTGGACGCCGCCGGCCCGCTGCCGAGCGCAACCCACGTGCTCGCCGTGTCCCACACCGGCTACACGACCAACCTGCCGCTCACCGACGTCACCGCAGGCAAGGCGTGGGTCGTCTGGAACGCCGACGGCCGGCCGCTGAGCACCGAGCACGGCGGGCCCGCCCGGCTGCTGGTGCCGCATCTGTACTTCTGGAAGAGCGCGAAGTGGGTCTCCGGGTTGCGCGTTCTCGACCACGACGAGCCGGGGTTCTGGGAGCGCAACGGCTACCACGACCGCGGCGACCCGTGGCTCGAACAGCGCTACCAGGGCGACTGACGATGCGCACCGGATGGCGGACCGCGCGGGTCCTCGACGTCCGCGACGAGACCCCGAACGCGAAGACGCTGCGCCTGGGGCTCGACGCCCCGTCCGGCCACCTCGCCGGCCAGCACTACATCCTGCGGTTGACCGCACCCGACGGCTACACGGCGTCGCGGTCGTACTCGGTGGCGAGCCCGCCCGACGGCGGCAGCGAGATCGAACTGACCATCGAGAGGCTGCCCGGTGGGGAGGTCTCGGAGTTCGTGCACGACGTCGTGGAGCCCGGCGACGAACTGGAGGTGCGCGGGCCGATCGGGGGCTGGTTCGTCTGGGGCGGGGACACCCCGGTGCTGCTCGTGGGCGGCGGCTCCGGCGTCGTGCCGCTGATGGCGATGCTGCGCCAGGCCCGTCTGGAGGACCGCGCCGATCTGGTCCGGCTCGTCGTCTCCGCGCGCCGGCCCGCCGACCTGTACTACGCCGACGAACTGCCCGGCCCGCAGACCACGGTCGTCTACACCCGGGAGAGTCCGCCGGGGGCGACCCGAGCGCCCGGCCGGCTCATCGCCGATGACCTGGCCCCCCTGCGACGCCCCGGGGACACCACCTACGTCTGCGGCTCCCCCGCGTTCTGCGACACCGCGACCGATCTGCTGATCGGCCTCGGGGTGCCGGCGCAGGGGATCCGGGTGGAACGCTTCGGCCCGACCGGGTGACCCGGTCCGGTCGCGCCCGGACCGTGTGACGGCGCGGGACCTGGCCGACACGCTCGGCGGATGACGACACCGGCGACGACACCTTCGGGTGACTTCCGAGTGCCACACGCGACTCCGAGAACCCTTCGCGGCCACTCTGGGCAACCTGGGGTTGGTCACCATCCTGGTCACGACACGTGAGGAGTCCGTCATGAACCACACCCGTCTGATGCCGGCCGCCGTCCTGATCGGGGCGTTGCTCACGGCGGTGCCGCCGGCAGCGGCGCCGGCGGCCGGGGGACAGAGCGCCGCGCCGCAACCGGAGGCCGCGAACCGGGGCTGGGACGACGCCGGCACCACTGTCGCGCTGGGCGCGCTGCCCCGCTGACCCCACCCGCCCCGGCCTCCGCCGTCACCCCGGGGTGCGGCGGCGGCCTGCGTCCCGGGCCCGGGCGCCGACGCCGGTCAGGGCAGGGTGCCGTCCGCGGCCCGGCGGTAGATCTCGGCCGCAGCCCGGGAGAAGCCGTCGGGCAGGCCGAGCGCGCCGACCGCGTCGGCGGCCTGCTCCATCTCCCCCGCCCACCGCCAGGCCTTCGATCCCGCCTGGTGTGCCACCCGGCCCAGCTCCGCCGCGAGATCGACGCCGGTGCGCGCCAGCTCGCCGCGCAGCGCGTCCGCCACACCGAACCCGCGAGCGGCGGCGTCGAGCTCGAGCCAGATCGCCGGCAGCGCCTTGCTCTGCAGCGCGAAGCAGACCTTCAGCGCGCTCGCCGTGCCCAGTTCCGGGCCGAGCACCCGGGCGTCGAACGGGGAGCCGGCGAACAGCTCGGCGACAGCGCCGGCGGCCCGGCCCGACAGCCACAGCACGGTGCGCCCGGGCTCCCACGCCGGCGGGCCGATCACGGCGCCGTCGACGACGACGTCGGCGCCCAGCAGATTCCCGATGCCCGACACCGTGGCCGGGGAGACCGCGTTGGCGTCGACGAAGATCGGCGGGTCGGAGCGGCCGGCGACCGCCGCGGCGACCTGTTCGGCGACCTCGCGGGCCGCGTGCGGCGGGCAGATCGAGATGATCACGTCGGAGCGCCGGGCCAGCTCGGCCACGTCCGGGACCCCGATGAGATCGGCCAGCTCGGCGCGCTTGGACGTGGCCTGGGAGCGGCCCGCAGCCGCCCAGATGACCGCGCCGGCGACGGGCTTGCACGCCGATCCGATCGCCGCACCCATCGCGCCGGGATGCAGGATCCCGATCACCGGCCGCCTGCGCAGGAACCTGCCGGACGTGTCGTTGCTCTCGCTCACGTCGGCATCATGGTGCATCGCCCCGCGCACGGGCGGGGGCCGGGGCGCCGGACACGGGGCGCCGGTCGGCACCCCGACCCGAAGGCAACGGTGCCGCCGCACCGCGCTCCCGTCCTCCGCCTCGCAAGGCCAACCGGGCCCGCCCGGCTGGGCCTCACGGGTCGGTCCTGCGCCCTGCGGGACCGGGCTCAGCCGCTGGTCAGCAACCGTTCGACGTGGTCGCGCATCGCCAGCGCGAAGGGCAGCACGCCCGGCACGACCAGCACCGCGAGCGCCAGCGTCGCCACCGTCAGCAGGGGCCCCACCACCACCGTCTCGACCGGGCCCCCGGCGCGGAACCGCAACGCCCGCGGGCTGCCGATCGGATACCAGCGGCGGCGCCGGATCGGCAGCGGCCACAGCAGCGGGACCCCTGACTCCGTCACCGCGTCGCCCAGGGCGTGCACCAGCATCCCCAGCGCGACGGCCGCACCCAGCCAGCCTGCGGTCCCCGCGGTCCCGCCGGGGACCCACTGGTCGGCGGCGTAGGTCAGGCCTGCAGCGATGACCAGCGACGGCGGTCCGGGCACCAGCGCGTCCAGTCCTTTGATCGCCAGCGCCAGGCAGACGAACAGCGTGCCGAGCACCACCGGCGCGCCCCATCGCGCGGACCCCAGGTTGATCAGCACCCCGATGAGCACGGCGAACAACGCGGTGTGCGTGATCCCGCGGTGGGTGCCGCGGCCGGTGTCACGCGAGTCCCGGGTGAGCCGGTAGAGCAGCGCCGAGAACGGCCGCACCACGCGGCTGGCCACGACCGACGCCCAGGAGAAGCGCCGGGTCGCGGTCGAGCTCGGGTGGTCCAGGTCGGGCAGCAGCGCGGCCCCCGCGCACACCGCGGCGAACGTCAGGACACTGCCCGCCGTGGCCGGGACCGCTATCAGGTGCGAGCCGAAGCCGGCGACGGCCAGACCGACGGCCGCCCCGGAAAGGGCATGACTGATCCCGAGCACCCTGCGCCGTCCTCTCCCACGCCCACCGATCGGCGCTCGACCCTAATGACGTGCCGGGCCCGGATCCGGGAGGCGCGCGGCGGGCCGCGCGGCGGCGCACGCCACAGCGGTGGATCGGGCCCGGGGAATCGGGCAGGGTGCGGGGGTGGACACGACGCACCCCGCAGTGGCGGCACGACTCGGCGAGGACCTGGTCGGAGGCTGGTTGCAGCTGCCCGGCTCGGCGACCGCCGAGCTGATCGGCGCGATCGGTTTCGACTTCGTCTGCATCGACACCCAGCACGGCCTGATCGGCGACGACGCGCTGCTGCCGATGCTGCAGGCGCTGAGCGCCACCGCCACCCCCGCGCTGGTCCGGGTGCCGTGGAACGAACCGGCCCCGATCTCGCGGGCACTCGACCGCGGCGCGGCGGGCGTGATCGTGCCGCTGGTGAACTCCGCCGACGAGGCGCGCCGGGCCGTGGCCGCGTGCCACTACCCGCCGCGCGGGGCCCGCAGCTTCGGCCCGACCCGGGTGAACTGGCGCGACGCCACCGGCCCGGCCGCCGACCCCGCCTGCATCGTGATGATCGAGACGATGCAGGCGGTGTCCGCGCTGCCCGCGATCCTCGATGTGGACGGCGTCGACGCGGTGTTCGTCGGCCCGTCCGACCTGGCCCTCAGCGCGGGCCTGCCCACCGGCGCTCAGGGCGGCGGCCCGGAGTACGACGCGCTGCTGCGCGCGATCGTCGACCCGTGCCGGGAGCACGGCGTGCCGGTCGGGATCTACAGCGCCTCCGCCGAGCACGTGCGCCGGTTCCGCGGGCTCGGGTTCACCTGGTGCGCCGGGCCGTCCGAGGCGTCGATGCTGTGGGCGGCCGCGGCGACGCACCTCGCGGCCGCCCGGCCCGGGTCCGACAGCGCGGCCCCGGCGCCGGCCCACCGGACCGGGTACTGAGCAGGGGACGCAACACACTCGTCGCGTCACTGTGAGTCACGGATCGGCCGGCCGTTGCCGATCTGTGGCCGTCCATACCCCCATCCGGAGGTACCGGATTACGTCCGTTGTTTCCATTCTGTCCGCATCCGCGTCGGCGGGCGTTCTGCTGCGGTGTGCCGGCGGACCTGCCCGACCGGCTCCGGACGTCAATGGAGATCCCCCGGAGGTCTGAGGTCTGATGTCGCAGGACGAAGCCACCGCGCCCGCGGTCCGCTCCCCCATCGCGCCGCCCGCGGGCGGTGTCGACACACCCCCGGTGCCGATGAAGCGCATCGCCATCGCGAGTTGCATGGGCACCACGATCGAGTTCTACGACTTCTTCATCTACGGCACGGCGGCCGCGCTCGTCTTCCCGACCGTCTTCTTCCCCGCCCTCGGTGCGGCGGCCGGGACCGTGGCCTCGTTCGCCACCTTCGCCGTCGCGTTCGTCGCGCGGCCGGTCGGCGCGATCCTGTTCGGCCACTTCGGCGACCGTATCGGCCGCAAGCGGACGCTCATCTCGACGCTGCTGCTGATGGGGATCGCGACGGTCCTGATCGGCCTGCTGCCCGGCGCGGCGAGCATCGGCGTCGCCGCCCCGATCCTGCTCGTCCTGCTCCGGTTCGCGCAGGGCTTCGCGGTCGGTGGTGAGTGGGCCGGCGCGACCCTGCTCACCGCCGAGTACGCACCACCCGGCCAGCGCGGCAGGTACGCGCTGTTCCCGCAGCTCGGCCCGGCGATCGCGTTCTTCCTGTCCAGCGGCACGTTCCTGGTCAGCGGCCTGGTCCTCGGCTACGGCGACGAGACCTTCCTGACCTACGGGTGGCGCATCCCGTTCATCCTCAGCATCCTGCTGGTCGGTGTCGGCCTGTACGTGCGGTTGAAGATCGAGGAGACGCCGGTCTTCGAGCAGGCCCGCAAGGCCGCCGCGACGGCCCCGGCCACGCGGGCCCCGTTCGTCGAGGCGTTCCGGGGGCAGACCCGGGAGATCCTGCTCGGCGCCGGGTCGTCCACGCTGTTCTTCGCGTTCTTCTACATGGGCACCGCGTACCTGACCAGCTACGGCACCAGCCCCACCGGCGCGAACCTGCCCCGGCCGCTGGTGCTGGGCCTCGGCATGATCGCCTCGGTGTTCTTCGCGACGGCCATCGTGCTGGCGTCGATCTACTCCGACCGGTTCGGCCGGCGCAAGGTGATCATGCTGTCGACCGCGGTCGGTGTGCCCTGGGCGCTGGTGCTGTTCCCGATCCTGGACATCGGCACCGCCGCGGCCTTCGGCATCGGCCTGACCATCACCCTGATCATCTTCGGCATCTCCTACGGTCCGCTCGGCGCGTTCCTGCCGGAGCTGTTCCGGACCCGCTACCGGTACACCGGGGCCGGACTGGCCTACAACCTCGCCGGGATCCTCGGCGGCGCGATCCCGCCGCTGGTGGCCGGGCCGCTGGCGGCCTCGTTCGGTGGCATCGCGATCGGGGTGATGCTCGCGGTGATCGCGGCGTTCAGCTTCGTGTGCACCGCGGTGCTCGTGGAGACGCGAGGCAAGAGCCTGGACGCGTGACACCGTCGCCCCGACGCCGGTGGCCGCGCGCACCTGCTGTGCGTACGGCCACCGCGGTACGGACGCCGAGCCCGTCCGGTCAGGGGGCGCGGTCGGCCTCGCAGGGCGACGCCGGCCGCGGCGGGCGCGGGCGGGCCGGCGCACCCCGCCGGTCCCGCAGCGGGGCCGGCCACAGCGCCTGGATCGCCGCGTTGAAGTGCGCGCCGAGCACGATGGCCAGCCCGATGAAGAAGGTCGCCAGCAGGAAGGCGATCGGCGCGGCCAGCGCGCCGTAGGTGTAGCCGGTGCCGGTCAGCCAATTGATGTAGACCCGCAGTCCGGTGGCCCCGACCAGGAACACCACCGCCGCCAGCAGCGCCCCCGGCAGCGCCCGGTACCACGGCGGTTTGGCCGGCAGCGCGACCCAGTAGAGCGTGGTCAGCGCGAGCACGAGGATCAGCCCGACCACCGGGTAGTACAGGTAGTTGATCAGCGTGACGGCCGTGGGCCGCCACGGCAGCGGCAGGAACTCGGGCAGCCGGTCGGGGCCCAGGGCGAGCACCGGCAGCGCGATGATGCCACCGACCAGCCCGACCATGTACATGATCAGGGCGAGGATCCGCTGCCACACCGGATTGCGGATGCCGTACTGGCAGTGCGCGCGGGTGATGGCGTCGACGAACGACGAGATCGCCGAGGATCCGGACCACAGCGAGATGATGAAACCGAGCGAGACCAGCTCGCTGCGTCCGGTGGACAGGATCTGCGCGACCGTCGGCGCGATGATCTCGTCCACCGCGTTGCGGCTGAACACCCCGCCGGTCGCGGCCACGATGCGCGCCTGCACGACCGCGGCGGTGTTCGGTCCGAACCAGTCACCGATGTAGCCGAGGCTGCCGAGCAGCCCGAGCAGCAGCGGCGGCAGGGAGAGCGTCTGCCAGAACGCGGCGGCCGCCGCCTCGCTGAAGATGTTGTCGTTCCAGGCGCTGACGACCGTGCGCACCGCGAGCTCGCGGACCCCGCGCGGCAGCCCCCGGGCCGCGGACGCGGGCGCGTCCGCGGGCCGGGGCCGCGTCGGCGGCGCCCGGCCGTTCTCCGCCTCCGCCGCACCATCGACCATCCGCCCAGCATGCTCCCCCGCCGCAGTCGGCGCTGGCGCGCCCGTGCGCGGTCAGCGGTGCCCGGGCACCACTGACCGCGCACGACCGGGGCGTCAGCCGAGGGTGTCGAGGATGGTCTGCGCGGCCAGCGTCGGGGTCAGCTCGCCGCTGCGGACGTCGCGCTCCAGCCCGGGCAGGGCCCCGCGGACCCCCGGGTCGTGGTGCAGCCGGTCCATGAGCTGGTCGCGGACCATCGCCCACATCCACTCGACCTGCTGGTCGGCCCGCCGCCCGGCCAGCTCGCCGCTGGCCTCGAGCGTCGCCCGGTGCCTCTCGATCTGTTCCCAGACCTCGTCCATCCCGGCGCCGGTCTGCGCGCTGCACGGCAGCACCGGCGGCCGCCACGACTCGCTGGCCGGTCGCATCAGTCGCAACGCGCCGGCCAGCTCGCGGGCCGCGGCCTTGGCGTCGCGCTCGTGCGGGCCGTCGGCCTTGTTCACCGCGACCACGTCGGCGAGCTCGAGGATGCCCTTCTTGATCCCCTGCAGCGAGTCGCCGGTGCGGGCGATCGTCAGCAGCAGGAACGTGTCGACCATCCCGGCCACGGTGACCTCGGACTGCCCGACCCCGACCGTCTCGACGAGCACCACGTCGTAGCCCGCCGCCTCCATCAGCACGATGGTCTCCCGGGTCGCCCGGGCCACCCCGCCCAGCGTCCCGGCGCTCGGCGACGGCCGGACGAACGCGTTCTCGTCGGCGGACAGCTTCGCCATCCGGGTCTTGTCGCCCAGGATCGAGCCCTTGCTGCGCGTCGACGACGGGTCGACGGCGAGCACCGCGACCCGGTGCCCGGCGCCGGTCAGCCGGGTGCCGAGGGTCTCGATGAACGTCGACTTCCCGACACCCGGCACCCCGCTGATCCCGACCCGCCGGGCGCCACCGGCATGCGGCAGCAGCTCCATCAGCAGCTGCTGCGCCGCCTGCCGGTGGTCCGCCCGGTTCGACTCGACGAGCGTGATGGCCCGCGCGAGCGTTGCCCGCGACCCGTCGAGGACCCCCTTGGCCAGCGCCGGGACGTCGATCGTGCGGGCCATCAGCCGTCGCTGTGCTCGTGCTGCAGCTGGGCGGAGAGCTTGCCCAGGAGGTCGACCGCGGCCTCGGCGATGACCGTGCCGGGGCCGAAGACCGCCGCCGCGCCGGCCTCACGCAGCGCCGGGTAGTCCGCGGGCGGGATCACGCCACCGACGACGATCATGATGTCGGAGCGGTCCAGCTTGGCGAGCTCCTCGCGCAGCTCCGGGACCAGGGTGAGGTGCCCGGCGGCCAGCGAGTTGACCCCGACGACGTGCACGTCGGCCTCGACGGCCTGCCGCGCAACCTCGCCCGGGGTCTGGAACAGCGGACCCACGTCGACGTCGAAGCCCAGGTCGGCGAACGCGGTCGCGATGACCTTCTGGCCGCGGTCGTGGCCGTCCTGGCCCATCTTCGCGACGAGGATGCGGGGCTGGCGCCCCTCCTCGGCCGCGAACTCGTCCACCAGCTCACGGGCACGGGCGATGGCCGGGCTCTTGCCGGCCTCCTCGGAGTACACGCCTGAGATGATCCTGATCTGTCCGGAGTGCCGCCCGAAGACCTTCTCCAGCGCGTCGGAGATCTCCCCGACGGTGGCCTTGGCCCGCGCGGCGTCGACCGACAGGGCCAGCAGGTTCTGCTCGGACGTGCGCGCCGAGCCCTCGGCGATGGCCGCCGCGGCGTTGGTCAGCGCGGTGAGCTTCGAATCGACGTCGCGCGCATCCCTTTCCGAGCGCAGCCTCTCCAGCTTCTCCAGCTGCTGCGCCCGCACCTCGGCGTTGTCGACCTTGAGCACCTCGATCTGCTCGGTGTCGTCACTGCCGGCGACGACGTACTTGTTGACCCCGATCACCGGCTGGCGGCCGGAGTCGATCCGGGCCTGGGTGCGGGCCGCGGCCTCCTCCACCCGCAGCTTCGGGATGCCGGCGTCGATGGCCTGGGCCATGCCGCCGGCCTTCTCCACCTCCTGGATGTGCGCCCAGGCGCGCCGGGCCAGGTCGTTGGTCAGCTTCTCGACGTAGTAGCTGCCGCCCCACGGGTCGATGACCTTGGTGGTGCCCGACTCCTGCTGCAGCAGCAGCTGGGTGTTGCGGGCGATGCGTGCCGAGAAGTCCGTCGGCAGCGCGAGCGCCTCGTCGAGGGCGTTGGTGTGCAGCGACTGGGTGTGCCCCTGGGTCGCGGCCATCGCCTCGATGCAGGTGCGGATCACGTTGTTGTAGACGTCCTGCGCGGTCAGCGACCAGCCCGAGGTCTGCGAGTGCGTGCGCAGCGACAGCGACTTGGCGTTGCGCGGCTCGAACTGGTTCACCAGCTTCGACCACAGCAGCCGGGCCGCCCGCATCTTGGCGACCTCCATGAAGAAGTTCATCCCGATCGCCCAGAAGAACGACAGCCGCGGGGCGAACCGGTCGATGTCCAGCCCGGCGTCGATCCCGGCCCGCAGGTACTCCACGCCGTCGGCGAGGGTGTAGGCGAGCTCGAGGTCGTTGGTCGCCCCCGCCTCCTGGATGTGGTAGCCGGAGATGGAGATCGAGTTGAACTTCGGCATCTTCTCCGACGTGTAGCGGAAGATGTCGGAGATGATCTGCATCGAAGGCTGCGGCGGGTAGATGTAGGTGTTGCGGACCATGAACTCTTTGAGGATGTCGTTCTGGATGGTCCCGGTCAGCTTCTCCGGCGGCACCCCCTGCTCCTCGGCCGCCAGGATGTAGAGCGCCAGCACCGGCAGCACGGCACCGTTCATCGTCATCGACACCGACATCCGGTCCAGCGGGATGCCGTCGAACAGCTGGCGCATGTCGTAGATCGAGTCGATCGCCACGCCCGCCATGCCGACGTCGCCGGCCACCCGCGGGTGGTCGGAGTCGTAGCCCCGGTGGGTGGCCAGGTCGAACGCGATCGACAGGCCCTTCTGCCCCGCGGCCAGGTTGCGCCGGTAGAACGCGTTGGACTCCTGCGCGGTGGAGAACCCGGCGTACTGCCGGACCGTCCAGGGCTGGGTGACGTACATCGTCGGGTACGGCCCGCGCAGGTACGGGGTGATCCCCGGGTAGGTGCCGAGGAAGTCGAGACCCTCGAGGTCCGCGGGGGTGTACAGCGGCTGGACCCCGATGCCCTCCGGGGACTCCCAGGTCTGCGGTGCCTCGGCGCCGCCGAGCGCCTCGGCCCAGGCCTGCGCGTCGCCGGCGGGGGTGTCGCCGGTGTTCAGCGCGACCTTCGTGAAGTCGGGCAGATCCGTCACTTCGCCACCTCCAGAGCGCCGTAGACGTCGTCGATCACAGCCAGCGCGTCGCAGCCGGCGTACAGGTAGCCGTCCACCCCGGGGATCGGTGGGTCGGCTGGTTTCCCGGCGAGCAGCACCGTCCGCGCGCCGGCCTCGCGCAGCGCGGCGGCGGTGGCCTCGGCGCGCTCGGCGTAGAGCACGTCGGTGGAGCACAGCACCGCCACCGGCGTCCCGGCCTCGGTGAACGCCGTCACGACGTCCTCGGGGGTCTCGGTCGGTCCTGCGTCGGGTGCGGCGATACCGCCGGCCTGCAGCAGGTTGCGGGCGAACCCGGCCCGCGCGGTGTATGCGGCCAGCGGGCCCAGCGTGGCCAGGAACGCCGTCGGCCGGGCACCCGCCGACTCCAGATGCGCGTCGGACCGGTCGCGGTAGGCCTCGAACGGCTCGGCGAGCCGGAACACCGGCAGGCCACCGCCCGGTGGGCGCTCGGGGTGCGGGCTGCGCTCGACGGGCGCCTCGTCGAGGTTCGAGAACTCGCTGACCCCGGTCAGCGGGACGCGCCGCTTCGCGACCGCGGCGACGCGCTGCTCGCGGATCTCCGCGGTCCGCTGCGCGATCAGGCCGCGGTCCAGGGCCGCCACCGCGCCACCGGCGGCCTCGATCTCCTGGAAGAACGCCCAGCCGGCCTGCGCGAGGTCGTCGGTCAGGTGCTCGACGAACCAGGACCCACCGGCCGGGTCGATCACCCGGGCGAGGTGTGACTCCTGGATGAGCAGGGCCTGGGTGTTGCGGGCGATCCGGCGGGAGAACGGTTCGGCCTGTCCGATCGCGGCGTCGAACGGCGCGACGGTGACCGCGTCGGCGCCACCGACCCCGGCGGCGAACCCGGCCACGGTGCCGCGCAGCAGGTTCACCCACGGGTCGCGGCGGCTCTGCATCACCGAGGAGCTGACGGCGTGCTGGTGCTGCGCCGACGCCGCGCCGCAGACCTCGGTGACCCGCGACCACAGCCGGCGGGCGGCACGCAGCTTGGCGATCGTCGGGAACTGCTCGCCGGTGGCGGCGTAGCGGAACTCCAGCAGCCGCGCGGCGGTGGCGACGTCCAGGCCCGCGGCCCTCAGCGCGCGCAGGTAGGCCAGGCCGGCCGCGATCGAGAAGCCGAGCTCCTGGGCGTCGGAGCCACCGGCCTCGTGCACCGGCAGCGCGTCGACGACGATCGCGCGCAGTTTCGGGTGCTGCTCGGCCACCCGCCGGGCGAGCGGCACCACCGAGTCGGTGTCCGGGCCCTCCCCGGTGCGGGCCCGCAGCCCGATCGGGTCGAGCCCCAGGGTGCCGACCAGGTCGGCGGCGGCGACGCCGCGGTCGTCGGCGAGCGCGAGGAACGCGACCGCGGCCTCCTCGGCGGCCGGGCCGGCGTCGAGCACCACCGGGGCGAGGTCGAGATAGACCTCGGCGAGCACGGCGGGCAGGTCGGCGACCGCGGTCCCGTTCGGCCCGACCCCGAGCCACACCGAGGTCACGCCGTTCTCCAGGTCGGCCATGATCGCGGTCTTGGTGGCGTCCGGATCGGGGTCGGCGTGGCGCTGCCGCACGTCCCACCCCTGCGGGACGACACCGGCGGCGCGGGCGCCGCGCACGAACGGGGCCCGGCCCGGCACGCCGGGCGCGGCGGCGCCGTCGGTCGGGGTGTCCTCCGCGGTGTAGAGCGGCCGCACCCGGATGCCGTCCGGGGTGGCCCAGGTGAGCGCGTCGACCCCGGCGCCGTCGGCGGCGTCCTCCGGGATGCGGCCGGCCTTGCGCACGACGCCGTCGACGAGCTTCGCCCACTCCTCGCGGGTGGCCGCCGGGAACTCGCCGGCGAGCACCAGCTCGTCGGGCTCGGCGGGAGCACCGCGGTCGAGCGCGTCGGTGTCCACCTGGGGGGTACTCATCCAGACTCCTCACCGGCCCTGACGGCCGCACTGCCGAGCACGAGCTGATCGCCGCACGCCCGGGGCGGGCGGGACCCTAGGGCGTTGCGCACGCCGGTCGAGATCCTGCCGAGTCTAGGTGCCGCAACGCGAGCCCAGCACGCCGTGTGTAGGGCGGCTCACGCCCGGCGATCATGTTCACCGGTGATCGGGGAGCAGGCTCAGCGCGAGCCGCGGGCAGTCCCGCACCGCACGGCGGGCGTGCCCGGCCAGCTCGCGGGGCACCGCGACGTCGGCCGATCCGGGCCGGTGCGCCATCGGGTAGCCCCACTCGTCGCGGTCGAGCAACTCGGGCAGCAGCTCGACGCAGAGCGCGCGGCCCGTGCACCGGGTCCAGTCGATGTGCAGCCGATCGGTCATCGGTTCGTCCCTCCGGTGTCCCTCGTCATCGCCCGCCGGTCAGCGCGTCGCGCGAGGCAGCGGCCCGCGAGGTGTGCGTCGACGTCGCCGGCGAACACCCGCAACGCGGAGCGGACCAGCGCCGCCGTGCCGTCCGGGTGGTGGCAGGCGCCGCGGCCGGCGACGAGCGCGGTCATCCGGTGCACCTGCGCCACGAGCCGCGGGTCGCGCGCTCCCCCGGCCAGCCGGCTCAGCGTCTCGGCCATCCGGGGCAGTCCGTTGCGGCACGGCCCGCACTGGCGGGCGCTCTGGGCTGCCAGGTACCCGGTGATCCGCGCGGTCTCGGCGAGGCCGCAGCGTCCGGGCGGCAGGGCGAACAGCACCCCCGCCCCGGGGGTCGCGCCGAACCGTTGCAGACAGGCCCGGGACAGGCGCGCCGCGGCGACCTCGTGCGGGGCCAGCCACGCCCCGTGGTACCCGCCCACCAGCACCGGGCCGGTCACCCCACCGTAGTGGCCGAGCACCGCGGGCAGCGGCGTGCCGTGCGCGACCTCGTCGACCCCCGGCGCCGGGACGGCCCCGCTGCGGGTCACCAGCATCGTGCCCGGCTCGGCCGGGGTGCCCGCGGCCCGGAACCAGGCCGGGCCGTAGCGGGCGATCAGCGCGAGGTGGGCCAGCGTCTCGACGTTCTGCACCGCGGTCGGCCGTCCGCGCACGCCGGACTCGACGACGCGCCGGGCCTTGTCGGCGGGCAGCGCCGCGCGCCCGCTCAGCCGGGCGACGACCGCGGACTCCTCACCGGAGAGGAACGCCTCCGGCGCCTCGACGACCTCGACGGCGACCCGGTCGACCCCCGCTTCCCGCCGTCGCGACAGCGCGGCGAGGGCGGTGTCGAACGTCGCCGGTGCGACGTAGAGGTGGGCCCGGACGGCGCCGGCGGCCTCGGCGGCGAGCTGCAGCCCGTCCAGGACGAGGTGCGGGCCGCGGCGCAGCAGTGTCCGGTCCTTGGCGCTCGCCGGCTCCCCCTCCGCGCCGTTGGCGACGACGACGGGCTCCTTGCCCTCCGCCACCGCGGCCAGCTTGCGCCACGCCGGGAACCCGGCGCCACCGCGGCCGGTCAGCCCGGCCGCCTCCAGCTCGGCGAGCAGCGCACCGGGCGCGCCCCGCCAGGGCACCGGCCCGCTGCGCCGCAGGTGGGCGTCGAGGTCGGCCTCGGCGGCGGCCAGCAACCGGCGGCCGCCGATCGCGGCGGCGCCCGCGGGATCCAGTACTGCGGTCATCGGGCACCTGCCGTCGGTCGGGGGATCGTGGCGGCGCGCCGGTCGTCGACCTCGGCGAACCGCGGCGAGAACCGCCAGGCCACGGCGCCGAGCACCGCGGCCACGCAGACGCCGACCACGACGAGCATCCAGCCGGAGCCGGCGTCGCTGCCGGAGCCGAGACCGTGCCCGAGGGCGATCGGCCAGCACGCGTAGGCCAGCCAGTGCACGCCGCGCCAGACCCGTGGGCCGATCCGGGCCCGCAGCAGGCTGGTGACGACCAGCGCGGCGAGCAGGTCGAACGCGACGGTGCCCAGGCCGTACCAGAACGGCGAGAGCGCGGCGTGGAACGGCAGGACCAGGTCGAGCACGCTCAGCCGGGCGTCCGGGTCGAGCAGCAGCGTCAGCACGTGGACCGCCACGAACACCACGCCGAGCAGGCTCGCGCTGCGGTGCACGGCGGCGACCGCGAACCGCGGCAGCCCGAGGACCCGCCGCCCGCAGCGATTCGCCACGCCCAGCGCGACGACCAGGGTGAGCAGCAGGATCGACACCAGGCCGGTGCCGCGGCCGACGTACCAGAGTGCGTTCACGACCGCACCTGCCCCGGCCACCCACCGAGGGTGACGACCTTGGCGCCCGAGCCGACCAGCCGGGCCGCGACCCCGAGCCCGCGCAGCCACGGCAGCGCGTCCAGACCGCGGACGACCGCCGCGGTGGTCAGCGTGTTGGCCTCCAGGCAACTGCCGGCGGCGACCGTGACCGTGCGCCAGGCCGGGGCGGCCGAGGCGCCGGTGCGCGGGTCGAGCACGTGGTGCACCCGGTGCCCGCCGCGTGTCCAGGCCCGGCTCACCGTGCTCGACGTGGCGACGGCCCCACCCGCGGCCAGCGTCACGACGATTGCCGGGTCCTCGGGGCGGTCCTGGACCCGGATCTGCCAGCCGCCGGCCGGGGCCTCGCCCGCGGTCGCGATGTCACCGCCCAGGGCGACGAGCGCGCCGCCGCCGCAGTGCTCGACGACGTCGCGGGCGCACCGGTCGGCCGTCCAGGCCTTCGCGGTGGCGCCGAGGTCGAGCCGAACCCCGGCGGGCACCGTCAGCGCCCCGTCGTGCAACCGGATCCGCTGCCACGCCGGCTCCCGGACGACCGGTCCGGGCGGCACGGCGGCACGGGGCGGGATCAGCGCGAAGTCCCGGTCGTAGCCGAGTTCGGACAGCGCCCGGCCCAGCGTCGGGTCGACGTCGCCCGCGGTCCGCTGCGCCGCCAGCAGCGCGGCCGCGACCAGTTCGGCGAGCAGCGGGCCGATCCGCACCGGCCGGCCGTCGACCGGCAGCCGGGACAGCTCGGAGTCGGCCCGGAACCGGCTGCACGCCTCCTCGACGGCCGCGGTCCGGGCCTCGACGACCGCGCGGGCCGTGGCCAGCACGCCCGGATCGGTGACGACGATCCGGGCCGTGGTGCTCCACAGCGGCCACTGCGCGGTGTCCGGCCCGACCGGCAGCGTCTCCAGCAGCGGCATCACGAGCCGCCCGAGGTCGCCGCGCCGCCGCCGGAGTGGTGGCCGTGGGTCACCGACGTTCCGGACGGCGTCCAGGCGCCGCTGCCGGCCGGGTCGCTGTTCGTGGCGGCATCGGGTGAGCCGGTGGGCGCGGAGCCGGGCGACGACGAGCCCGTGGACGGCGTCGTCGTGGACGGCGTGGTCGTGGTTGCGGCGTCCGATGAGCCCGTACCCGCCGCGGCGAGCCCCGCGAACCCCGCCGAGCCCAGGATCCCGGCCCCGGCCAGGGTCGCGGTGATCACCGCGATCTTTCGTCGTCCATCGGAACGTTCCGACACAGCCGCCTCCCCCTCGTCGCCGTATATCGCGTCGAAGACGACATTGCCGACACCGGATGTGCGCCGGCTGTGGACAGGCTGTGCCGGGAGGAGGGGTTTGCTCAGCGCATGACCGGGCGCTTGCCTTCGCGCAACCGGGGCAGCACCTCGGCGCCGAGCCGGGCGATGTTCTCGCAGGTCCGGGCCCGATCACCGGCGCCCTCGACCATCAGCAGCAGATGCCCGACGCCGGTGCGCCCGACCGTGGCGGTGAGCCGGGTGACGGCGTCGTCGGGCGAGCCGACGGGGTGCAACCGGCACAGCAGGTCGGCGTAGGCGTCGGCATCGCGCGGGGCCCCCGCGGCGCCGTCGACGCGGACGTAGCCGGCCAGCCCGGGCCGCAGCCACCGCGGGAGCGCCGCGCGCACGGTCGCCTGCGCCTCCGCCCGGGTGTCGGCGACGTAGGCCAGGTGGGTACTCAGGTGAGCCGGCTCCGCCGTGCGCCCGGTCGCTGCCGCGACCTGCCGGTACTCCGCGCAGAACCGGGCCTTCTCGGCGTCGTCGGCGTGCATCCCCAGCAGCATCGGCAGCCCGCGCGCGGCCGCCAGTTCCAGGCCTACCCGGGAGGTCACCGCCAGCACGGCCGGCGGGTGCGGCCGGGTGCGCGGGGACGGCGTCATCGCGACCTCGCGGAACCGGAAGCGCTCGGAGTCGGCCGCGACCGTCGGCCCGGTCAGCGCGGCGAGCAGCAGGTCGAGGGATTCGGCGAAGCCGTCCTGCTGGCGGTCGAGACCGGTGCCGAACACCTCGAGGTCGACCCAGGGCCCACCGCGGCCGACGCCGAGCCGGAACCGGCCGCCGGAGACCTGGTCGAGCAGCAGCGCCTGCTCGGCGAGCGCCACCGGATGCTGGGTGGACAGCACGCTGACCGCGGTGCCGACCGCGATCCGCCGGGTGGCCCCGAGCAGGTAGCCGGCCAGGGTCACCGCGGACGGGCACAGCCCGTAGGACATGAAGTGGTGCTCGGCGACCCACACGTCGTCGAAGCCGGCCTGTTCGGCGGCCACCGCGGCGGCGACGGTCGTGTCCAGGACCGTCGCGTGGTCCTGTCCCGGGAAGCCCGGGGCCAGCAAGAACGCACCGACCCGCACCCTGCTCCCCCGTCGTCGCCCGGCCGGGTGACATGCGCGCGACCCGGCCCGCGCGCACGCTAGCGACAGCGATCATCCGGGCGTCCGCGGGCCTAGGCTCACACGTGTGGACACCGAGGCCACGGGCTCACCGCCGTCGACGCTGTACCTGGTCAAGCAGCTGGAGCTCGCGATCCGCGCCGTGCTCGACGACGCGCTGCGCCCGCACGGCCTGACCACTCCGCAGTACACGGCGCTCACCGTGCTCGCGCACCGCGACGGGCTGTCCTCCGCGCAGCTGGCCCGGCGTTCGTTCGTGACCCCGCAGACCATGCACGAGCTGGTGCTCCTGCTGGAGCGCAACGGCCTCGTCGTGCGCTCCCGCGACACCCGCAACCGCCGGGTGCGGCTCGTCCACCTCACCGACGCGGGGCGGGAGCGGATGGCCCGGTGCGCGTCGGCCGTCACGGCCCTCGAACGCCGCGTCGAGAACACGATGACCGGACCCCAGCTGGCCGAGTTCCGGGAGCGGCTGCGCCGCGCGCACGCCGCCGTCGCCCCGCTCGCGCTGGGCGCCTCGGGGTCGTCGGCGCGCTGAGCCGGTACCGATGTGGACTACCCTCTGCCAGGCCCGTCGCCCGCTCGCCGAGGAGGGCGCATGACCGTCGATCCCGGCGCCGCCCCGGCCGCCGACCGGGGCCGCCGGGTGAGCGCGGTGAGCCGGGTGGTCGACCAGATCCGGCACATGATGCGCACCGGGGAGCTGGTGCCCGGCCAGCAGGTGCGGCAGGAGTCGCTCGCGGTCCGGTTGGGCGTGAGCCGGATCCCGGTGCGGGAGGCACTCAAGGCGCTCGAGACCGAGGGCGTCCTCCGCCATGAGCCGCACGTCGGCTACTCGGTCACCAGGCTCAACGCCGAGGAGCTCCGCCAGGCCTACCTCATGCGCCGCGCTCTGGAGACCGAGGTACTGCTGGCCCTGCCCCGGCTGACCGGCGCCCAATTGCGCGAGCTCACCGCCGTCAACACCGAGCTGTCCGCGGTGGTCCCGAGCGGCGAGGTCGCCCGGATCGCCGCGGCGAACCACCGGTTCCACCTCACCATGTTCCGGTTCTCCGGTCTGCACCTCGTCGTCGACGAGATCGACCGGATCTGGAAGATGACCGACGCCTACCGCACGGTCCACCTCTACGACCAGGGCGCGCGGCGCCGGGTCGTCCGCGAGCACCGCAAGATGATCACCGCGTTGCGCCGGGGGGACAACCCGGCGGTGGTCGCGCTGATGGACGCCCATCGGGACCAGACCGTCGCCGACCTCGGTCCGGCGCTGGGCCTGCATTTCGCCGTCCCGGCACGCGCGGTGCCGGAGCCGCCGGCCGGACCCTGATCCGCTCTCATCGCCCCGCGCCGCGCCCCCGCCCGGCGCCGATGCCCACCGGGCTTGATCAGCACGTCCGGGACATCCCGGCCGGATGCGGCCGGGATGTCCCGGAACCGGTGATCACGGCGTTCGGTGTCCCGTGGCACACCTCGATGCGCCCATTCTTCTACGTGCGGTAGAACTACTACGGGATGTAGAAGTTCGAGCCTGACCTGAGGGGCGACATGGCGGCACTGGATCTCGCGCGGTGGCAGTTCGGGATCACGACGATCTACCACTTCCTGTTCGTGCCGCTGACGATCGGCCTGTCCGTGATCGTCGCGAGCCTGCAGACCGCGTGGTACCGCACGGGCAAGCAGGAGTACCTGCGTGCCACCAAGTTCTTCGGCAAGCTGTTCTTGATCAACTTCGCGATGGGCGTCGTCACCGGGATCGTCCAGGAGTTCCAGTTCGGGATGAACTGGAGCAGCTACTCGACCTTCGTCGGCGACGTGTTCGGCGCGCCGCTGGCCCTGGAGGCGCTTCTCGCGTTCTTCCTGGAGTCCACGTTCATCGGACTGTGGATCTTCGGCTGGGACCGGCTCCCCCGCCGGGTGCACCTCGCGTGCATCTGGATCGCCGCGGTCGCGACCAACTTCTCGGCCTACTTCATCATCGCCGCGAACGCCTGGATGCGGCACCCGGTCGGGTTCGCGGTCGACCCGCAGACCGGCCGGGCCCGGCTCACCGACATCGGTGCCGTGCTCACCAACCAGCAGGCCTGGTCGACCTACCTGCACGTGGTCGCGGGCGCGTTCATCGCCGCCGGGCTGTTCGTGGTCGCGGTCAGCGCGTTCAAGCTCATGCGCGAGCGCTGGCCGCGCCGCGGCGCCGAGCCCCCGCACCCGAGCGAGCACGAACTGTTCCGCAGGACCCTGCGCGTCGGATTCGTGGTCACCGCGCTGGCCGGGGTGCTCGTCGCCATCTCCGGCGACCACCAGGCCAAGCTGATGGCCCGCTACGAGCCGATGAAGCTCGCCTCGGCCGAGGCGCTGTGGACCGACGAGGACGGCGCCGGCTTCTCGCTGTTCGCCGTCGGCGACATCCAGAACGGGCGCAACCACATCAACCTGCAGATCCCGCACCTGCTCAGCTTCCTCGCCACCGGCGACCTCCACGGCGACGTGCAGGGCATCAACGACGTGCAGGCCCGCTACGAGGCCGCCTTCGGCCCCGGCGACTACCGGCCGAACGTCGCGGTCCTGTACTGGGCCTTCCGGCTGATGATGGGGCTCGGGCTGTCCGGCGTCGCGGTCTCGGTGCTGGGGCTGTGGCTGACCCGGCGCGGCCGACTGCCCGGCCGGCGCTGGATGTACCGGGTCGCGATCGCCGCGCTGCCCGCCGCCCTGGCCGCCAACGTCTTCGGCTGGGTGCTGACCGAGATGGGCCGCCAGCCCTGGACCGTGGTCGGTGAGCTGCTCACCGCGCACAGCGTCTCTCCCGGCGTCAGCCTCACCGAGGTCGCGATCTCGCTGACCGCGTTCACGCTGATCTACGCGGTGCTCGCGGTGGTCGAGGGCGGGCTGTTGTGGCGCTACGTGAACGCCGGGCCGGGACACGTCATGCCCTACCCGGACGACAGCGACGACCCGGACGACAGCGACGACCCGGACGACCCGGACGACCCGGATGCCGCGGATCCGCTCGCCGGCCGCGACGCCGGCCGCCGCGACGAGCCCGTCCCCGCCTTCGTCTACTAGGAGCCCGCCGTGGACCTCCCCGTCATCTGGTTCGTCGCGATCGCCGTGCTGTGGACCGGCTACTTCGTGCTCGAAGGATTCGACTTCGGCGTCGGGATGCTGCTGCCGGTGCTCGGCCGCGACGACACCGACCGCCGCGTCATGATCAATTCCATCGGGCCGGTGTGGGACGGCAACGAGGTGTGGCTGATCACCGCCGTCGGCGCGACGTTCGCCGCGTTCCCGGCCTGGTACGGCTCCATGCTCAGCGGCTTCTACCTGCCGATTCTGGCCATCCTGCTCGCGCTGATCGCGCGGGGGGTCGCGTTCGAGTACCGCGGCAAGGTCGACGACCCGCGGTGGCGGGCGCGCTGGGACGTCGCGATCGTCGCCGGCAGCACGGTGCCGGCGTTCCTGTGGGGCGTGCTGTTCGCGAACCTCGTGCACGGGGTGCCGATGGACGCCGAGCACGTCGTCACGGCCGGACCGCTCGACCTGTTCAGCCCGTACGCGCTGCTCGGCGGGGCGCTGACGCTGGTGCTGTTCACCCTGCACGGCGCGGTGTTCCTCACGCTGAAGACCGACGGTCCGGTGCGCCGGCGCGCCCGGCACGCGATCGCCCGGCTGGCGCTGCCGGCGGTGCCGGCGACGGTGGCCTTCCTCGGCTGGACCCAGGCCGAGCACGGCGCGTCCTGGACGCTGCCGCTGGCCGTGGTCGCGGTCCTCGCGCTGGTCGCCGGATCCGGGCTGGCGGTCCGCGGGCGCGAGGGGTGGGCGTTCAGCGCCACCATGGTGGCTGTCGCCGCCGTCTCCGTCGTGATCTTCGGGTCGATGTTCCCGACGGTGCTGCCCTCGACCACCGATCCGGCGTTCAGCCTGACCGTCCGAGGCGCCGCCTCGGCCCCGTACACCCTGACGGTGCTGAGCTGGATCGGTGTGTTCCTGTTCCCCTTGGTGATCGCCTACCAGGCCTGGAGCTACTGGGTGTTCCGCCGCCGCGTCACCCGCGAACACATCACCCCCACCCCCGCGAGTCGGCACTTCCGGGAGGGCGAGTCGGCACTTCCGGTACCCCGACTCGACGGCTGAGCGCGATGAAACCCCTCGACCCCCGGCTGCTGCGCACCGCCCGCGCGGTGCGGGTGCATCTGGCCGTCGCGGTGGTCTGCGGGGGCGCGCTGACCGGGCTGATCCTGGCGCAGGCCTGGCTGGTCGCCCACACCGTCGCCGGCGCCACCGACGGCAGCGGCCTGACCGGGCTCGGATGGGCGGTGGGCGCGGTCGGTCTGGTCGCGCTGGCCCGGGCGGCGCTGGCCTACGGCGCGGAGGCCGCGGCGCTGCGCAGCGCCGCGCGGGCCAAGTCGCAACTGCGCCGCGCGCTGGTCACGCACGTGACCGCGGGCCCGCCCGACCCGGCCGGGCGCAGCGCCGGTGAGCTGGTCACGCTGGCCACCCGCGGCCTCGACGCGCTCGACGACTACTTCGCCCGCTATCTCCCGCAACTCGTGCTGGCCGTGCTCGTGCCGCTCGCCGTGCTCGTCGTGGTGGCCCGCGCGGACTGGATCTCCGCGCTGGTCATCGGCCTCACCCTGCCGCTGATCCCGCTGTTCATGGCGCTGATCGGCTGGCACACCCAGGCCCGCACCCGCCGGCAGTGGCGGCTGCTGCACCGGCTCGGCGGGCACTTCCTCGACGTCGTCGAGGGCCTGCCCACGCTCGCACTGTTCCGGCGGGCCAAGGCGGAGGCGGCGCTGGTCCGCCGGGTGACCGACCAGCACCGCCGGGCGACGATGGGCACGCTGCGGACCGCGTTCCTCTCGGCGTTCGTGCTCGAACTCGTCGCCACCCTGGCCGTCGCGCTGGTCGCGGTGGAGATCGGGCTGCGGTTGCTGTACGGGCAACTGGACCTGGAGACCGCGCTGCTGGTGCTGATCCTCGCCCCGGAGGCCTACCTGCCGTTGCGCGAGGTCGGGGCGCGGTTCCACGCGAGCATGGAGGGCATCGCCGCGGCCGAGCAGGTCTTCGCCGTGCTGGACGGCCCGGGCGGCCGCGCTCAGCAGCCGCACCGTCGTCCGCAGGCCCCCGAGGGCAGCCGGCAGGCCGCCGACTGCGCGGTGGGGCTGCGTCTGGAGGAGGTGACGTTCCGCTATCCCGGGCGGGACATTCCCGCGCTCGACAGGGTGTCGCTCACCGTCCCGGCAGGGCGCACGGTGCTCATCGACGGCCCCAGCGGCTCCGGCAAGAGCACGCTGCTGGCGCTGCTGCTGCGGTTCCTCGACCCCGGCACCGGCCGGATCGTCGTCGACGGGGTCCCGCTCGACGCCGCCGATCCTGACCGGATCCGCCGGCGCATCGCCTGGGTCCCGCAGCATCCCTACCTGTTCGACGACACCGTCGCGGGCAACATCCGGCTCGGCGCCCCCGACGCGAGCTCTGCCCAGGTCCGCCGCGCGGCCGAGCTCGCCGAACTGCACGACGTCGTCGCCGGCCTGCCCGACGGCTACGACACCCGCCTCGGCGAGCGTGGTGCTCGGCTCTCCGCCGGTCAGCGCCAGCGGGTCGCCCTGGCCCGGGCCTTCCTGCGCGACGCCCCGATCGTGCTGCTCGACGAACCGACCGCGCACCTCGACCCGGACAACGCCGCCGCCGTGCGCACCGCGGTCGCCCGGCTACTGGCCGGACGCACCGGTGTGATCGTCGCGCACGACGCGGGCTGGGCCGAGGTCGTCGACGAGACCGTGCACCTGGTCGGCGGCCGGGTCCCGGCGGTCGCCGAGGCCGGCCGGTGACCCGCGACCCGCTGTGGCGCATGATCGCGCTGGCCCGCCCACGCGGCTCCCGGTTCGTGCTCGGCGTGCTCGCGGGGGCCGTGGCCACCGCGTCCGGGGCCGGGTTGCTGAGCCTGGCCGCGTGGCTGATCGCCACCGCCGCGACCCACCCCGCGATCACCGCGCTGAGCACCGCGATCGTGCTCACCCGGGCGCTCGGAGTGTCCCGCGGCGTCGCCCGCTACCTGGAGCGGCTGGTCACCCACGACGCCGCGCTGCGCACCCTGGCCGACGCCCGGGTGCGGGTCTACGCCCGGCTCGCCGAGATCGAACCGATCCGGCGGTTCCGCTCCGGTGACCTGGTGTCGCGCCTGGTCAGCGACACCGACGCCACCCAGGACCTGCTGGTCCGCGGCCTCACCCCGCCGCTGTCCGCGCTGCTCACCGGGGCCGGCGCGGTCGCGCTGAGCACGGCGCTGCTCGTCCCCGGCGGGCTGCTCCTCGCGGCGGGGCTGCTGCTCGCCGGGGTCGCGGTCCCGCTCGTCGCCGCCGCCCTGGGCCGCGCCCCGGGACGGCGGCTGGCCGCGGCCCGCGGGGAGCTGTCCACCGCGCTCGTCGACGCGCTGCACGGTGCCCCGGACCTCGTCGCGTACGGCGCGATGGACCGGGCGGTGCACCGGGTGGAGCAGGCCGACGCCGAGCTGACTCGCGTCGCCCGCCGCGACGCCGGGTTGCTCGGCCTGGGTGCGGGCGCGTCCGCACTGCTCGGCGGGCTGACGCTGTGGGGCACGTTGCTGCTCGGCGTCGCCGCCGTCGAGGCCGGGACGCTGCGCCCGATCCCGCTCGCGGTTCTGGTGCTGACCGCGCTGGCCGCCTTCGAGATCGTCGCCCCGCTGCCCGCCGCGGCCGCCCGTCTCGGGGCGGTGCGCGCCGGCGGCGCCCGGCTGTTCGACGTTCTGGACACCCCGCCCGCGGTGCGCGGCCCCGCGGGCGGGGCCCCTCAACACAGCCCCGCGGGCGGGGCCCCTCAACACAGCCCCGCGGGCGGGGCCCCTCAACACAGCCCCGCGGGCGGGGCCCCGGCCCCCATCGAGCCGGGGGCGTTGCGGGCCCGCGGCCTGCGGGTCCGCTACGCCCCCGGCGAGCCGTGGGCGCTCGACGGCCTGGACCTCGATCTCGAGCCGGGCGGGCGGATCGCGGTGGTCGGGCCCAGCGGGTCGGGCAAGAGCACGCTGGCCGCAGTGCTCTTCCGGTTCCGCGACCCGGACGCGGGCACCGTGCATCTCGGCGACGCGGATCTCGTCGAGCACCCCGCCGACGCCGCTCGTGCACTGATCAGCGGGGTGCCTCAGCACCCGCACCTGTTCGCCGGCTCGGTCGGGGCGAACCTGCGACTGGCCCGGCCCGGCGCGTCCGACGCCGAACTGTGGGACGCGCTCACCCGGGTCCGCCTCGACACCGCGGTCGCCGCGCTGCCCCGCGGCCTCGACACCGACATCGGCACCCATGGCGCCCGGTTCAGCGGCGGCATGCGGCAGCGGCTCGCGCTGGCCCGGGCGCTGCTGGCCGACGCGCCGGTCCTGGTGCTCGACGAGCCGACCACCCACCTCGACCCCGACACCCGCGACGCCGTCCTGGACGACCTGCTCGCCGCGGCCGGGGACCGCGCGCTGCTGCTGATCACCCACGATCTGGCCCGGCTGGACCGGATGGACACGATCTACGTCGTCGTCGGGGGCCGGGTCGTGCAACGCGGCTCGCACGCCGACCTGCTCGCCCGCGACGGCTGGTACCGCAACGCGCACCGGCTCCCGGCGTTGCACGGGTGACGCACGGCGACGAACCGGGCCGACGAACCGGGCCCGTGTCGGCCCCGAACACCGGTCATGGGGCCCGGCGGTGACCTCTCAGCATCACCACAGCGGCACCCTGCGATTCTCTTGCCCGTGTCATCGCGCGCAGCCCCCGTCGGCTGCCGCCGGGCCGTCCCCGTCCGCCAGACTCTGTTAGGTCACCACGTTGCTCGATAACCGGGTTCGCACCGCACGTGCCCGCTCCCGCCGTATCCGGCCGGGCGCGTGGGGCGCCCTGACGTTCGTCCTCGTCCTCGCGCTCGCGGGCTGCTCGGGTTCCACGAAGGCCCACCAGGCTCCGCCGGTGTCCGCCGACACCGCCCGCTCGATCGACCTGGGCCAGGGCTGGAACTGGCAGCAGCAGGACACCCGCCTCGAGCTCGGCGTCACCCACACCCAGGACAGCCTGGACTCCAGCGAGCCCGCCGAGGCCCGCGACCGCGGGGCGAAGATCCTCAGCGACTCCGGCGCGGTGTGGCAGAACCAGCACCTGATGGGCTTCGGCACCCTCAACCCGGAGCCGGCGCCGGGGCAGTACGACTGGAGCAGCCTCGACAAGAGGATGCAACTGATCAAGGACACGGGAGGCCGGACCGTGCTGACCCTGTGCTGCGCACCGGACTGGATGAAGGGCGGCACACCCGGCCAGACCGACTGGTCGAAGCTCGAGGTGGCGCCGGACCCGAGCCACTTCGACGACTTCGCGGCCCTCGCGGCCGAGGCGGTGCAGCGCTACCCGCAGATCGAGCGGGTGCTGGTGTGGAACGAGCTCAAGGGCTTCTACCACGCCGACCAGAACCGCTGGGACTACGAGGGCTACACCGCGCTCTACAACAAGGTGTACACGGCGGTGAAAGCGGTGCGACCGGACGTCCAGATCGGTGGCCCGTACGTCGTGATGACCAGCCTGGACCCGGGTTCGCCGAACTCCTCGGACCTGCAGGGGCCGTGGGGCGTGGTCGATCAGCGTTCACTCGACGTCCTCGACTACTGGCTCAAACACAAGGTCGGCGCCGACTTCATCGCCGTCGACGGGTCGACCGCGACCCGGGGCGGCGAGGCGGCATCGCCGGTGGACGTCGGCGCGCAGAAGTTCGCCGCCATCGGGAACTGGATCAGGCAGCGCACCCCGCTGGCGATCTGGTGGGCCGAGTTCTACCCCGACGTGCCCCCGGGTGCCCAGGGCGGCCCGGACAGCTCGGCCAGCGCGGCGGCCACCCTCGCCACGGTGGCCGCGTTCGTCCGGTCCGACGTGTCGATCGCGCTGCTGTGGGGGCCGCAGGGCTCCAGCCTGGAGTACTCGGCGCTGTGGACCGACAGCACCCGATCCGACGGCGGCGAGCCGACGCCGCTCACCGCCGCGTGGCAGTGGCTGGTGCCGCGGCTGCAGCACAAGGAGATCGAGGTCGGGCGGTCGACGACACAGCCGCTGCTGGCCTTCCGCGACACGAAGGACGGCAGTGCGGTGATCGTCAACCTGACCGGTGACGACGTGACGATCCCCGGCCACGGCGCGGTGCCGGGCTGGGCGGTCGTCGTGCGCAACAGCGGGGGCTGAGCCCCGGCGGGCGGGCGCAGCCGGGGTACCGCTGCGGCGGTTGAACCACGGCGGCGGTGTGCCTACCGTGCGGTGCACCTACCACGAGGAGGGTCGGCGCTGCCTGAGCCGCGCGACCAGCGGGAACGCCGCCACCTCGGGCTGCTGCTGGCGTTGACGTTCGTGACCGGGGTGGTCGACGTGGTCAGCTACGTCGGCGTCGACCACGTGTTCACCGCCAACATGACCGGCAACGTGGTGCTGCTCGGCGCCGCGCTGACCAGCAACCAACGCGTCCCGGTCGACCACATCGGCGGCGCGTTCGCCGGGTTCGTGCTCGGCGCCGCGCTCGCCGGTCGGCTGCTCGGCCGCACCGCGCCGACCGGCCGGCGGCGCTCACTCGTGCTGCTCGGCGGGTCAGGGCTGCTGCTGCTCGCCATGGGGATCGTGCTGCAGACCCACGGTGCAGGCTCCGTGCTGCAGATCACGTCGACGACCATCCTCGGGTTCTCGATGGGCGTGCAGGGCGGCTGGGCCCGCGCATACGCGGCCCCCGACCTGCCGACGGTCGTGGTCACCTCCACCCTCATCGGGCTCGCGTTCCAGTCCCGGCTGGGCAGCGGCGAGTCCACCCGCTGGCCGCGCCGGGCCGCCGCATTGCTGCTGCTCGTGCTGGGTGGGGTGGCGGGCGGCCTGCTGCTGCGGCTGGGCCCGCTGGCCGCGCTGGGACTGTGCACGGCGGTGGTGGTCGCGGTCGCCGTCGTCGCATGGATCGACCACCGGGGCGACCCGGCAGCGTGATCGGCGCTACCGCCCGGCTACCGCACAGCGCGGCGCTGCGCCTGCAGCCGGCGGGTCTCCTCGGACACCGCGGCCGACAGCAGCCCGGTGGCGGCGTCGACGAGTTGGCTGACGAACAACCGGTGATCGGTACGGCCGGGGGCCTGCGCGCGGTGCGCGAGCTCCACGACGACGAAGCGCAGCGTGTGGAAGCGGCGGTGCAGATCCACCGCGGCCGGCTCGAGCAGCGGTTCGAGCAGGGTGCGCCAGCGGGCCATGCTGTCACCGGGCTCCTCGACGCGCAGCGGGGCGACGGTCGGCTCCGGGCGGGTCAGCAGGTCGGCCAGCGTCCGCAGGTACCCGGCGCCGCTGCCGCCCTGATCCAGCTTCGCCGCGAGCGGCCGGACCAGGGCGCCGGCGAGGGCGTGCACGTCGTCCCGGCCGGCCGCCTCGTAGGCGTCGAGCAGGGCGTGCCGGCGGGTCTCGATCTCGGCCCGGTGGCGGTCCAGCAGGGCCCCGATCAGCCCCTCGCGGTCGGAGAACCAATACTGCGCCGCGATCACGTTGCGGGCCCCGGCGGCGCGGCCGATCTCGCGCAGCGACACCGCCTCGCTGCCGCGCTCGGCGAAAAGGGTCTCGGCCGCGGTCAGGAGCCGGGACCGCGTGTCCTGCCCGTCCGCCGGCCGCGCCATGCCGCGCAGGTTACCCGGGGCCGGTGGGCGCCGGGCCGGTGCGGCGGCGGACCGGGCCGGTCCGCCGCCGCGCTCGCTCATGCCCTGGCGAGCATGCCCTGCATCTCGTTGATCTCGCCCTGTTGCGCGTCGATGATCGCGCGGGCGAGAGCGACGGCCTCGGCGTCGGAACCCTGCTCCACCTGGGCCTGCGCCATCCGGACCGCCCCCTCGTGATGGGCGGTCATCAGCTGCAGGAACAGCCGGTCGAACGCTGCGCCCGAGGAACGGTCGAGCTGGGCCATCTGGTCGGCGGTCATCATCCCGTCCATACCGCCGTGGTCCATGCCGCCGGTGCCACCGTGGGCCATCTCGCCGTGGTTCATGGCCTCGTGGTCGGGGTGGACCGCCTCCTCGGCGCCCCACCGCTGCAGCATCCCGGTCATGATGGAGATCTCCGGGCCCTGCGCGGCCTCGATCCGGCGGGCCAGGTCGGCCACCTGCGGATCGGCGCTGCGGCCGGGCACCAGCCGGGTCATCTGCAGCGCCTGCCGGTGGTGGACGATCATGCCGCCGGCGAACCGGACGTCGGCCTGGTTGTGTGTCTGCGGGTTCGCCCCGTTGCCCGGCGCGGCGGGAGCCGACGCGGGTGCCGGCCCGGCCGGGGCGGAACAGCCGGCCAGGGCCAGGCCACCCAGCAGCGCCGCGGCCAGGACGCGCGTCGTCGTCGTACGTGCTGTGGTGCTCATCGAACCTCTCTGCGGATGCGGAATGTGGAGAACCGGATGACCGGATCTCCTCAGTTCCGCAGCACGCAGAGTTGGGCGAGCCGTCGTGGGACCGGCGGCGGCGGGCCACGCGGCCGGATCCGGACCTGCGTCCGGTTCCGCAGCGCCGGCACGGGGTGGCGGACCAGGCCGAGCAGCGCGGCCGCGGCCGCCAGCAGCCCGAGCGCGGTGAGCACGGCCAGGCACAGGTGCAGCAGGCCGCCGTGGTCACCGTCGCCGCTGTGGTCGCGGTGCAGCGCGGATGTCTCGGGGTGCGCAACGGTCGCCACCCCCGGCGAGGCGGGGGCCGGCAGGGCGGTGGCCGCCCGGTCGTGCATCCCGGCCACGGGCAGCTGATGCATGCCGACCAGCCCGGCCAGCAGCGCCAGCACGATCGCGGCACGCATCGGCCACGACCGCTCCCCGAAGATCATCAGCACCGACCATACCCGCCCCGCGGCGGGGACGCGCGCACCTGCCCGCCGCGCCGATACCGCGGCGCGGATACGCGACGGGCAGATGGCCGGCCCCGCGGCAGGTCAGGCCTTCGGGCCGCCCGCGACGTAGATGACCTGCCCGGACACGAACCCGGCGCCCTCGCTCACCAGGAACGACACGGTGTGCGCGATGTCCTCGGGCTGACCGGCGCGGGCCACCGGGATCTGCGCGGCGCGCGCGGCGACATAGGTCTCCCAGTCCTCGCCGATCCGCTCCGCGGTCGCCTTCGTCATGTCACTGACGATGAACCCCGGCGCGATGCAGTTGGCCGTGATCCCGAACTTGCCCAGCTCGATGGCGAGGGTCTTGGTGAAGCCCTGCAGGCCGGCCTTGGCCGCGGAGTAGTTGGCCTGCCCGCGGTTGCCCAGCGCCGAGGTGGAGGACAGGTTGACGATCCGGCCCCACTTCGCGGCCACCATGTGCTGCTGCACGGCCCGGCTCATCAGGAACGATCCGCGCAGGTGCACGCTCATCACGGTGTCCCAGTCGGTCTCGGTCATCTTGAACAGCAGGTTGTCCCGGGTGACCCCGGCGTTGTTGATCAGCACGGTGGGCGCCCCGAGCTCCGCGGCGACCCGGTCGACCGCGGCCTCGACCTGCGCGGCGTCGGAGACGTCCGCGCCGACCGCCAGCGCCCGGCCGCCCGCCGCCTCGATCGCCTCGACGGCGCCCTTGGCGGCCGCCTCCTCCAGGTCGATCACCGCGACCGCGAACCCGTCGCGGGCCAGCCGCTCCGCAGTGGCGGCACCGATGCCGCGGGCGGCCCCGGTGACGATCGCGACGCGGGACGGGGACTCACTCATGCTCTGCTCTCCTTCGGTTGCTCCGACCTGTGCCACGTTGCACCGACCGCGGCCCGGCCCCGATCGTCGCACCTGCGGGTCCGGTCACGTCGACGTGGGACGGATCTCACCCGGTCACGCAGACACCAGCCCGTCGGCGCAACGCCGGGCGGCGGCGGCCAGGCCGAGGGCGCAGCCGGCCCGGACGTCCTCGGGGTCACCGGCCAGGTTCTCGGCCACGAGCAGGGCGGCGGCGTTCGCCGCGGCGGCTGCCAGCAGCGCTGCGGCCACCGCGTTCCCGCGCCGCCGCGGCTCGCCCCCGGAGGCGAGCGCGGCGGCGAGCAGAGTGACCTGCTCGGCGACACGCACCACCTCCAGCGGCACGTCGACGGTGTCGTCGAACGCCTCGCGCAGCCGGGAGGGCCACATCCACGGGTCGTCCTCGCGCGGCGTGTGCGTGGCCAGCCAGTACGCGCGGTGGGCGGCGACGTCGGCGTCGGCCAGCGCCGTGGCTGCCGCCCGCAGCTCATCGGCGCGGGCGGCGGACACCTGCTGGTGGTCGTCGATCCGCGCGGCCATGCCGGTCAACCCCGCGGCCAGCGCCGCGGCGAACGCGGCCACGGCCCCGCCGCCGGGTGCCGGGGTGCGTGCGGCGACCTCCTCCAGCAGCCGGTTCACGGTCAGGCCCGACAGGCTCTGCTCGGCGTCCATCGATGCCTCCACGACGAACGAGCGCCGCCGGATCCTCGAGGGGAACCGGCGGCGCGAGGGTGTGGGATCAGGCCGAGATGTCGAGCTTCTCCGCCGCCATCCGGGTGCCCTCCACCCGGTTCGTGATCTTCTGGAAGGCGATGTCCCGAGCGTAGTCCGGCGAGCCGTGCAGCGGCTTCTCGTCGATGCTGAACGGGGAGAACCCGCAGTCGTCGGTGCTGCCCAGTTGCTCCTTGGGGATGAAGTTCGCCGCCCGGATCAGCGCCTCGGCCACCTCCTGCGGGCTCTCCACCCGCGGATTCTGCGGATTGATCACCCCGATGTAGGCGAACTGCGTCACCCCGTTCGCGTCCGAGCGCAGGTGCCGGCCGATCGACTCGTACACCGGGTCCTTGTCCCGCTCGCTGGCCATCTGCATCAGGAAGTAGCCGGCGTTGAGCCCGAACATGCTGGGCAGCAGGTCGTTGTAGGGCACGTCCGCGGAGTGCACCGAGTCGCGGTCGCCGCCCGGGCAGGTGTGGATCCCGATGTTGCGCCGCTCCTCGGCGGAGAACCGGTCGAGCAACCGGTTGTTGAGCTCGATGAAGTGCGGCAGCATCCCGGCCCCGGTCCACGGGTTGCGCGGGTCGTTGCGGGTGGCCAGCCGGCCCTCGGTGAAGTCGATCGAGACCCGCGCGGCGCCCACCTCGAAGGCCTTGCGGATGTCCTGCTCGGCCTCGTTGATCAGGTCCTCCTCGAACTGCTCGCGCGGGTACCCGGGTACCTGCTCGTGCAGCGGGTAGAGCAGGTCCAGCATCGACGGCGCGATCACCGCCTGCTTCATCGGCCTGTGCGCGATCTGCAACGACCTGCGCAGCGAGTCCGCCGCCCAGTTCTTGTACCGGAACGGGCCGCCGGTCAGCCGCGGCAGCTGGCGGTGGTGGCCGTCGGAGAAGATCGCGAAGTACTGCCCGGCGGGGGCCAGGTGGTCACCCAACCCGGTCCCGGCGAGGGTGTCGGTGAGCGGGTAGGTAGCGAAGCTCGACGACCGCTGCTCGCCGTCGGAGACGATCGGCTCGCCGGTCGCCTCCCCGCGTTCGATCGAGTCCCGCACCGCCGCGTCCTGCTCGGCCTCGAGCTCCTCGCGGCCGATCTGTCCGGCGTCGTAGCGCGCGTACGCCGCCTGCAGGGTCGACGGCCGGGGCAGCGAACCCACCGGCTCGGTCGGGATCCCGGTGCTCGTCCGCGGGTCGTATCCGCTCATGGCGGGGTTCTCCTCGGTCCGGTGGGGGTGGCGCGCACATCGCGGTGGCCACGGGCCGAAGTCACTGCCGAGGGTCACGAGGTCACGACACATGCGCGTCCCGCTACGCGGCGCGAAAGTACTCGCGTGACACGGATCACGTCAATCGTCGCAACCGCCGGTCAGCGGGCGGCGGCGAGCAGCCGGCCGGCCACCTCGGGACCGTCCGGCAGGGCCAGCAGCACCCCGTCGACCAGGTCCCGAACCCCCGTGACCAGTTCGACCGCCAGCTCGATCGCCGCGGCCGGCGCCGCGTCGCCGGCCCGCTGCAGCACCGACAGCGTCTCCGGCGGAACGGTCACGTCGGGCACCTCGTGGCGCAGGTACTCCGCCTCCGCGAAGCCGCCCAGCGGACGGATCGAGGCCAGCACCGGCACCCGCGGTGCGCCGAGCGCCGCGCGCAGCCGGCGCAGCCGTTCCAGCTCGTAGACCGGGCGGGTGATCAGGAAGTGCGCGCCTGCGTCGATCTTGCGCAGGGCTCGGCGGGCCTCCGCGGGCAGGTCCCGGGCGCCGGGGTTGATCCGCGCACCGATCTCGAACGACGTCGTGCCGGCCAGCCGCAGGCCGTTGCAGTCCAGGCCCGCGTTGAGCCCGGCGAGCAGCTCGACCAGGCCGACCGAGTCGACGTCCCACACCCCGTCGACGTGCGGATAGTCCCCGAGCAGCGGTGGGTTGCCGGTCTCGCACACGATCCGGCGCACCCCGAGCGCGTGCGCGCCGAGCAGGTCGGCCTGCAGCGCCATGATCGTCTTGTCCCAGGTGGTGACGCTGGCGAACGCCGCCACCGCGAGCTGGTGCTGCAGGTGCACCGCGAGGTTGACCGGGTCGAGCCGGGCCCGCGGGCCGTCCCCGGCCGCGACGTACACCGTGTCCACACCGAGCTCGCGCAGCGCCCGGGCCCGGTCGACCGCTTCCGCCACCCGCCCGGCCGGTGGCGGCTCGATCTCGGCGGCGACGACGAAGCTCTCGCGCGGCGTCCACCCGGTGACCGCCGGCGGGTGCTGCGGCCGCGCCTCCTCGATCGCCTCCGGTGCCGGCCCGGGCATCGCCCGCACGGCCGTGACGACCGCCTCGAGATGCGCAGGGGTGGTGCCGCAGCATCCGCCCACGATCGTCGCCCCCGCCTCGACCAGGCGCTCGGCGTAGCGCGCGACGTACTCGGGGTCGATCTCGTACTCGAACCGCAGGGCGGTGGTGCGCCGCGGCAACCCGGCGTTGGGCTGGGCCGCGATCGGCAGCCCGGTGTGCGCACGCAGTTCCCCGACGATCGCGAGCAGCCGCTGCGGGCCCAGGGTGCAGTTCGTACCGAGCACCGCGACGGGGAGCTCGCCCAGCGCCGCGCACACCTCGGCCGGGGTGTGCCCGCTGAGCGTGTGCCCGTCGGCGGCGAAGGTGGCCTGCGCGATCACCGGTACCGCCCCGTTCTCGGTCGCCACCGTCGCCGCCTCGACCAGCTCGTCGAGGAAGCCGAAGGTCTCCAGCACGATCAGGTCCACCCCGGCGTCGACGAGGCTGGCGATCTGTTCCCGCAGCGCCTGCGCCCGATCCGCCGGTGGGACCCGGCGGCGCTGCTGGATGGTCACCGCGGGCGACACCGAGCCGCCGACGAACACCGGCCGCCCGGCGGCCCGCGCCGCCTCCAGGGCCACTCGAACCCCGGCGGTGTTGATCTCCTGGGTCAGCTCGCCCAGCCCGCTCGTGTCGAGCCGGAGCCGGTTGGCGCCGAACGTGTTGGTCTGGATGATGTCGACGCCGGCCTGCAGGTAGCTGTCGTGCACCCAGCGCACCAGCGTGGCGTTGGACAGGTTCAGTTCGGGCAACGCGCGGTCCAGCGGATTGCCGGCGGCGTGCAGCACGGTGCCCATCGCACCGTCGGCGACCAGGACCCGGGTACCCAGCGCGGCCGCGAAATCGGTCATCCCCGCTCCCCCAGTGCCGTGACGATCTCACACGCGACCTGCGCCATCAGCCGATCCCGGTAGCTGTCCAGGCGCAGCCCGGCGATCTCCTCCACCCGCCGGATCCGGTAGCTGACGGTGTTCGGGTGCACGTGCAGCTCCCGCGCGGTGCGCTGCGGGCTGCCGTTGCAGCGGAACCAGGCGGTCAGCGTGCTGAGCAGGTCGGCGCGGTGCTCGCGGTCCGCGACGAGCTCGCCGAGCACGTCGGTGGCGAACGCGCGCAGCTCGCCGAGATCGGGCACCTGCAGCAGCAGCCGGTGGATGCCGAGGTCGTCGAACGCCACGACCCGGCCGGACCGGCCCATCCGGGCCGACGCGTCGATGGCACGGCGGGCCTCGGCGTAGGACCGGGCGATGTCCGCCGGGCCGCGGCAGCGGCCGCCGACGCCGACCACGACCGCGGAGTCGGGGTGGCGCTGCGCGATCACGTCGAGGCAGTGCTCCCCGAGCGCGCGCGGATCGATGTCGCCGGCCGGGACGACCGCCACCACCTCGTGTTCGCGCCCGGCGACCACGGCGGTGGGCGCGCGACGACTCAGGGCGTGTTCGGCGAGGTCGAGCACCCGGCCACGGGGGCCCGCGACGCCGGCCGGGGCCGCGGTGGCGACACCGACCGCGAGGACGTGGTGGTCGACGCCGCGGGCGAGCCCGAGGTGCCCTGCCCAGCGTTCGGCCTCGCCGTCGTCGCGGTCCCGGGCGAGCAGCAGCGCCTCGATCAGGTCGCGACGGGCCCGGCCCGCGGCGGCGGCCACGACCCGGTCGCGCCCGATGATGATGCCGCAGATGGTGGCGGCGTGTTCGGTGAGCAGCAGGCTGAGGTCGTCGTCGAGCTCGTCGCCGGGCCGCTCGTCGTGGCCGCTGAGGGTGACCAGGTGGGCGGGCACGTCGTCGCCGACCAGGATCGGCGCGACCACGATCACCCCGGCGATCACCCCGGCTCCGGCGTCGAGGCCGCGCAGTGTCACCGGCCGCCGGTTGCGCGCCGACGCGGCCAGCACCTGCGCCAGCCGGGTCGCCCCCACGCCGTCGCGCAGCCGGTCGCCGACGTCGTCGGGGACCGCGGCCAGCACGTCGAGGGTGGAGGTGAGAACGGTGGCACCGGCGCCGGTGCGAGCCGCCACCAGCCGCAGCACGCCGCCGACCTCGGTGTCCTGCGAGGCCAGCCCGGACAGGTGGCTGTACACCGCGACGAGTTCGCGCAGCAGCACGTTCTCCCGGCGGTCCCGGCCGTGCGCCGCCGGGGCCGGGGCCGGGACGGAGGTCGGGGCGGTCGCCGGCCGTTGTGCCGGTGACGCCGGCTCCGGTCGCCCCATGGCGGGAGCCTAGAAGCGGTCGCGGGCGGCGGCAACGAAGGGTGGGCTCGGGTCCTCGCAGCGCTTGTGACCGGACCATGAACAGCGGCCCCGAACATTTGTGTCCGATGACATGGGAGCCCGGATCAGCCGGCGGTAGCGTTCCGCGGGATTGGTCATGGCGACGGAGCTATCCCGAGGAGCGGGCGTGGAGACGGTATCCCGGGAGCCCGGCCGCACCGACGCGACGAGCGTGGTCGCGCCGCTGCTGCGCGAGCTCGAGCGCATCTGTGGCGTCGCGGACACCGAGCGGGCACGCGCCGACCAGGCCACCATCGCCGGGCTTCGCGGTGAGGTGGCCGCGCTACGGGAGGCCGTCGCGCATCTGCGTGCGACCACCGCCCCGCTGCCCGGTCATCTCCGGCCGGTGGTCGCCCGCGCGATGATCGCGGTGGAGCACGGACCGCAGTAGCGGCCCGGGTTTGTACCCGGACACAAAATACCCCACCCGGTCTCGGTGGACGATCGCTGATGCCGCACATGGGTTCGTGCCATCGGGATGGCTTTGCGGCACTGGACGCCGGCGAAGCCACCCCGATGCAATGAGGTTGCGGCCGGGGAGGGGAGGCGTTGTTGCTGGTTGAGGTGCGTCCGACCGCGAAGCTGCGCGGGGAGAACTCGCTCGACGTGACCGCGGCGCTCGACCCGGTGCTGCGCGCCGCCGTCGGCTGCGCCGAGACCGACGCCGACCTGTCCCGGCTGCGGCTGGTCTGCGACTGGATCCAGTACCGCAACAACTTCCGCGAACCCGTCGAGGTGCGCCCGGTGATCAGCGCGGTGCCCGACCACGCGCGCAACGGCGGCAGCGCCACCCCGGTGGAGCTCGCGCTCGACCTGCGGCGGCTCGACGGCGGGGCCGGCGCGGCCACCGAGGCCGCGCTGCGCGCCCACCGGGCCGATGGACCGGGCACGGCAGACGACCCCGGCCGGGTCACGCTCGAGGAGTGGGGACCGACCAGCCGCAGCCGGATCTGGGCGTTCAACCAGCTGTACTGGCAGCACCTGCAGGACTGGGAGCAGGCGACCGGAAAGACCTACGAGTCGGCGCTGCCCGGTGGCCGCAGCGACGCCCGCAACACCGAGGCCGTCCGGGAGACGATCGGCGAGCTGTTCGCGGTGTGGGACGCCCTCGCCGAGCGGCGCGCGCTGCCCGCCGAGCTCTACGTCGTCGAACTCGGCGTCGGCAACGGCAACCAGGCCCGCACCTGGCTGGACACCTTCGTCGAGCTCGACCGCGCGCACGGCCGCGAGTACTACCGGCGGCTGCACTACCTGATGTGCGACTACTCCCCGCACGTGCTGGAACTGGCCCGGGCGAACGTGGGCGACCACGGCACGCACGTCAGCTCGCTGGTGCTCGACGCGATGCACCCGATGACGGCGCTGGGGTTCCTGCGGTTCAAGGTCTTCCTCGTCTACATCTCCAACGTCTACGACAACCTGCCGACCGACGAGCTCGCGACGATCGGGCAGCGCGAGCACCTGGTGCAGGCGCGGGCCTACCTGGCGGGGCCGGCCGCGGCGGCGATCGCACGGTCGGTGGCCGTGGCGCCGGACGCGCTGGGCGGGCTGGTGACCAAGCTGCTCCGGCTCGGCCCGGCGCTGCTCGCCGACGCCGCTCCCGCACACTTCAGCGGGGTGGACGCCGCGGTCGGGTTCTGGCGGGCGTGCTGGGACGCGGTGCGGCTGCAGGAGCGCTACGTCCCGCTGCACGGGCTGGACACCTACACGATCGCGCCCGGGATCAGCGGCGAACTGCTGCGCCCGCTGCTCGCCACCGGCGGTGACGTGCGGCTGCACGTGGCCAACGGCGCCGCGGCGAGCTTCGCCGAGACCCTGCCGCTGCTGCACCCCTTCGGCCGGCTGCAGTGCCACGACCTGTTCGTCACCGCGATCGATCAGTACCGGACCGGGTTCCGCGGGCCCGGCAAGTACGACGGCTCGGTCGTCAACTGGGTGAACGGCCCGCTGCTCGCCCACATCGGCACCCGCAAGGGCTTCGACGTCACCTTCGCCCCGTTCGCGCACCGCGCCGGCTCCCACATCACCACCATGACCGTGAACGTGAGGGACTGACGGTGACCGGCACAGTGCACACCCCGGACCCGCACACCCCGGACCCGCACACCCCGGACCCGGCGCCGCGCCGGCTGATCCCGACCACCGTCGTCGGGTCCTGGCCAGTGCCGGACTGGCTGGAGCGGGCCAAGACCGGCGTCTACCACGGCAGCCTGAGCCGCACCCAGCTCGCCGAGATGCACGACATGGCGATCAAGGCGGCGCTCAAGGACCAGGAGGTCGCCGGGATCGACATCCTCTCCGACGGCGAGCTGCGCCGCGACAACGACATCGACTACCTGCTGGCCCGGGTCCCCGGGGTGCGGGTACGCACCCCGATCAAGGTGTTCTACTTCGACTACCTGGACCTGGTGCTGAGCGAACCGATGCCGGAGCCCGACGCCCCGGGCCCGCTCGGGCTGGCCGACGACCTGCGCTTCACCCTGACCTACACCGACCGGCCGACCAGGTTCACCCTCACCGGACCGTTCTCGCTGTCCCGGCGGCTGCACAACGAGGCCTACCCGGACCAGGCCGACCTGGTCCGTGCGCTGGCCCGGGTGCTCAACGCGGAGGCCCGCGCGCTGGCCGACGCCGGCGCGCAGCTGCTGCAGATCGACGAGCCGCTCCTGGCCGGCCACCCCGAGCAGATCGACCTGGCCGTCGAGGCGGTCAACATCGTGACCGAGGACGTGCCGGTGACCTGGGCGCTGCACGTCTGTTACGGCAACCGCTACGCCCGCCCGCTGTGGGAGGGCCACTACGACTTCCTGTTCCCGGCGGTGCTCGACGCGACCGTCGACCAGCTGCTGCTGGAGTTCGCCCGCAAGGGCGACGACGACCTGCAGCTCGTGAAGCGCCACGGGTGGGACCGGGTGCTGGGCGTCGGCGTGCTCGACGTCAAGTCCGAGGCGGTCGAGGACGTCGAGGTCGTGCAGCGGCGGATCGAGCGGGCGCTGGAGGTGGTGCCCGCCGACCGGCTGCTCGTCAGCCCGGACTGCGGACTGCGCCACCTGCCGGCACAGGTGGCCCGGGACAAGCTCAGCGCGATGGTCACCGCCCGCGACCACCTGCTGTGCGCGATAACGGGCGCGCCGGCGCCACTCACCGCGCGCGACCTGACGGCGCAGCGCTGAGCCGGGCCGGCCGACGGGGCCGGGGCCGGCGCACGTCGTTGACCCAGCCGAGCCATTCGAAGATCCAGATCGGCCGGGCGGAGGTGTCCAGTCGGCCCCGCCCCCACCACGACACCGTGAGCAACCCGCCGGGCGCGGCCGGCACCAGCAGGCTGAGCACACTCAGCGGCAGGAACGCACTGTCGACCCGGCGCCGCCCGGGATCGGCGAGCAGGTCCGGGGCGAACCGGCGCACGTCGGTCAGGTCCCGGCTGAGCAGCCGGCCCACGTGGGCATGCAGGAACCCACGGGCCGGCGCGGCCGTCGAGGTGCCGTACAACCACGGCGAGTGCGGGTCGCCCTCCCGGTCGGAGAAGGCGTGATGCCGGCGGCGATCGGCGACCCGGCTGATCACCGGCCCCAGGCCGGCGGGGGCGCGGCGAGCAGCGCGGCCGACGGCACCGCGATGAAGGCGATGACGAGCACGCGGCGCCCGGGGGCAGGGCGATCACTGTCCCCCGCCACGCCGGACCGGGCCGCCCGTCAGTCGTCCCGCCGTCCGGCGGGGCCGACACGACCGCCGGTGTCGCGGACGAGGACACCCCGCACCGGCACGGACGATCTACGGTGGGCGGAGCCGGCCGCCGCCGCGCCCACCCCAGACCGACGATCGGAGACCCCCGATGGCCGACCAGGCACTCCCCGTGAAGATCGGCAACGTCCTGCACCCGGTCGGCGACGTCGGCGCCGCCGTGGCGTTCTACGGCGACGCCCTCGGCCTGGGCCTGAAGTTCGCCGACGGCGACCGCTACGCCGCGCTCGACGCCGGCACCACCACGCTGGCCCTGGCCGGCGCGGAGGAGGACGTCACCGGCGGGGTGCCCGCCGCGTCGTTCAAGGTCGGCGACGTGGCGGCGGCGCTGCGGGCGATCACCGATGCCGGCGGGACGGTCGTCACCGACGCCCAGCAGGGGCCGCACGAGATCCGGGCGGTGGCCAGGGACCCGTGGGGCAACACGTTCGTCGTCTACGGGCCGCGCTGACCCAGGCCGTTCGCGAGGACCGCTGACGGGGTCGCGCTGCACTGGGAGGAGACCGGCAGTGGCGAGCCGCTGCTGCTGATCCACGAGTTCGGCGGGACCACCGGTCGTGGCGCCCGCAGGTCGCGGATCGGCGCCGTGTGGGCAGCGCCGCGTGCTCAGCGCCGCCGGCGCGACGACGCGCAGGTGATGCACGTCGCCGCCGCGGGCAGCGCGTCCAGCCGGAGCTCGGCGATCTCACCCCCGCACTGCTCGCAGCGCCCGTAGGTGCCCGCCCGCAGCCGTTCCTCGGCCCGGTCGAGCGCGTCCAGTTCGTGCCGGACGCCGTCGAGCAGGCCCTGCACCGAGGCCCGTTCGAAGGCGATCGTCGCGCCCTCCGGGTCGTGCTCGTCGTCGTGGGTGGTGAAGGTCGACGCCTCCGCGATGGCGTCGAACTGCCGGGTCAGCGACTCCCGCCGACGCAGCACGTCGGCGCGCGCGGCCGCCAGGTGCTCGTGCGCGGTCAGGTCGTCCATGCGGACCACAACGAGGCTGCGCACAACGGTGTTCCCGCAGGTCAGGCACCGGTGCCGGGCAACCCGCCGGCGACGTGCGGAAGAAGGCCGCGCAGACCGGCTGGCCGTTGCGGCTCATGACGTCGTCGTCGCGGGGTGGACGCGGTGGTGTCGATCACCGGGCCCATTGCGGTGTCCGGGTCTGGCGCTCGGGGCGGCCGGGCCGTGTGGAGCCGAGGTGGTCGCGCAGCGTGGTGGGTGCGGGGTGCGGGTCGTCGCTGCGCCAGATCGGTGGGTGCGGGTGAACAGCCGCACACCGAGGGCCTTCCCCAGCGCCGCGACGCGCTCGGAGACGGCCTGACGGATGATCGCCAGGTCGGCGGCGGCTTCCTGGAACCGGCCCGCGTCCGCGACGGCGACGCCGGTGCGCACGGCCTCGAGGTCCACGATCTAGTCCAGCAGCACCGTGCGCAGGTCCAGCCGGCGCAGCACCCGGTCCGCGGCCGCCGGGTCGATGCCGGGCTCGCGCCGCGCCCGCAGCACCTCCTGCCGGGCGGCGCCGAGCGCATCGGCCTGGATCGCCGAGAACATCGCCCGGCCCTCCCGCAGGGTCCGCAGCCGCTCGCGCTCCTCGGTGGTGATCGGCTCACCGCACAGCACGGCCTGCAGTCGGCCGATCCGCTCGCGCATCGGCGCACCGAGCTCGTCGGGTAGCGCGCCGAGCTGCTGCTGCTCGACCATCCGGGCCAGCGCGGCCTGCTGGGCGCGGCGAGCGACCACCGCTTCGGCGGCCTGCTCGGCGTCGGCCTCCTCGGCGACCCCGAGCGCGCGCACCAGCACCGGCAGCGTGAACGCCGGCACGAGCAGGGTCACCACCAGCACCGCGCACGCGATGACGATCAGCTCCGACCGGGCCGGGAACGGGCTGCCGTCCGCAGTCGTCGGGGGCAGCGACAAGGCCAGCGCGAGCGTCGCCAGCCCGCGCATCCCGCACCAGGTCAGCACCACGGTCTCGCGACCGGTGCGCGGGGCGGCCGACGGGTCCGGCGAGTGCTGGACCAGCCGCCACGCGCCGGCCATCCAGACGGCCCGGGTCCCCACCACGACCATGCAGATGACCACCGCGTGGCCGAGCATCCGCCACAGGCCGGCACCCGCCGCGTCGATCACCTGCCGCAGGTCGAGCCCGATCAGCCCGAACGCCACCCCGGTCACCAGCAGCTCCACCACGTCCCAGAAGGACCGCTGGGTGAGCCGTTCGGCCGCCTCATCGGCCTCGCTGTAGCCGCGCAGCTGCAGCGCGGCGACCACCACGGCAACGACCCCGGAGGCGCCGAGCCGGTCGGCCGCGAGATAGACCGCGAACGGCAGGATCAGGGTGAGCGCGGTACGCCCGGCGGTGTCGGTGATCCGGGACATCACGAACCGCGCCAGCCAGGCCGCCGCGACGCCCAGCGCGATCGCCACGACCACGCCGAGCACGAACCGCACCGCCAGCAACGGCACGCTCAGCGTCTGGCCCTGCATCGTGGTCAGCACCGCGACCTGGAAGACGACCAGCGCCGTCGCGTCGTTGAACAGCCCCTCGCTCTGCAGTACCGCCAGCAGCCGCCGTGGGATGCGCACCCGCGCCGCCACCGCCTCCACCGCCACCGGGTCCGGCGGCGCCACCATGGCACCCAGCGCGATCGCCGCGGTCACGGTGATCCCCGGGACCAGCGCCAGCGCGGTGCCGGCGACGACCGCGATCGTCACGCCGACCAGCGCCACCGCGAACAGCGCGATGCTGCGCCAGCGGGCCCGGAACAGGGCCCACGATGTCCGCTGCGCCGCGGCGAACAACAGCGGGGGCAGGAACAGCGGCAGGATCAGGTCCGGTTCGAGCTCGAAGCGATCGGGCAGTCCGGGCACGAACGCCATCACCACCCCGAGCACCACCATCAGCGCGGGCCACGGCAACTGCAGCCGGTCTCCGGCTCCGACCAGCAGCACGGCGGCCAGCATCAACCCGATGATGAGCAGCAGGCTGTCCACCCCGGTCAGCCTGTCAGACCCGGCCCGCGCTCCGGGGCATCGTTCGGCACCGGAACCCGTACGGGACCAGCGTGGCTCGCCCACCGCGCGACCGAGAGGAGCATCTCGTGAGCCGCAACCCCTACGACGAGCTGCCCGCCGCGCCGTCGTTCACCGTCACCAGCACCGACGTCGCGGACGGTCGGACGCTGCCGCCGCCGCAGCTGTCCGGCATCTTCGGCGTCCCCGGGGGCCAGGACCGGTCGCCGCAGCCGTCCTGGAGCGGTTTTCCCGAGGGCACCCGGTCGTTCGTGGTGACCTGCTACGACCCGGACGCCCCGACCGCGTCCGGCTTCTGGCACGCCGGTCAACGCGCCGCCGCGAGGGCGAGGGCGTTCAGCGCGCCCCACCCCCGGCGATCCCCACCGCCGTGAGCGCGGCCGACCGGTCGGGCAGCGCGAACCCGAAGGTCAGCGCGGTCTGCAGTGCCCTGCCCTCCGGGGCCAGCGCGATCGCCAGCCCGGACGCCACCTCACGCACGCCGACGGCGCGGACCAGTGTGGCGACCGCACGCGACGGCCCGCCACCCTTCGGGCTCAGGCCCGCCGGCCCCGCGAGCAGCGACGGACGGACCAGCGTGCCGAGGCCGTAGGCGGCGGTGAGCACACCGAGGACGCGAGCGAACCGGGACATGGCGTGGGGGTCCTCCCAGTGCGGAACAACGCGAACGATCACCGATGATCGTCGCCTCCCGGCAGCGGCTCGGCCACTCGACGGGTGTGCACCGTGATGCCGCCACGAGGGCGGCCGCCGGCCAGCCGGGCCGTCCGCAGCAGCACGTGCATCCACATGGTGAGCTGCACCTCCTTGGCCAGCCGCAACCGGTTGTAGAGCACGTGCGAGAGCCGGTCGCCGGGGCGGGCCCAGGACTCGATCTCGAACCGCAGATCGGGGCCGCGATCGGTGTCCGGGCGCACCCGGAACTCGATCTGCCCGGCCTCCAGGTGGCCGCGCAGGGTGGCGAACCGGAAGCCGGTCGGTCCGCTGTCGATCACCCGGACCGGGCCGTCCCACGGGCCGGGCAGCCGGATCAGGAACTCGTCACCCGCGGTGAGCGTGCCGTCGGTGCCGCGGGTCCGGCGGAATACCGCGAATTCCGAGGGTGCGACCCGGTTCGGATCGGCAGCCAGCCGGCCCATCAGCTCCTCCGCGTCGCAGTCCGGCTCGGCGATGCGCACCGTGTACTGCCGGCGCAACAACGGGCCGTAGCCGTCGGCGACCCGCTGTACCCGGTCATCGGTGTGCTCGGCGGGCAGGCCCGGGGGCAGGTCCGCGGTCCCACCCGGTTCCTCGGCCCGGTGGATCGGGGTGGTCCGCCACAGGTAGCGCCAGGACACCAGCGCCACTCCGGCGGGCCAGCGCACCAGCGCGGCCACCCGGCGGTGGCGGCGGGTCCCGGTCGCCGCTTCACGGCGCAGTACCGACATTCGGGCATGAAAACACGACCGACGGGGAACGTGCCCGACGTGACGGTCGGGAAGCTCCTGCACCGCGGCGGCCTCCGCTCGGTGCATCTACAGGCCACGTCGTTGGCGTCGATCGGGTTGTGCATCGGACTCTGGATCCGGGCCAAGACCGTCGACCAGGACGAACGCGGCAACGCCGAGCGCCGCGCCCTGTTCGTCGGGCTGTGGCCGCCGATGTTCTGGCTCATCGGTGAGTCGGTCGGGCGGTACGAACCGGGTGGCCCCCGCTGAGAGCCGCGGAACTCGCCGCCGAGCTCGACGGGCTGCGCCACCGGGGGTTCAACTACGACGAGCGCGACGCTCCCCGCCGTGCCGGCGACCCGGACTGGCATGTCGACTCCGGGCACGCCCGGCTCGGCGAGGAACCGCCCGGGGCGCCCGTCCCCGACGGGCCGTGGGAGGCCGGGTGCCGGCTCGTCCGGACCTACGACTTCACCGACCCCCGGCTGCTGCGCGGCCTGTACCGGCCCGACGACCCGCTGCTCGGCCGCGACATGCTGCTGGAGGGCCGGTTCCTGGCGCTGCGGTTCTACCTCGGGGTGCGCATCACCGACGTCGTGGACGCCGAGCGCGCGGGCCCGGACGGCCCGGAGCGGGTCTGGGGCTGGACCTACCGCACCCTGGACGGGCACCTCGAGCAGGGGCGGCTGAGCTACGAGGTCGTCAAACAGCTCCGCACCGGCGCCGTGACGTTCTGGATCCACGCCTACTCCCGGCGCGCGCCGATCCCGAACCCGGTGTACCGCTTCGGCTTCCGGGTCTTCGGACGGGGCACCCAGCTGCGCTTCTACCACCGGGCCGGGCAGCGGATGCGGGCGCTCGTCGAGGCCCACACGGCCGGCACGGACACCCCGGGCCCGGCCCCGCTCACCGACGGTGTCGTCATCGCGCCCGCGGCAGGCCGCTCCCGGCTGTGGGACCCGCTGGCGCTGCCGGTACGCCACCCGGGACGGTGACCACTTCACCGCGCCGCGCGGGCCCGGAACAAGTACCGTCCCCAGCCGTGCCCGATATCACCCAGCTGATCCTCGACGATCACGAGTGGTTCCGCCGCGAGTTCGCCGCCCTCGACGATCTGCGAGCGGACTCCCCGATGGACGCCGACGCGCTGAAACGGGTCTGGGAGCCCCTCGCCGCCCGCCTGGACGTGCACGCGATCGCGGAGGAGGAGATCTTCTACCCGCAACTGCTGCGCCACGGCGAGGACGCCGAGGACGAGACCCTCGACGCCATCGGCGACCACAACGACATCCGCGACGGCGTGCACGACGCGGCCCGGCACCCGATCGGCAGCCGCCCGTGGTGGGAAGCCGTGGGCCGGGCCCGGGTGGCCAACGACGAACACATGGGCGAGGAGGAGAACGAGGGGCTGGCCGACTTCCGGCTGAACGCGCCCAGCGGGCTGCGCGAGTCGCTCGGCAAGCGGTTCGCCGAGTTCATGGCGCAGCACGAGACCACGCAGGCCCTGGACACCGGGGACAAGGACCCGGAGCGCTACGTGCGCGACATCGAACGTGAGATCAACCCGCCGGACGACCGCACGGCCGACGGGTCATTGGGTATCGGCAACCTGAAGGGGCGATGACCACTGTGACGACCGGGAACGTTTCGGATCACCTGCTGCGCGGGCTCGCGCCGATCCCGACCACCGCGTGGAAGGAGATCGACGACGAGGCCCGCGAGCGGCTCACCCCGCTGCTGGCCGCGCGCCGCCTCGCCGACTGGGTCGGCCCCGGTGGCTGGACGCACTCCTCGGCGAGCCTGGGCCGCACCACCGCGCTCGACGGCCCGCCCCCGGGGGTCTCGGTCGAGGGCGTGGTGACCCGGCAGCGCCGGGTGCTGCCGCTGGCGGAGTTCCGGGTGCCCTTCACGGTGGACCGCCGCGAGATCGACGACGTGCAGCGCGGCGCCGCCGACCCCGAGTTCGACGACCTGGCCCGGGCCGCCCGGCAGGCCGCGGAGATCGAGAACCGTGCGGTGTTCCACGGCTGGCCCGAGGCGGGCATCGAGGGCATCGCGGCCGTGTCGCCCTACCCGTCCGTCGAGCTGGGCACGGACTGCCAGCAGTACCCGGGCATCGTCGCCCGCGCCGTGGACACGCTGCGCCGCAACGGCATCGAAGGCCCGTACGCGCTGGTCATCGCCCCGTCCGGCTACACCCGCATCGTGGAGAGCACCGAACACGGCGGCTACCTGCTGTTCGACCACCTCAAGCGCATCCTCGGCGGGTCGATCGTGTGGGCCCCCGGGGTGGACGGCGCGGTGGTGGTCAGCCAGCGTGGCGGGGACTTCCTGCTCGACGTCGGGCAGGACCTGTCCATCGGCTACAGCCATCACGACGCCGACACCGTGCACCTCTACCTGGAGGAGAGCTTCACCTTCCGGGTCGTCGAACCGGACGCCGCGGTCGCATTGAGTTGATCTCGGGCAGGCGGGCGGCCGCCGTGAGCAGTGCAGATACCGGCGAGTACGGTCAGCGCCATGTCGCGTACACGATCAGGCATGGTGCGCGCCGTGGGCGTGCTCGCATTGCTGCTCGCGGTGGCCGCCTGCGGCACCCCGGCGGACCAGCAGGCGTCCACCTCGCCCGCTCCCAATCCGCAGGCTCCGCCGTCCTTCGCGCCGGCCCCGCCCGAGGCGACGACGTCCGCGACCGTCGCTCCGACCGCGACGACCTCCCCGACCGCGACGACCTCCCCGACCGAGACCCCGACGGCCTCCGCGACACCGACAGCGTCGTTCTGACCGTCGCTGCGGCCGTCGGCGCAACCGGGGCGGCCGTCCGCTGAAGCGGCCCCCGGAGATTGCGACGGTCGGCCGTCGACGGTGGGCGCGGCGTCCGTGACCATGGCCCCCCCGACTCGTGGGGATCATGGGAGCAGGAGCGCCGCATGCGTCGTCGATCGGGCATCCACCGGATACTGCGCGCCCTGGTCCCGGCCGCCGTCCTCGTCGTCCTCGCCGCCGGCTGCGGCACACCGGCCGACCAGGAACCGGCGCCGCCGGGCCCGCCGACGTCGCTACCCGTGGTCCCGCCGACGACTCCGCCGGTGCCGTCCTACGCGGCGACGCTGCGGCCACCGGTGGTGGCCACGATGCGCGAGCTACGGGTCCCCGGCGCGATCGTCTACGTGGACTATCCGGGACTGGGTACCTGGCTGACGGCGCTCGGCACCGGGGACCTGGGCACCCGCGCGCCGATGCAGGTCGGCGACCACATGCGCATCGGCAGCGTCACCAAGACGTTCACCGCGACGGTCGTGCTGCAACTCGTCGACGAGGGGCGGATCGGTGTGGACGATCCGGTCGCGAGGTACGTCGCCGGTGTCCCCAACGGGGACACCATCACCGTGCGGCAGCTTCTGGACCACCGCAGCGGCCTCTACAACTACACCGACGACCTGGCGTTCAACGCCGCCCTCGACGCGAACCCGGGGCGGGTCTGGACCGACGCCGAGGTGCTTGCCATCGCGTACGCGCACCCGCCGGTGTTCCCGCCCGGGACCGCGTTCCAGTACTCGAACACCAACTACGTGCTGCTCGGCCAGATCGTCGAGAAGGTGGGCGGGGCACCGCTGGCCCAGCTGATGCGGCAGCGCATCTTCGCCCCGCTGGGGATGGCCGACACCACCCTCCCGGCGCCGGCGGACAGTTCGATCCCCGCGCCGCACCAGCGCGGCTACCTCTACGGCAACAACGTCGAGGGAGCCCAGGCCTACGCGGCGGCGCAGGCGGGCAACCGGGCCGCAGCACAGGTGGCGGCCGCGCCGGCGGCGCAGCCCACCGACGCGACCGACTGGAACCCCTCTTACAGCTCCGCAGCAGGCGCGGCGATCTCGACCGTCCACGACCTGGAGATCTGGGCGCAGGCACTGGCCGTGGGCGTCCTGCTCGCACCGCAGACGCAGGCCCGGCGGCTGGACTTCGGGGACACGGAGTACGGATACGGCGTCGACCGCTCCTTCGGCCTCTTGATCGGCCACAACGGCGCGATCCCGGGCTTCCAGACCTACATGGGGTACCAGCCGGACCGGCACGTCACGATCATCGTGCTGACCAACCTGATGCTGGCGCCCAACACCTACCTCCCCGATGCGCTGCCCGCCGACCGGATCGCGAAGGTCATCCAGGAGCAGCTGCTGCCGACCTGAGGCGGCACCCGGCCGGACACGGCGGTCAGAACGCCAGCAACCGGTCGAAGAAGCTCCGGTACCGGCCGAGTGCGAGCCGCAGGTCCTCGGTGGAGGCCTGGTCGTCGTGCAGGTCGCGCTCCAGCTCACCGCGCTGACGGCGGAACACCTCCTCGATCTCGTCGAGGACCTGGCCGACCAACTCGTCGGCGCCGCGCACCGCGGTGCGCGGCTCGTCGACGAACCCGGCCTTCAGGGCCTCCCAGCGCGCCCGGTAGTCGGCCGCCCGGTCGTGCGAGATGAGCGCCGCGGGCCGGTCACCGCCGCCGCCGGCGTCGTCGGGGCGCCGCGCCCGCGCGCCGGCGCCGTCGGGCGGATCGTCGACGGTCCCGCGGTCGGGCTCGGTGAGCCGCCGCTCCCGAGGACCGGGCCCGTCCGCCGTGTGCTCGCGGTCGGAGCGCCGCTCCCCGGGGTGCGAGGTCTCCCACGGGGTGTCGGTCCCGCCCAGGGCCCCGGCGTCGTGCTCGCGCCGGTCGTGGTCCGCCGGGCGGGTGCGGACGTCTGCGTCGGGCGCTCGCGGGCCCGACTCGTCCATGCTGCTCATACCTGCGTCTCCTCACTCCTCGGGCGTGCCTGACCGCTCTGCGCTGCCGTGCCGGTGCGGCGCCCGTCGCCGCCGGGCCGCCGGGTCGGACCGGGGTCATCGCCGCCGCGGTCGAGCAGCGCCTCGATCAGCGACCGGTACGAGGTGACGGCCCGGCGCAGGTCCTCGGTGTCCACGCCGCCGCGGGCGTTCGCGGCCGAGATCCGCTGCGCCTCGCGGTAGTGCTGGACGACGACCGGGTGTTCCACGGAGATGTCGGCGGCCCGCTGCTCGAAGTCGACGACCGGGTAGCCGCGCGCGGACATCACCTCGACGACGAGGGCGTCGGCCCGTTCGACGGCACGGTCGGGGTCGTCGACGAAGTCGCGCTGGACGCCGAGCCAGCGATCGTGGAACTCGGCGCGCTCGCGCTCGTCCAGGTCACGCAGCTCGAGCTTGCGGTGCCGCTTCTCGCGCTGCGCCAGCTGGTCCTCGGTCTTCCGGCGGTCGTCGGTCTCGGCCAGACTGCGCTCGTACTCGGGTCCGAACCGCTCCTTGAGCCGTTCGCTGCGTCGCCGCCCACCGACGATGTGGACGGCCGCACCGATCGCGGCCAGGACCACGACTGCCACGATGATCACTACGATGAGTGTGGTGCTGTTCATGGGACGGATTGCCCGGATGGTTGAAGTGACAATCCGTACCCGGTATATCGATCTGTGATGCAGCTCACACTGAGTCGGGTGAGGATGAACCGCTTCCGCCGGCCGGGCGAAGCGCAATGAGTGGCGAGCACCCGGCGGATGCCCTGGACGAGGCCGCCGAGGAGCTGTACGGCCTGTCGCCGGACGACTTCATCGCGGCCCGGGACGCCCGGGTCGCCGCGGCCCGGGAGGCGGGCGACCGGGAGTCGGCACGCGCCATCGGCCGACTACGCCGCCCGACGCAGGCCGCCTGGCTGGCCAACCTGCTCGCCCGGGAACGCGCCGACCAGCTCGACGGGTTGCTCGGCCTCGCCGAAGGGCTCTCCGACGCCCAGCGCACCCTCGACGGCGACACCCTGCGCACGCTGTCGTCCCAGCGCCACAAACTGGTCGCGGCGATGGCCCGGGAGGCGCGCCGGCTGGCGGGGCGGCGCGGGTACGGGGTCGGTGACGGCACCGAACGGGACCTGCGTGGGATCCTCGAGGCGGCGCTGGCCGATCCGCGGATCGCGGCCGACCTCCGGTCCGGGCGGCTCACCCGCACGGTCAGCTACTCGGGGTTCGGGCCCGAGGTCGCCGAGGACGCCACCCCGCGCCCGCCCGCCCGCCGCCCGGCGCTCGTGCCCGTCGCGGAGCCTGCGGACACCGGGACCGACGAGGCCGAGCCGCAGGCCGACGAACGCGAGCGGGAACGGCAGCGCACGCGGCAGGAGCGCGAACGCGCCGAACGCCGGGCCCGGGAGCTCGCGGCCGCGGAACGCGAGCTGGCGGACGCCCGCCGCGCTGCGGCCGAGGCCGAGGAGCGGGAGAAGGCCGACCAGGCGCTGCGCGAGGAGGCCGCGCGGCGGTACACCGCGGCCCGGGAGCAGGTCGCCGAGCTCACCGCCGCGCTCGACGAGGCCCGCGCCCACGAGCGCGACGCGGCCGAGCAGAAGCGGGAGGCCGACGCCGCCGCCAAGGACGCGGCCCGGGCGGCCCGGATGGCCGCCACGGCCCTGTCCTGGGCGCAGAGCAGGCTCACCGCGTTGCACGAGGAGGAGTGACCGGGCGGCTCACAGCTGCCGGACCCGCGTGATCGCCTGCCGCAGCTCGGCCTTGAGGACCTTGCCGGTGGCGGTGCGGGGCAGCGGCTCGTCCCACCAGACGACGTGCGCAGGCACCGCGAAGGCGGCCAGCCGGGCGGCGGCGTGCCCGCGCAGCGCGTCGGCGTCGCGCAGCGCCCCCGGCCGCGGCCGGACCACGGCGGCCACCTCCTCCCCGAGCGCCGGGTGCGGCACCCCGACGACGGCGACCTCGGTGACGTCCGGGTGCTCGTGCAGCACCGCCTCCACCTCCGAGCTGTAGACGTTCTCCCCACCACGGAGGATCACGTCCTTCATCCGGTCGACGACGTACACCCAGCCCTTCCGGCGGTAGCCGAGGTCGCCGGTCCGGAACCAGCCGTCGACGAACGCGGTCGCGGTGGCGTCGGGGTTGTTCCAGTACCCGCGCACGATGTTGGGGCCGCGGAACCACAGCTCGCCGACACTGCCGTCGGGCAGGTCCGCTCCGGACCCGGCATCGACGATCCGCAGGTCCGCGCCCGGCACGCACCGGCCGACGCTGTCCGGGTGGGCGGCGTAGTCCGGACCGGTGTTGTTGCACACCGCCGAGGTGGTCTCCGTCAGGCCGTACCCGTTGGCGGCGGCGACCCGAGGTCCGAGCGCGGCGTCGATGCGGGTGACCAGCTCCGGCGGGATCGGCGCGCCGCCCATCCCGATCCGGGTCAGCGACGCCATGTCCGCACGGTGGTCGATGGCGAGCCGGGCGACCTCGCGCATCACCGTCGGCACCCCCGCCGCGGTCGTCAGGCGCTCGCGGCGGACCAGCTCCCGTGCCTCGTCCGGGTCCCAGCGGTACAGCGTCGCGAGCTTGCCGCCGGTGAGCACCGCCCCGCACAGGCCGTTGATGCCGGCGATGTGGAACAGCGGGTAGGTCAGCAGCGTGCCGGGTTGCGGCGCATCCGGCCCCGGGGCGGGTGGCGGCGCGCCGCCACCCGTCAGCCAGGCCAGGGCCCGGGCCTGCAGCAGCACGTTGAGCGCGTTGGTGCAGTGGTTGCGGTGGCTGGCGACGGCGCCCTTGGGCCGGCCGGTGGTGCCGGAGGTGTAGAGGATGGTGGCGTCGTCGCCCGGGTGCACGGCGACGTCGGGCAGCGCGGCGCCGGGGTCCAGCGCGGCGACCACGTCGGTCCACTCCCGCACCCCCGCCGGTGCCGGCCCCGTACCACGCACCCGCACCACGGGTGGCAGGCCGCCGAGCTCGGCGGCGAGCGCCGCCACCCGCTCCCCGTCGGCGAACAGCGCCTTCGAGCCGGAGTCGCGCAGCGCCCAGGCCAGCTCGGGCCCCGGCCACCAGGCGTTGAGCGGGACGGCGACGAGACCGGCCACCTGCGCGGCCCAGAACACCGGACTCCACTCCGGGTAGTTGCGCATCGCGATCGCGACCCGGTCGCCTTGGACCAGCCCGTACTCCTCGCGCAGCAGCCGGGCCAGCCCGGCGACCAGCCGCAGGTGCTCGGCGTAGGTCCACCGCTGGTCGCGATAGACCACGAAGTCGCGGTCGCGATGCGCCGCGGTCGCGGCCAGCATGTCGCGCAAGGTGGCCGGGCCGCGCCGGTAGACCCGCATCGGGATGCCGGTGACGACCTCGTCGACGAGCTCGAACTCGCCCCCGGGCGCGGTCAGCCGGGCCAGGATCGGGCCGAGGCCGATGCGGTCCGCCCGGTCCCCGATCTCGCCGGTCATGCGGCGAAGTTCAGCCGCAGGCCCGGGCGGTCCCACGGGGTCGAGTACAGCAGTCCCCGGCCCGAGGACGTGATGTAGGCGGTGCGCAGGTCGGGGCCGCCGAAGCAGATGTTGGTGACCCAGATGTCGTACGCGGGCGGTGTCACGACGTCGAGCAGCTCCCCGTCCGGGGAGACCACGCTGACCCCGCCGGTGTACAGCGTCGCGACGCACACGTTGCCCTCGGCGTCGACGGCCAGCGAGTCCAGCGTCTGGTGCCCGGGGAACCCGTGCAGCAGGGTGCCGCCGTGCGGGATCCACGGATCGGCCTCCCGGCGGACCCGGCCGGGGCCCTCGATCTCCCAGTACCAGAGCCGGCCCGGCCCGGTCTCGGCCACGTAGACCCGGGATCCGTCCGGGGACAGACCCACTCCGTTCGGCGTGGTCAGCGGGTAGACGACCTCGGTGATCCGGGAGCCGTCGGCACTGGCGTAGTACAGCCCGCCGTGATCGATCTCGCGGGCCCGGACCTTGCCCAGATCGGTGAACCAGAACCCGCCGTCGGCGTCGAAGACGATGTCGTTGGGGCCGCGCAGGCCGTGTCCGTCGACACAGGTGTAGAGGTCGGTGACCTCGCCGTCCCAGGTGACACGCTGGATGCGCCCGCCGGTGTAGTCGTCGGGCTGGCGCCCGGGCGCGGTCAGCCCGCGACGCGTGGACCAGCCGAAACCGCCGTTGTTGCACACGTACACCGCGCCGTCGGGGCCCAGCGCCGCACCGTTGGGCCCGCCGCCGCACTCGGCGACGACGCTCACCGTGCCGTCCGGGGCGATCCGGGTCAGGGTGCCGCGCTGGATCTCCACCAGCAGCACCGATCCGTCCGCCAGCGCGATCGGCCCCTCCGGGAAGCGCAGCCCGCGCGCGATCTCCCGAAACCCGTCCGAGTCCACTGTCATCGGTGTCCCCTCCCCCGGGCGACGGTGCCCGGCGGAGATCACCCTGCCATGACGGGGCGGTGTCAGCCGACCTTCTCCGGCGCCGGTTCCTCGTGCAGCGTGCGCCCGTCGCGGAACACGACGCCGTCGGCGCACCGGGCCTGCACCGCGCCACCGGCGAACTGTTCGGTGTAGAGCCGGGCGTAGAGACCGTCGTGAGCCAGCAGCTCGGCGTGCGTGCCGCGCTCCACGACCTGCCCGTTCTCGACGGCGAGGATGAGGTCGGCGCCGAGCACCGTGGACAGCCGGTGCGCGATGGCGATGGTGGTGCGCTGCCGGGTCGCCTGCTCCAGGGCCTGCTGGACCAGCCGCTCGCCGGCCGTGTCGAGCGCGCTGGTGGCCTCGTCGAGGATCAGTACCGGCGGGTCCTTGAGCAGCACCCTGGCGATCGCCAGCCGCTGCTTCTCCCCACCGGAGAGCCGGTAACCGCGCTCCCCGACGACGGTGTCGTAGCCGTCGGCGAAGCTCATGATCCGGTCGTGGATGTTGGCGGCGCGGGCCGCGGCCTCGAGCTCGGCCTGCGTCGCGTCGGATCTGGCGTAGCGCAGGTTGTCCGCGATGGTCGCGTGCAGCAGGTAGGTGTCCTGGGTGACCATCCCGACGGCGCCGGCGACGGAGGCCTGGGTGAGCTCGCGGACGTCGATTCCGTCGAGCAGCACCTGACCACGGTCGACGTCGTAGAGCCGCGGGATCAGGTAGGACAGCGTGGTCTTGCCGGACCCGCTGGGGCCGACGATCGCGGCCAGCTGGCCCGGGTGGACGTCGAAGCTGACGTCGCGCACCGCCCACCGGCGGGCACTCCCGTCGGCATCCGGGTCGGTGCCGTCGGGCTCGGCGTCGTCGGACGCCGGGTAGGCGAACCAGACCCCGCGCAGCGACACCTCCCCGCGGACCGCGGCCGGGTCGACCGTCCGCGCGTCCGGGGCGTCGACGATGGCCGGGCGCAGGTCGAGGTAGGAGAAGATCCGCGTGAACAGCGCGAGCGAGGTCTGCACGTCCAGCGACACCCGCAGCAGGTTCATCGTCGGGAACAACAGCCGCGACTGCAGCGTGGTGAACGCGACGAGGGTCCCGGCCGTGACCGGGCTGCCCGCCGCGATGAGCAGGCCGGTGACGAGGTAGGCCAGCGCCGGGGTGACGCCCATGAACGTCTGCACGACCGCGAAGAACGACTGCCCGGTCATGGCCTGGCGGACCTGCAGGTCGACCTGGCGGGCGTTCTCCGCGCGGTAGCGCGCCACCTCGGCGGCCTGCCGGTTGAACACCTTCGCCAGCAGCACCCCCGACACCGACAACGACTCCTCGGTGATCGCCGTCATGTCCGACAGCGACTCCTGGGTGCGTCCGGCGAGCCGCCGGCGGACCCGGCCGACCCGGATCTGCAGCAGGACGAACAGCGGCACCAGCGCGACCGCCACGATGGTCAGTTGCCACGACAGCACCACCATCGCGATCAGCGCCGCGGCCACCGTGACGACGTTGCCGAGGATCGAGGTGGCGGTGTCGGTGAGCACCGACTGCACCCCGCCGACGTCGTTGGCCAGCCGCGACTGGATCGCGCCGGTGCGGGTCGCGGTGAAGAACGACAGGTCCATCCGCTGCAGGTGCTCGAACAGCCGCCCGCGCAGGTCGGCCATGACCCGGTTGCCGAGCAGGGTCGTCTGCCACGTCTGCCAGACCCCGATCAGTGCCGACAGCACCGGGATCGCGATCATCCCGGCCACCAGCCAGGCCAGCAGCGGCACGTCGACGCCGCGGCCGGGCGGGAACAGCGCCTTGTCGAAGGCGGCCTGGGTGAGGAACGGCGTGACGATGCCGAGCCCGCTGCTGACCAGGACGGCGAGCAGGATGGCCGCCATCCCCGTCCGGTACGGCCGGAACAGCGCCCACACCCGGCGACCGACACGGTCAGTGACCATGGCACCCCCTCGGTGACCCCGGCCACCGGGGCCGGGTTGCATCAGCCTGCCAGCCGCCCGCGCGGACGGCGCGTCTGACAGGGTCGGGGGGTGCGGGCGAGTGCGAGGACCCGGATGGGCTGGCTGCGGACGGTGCCATGGGCGCGCTGGCTGCCGCTGATCGCGTTCACCGTCGTGGTCACGCCGGCGATCGGCGCGTTCGGGGCGCCCTCCCCCGCGCTGTTCGCCGGGCTGGGTGTCGGCACCGTGCTCGCGTTGCTCGGCCGGGCTCCCGAGCGCGTGCCGCGGCGGGCGACCGCGCTCGCGCAGGCCGTCATCGGTGTGGTCATCGGCATGCTCGCGCAGAGCTCGACGTTGTCCGCAGTCGCGCAGAGCTGGCTGCCGGTGCTGCTGGTCAGCCTCGGCACGCTGGTGGTGAGCATGGCGGCCGGGCTGCTGATGGGGTTGGCGCGGGGCGTGTCGCCGCTGACCGGGATGCTGTCGCTGACCGCGGGCGGGGCGTCGGGCCTGGTCGCGGTCAGCCGGGAACTCGGCGGCGACGAGCGGCTCGTCGCGGTCGTGCAGTACCTGCGGGTCGGCATGGTGACCGCGACGATGCCGGTGGTCGCCGCGCTGGCCTTCGGTGCCGGGCACGCCGGGTCGACCGGTGCGGCCGCGGCCACCGCCCCGTGGTACGTCGGGCTGGCCCTGCTGGTGGTGTGCTGCGCGGCCGGGATCCCGCTGGCCCGCCTGACCCGGGTGCCGGCCGGCGCCCTGCTCGGCCCGATGGTGGTCGCGCTCGCGCTGACCCTGTCCGGCTGGTCGTTCGGCGCGACGCCGCCGGCTCTCGTGGTCGACCTGGCCTACGCCGTGATCGGCTGGCAGGCGGGGGTGCGGTTCACCCGGGAGAGCATCCGCACGGTGGCCCGGGTGCTGCCGCTGGCCACCGCGCTGATCCTGGGCATCGTCGGGGTGTGCGCGACGTTGGGCCTGCTGCTGTCCCGGCTGACCGGGATGACCCCGCTGGAGGGCTATCTCGCGACCACCCCCGGCGGGGTCTACGCGGTGCTCGCGACCGCGATCTCCGCCGGTACGAACGTGACGTTCGTGGTCGCCGTCCAGGTGCTGCGGGTGATGATCATGCTGTTGATCGCGCCGTTCCTGGCCCGCTGGGTGGGGCGGCGCTGGGGCACCGGCGGGTAGCTCAGCGCACCCGCGCGACCCGGCCCGGCGGCGGCTCGGGCACCGCACCGGGGTGCAGCGCCCACGCCAGCGCCTCGACGCCGTCGACCAGCCGAGGCCCGGCCCGCACCACGTAGGACGCCGAGTCGATCGCGACCACCGGCACCGCGGGCAGCCGGTCGAGGACCGCGCCGGCCTGCTCCACGGCGGCGCCCAGGCCGAACCCGCAGGGAGCGACCACGACCACCTCGACCGCAGCGGCGGCCACCTCGTCCCAGCCGATCGTCGTGCTGCGCCCGCCGTCGACGCACCCGACGGGCTCGCCGCCGGCCCGGCGGATCAGCTCCGGCACCCAGTGCCCGGCGACGAACGGCGGGTCGGTCCACTCCAGGACCAGCGCGCTGCGACGCGGACGCCCGGCGACGGCCGCCGCCACCGCGTCCAGCCGGGCGTCGAGTTCGGCGACCAGCCGGGCGGCCGCCGCCGTCGCCCCTGCGCGCCGGCCGACCGCCGTGATCGCGTCGAGCACCTCGGCCACGGTGTGCGGGTCGATCGAGAGCACATCGGCGGAGCAGCCGATCGTCGCGAGCGCCTCGTCGACGGCGCCCGACGGCAGCGCGCAGACCCGGCACAGGTCCTGGGTGAGGATCAGGTCCGGATCGATCGCGGCCAGCGCGTCCCGGTCCAGCTCGTACATCGGCAGACCGCGGGCGACGCAGTCGCGGACCACGGCGTCGATCGCACCCGGGTCCAGGCCGGGCGGCAGCGCGGTGTCGACGACCACGGGCCGCCGGTCGCGGATCCCGACGGGGTGGTCACACTCGAAGGTCACCGCGACGAGCTGGTCTTCCAGCCCGAGCGCGCCGACGATCTCGGTGGCCGCGGGCAGGAGCGAGGCGATCCGCACCGGCTGACCCTAGGGTGCGCACCGCCGAGCGCAACCTCACGGTGGTTCGATCACGGTTCGACAGCGCTGAGGTTGCACTCGGCGCGGTCAGCGTTGCGCGGTGATCTCGTCCAGGCTGCGGCCGGTGGTGCGCGGACCGAGGACGGCGACGTCCACCGCGAGCAGCACCATGGCCAGGGCGATGGCGGCGAACACCGCGTTCGGGCCCGCGGAGTCGAGCAGCGGGATGAGCACGAACGGCATCACGGCCGTCGCGAGCCGGCTCAGCGAGTAGGCGCTGCCGGCGCCGGTCGCGCGCAGCGTCGTGGGGTACAGCTCGCCCTGGTAGACGTGCAGGCCGTTGGAGAACAGGTTGCTGACGATCGTGTACGCCACCCCGAGCAGCACGATCAGGGCGCCGCTGGTCGCATAGCCGAAGCCCAGGCCGAGGACCATCATGCCCAGCGCGGCGGCGATGATCAGCGTCTTGCGCTCGACCCGCTCGATCAGCGGGATCGACAGTGCCGAGCCGATCGGGTAGCCGAGGAAGGTCAGCGCGCTGAACGTCAGCGTGGTGACGACGTCGTAGCCCTTCGCGGCGAGCACCAGCGGCACCAGGCTGCCGAAGCCGTAGTAGCCGAACGTCTGGAGCAGCTGGAAGATCCACAGCATCACGGTGCGGCGCCGCCACGGCCGCCGGAACAGCGCCCGGAACGGCTCCCGGCGGGTCGCGGCCGCGGGGACCGGCACCGGTTCGGGCAGCCTGGTGCCGGGGTGCTCGTGGCGCGCGGCGTCCTCGAACGTGTGCACCACGGCGTCGGCCTCGTCGTGGCGCCCCATCGACTCCAGCCAGCGCGGCGACTCGGGCAGGCCCCGGCGCATCAGCCAGCAGAGCAACGCGCCCAGGCCGCCGAGGATGAACATCCACCGCCAGCCCGCGAGCCCGAGGATCGTGTGCGGGGTGATCGCCCGGGCGAGGAACCCCGCCACCGGCACTCCGCAGAACCCGAGGGTGTAGGCCCACGCGATCATCCGGCCGCGCACCCGGGCCGGCAGCAGGTCGGACAGGTAGGCATCGCACAGCGGGAGTTCCGCGCCGATGCCGATCCCGGCCACGAACCGGCAGATGATCAGCATCTCCACGTTCACGCTGAACCCGGCGAGCACCGAGAACAGCGAGTACACGCCCAGGGTCAGGAAGAACGCGCGACGCCTGCCGAGCCGGTCGGCCAGCCGGGACAGCGTCACCGCCCCGATGAACGCCCCGACGAACGCCGACGCGAGCACCAGTTTCTGGTTCGTCCCGGTGACCCCGAAGTCCGTGCTCAGCACGGTGGCGAGCGTCCCGGCGAGGAACACCTCGTAGAGGTCGAAGAACATCCCGATGCCGACCGCCACCAGGGCGAACCGGTGCCGCCGGGTGATCGGCAGCCGGTCCAGCCGGGCGGACACCGCCGGTGCTGACATCTGCGAGGTCATGGGCCTCCCCCGGCTCCGCGTCACCGCATCGGTGGGGTGACGGACGGGGTACATCTTCAGCAACAGGAGCCGGATTCGCCGGGCACTGCCCGAAATGCGCGGTATTCCGCGCGTCGCCGGCACCGGCCGCAGCATGATCGACGCCGACGGGACATTCCGGTCACCGATGGCCGCACGGTTCCGAAACCGGCGATCATGCGGCGGCGACGGCCCGCTCGCGCCAGGTCAGGCCGGCCCGGGCACCGGGCGCGGCCAGGCCCCGTTGCAGCCGAATACCTCTCATGCAGAGGTATATTTCCCGCGTGACGATCTCGCCCTACCCCGCCGACGAGCTCATGGCGGTCGTGCTCGGCCTGCGCCGCGTCGTGCGCCGCCGGCTGCGCGCCGACCTGCCCGGGCCGCGGCTGCGCGGGGCCCAGGTCGAGCTGCTCCAGCTGGTCGAGGCCGAACCCGGCATCGGCGTCGCGGCCGCCGCCCGGTCCCTGCACCTGGCCGGCAACTCGGTGAGCACGCTGGTCAACCAGCTCGTCGACGCCGGGCTACTGCGCCGCGAGACCGACCCGGCCGACCGGCGCGCCGCCCGACTGGAGCTCACCGACACCGCGGCCGCCCGGCTGGCGCGCTGGCGGGAGGCGCGCAGCCGGATGGTCGGTGACGCGCTGCGACGGCTGCCGGCCGACGAGGTCGCCACCGTGGCCGCTGCGCTGCCCGCGCTGCGGAAGCTGCTCGACGAACTTGCGGAGGAGGCCCCGTGACGGAGGCGGCGGTGCGCTGCACCGGGTTGCGGCAGACGTTCGGTGACACGGTCGCGGTCGACGGGCTGGACCTCGAGGTGACCCCCGGCGAGGTGTTCGGGCTGCTCGGCCCCAACGGCGCCGGCAAGACCACCACCATCCGGATGATCACCACCCTGCTGCCGGCGCCACCGGGGGCGATCGAGGTGTTCGGCCTCGACGTCGCCCGGCGCCGCACCGCCGTGCGCCGGCTGCTCGGCTACGTGCCCCAGCAACTGTCCGCCGACGGCACGCTCACCGGCCGGGAGAACGTCGCCCTGTTCGCCCGGCTCTACGACGTACCCCGCCGGGCCCGCGCCGAGCAGGTGACCTCGGTCCTCGAGGCCGTCGACCTGGCCGACGTGGCCGACCGCCCGGCCAAGACCTACTCCGGGGGCATGGTGCGCCGCCTCGAGCTCGCCCAGGCCCTGGTCAGCGCGCCGCGGGTGCTGATCCTCGACGAGCCGACCGTCGGCCTGGACCCCGTCGCCAGGGACGGGGTGTGGAACCGGATCGATCAGATCCGTGCGGCGACCGGGATGACCGTGTTGGTCACGACGCACTCCATGCAGGAGGCCGACCAGCACTGCGACCGGGTCGCGCTCATGCACCGCGGCCGGATCCGCGCCCTGGGCAGCCCCGCGGAGCTGCGCGGCACGCTCGGCCCGGACGCGACGCTGGACGACGTGTTCCGGCACTACACCGGTGATCGACTCGAGGATGAGACAGGAGGGATGCGGGATGTCCGTGCTGCCCGTCGCACCGCCGGCCGCGTCGGCTGACACCGAGCCCGGCCCGGTCCGGCTGGTCCGGACCTGGTTCTCGCGGGTCGCCACGATGTGCCTGGTGGAGCTGCAGAAGCTGCGCCACGACCGGTCCGAGCTGGTCACCCGCGCCGTGCAGCCCGCGCTGTGGCTGCTGATCTTCGGTCAGGTGTTCACCCGGCTGCACGCCATCCCCACCGGCTCCACGCCGTACCTGGACTTCCTGGCCCCGGGCATCCTCGCCCAGTCGGCCCTGTTCATCGCGATCTTCTACGGCATCCAGATCATCTGGGAACGCGACGCCGGCGTACTGGCGAAACTGCTGGTCACCCCGACCCCGCGGGCCGCGCTGGTCAGCGCGAAGGCCTTCGCGGCCGGTGTCCGCGCGGTCGCCCAGGCCATCGTCGTCCTCGTTCTTTCCCTGGTGCTCGGGGTGACCCTCACGGCCAACCCCCTCGCGCTGCTCGGCGTAGTCGTCGCGCTGCTGCTGGGCTCGGCGTTCTTCTGCTGCCTGTCGATCACGATCGCCGGGCTGGTGCTGTCCCGCGACCGGCTGATGGGCATCGGGCAGGCCATCACCATGCCGCTGTTCTTCGCCTCCAACGCGCTCTACCCGGTGCAGCTGATGCCCGAATGGCTGCAGGTGATCAACCACGTGAACCCGCTGAGCTACGAGGTCGATGCGCTGCGCGGACTGCTCGTCGGGACCCCGGCCCGGCTCCTGCTGGACTTCGGGGTGCTCGTCGGCGCCGCCGCGGCGATGATCGCCGTCGCATCCGCGCTGCTTCCCCGGCTGGTCCGCGGCTGACCCGGCTGTGCGGCTCCGGGCCCGCTCGCACCGATCATGCCGGGCCCGCCGCCGGGTCCGCCGCCACGGCCACCGGGGCCCGGTGCTGGAACAGCCGGTAGAGGAACACCAGGGACGGGACCAGCAGGACACCGCCCACCACCAGGGCGACCAGCACGGCCACCAGGGTCGACCGCCCGGCCGCCCCGTCGGCGATGGTCAGCTGGGATTCCAGCAGGTACGGATACTGCGCCACCGCCCAGCCGCACAGCACCGCCGCCACCGCGACCGCGGCGGCCACCCGGGCCCGGGCGTAGCGCCGTTGCACCAGCAGCCCGATCGAGACCAGACCGGCCAGCGCGGACACCACCACCACGGGCAGCGCCCGGCCGCGCAGCTCCGCGAACAACTGCGGCGCATCCGCACGCAGCACCGCGATCCCGATCAGGGCGAGCACGCCGGCGACCAGGCTGCTCAGCAGCGCCCCGGCCCGGAACCGCTCGGTCAGCTCCGGCTCGTGCTCACGGCGGGCGTCGGCGCACAGGTACACCGCGGCCAGGTAGCCGCACACCGCCACCGCGAGCACCCCGGAGAACATCGACGTCGGGTTGACCCAGCTGGTGATGACGTCACCGGCGGCGATCCCGGGCGGCACCCGGCCGGACGCCACCGCGCCGGCGATCGCGCCCAGGAAGAACGGTGTGCACAGCGACGCGAACGCGAACGACGCGCCCAGCAGCCGGCGGGCGTTCGGGGTGTCGACGCCGGAGCGGAACGCGAACGCCGCCCCGCGGGCGATCATCCCGAACGCGGCCAGCGTGAACGGGATGTACAGCGTCGATGCGATCGCGGCGAACGCGGGCGGGAAGGCGGTCCACAGCACCACCAGAATGAAGATCAACCACACGTGGTTGGCCTCCCAGACCGGCCCGATGGCGTGCTCGATGAGCGCGCGCTGCGGTGCGCCACGCCGGGTCCCGCCGGCCAGCAGGTCCCAGATGCCCGCGCCGAAGTCGGCCCCGGCGAACAGCGCGTAGGCGATCACGCCGAGCCACATCAGCGCGAGTACGACGTCGGCAAGGGTCATCGTGTCCCTATCGGCTCGGGCTGCGGTACGTCCTCCTGCGGGGCCACCGGCCGGTCGTGCCTGCCCGCGAGGCGGCGCAGCGTGTAGACGGTCGCCACGGTGAGCACGGTGTAGACCGCGAGCACGGCGTAGAAGCCGTACCGCAGGCCGGGGGCCGGGCTGACCGCGTCGGCGGTGCGCACGAGTTCGTAGACGATCCACGGCTGCCGGCCGACCTCGGTCGTCACCCAGCCGCCCTCCATGGCCAGCACCGCGGCCACCCCGGACGCGGCGGCCGCGCGCAGGAACCAGCGGGACCCGGGAAGCCGCCGGCGGCGCCACCAGACCCAGCCCAGCCACACCGCCAGCAGTACCAGCGCGAAGCCCAGCCCGACCATCAGGTTGTAGGACAGGTGGACGACGTCGACCGGTGGCCGCAGGTCGACCGGCGCGACGTCGAGCCCGGTGACCGTGCCGTCCAGGCTGTGGGTGACCAGCAGCGACAGCCCGTACGGGACGCGCAGCGCACCGTGCAGATCACCGTCGACCCAGACACCACCCAGCGAGAGCGGCACCGCACGCTGCGTGTGCGCGAGCCCCTCCATCGCCGCGAGCTTGACCGGCTGGTGATCGGCGACGGTGTTGGCGATCCAGTCGCCCACGATCACCTGCAGCGGCGCGGCGACGGCGCCGACGGTCAGCGGGATCGCCATCCCGAGCCGGTGGTAGCGGCCGCGGCGCCCGCGCAGCATGCCGACGGCGTAGACCGAGGCGACGAGGAAGCCGGTGACCATGTAGGCGGCCAGCAGCATGTGCACGACCTCCGGCGCCGTCGACGGGTTGAGCATCCCGGCGACGGGGTGGGCGTCCACGACCCGGCCCGTCGCATCGAGGGTGAAGCCCTGCGGGGTGTTCATCCACGAGTTCGCGGAGACCACGAAGAACGCCCCGGCCAGCCCGGAGGCGATGATCGGCAGCGCGGTGAGCATGTGCACCCGGGGCGGCAGCCGGTTCCAGCCGTACAGGTACACCCCGACGAAGATCGCCTCGAGGAAGAAGGAGAAACCCTCCAGCAGGAACGGGAACCCGAACACCGCGCCGAAGCGGGCCATCAGCCCGGGCCAGAGCACGCCCATCTCGAACGAGAGGATCGTCCCGGACACGGCGCCCGCGGCGAACATCAGCCCCATCGCCTTGGCCCAGGTGTGGGCGAGATCGCTCAGCGCCGGGTCGTCGTCGCGGTGCCCCCGCCACTCGGCGTAGAGCACGAGCACCGGGAAGGCGATGCCGAAACAGGCGAACACGATGTGCCACCCCAGAGACAGCGCCATCTGCATCCGCGCCGGATAGAGGTTCTGGGTGGCGTCGGCGAGCAGGTGACCGGTCGGGTCCACGGCATCCTCCGCTGGCGTTGCTGCGGACCGGGGTTCCCACACCGCGCGGGTGGAACCATGTGCGACCGGTTGCGTCAGCGCACGGATCGGGCAGGCTGGGGGCAGCCCGGACGCGGACCCGCCGCCCGGTTCGAGGAGAAGTGATGGCTGTGCACCCGCGCGCGGGTACCCCCGCGCAACCCGAGGACCTGGTCGACGTCGACAAGCTGGTCGCCGCCTACCACGATCAGCACCCCGACCCGGCCGTCCCCGGGCAGCGGGTCGCGTTCGGGACGTCCGGGCACCGCGGATCCGCGTTCACCAGCACGTTCAACGACGACCACATCGCAGCCACCAGCCAGGCGATCTGCGAGTACCGGGCCGCGCAGGGCATCGACGGGCCGCTGTTCCTGGGCCGCGACACCCATGCGCTGTCCGAGCCGGCGTGGGCCACCGCGATCGAGGTGTTCGCCGCCAACGGGGTCCAGGTCCTCGTCGACGCCGTCGACGGGTTCACCCCGACCCCCGCGATCTCGCACGCGATCCTCACCCACAACCGCGGCCGCACGACCGGCCTGGCCGACGGCGTCGTCGTCACCCCGTCGCACAACCCGCCGGCCGACGGCGGCTTCAAGTACAACCCGCCCGACGGTGGCCCGGCCGGCACCGACGCGACCGGCTGGATCGCCGGGCGCGCCAACGAACTGCTGGAGAACGGCCTGTCCGGCGTGCGCCGGGTACCGCTGGGCAAGGCCCGCAGCAGCGACGAGGTCCGCGCCTACGACTTCCTCGGCACCTACGTCGACGACCTGCCCGCCGTGGTCGACCTGGAGGCGATCCGGTCGGCCGGGGTGCGGCTGGCCGCCGACCCGCTCGGTGGCGCCGCCGTCGACTACTGGGCGGCCATCGCCGAGCGGCACCGGCTCGACCTCACCGTGGTCAACCCGCGCACCGACCCGACGTTCGGGTTCATGACGCTGGACTGGGACGGCAAGATCCGCATGGACTGCTCGTCGCCGTACGCGATGGCGTCGCTGGTGGCCCGGAAGGCGGACTTCCAGGTCGCGACGGGCAACGACGCCGACGCCGACCGGCACGGCATCGTCACCGCCGACGGCGGGCTGATGAACCCCAACCACTACCTGGCCGCCGCGATCGGCTACCTGTACACGCACCGGCCCGGGTGGCCGGGCGGTGCGGCCGTCGGCAAGACCGCGGTCAGCTCGTCGATGATCGACAGAGTGACCGCCGACCTGGGCCGTGACCTGCTGGAGGTCCCGGTCGGGTTCAAGTGGTTCGTCCCGGGGCTGCGCGACGGGTCGATCGCGTTCGGCGGCGAGGAGAGCGCGGGCGCCTCGTACCTGCGCCGCGACGGCACGCCGTGGTCGACGGACAAGGACGGGATCATCCTGGCGCTGCTGGCCGCCGAGATCACCGCGGTCACCGGCCGCACCCCCAGCGAGCACTACCGGGAGCTGACCGGCCGGTTCGGTGACCCGGCCTACGCCCGGATCGACGTGGCCACCAGCCGGGCGGCCAAGGCCCGGCTGGCCACGCTCTCCGCCGACGACGTGAGCGCCACCGAGCTGGCCGGGGAAGCGATCGTCGCCCGGCTGACCACGGCGCCGGGCAACGGCGCGGCGCTGGGTGGGCTCAAGGTCACCACCGAGTCGGGCTGGTTCGCCGCCCGGCCCTCGGGCACCGAGGACGTGTACAAGGTCTACGCGGAGAGCTTCCGCGGGCCCGAGCATCTCTCCCGCATCCAGGAGGAGGCCCGCGAGGTGGTCGCGACGGCGCTGGGCCCCGAAGCGCGCGGCTGATCACCCTCCGAGGACGATCGACGCGACGCAGGCGGGAGGATCGGCACCGTGACGAAGAAGCACAAGCACCTCGGATTCGGCGTCGACATCGGCGGGTCCGGCATCAAGGGCGCCCCGGTCGACCTGAACAAGGGCAAGCTCGCCGCCGAACGCGTGCGGATCCCGACCCCGCAGCCGTCCACCCCGGAGGCCGTCGCCGAGGCCGTCGGACAGGTGCTCGACCACTTCGACTGGGACGACCGGTTCGGCTGCACGTTCCCGGCCGTCGTGCAGCACGGGATCGTGCAGACCGCGGCCAACGTGGACACGTCCTGGATCGGCGTCGACGCGCACGAACTGCTGCGTTCCAAGACCGGCCGGCCGGCCCTGGTCATCAACGACGCCGACGCCGCCGGGGCCGCCGAGGTGCGGTTCGGGGCGGCGAAGGACCACAAGGGCGTCGTGCTGGTCACGACGCTGGGCACCGGAATCGGATCGGCCCTCGTCGTCGACGGAGTGCTGGTGCCCAACACCGAGCTCGGCCACCTCGAGATCGACTCCTGCGACGCCGAGTCGCGGGCCGCCGACTCGGCGCGCGAGCGCGAGGGGCTGTCCTGGGAGGAGTGGGCACAGCGGCTGACCCGCTACTACAGCCACGTCGAGGCGCTGCTGTGGCCCGACCTGATCGTCGTCGGCGGCGGGGTCAGCAAGAAGGCCGAGAAGTGGCTGCCCGCCGTGCAGATCCGCACCCCGATCGTGCCGGCGACGCTGCGCAACGAGGCCGGCATCATCGGCGCCGCGCTGCTGGCGGCCCGCTCCTAGGACCGGCACCTCTCGCCCTCGTGGCCACGCGGGTCGGCCGTCGACGGTGACGGGACAGCGGGCGTGGTGCACCTCGGCGTGGCTCACCGGCCCCAGCGGCGCCTCGGGGCTTCGGGTACGCCCGTGACGGCCGACCACGAGCAGAGTGGCGCCGACGGTCTCGTCCAGCAGCGCCTGCGCAGGCCGGTCGACGGCCACCACGTGACGCACCGGCACCCGGGGATGGCGCTCCCGCGCATCGGAGAGAAGACGGTCCAGCGGGTGCGAAGAGACCGAGGGCCCCCGCTCACGAGGCACCGGCCGGCCCCTCCTCAGCCGGGTACGTCGTGGCTGAGCTCATGGATCCAGGCCTGCGCGCTGGCGTCGCTGGGTGCTCGCCAATCGCCCCGCGGGGACAACGACCCACCGGAGCCGACCTTGGGGGCGTTCGGCAGGGCGCTGCGCTTGAACTGGCTGGTCTGCACGAAACGGCGCAGGAACACCTCGAGCCACCGCTTGATCGTGGCCAGGTCGTACTCATGGCGCTGGTCGGGCGGGACCAGGTCGGGCCATCGGCCCCGGGTCCGATCGCTCCACGCGTGCTGGGCGAGGTAGGCGATGCGGCTGGGCCGGTAGCCGAAGCGCAGGAGGTAGTAGAGGTGGAAGTCCTGGAGGTCGAAGGGGCCGACGACGGCCTCGGAACTCTGCATCGGTTGCGCGGAGGCCGGGTCCGGGGACGGAATCAGCTCCGGTGAGATCTCGGTGTCCAGCACGGCCTGCAGCGCCGCGGCGGCCTGGGGGCCGAACTGCCCGGTCTCGATGACCCAGGAGATCAAGTACCTGATCAGCGTCTTGGGTACCGAGGCGTTCACGTTGTAGTGCGACATCTGGTCGCCGACACCGTAGGTCGACCAGCCGAGGGCCAGTTCGCTGAGATCGCCGGTACCGACGACGAGGGCGTCGTGGTGATTGGCCAGGCGGAACAGGTGGGAGGTGCGCTCGCCGGCCTGCACGTTCTCGAACGTGACGTCGTAGACGGCGGCTCCGTACGCTGCCGGGTGGTTCAGGTCGCGCAGCATCTGCATCGCCGAGGGCCTGATGTCGATCTCGTGTGCGGTCGTGCCGAGGGCGCTCATCAGCCGCCGCGCGCTCGTCAGGGTGCGGGAGCTCGTGGCGAAGCCGGGCATCGTGTAGGCCAGCACGTTCGTGCGGGGCAGGCCGAGCCGATCCATGCTCCTGATCGCCACGATGAGGGCTTGGGTGGAATCGAGCCCGCCGGACACGCCGATCACGACGTTCTGCAGGCCTGTCGCCGCGAGCCGGGTGACCAGTCCCTGCACCTGGATGTGATGCACCTCGGCGCACCGCTCGTTGCGCCCGGCCGGGTCGGCGGGCACGTACGGGAACCGCTCGATCTCGCGACGCAGTCGCACCACCGTGTCCGGCAGCGTCGGTGCGAACGTGACCCGGCGCAACAGCCGCAACCGGTCCCGGTGATCGCGCGCATTGTCGGTGAAGCTCGTCATGCGCATGCGATCCGCCGCGAGCCGCTGGAGATCGACATCAGCGGTGACCAGCTGCCCTCCACCGGCGAAGCGCTCGCTCTCGGCGAGCACCTCCCCGTTCTCGCAGACCAGCGCGTGCCCGTCCCATGCAAGGTCCGTCGTCGACTCACCGGAACCCGCCGCGGCATAGAGATAGCCGGCGATGTAGCGCGCTGAATGCCCCGTGCACAACTGCCGCCGGTAGTCGGCCTTGCCGACCACGATGTTGCTCGCCGAGAGGTTGATCAACACCGTCGCCCCGCCCAGCGCCGCGTATCCGCTCAGCGGCATCGGCACCCAGCCGTCCTCGCAGATCTCGACATGGAACACGAACCCGGCGACGGTAGACGCGTCGAAGAGCAGGTCGTTACCGAACGGCACCGACCGCCCTCCGACCGAAATCCGGTCGACCGTTGTGTCCCGGGCCGCGACGAACTGCCGCTTCTCGTAGAACTCCCGATAATTGGGCAGATAGCTCTTCGGGACCACGCCGAGTATCTCACCGCGGTGCACGACCACAGCACAATTGAACAGGCGGCCGTCGAGTCGCATCGGGGCGCCGACGACGAGCACTCCGGTTATCCGCCTGCTCTCCTCGACGAACCGATCCAGTGCCGTATCCACCGCATCCTGCAGGGCGTCCTGATGGAACAGGTCCTCTGCGCTGTACGAGGACAGGCCCAATTCCGGGAACACGGTCATGATGGCGCCCTCGCGCGCCGCCCTGTGCGCCAGGTCCAGCGACCGCTCGACGTTGAATGCGGGATCAGCCACGCGCACTTCCGGGACGGCCACCGCCACGCGCACGAAGCCGTGCCGGTACAGCGAGGCGAAAGAGGTGGCGCAGGTTGATCCTTCTTGCATGGCACCATGCTGCCCGATTCGCGCCGCGCGCATTGTTCTCGTGCACGCCATTCGGTCGGCCGACGCTCCGATCGCTCGGGGCGAAGGGGACCCGTCGTCACCAACCTCCTGAGCCGGTCACCGACGCTGGGCTCTGTCGCGACGGCCCGACCGGCTACCGCCTGGCCCAGGTCGACCCGCGCCCGCAGGACCTGGCCCACCACACACTCCCCCTCACCGTCAGCCGGCACCGCGCTCCCCTGCTGAGCACCGAGGAAGCCGTCGCCCGGACGTCCAGCGCAGCGAACCGGAACAGGGGCGATGGTGCCCGTCCGGTCCTGACCATCGCCTCGGGATCCGGCAGGCGAGGCCGGCCCCGAGGTCGGCGCCCGTACCCGATGGACCTCGGACCCCCGATGGATCGCCCTTGGGCTCTTACCGTGCCGATCGCCGCGACCGACGGTGCAGTCATGCACAAGCTCACCAGCCACGGCACCCACGTGCTGCGCGACATGTACTCCCGGCCCGGCCCGATCGCGTCGGTCTACTTCAGCCTTCGGGCGACGGGAGAGGAAGAGGCGCTGCCGCGCTGGCATGTGATCGCCAGGGAACTCGCCCACCACGGTGCCGGGGACACGACGATCGAGACGGTGCGGGGCCGTGTCCTGGGGGCCGTACCGGGGTCCGGCGTGCTCGCGACGTTCGTCGCCGGGGACGAGGTCCTGCTCAGCGCGCACATGTCCGAAGCCGACCAGCCGGACCTGGCGAGGTACGGCGGCCTGCCGCACTTCCTGCCGCTCCTGGACTGGTTGCAGAACCGGCCTCCCTACGTCGTGGCCCTGGTGGACCGCACCGGCGCCGACATCACCGTCCACCCGGGTGGCACGGCCACCCCGGTCCGGCAGGCCGTCAGCGGCCCGGACGACGAGATCGAACGCAACGCGCCGGGAGGTTGGGCGCAGGGCCGCTACCAGCACCGGGCCGAGGACTCCTGGGAGCACAACGCCACCCGGGTGGCCGAGGTACTGGCGCCCCACATCCGCCGGCACGCCATCCGGCTCCTGATCCTCGCCGGGGACGTGCGCGCGCTGCAGTACCTGGAGAAGCACCTGCCCACGCAGATCAAGCACAAGATCGTCATCCACCGCGTCTCCGGCGGCCGCAGCCCCGACGGATCGTGGCAACTGCGAGCCGAGCAGGTCGCCGACGACGTACGTCTGGCGGTGGCGGCGCAGACCGCTCTGCTGCTGGGCCAGCTCGACGAGGAACGGCGTCCGGGTGGGTGCGCCGTAGACGGTGTGGAGCCCACCCTGGCGGCATTGGCACAGGGCCGCGCCCGGATCCTGCTGCTCACCCCGGACACCGGGGAGCCCCGTATGGCCTGGTACGGCCCGGGCCCGGCGGACGTGGCCGCCGAGCCGGAGTTGCTGGAGCGTGCCGGGCTGCACCCGGAAGGCGGCCCCCTGGTCGACGTCGCCGTGCGCTCGGCGCTGCTGAGCGGGGCCGGCGTCCGCGTCCTGGCGCCCACCGGTGGCCCGGAGGCACCACTGGAGGGCATCGGGGCGCTCTGCCGTTTCCCCTGACGCACCCCACTGCTGGGACGCATGGGGCTGACGGTGGCGGTCGACGTGGTGCGCCCCGGCTACGTGCCCCGGGGTGCGGGGGTGCTGTGCCGCCTGGTTTTCGCACACATCGGCCGGCCGTCGATCCGGGCGTTGGACGACGGACGCCTCCCGCCGTTCGGCGAGTGGGACGTCGAGGGCCGGACATACCGCCTCGGCCGGTGAGTCACACGCCGACGGAGCTCGACCGGAGCGAACGCAAGGCCGTGGAGATCCGCTCGAGCGGCCGGCCGGCCATCGCCCGGCAGTGCTGCCCGACGACTCGTCGCCGGCAGACAGAGCCGTAGGTCCCCGACATCGCCACAGTCTCTCCTGCTCCTGGCGGGACATTCGCTGCTGCGGCACCTGCCGGTGACTGAACAACACTGACCGAGAACGTCGCGCAGAGGAGGTTGACGTCATGCACATCCCCAAGGGCATGGTGGTGGAGCGGATCGCTACCGAGAGCGGCCGTGAGGCGGCGGACCGCGCCCATGCAGAGCTTCCAGAGCACGTCGACACCGAACGCGACGCCGACCTCCTGCGGAGCTTCAACCTCGACCCGCAGGAGGTCGCCGAAGGTCTCGGCCGGCAGGATCCGTACATCGGCTGACGCGAACCGCGGCATCCGGTGGTGTCGACTCGGTGGCCTGGCCGGAGCCACCGTGATGGCCGCATCCCGCACCGGTGAGCGCCGTTTCACGGCGTGGTCCGCGCCGGCGGTCCGCGCCGGCGCGGAAAGCCGAGCTGCCGGGGTGCTCCCGCCCACCGGGTCCAACGTCCCTGTCATCACGAGCCCGCGCCCCGAACAATGACCGCCTGAGCGAGGGAGGCCGTGATGCCGTTCATCGATCGTATGGAGGCCGGGCGGCAGCTGGCCGAGGCGCTACGGCACCTTCAGGGGCAGGACGTCGTCGTACTGGGGCTGCCCCGGGGTGGGGTTCCGGTCGCGTTCGAGGTGGCCCAGGCACTCGACGTGCCACTGGATGTGATCGTCGTGCGCAAGCTCGGTCTGCCCTACCAGCCCGAGCTCGCGATGGGCGCGGTGGGCGAGGGCGACGTGCTCGTGCTGAACGAGCGCGTGCTGCAGATGGCTGCTGTGAGCGAGGCCGAGATCGCCGAGGTGAAGCGCTCGGAACAAGCCGAGCTCGAGCGGCGGGCCCGGCGCTTCCGCCGGGATCGGCGCCGGCTGTCGCTGGCCGGCCGCACGGCGGTCGTGGTCGACGACGGGATTGCGACCGGCTCGACGGCCCGGGCCGCGTGTCAGGTGGCCAGAGCCCAGGGCGCGGCTCGAGTCGTGCTCGCGGTGCCGGTCTGCTCGCCCGACAGCGCCCTCCGGCTGCGCGGCGAGGTCGACGAGATGGTGTGCCTGGAGACCCCCGAGTGGTTCTTCGCCGTCGGGCAGTTCTACCTCGACTTCCGGCAGGTCTCGGACGAGCAGGTCGTGGAGCTGTTGCAGCGCTCTGCGCAGGCGGTCCCCGCGCCGGCGGCGGCCGCCGGTGCCGATCCGTCCCCGGGCGATCGGGCGGTCGATGAGGAGGTCGAGGTGGCCGCCGGGCCGGTGCGGCTGGCCGGGCATCTCACCGTGCCGGAGCACGCCACCGGACTCGTCGTGTTCGCGCACGGGAGCGGCAGCAGCCGGCACAGCCCCCGTAACCGCTACGTCGCCGGGATTCTCCAGCGCTCGGGCCTGGCGACGCTGCTGTTCGATCTGCTGACCCCGCAGGAGGAACACAGCCGGGCCATGGTCTTCGACGTCGAACTGCTGGCCGGCCGGCTGGCCGAGGTGGTGGCGTGGGTGCGCGGCCAGCCGTCGTGCCGGCACCTCCCGATCGGCTACTTCGGCGCGAGCACGGGTGCGGCGGCGGCGCTGTGGGCCGCCGCGGCTCCGGACGCGGACGTCGCTGCGGTCGTGTCCCGCGGAGGCCGCCCCGACCTGGCCGCCCCGCGGCTGGGCGAGGTGCGCGCGGCGACGCTGCTCATCGTGGGCGGCCACGACACCGCCGTGCTCGACCTCAACAGGCGGGCTCAGGCCCTGATGCGCGGTGAGAACCGGCTCGCCGTCGTCCCCGGCGCCACTCACCTGTTCGAGGAGCCCGGGACACTCGACCAGGCCGCGGGGCTCGCGCGTGACTGGTTCGTCAACCACCTCGTCCCGGCGCCGCAGCCCAGCGTCTGACCGGATGTCCTCGCCACACGGCGGGTCGGAGCATGCCGGGCCGGGCGCGATCGCCGGGCCTGCGGTACATCCATCTGAGCCGGTGGGGCCGGGCCGGATCGCGTACACCGGCTGGGCCGCCCATGCCTGTGAGTACGGAGGAGGTCGTATGCCAACCCGCAGGACGGACGTCACCGATGTGTCGATCCGCGCTCAGCGCCTGGTGGAGACCTACGGCGGACGGTTCTCGACCGAGATGGGGATCGCCGTCGACCGCGGTCCTCGGGAGATCGAGCGGTGGCTGCTGGCCGCGACGCTGTTCGGTACCCGGATCTCGACCGCGATCGCGGTCCGGACCTACCGTCTGCTGGCCGCCTCCGGTGTCGGCACGCTCACCGACGTCGACGCCACGAGCACGAACGGGCTCGTCGAGTTGCTGGACCGCGGCGGGTACGCCCGGTACGACTACCGCACGGCGCTGCGCCTGAAGAAGCTCGCGGCGACACTGCGCGGCCTCCGGATCGACATGCTGGGCAAGGGCAGCCTCGGTGAGCGGCGCGCCGCGTTGGACGAGCTACCGGGGTGGGGGCCGGTCACCGTGTCACTGTTCCTGCGCGAGCTGCGCGGTGTCTGGCCGGACGTCGATCCGCCGCCGGACGACCGCGCCGCGGAGGCGGCGCAGCACGCCGGGCTCGTCGGCACACAGGATCAACCACTCGAACGCCTGCGCGCTGTCGCCGGGCAGGCCGGGCTCGACCTGCGCGACCTGGAGGCGTCGCTGATCCGCCTGTGGCTGGCACACCACCGGGAGTTCCCGGTGTGCGCCGGTGGCCGGGACTGCACGGCGCTGCCCGACGAGCCCGTCGGCCCCTAGCCGGCGGGGTCGTGCGCCCGGGTCGTCGAGGAGTTCCTGACGATGTGCACGCCGCGGGCCTGCGAGCCGGCGTTCCTCGCGGTCCGGGAGAGCGACGCCGAGTTCTACGTCTCGCGTGGGCTGCGGACCTTCTACCTCTCGGTGACGAGGCGATTCTGCACTGCGACACGTTCAGCATCGACGGGCCCGGGCGCAAGAGCCTGCGGGCCGCGGTGCGCCGGGCCGGACGACGCCACCGGTTCGCGATCATCGCCGGGTCGGACGCCTCCCCCACGCTCACCACGCAGCTCAACACGATCACCGCGAAGTGGCGCGGGAAGGCGCCGGAACGGGGCTTCACCATGTCGCTGAGCCAGGACGTCACCGGGCCCGGATCTCCCTGGCCGAAGCGCGGCAGGCGGCCGGGGCCGTCACCACGGCGCCGGACCGGCACTGCTCGCCCGGTCAGATCGAGACGGTGCTGGCCGAGGAGCCGCCGGCCGGCCGGGCCGCCCGGCATGCGCATCAGATCCCGCTGGGTGCGAGCGAGTGACGCGGGCCGGCCGAGCCGGGCGGCGGGCCGGCCCGGGACGACGCGGCCGCGCCGGCGGTGACCTCAGCCCTTCACGACTCCGAGAGGGCGCAGCCGGGCTACCCGGCGGGCCAGGCCGGCCAGCTCGCAACAGCCGACGACCTCGTCGACGTCCTTGTAGGCGAACGGCGCCTCCTCGGCCAGGCCCCGCTGGGTCGTACCCCGGACCGCGATTCCGGCGCTCTCCAGCTCCTGCCGCAGCTCTCGTCCGGTGATCGCGCGCAGTGCGGCGTGCCGGCTCATCACCCGGCCGGCGCCGTGGCAGGTGGAGTGGAACGCCGCACCGTCGCGGGTGCCGGCGAGCACGTAGGAGGCGGTGCCCATGGAGCCGGGCACCAGCACCGGCTGGCCGGCTCGTGCCAGGTCCGGCGGCAGCTCCGGGTGGAGCGGAGGCAGGGCCCGGGTCGCGCCCTTGCGGTGCACGCACAGCACGCGTTCGGTCCCGTCGACCGGGTGCCGTTCGAGCTTGGCCAGATTGTGCGAGACGTCGTAGAGCAGGTCCAGCCCGGACGTGCCCGTCGCCAGGCCGAAGGCCTCGCGGGTGGCCTCGGTGAGCAGCTGCCGATTGGCCCGCCCGTAGTTCGCGGCGGCGGCCATCGCGCCCAGATACGCCGCACCCTCGGGGGACCGGACGGGTACACACGCCAGCTGCGGGTCGGGCACGCTGATGCCGTACCGCCACATCGACGCAGCCATCACCCGTACCTGGTCGGAGCAGATCTGGTGCCCGAGCCCGCGCGAGCCGCAGTGGATCATCACACCGACCTGGTCGATGCGCAGTCCGAAGATGTCTGCGGCGGCCTCGTCGAACACGGCGTCGACCGCCTGCACCTCCAGGAAATGATTGCCCGAACCCAGGCTGCCGACCTGACCGAGCCCCCGCTGAAGCGCCCGGACGCTGACCTGTGCGGGGTTCGCCTCGTCGACCGCGCCCTGGTCCTCGCAGCGGCTCAGATCGCGGGGGACGCCGTGCCCGCGCTCCACGGCGTAGCGGGCGCCGCCCCGGAGCACCTCCTCGAGTTCGCGCAGGCCGCCGGAGAGGTGCCAGACCCCGCCGGGCCCGGGGCCGCGCGGGATGCGCCGGCTGAGCGCGTCCATGAGGTCGGCCAGGTGCGGCCGGAGTTCGTGGCGCAGCAGGGGTGACACGAGCAACCGGACCCCGCAGGAGATGTCGAAGCCGACACCCCCGGGGGAGACCACGCCGCCGTCGTCCACGTCGGTGGCGGCGACCCCTCCGATGGGAAAGCCGTACCCCCAGTGCACATCCGGCATGGCGTAGGAGGCCACGACGATGCCGGGCAGCGTCGCGACGTTCGCCACCTGCTCCAGCGAGCGGTCCCCCACCAGCTCCGGGAGGAGCCGCTGGGTGGCGAACACGATGCCCGGGACGCGCATCGCACCCCGCCGGTCCAGCCGCCAGCGGTAAGGCGTCTCCTCGACAAGGGTCAGCGTTGCCGCGGTGACCATGACCGTTCCTCCGACGCTCGACCCGACCGGTGCACCGGCCGGGCTCCTTCGCCGCACCAGCCCGGGACCAGGGCGTGTGCCCGATGAACACAGGGCGTGCGCCCCCTGGGCACCCGGGCCCGGCTGCCGGACCCTGGGCGTGGTCGCCGGGACGCCGGGCGGCGGGGCGGGAGGAGCGGCTCGATGGAGGTGGCCCAGCGATGAGTTCCCCACCAGCCGGCGGGGCCGAGGGCAGGCGGGGCCACCGGAGCCTGCCCCACACGGCGGACCTGCGGCTGCAGGCCTGGGCCCCCAGCCGCGAGGAATGCGTGACCGAGGCGGTCCGCGCCCTGGTGGCCGCCTTCGCCGACGTGACCGGCCGGGCCCCGCAGCGGACGGCCCTCGCCGAGATCCACGCGAGCACCGACGAGGACGCCCTCCTGAGCGCGCTCGAGGAGACGATCTTCCTCCTGGACACCGACGGTGCCGTGCCGGTCAGCGTCCGGGCCGAGCCCACCGCGAGTGGTCTACGGCTGCACCTCGGGCTCGTTCCCCTCGCCGACGTGGAGATCATCGGTCCCGCGCCCAAGGCCGTGACCATGCACCGGCTGCGGCTCGGGCACGACCGGGCCGGCTGGTCGTGCGAAGCGACCGTGGACATCTGAACCCCGGCCCCGGCGCCGATGCGGCTCGACGGGGCCCGCCGACCGACCCACCGGCGACCGGGTGCAGCGGCACATCGCCGGCGTCGCGGCGGCGTCCGCCGACCGGGCACCTGGGCAGGGTGCATCGCATCGGGGGGACGCTGACGACGGGCGCTACACCCGGTCGCGCAGCCCGGTTGCGCCGGCCCTCGCGGCACAGGAGGCGCAGCAGTAGATGTGGCCGTTCACCTGGACCCCGTGACCGATGATCGCGCACTCGCGATGCTCGCACCGGGGGGCCAACCGGTGGACCGCATTCGACGCTGTCGAAGACGTGCACCGCGTCCTGCACCCGAACCTCGAAGGCCTGGTCGTCATCGTTGCCGCACACGCCACATCGGGCCATCGCCTGCCTCCTCCGAGCAGCTCGGCCACCGTGCGCGTGGCCCGGAGGCCACCGGGCCAACGGTCGCGGTGGCGGGAAACCGCCGGCAGGGCCGGAAGACCTGAAAGCGGTGTGGGCGGGCGGCACCCGCTGGCGCACCGTCGCGCCCGGGGACCAGGATGGCGGCCGTGGACCCGATCGCTCCCCGCATCGCCGCGCGGGCCCGGTTGTTGCTGGTGGAGGACGATCCGCAGCTGCGGGGCATGCTCACCGAGCTGTTCACCGACGAGGATTACGAGGTCGACGAGGCCGCCGACGGCCAGCGCGGGCTGCACCTCGGTCTCACCCGCCGCTACGACGTCATCGTCCTGGACCGGGGCCTGCCCGCCATCGAGGGGCTCGATCTGATGACCCGCTGGCGCCGGCACGGAATCGCCACGCCGGTGCTCGTGCTGTCCGCGCTCGGCAATCCCGCCGACCGGGTCGCGGGCCTCGACGCCGGCGCCGAGGACTACCTGGCCAAGCCCTTCGACATCGACGAGCTGCTGGCCCGGCTCCGCGCGCTGCGCCGCAGGCATCTCGACACCGCACGGGTGCTGCCGATCGGCACGGCGCGGCTGGACCTGGACACCCGCGAGGTGCACCCCGGCCCGGACCACCCGGATCTGCCCGGGCCGGTCCGGTTGTCGGAGCGGGAGTGCGCGCTGCTCGCCGCGCTGGCCGGTCGCCCCGGCCAGGTGTTCAGCCGTGACGACCTGCTGGCCACGGTGTTCTCCGAGGCGGAGAGCCCGATCGTGGTCGACACCTACGTGCACTACCTGCGGCGCAAGCTCGGCCGCGGCGTCGTCGACACCGTCCGGGGCCGCGGCTACCGGCTGGGCCGGGGCCCCCGCCCGTGAGCAGGGGCGCCACTGCCGAGGCCGTTCTGCTGCGGCGCGCGGCGATGCGGCTGGGCCTGCAGGCGGCGCTGCTCGTCTCGGCGATCGTGGTGCTGCTGTGTGCCGCGGCCGTGTTCGTGGTGGTGAACAGCCAGCACACCGCGGCCACCACGCTGCTGAACGCCGCGGTGACCCGCGCGGACGACACGACCGACCCGCCGTCCGGGGTCTGGCTCGTCCTGCGCGGCCCGGCCGGGTCGGCCACGACGCCCGGTCTGCCGGCCGGCCTGCCCGACTCCGAGGCACTCACCCGGGCCGCCGCCGGTGGGGCACCCGAGGTGGTGGACCGGCGGGTCGGCGCCGCTGCGTACCTCATCGAGACGGCGCGCCAGCACGACGGGACGGTCGTGCAGGGCGTGCTGGACCTGAGCGCGAACCACGCCGAACGCGACCGGCTGATCACGACGATGCTGGCCTGCGGCATCGCCGGTCTGCTGCTGGCTGCCCTGGCCGGGGCGTGGCTCGGCCACCGGGCGCTGCGGCCGCTGTCGGCGGCGCTCGCGCTGCAGCGCCGCTTCGTCGCGGATGCGGGCCACGAACTGCGCACCCCGTTGACGCTGCTGAGCACCCGCGCCCAACTGCTGCGCAGACGACTGCGCGGTGGCGCGGACCCCGATGCCGCGCTGGCGGACGCCACCGGCATCGTCGCCGACAGCGCCCGGCTCGGGGAGATCCTCGAGGACCTCCTGCTGGCCGCCGACCCGGTCGCCGCGCGGTCCCGGCAACCGGTCGACCTGGCCGAGGTCGCCGCCGCTGTCCTCGACGCAGCCGGCCCGGCCGCCGCGGAGCACGACGTCCGGCTCAGCGGCCCGGAGCCCGCCGACCCGCTGCGGGTGCCGGGGTCGCCGGTCGCGCTGCGCCGGGCGCTGACCGCGCTGGTCGACAACGCCGTGCGGCACGCCCGGCACGAGGTCGGCGTCACCCTCGCCGTTCGTGACGGGCACGCGCTGATCGATGTCACCGACGACGGGCCGGGCATCGACCCGGCCCTGGCACCCCGGCTGTTCGAGCGGTTCGTGTCCGGGCGGGCGCGGGCCACGGATGGGCAGCGCCGCTACGGGCTCGGGCTGGCCCTGGTCAGCGAGATCGCGGCCGCCCACGGCGGCGGGGTCACGGTGCTCGACCGGCCGGGCCCCGGGGCGGCCCTGCGGATCACGCTGCCCACCGCGGAGGGCTCCCGGGGCGCTGCGCGGATCCGCTGAGCGTCGGCCGCCGGGTGCACAGCCCACCCGGGGCCCCGCGGTGCGTGTGCCGCGCAGGCGCCGGGCGCCGAGCGGGGTCAGCGGGCCCGGACCGGCGTGGCGACGGGCGCCAGCCCGGCGGCGAAGAAGTCCCGCTGGTCCGGGGCGGGGTAGTGCTGCGGGCCGCTGGGCATGCCCGGCAGCAGCCGGGCCGGGCCGGTGCCCGGCACGTCGGGCCGGAAGACGTTGAAACGGACCATCTCCTTCGCCGGAACCGGTTCGCGGGCCGTAGGTGGGCGCGGATCGCGCCGGCCTCACCTCCGGTGAGCGTTCGGCACGATTCTCCCCATGCCCGGCCGTGGTGGCGTCGCGGGCGCCCTGGTCAGTTCACGCAGGCCGGCGCGGACGCGGTGAACGGCCGTGGCACCGGCGGGACCAGGTCCGATCCACTGCTCGCAGGCCCTGGGGCGACGGGCGCCGAGCCGGGCACCGCCGGCGCGGGCGACCCGGCATCCACCGCCCGGACGAACGCGGCCACCTCCTGCGGGTCGACCTGGACCGCCTCGCCGTCCGACGGGGTCTGCAGGGCCAGCGTGCCCACCGGGATCGTCGTGAAGGTGATCGTGCCGGGGTTGAGCCGGAGTTGCCCGGCGAACGCGGTCAGGTCCCAGCCCTGGTCGATGGTGACCGCCCGCTGCAGAGCCGCGGCGAGCCTGCCCAGGGCGGCCGGATCGGTCAGCGTGCCCGCCGAGAGCACGGTGCGGGCCAGCCCCGCGAGGAAGGCCTGCTGGCGGCGGACCCGGTCCAGGTCGCCGTTGCGCAGGCCGTGCCGCTGGCGCACGAAGGCGAGCGCGGCGGCGCCCTGGACGGTCTGCGGGCCGGCCGGGAAGTCGGCCCCCGACAACTCGTCGTGCACGGGGGCGAGGAGGCAGACCGGGACCCCGCCCACGGCCTGGCTGATGTCGTAGAAGCCGACGAGGTTGACCGCGGCGAAGTGGGTGATCCGCACGCCGGTGAGCTGCTCCACCGTCGCGATCGCGGTACGCGCGCCGGCCGCGTCGGCCTGGGTCTCCAGCGCCGGCCCGCTCATCCCGGTGCCCTTCAGCGCGTCGACGGCGGTGTTGCGGCCGTATGCGAACGCCGAGTTGATCTTGTGGGTGCCGTACCCGCCGGCGATCCGCACGTAGGAGTCGCGCGGGATGGAGATGACCGTGGCCGACCCACCGCCCGCGGGGATGTGCACCAGCAGCATCGTGTCGGTGAGGCCGCCACCGTCAGTGCTCGCTCCGGCGTGCAGCTGGGCGAGCAGGTCCTGCGGTAGCGGGTTGCCCTGCGCGTCGGTGCGGCTGTCCAGGCCGATCAGCAGGATGTTCTGCTCCGCCGTGCGGGCCCCGGGGGCGATGACATCGGCTCCGGTCAGCCCGGTCACCAGGCCGTGCACCTGGAACCAGCCGTATCCGGTGATCGCGATGACCAGCGCAGAGACCAGCGCGACCAGCGCCCGCGCCACCCGTGCGGCGCGCCGCCGGCGGATCGGAACCTCGGTTCCCGCCGGGATCGTCATACCGGCCACCCCCCGCGCGAGCGCTGACGGACACCGGTGAACTCTCCGGACAAGCCCCGTCCGTTACGCAGCTGTCGCGCTGCCCGGATCGTAACGTTCCCGCAGGTCAGAGGGGATAGAGTCGGCCCCGAGAACTACTCGGTTCGGGCCTGTGCGGCTGCTCCGGACAGCGGCCGGCACACCGCGCATCCGCCGGAACCGGGCGCAGGACCCGCACCGGCGCCCCGATCGCAGCGCCGTTGCGACGAACGTCGGAGCCGGCTCACTACCCTGAGCGCGTGAGTCGACTACTGGTGGTGGAGGACGACCGGACCATCGGAGAGGTCCTGGAGTCCAGTCTCCGCGCGCACGGTCACGAGGTCGTCTGGGAGCGCTCCGGCGTGCAGGCGCTGCGCCGGGCCACGACGACCGAGTTCGACCTGGTGCTGCTGGACCTGGGCCTGCCCGATCTGGACGGCGTCGAGGTGTGCCGGCGGCTGCGAACCGCGCAGCCCGGGACGGTGCTGGTGATGCTGACCGCGCGGACCACCGAGATGGACGTCGTCGTCGGGCTGGAGGCCGGGGCCGACGACTACCTGACCAAGCCGGTACGGCTCACCGAGCTGCACGCCCGGGTACGGGCACACCTGCGCCGCGGCGCACCCAAGCCCTCCGCCACCCCGGCCCGCCCGCTGGGTGACCTGCTGGTCGACCCGGCGAGCCGGCGGGTCACGATCGCCGGCCGCGAGCTGCGGTTGCGCGCCAAGGAGTTCGACCTCCTGGCCCGGCTGGCCGCCGAGCCCGACGTCGCCGTCGGGCGGGAGACCCTCATGGCCGAGGTCTGGGACGAGCACTGGTTCGGTTCGACCAAGACCCTCGACGTGCACGTCGCCGCGCTCCGCCGCAAGATCGCCGAGCACGTCGAGGCAACCGGTGCCGCCGTGCCGCGGATCGTCACCCTGCGCGGGCACGGCTACCGCCTCGAGATCCCGTCCGACGACGAGGTCTGAACGGCGCAGCCGCCGCCCACCAGTGGCGTCCGCGACACACCGGACGCCGATTCGCACACCGCCCGCACCGCCCTCGAGGCCGGACGGCATGCTGGCGTCGGTCGCCCGGACCGCGCGGCGACCGGAGCAGAACGGAGACCTCTCGGTGCGACGCCGGATCGTCGGACTCACCGTGCTCGCCGCCGTGCTGGCGATCGCCCTGTTCGGGATTCCGCTGGCCGCCGGCGTGGTGAAGTACCTGCTCGACGACGAGCGCGCCGAGCTCGAGCGCATCGCCGACGTCTCGGCGCTCACGGTCTCGGTCGACCTCGCCCGCGGGCGCACCCCGAGCAGTCTCGGCAACGCCGACTCCACCGTCGCCCTCGGCCTCTACGACGCCGCCGGGCGGCGCTTCCTCGGGGCCGGCCCGGCCGGGGCCGACGAGACCACGGCGCTCGCCGCCCGCTCCGGGGAGATCTCCGCGTCGCACGACAGCTGGGACCTCGTCGTCGCCGTCCCCGTGGTGGAGGACGGGCAGGGCACCTGGACCGTGCGCGCCGCGACCACGCGCGCCGAGGTGTTCGCCCGGGCCGCGGTGGTCTGGGTGGCGATGCTCGGACTGGGCGTGCTGGTCCTCGGGTTGGTGCTCGCGGTGGCCCGCAGTCTGGCCGCCCGGATGGCCCGGCCGCTCGAGGACCTCGCCGCCGCCGCGGGGCGGCTCGGCGAGGGTGACTTCAGCGTGCGGACCAGCCCCGTCGGCGTCACCGAGATCGACGCGGTCGGCCGTGCGCTCAACAGCACCGCGGCGCGGCTCGGCGTGCTGCTGGCGCGTGAGCGCGCGTTCTCCGCGGATGCCTCGCACCAGCTGCGCACCCCGCTGACGGGGTTGCGGCTCGGCCTCGAGGCCGCGCTCGAGACCCCCGGCACGGACCACCTGCGGGACGCGATCACCGCCGGCGTCGCGGCCACCGACCGCCTCGAGCAGACCGTCGAGGACCTGCTCGCACTGGCCCGCGACGCCACCTCGCAGAACGGCCCGCTGGACCTCGGCGCGTTGCTCGACGAGATCCGCGACCAGTGGACGGGCCCGCTCGCGGCCGCCGGGCGCGCGCTGCGGATCCATCCCGCCCCCGACGCGCCACCGTCGAGGGCGTCGACGGCCGCGGTCCGCCAGGTCCTCACCGTGCTGCTGGACAACGCCGTCGCGCACGGCGCCGGCACGGTCATGGTCACGGTGCGCGACGCGGGCGGCGGCGGGGTGCTCGCGATCGACGTCGCCGACGAGGGCGCGGGCATCACCACCTCCGAGCCGGAGCTGTTCAAGCGCCGGTCCGGTGAGGCCGCGGGGCACGGCATCGGGCTGGCCCTCGCGCGCAGCCTCGCCGAGGCCGAGGGCGGCCGGCTGCTGTTGGCCCGGCCCGCACCGCCGACGTTCACCCTCCTCGTACCGGCCGACGGCGGACCCGTGCCCGAGCCGTGAGCCCGGCCCGGTCAGGTGGCGCGGACCCGGGGCTCCTCCACGACCCTGATCGCGGTCACCCCCAGCACGGAGTCGGCCAGCCGCACGGCAGCCGCGTCCGCAGCCGGGCCGTGCAGCGTCACGTCGCCGTCGTGCACCGACACCCGCCAGCGGTCGGGCCCGCGCTCGTCGTCCAGCAAGTGCTGCACGTCGGCCCTGATCAGCTCGTCGGAACGGGCCCAGGCGTGGACGAGGTCCCGGTAGTCCACCATCCCGACGAGGGTGTCGCCCTGCACGACCGGCGCGGCGCGCAGGCCGGCCTCGCGCAGCACCGTGACCATGTCCGCGACACCCTCCTCCGGGTGCGTGACGAGCACGTCGGTGGTCATGACGTCACCCACGGTGAGGCGCCCCGGGGCGGTGGGCAGGTCCCGAGGGCCGACGACACCGACCAGCAGACCGTCGGGGTCGATCACGGGCAGCAGGGTCGCTCCGCCCTCGGTGAGGAGCGCCGCCGCGCGCTCGACCGGTGTCTGCGGGGACACCGCGGCCAGCGGGGCGGACATGACCTGACGGACGCGCATGCGTTTCCTCCTGGTGGGGTCGGGCACCGGACCCGACGCTAGGCACGGCCCGCCGCGAGGCGCCAGGGCCGCTGGGCCCACCCGGGCAGGTCCTCCAGCCCGCCCGGCACAACCCGCTGCGCCAGCACCGAGAGAGGACCTTCGGCCCTGATTGCGGCGGGCCACCCGGGAAACCCTGGCGCCGTGAGCACAGCGGCCGTCCGCGCGTCTGCCGGCCCGGCGAGCAGCGAGGTGGCGCGCCGGGCGATCGAGCAGGCCCTGCGCGCCCCGTCGACGCGCAACTCCCAGCCCTGGAAGTGGCGGGTCGGGGACAGGACGGTCGAACTGCACGCCGACGACACCCGGCAGGTGGCCGCGCTCGACCCGGACCGGCGCGATCTCGTGCTCAGCTGCGGAGCCGCGCTGCACCATCTCCGGGTCGCGCTGGCCGGATCCGACTGCGCCACCCGGACACTGCGGCTGCCCGATCCCGGCAACCCCGCGCACCTGGCGACCGTGCTGGTGGTGGGGCACGCACCCGACCCCGACGAGGCGAGCCTGGCGGCCGTGATCGAGCATCGCCGCACCGACCGGCGCCGCTTCGGTCCGCGGCCGGTCCGCAGCGCGCACCTCGACACCCTCCGCGCGCACGCCGCGGCGTGCGGGGCCGCCCTGCTCCCGGTCACCGGCGAGACCGTCCGGGCGCGCCTGCACGCCGCCCTCACCGAGGCCGCCTCGCGCCCGCGGCACGCCATCGGGTTCTCCGACGAGCTGGTCGTATGGGCCCCGGACCCTCCGGAGGGCGACGCGGCCGCGGACCTGCCGCCGGCTCCGCGGCGGATCTCCCGCACAGCCGACGGCAGCTACCTGCTGATGATCACCACGGCGGCGGACGGGATCATCGACCGGCTCCGGGCCGGCGAGGCGGCCAGCGCGGTACTGCTCGCGGCGACCCGGCTGGGCCTGGCCAGCACGCTGCTCCGCCAGCCCGAGGCCCACCACCCGCCGGGCGACCACCCACCCCGCACCTGCGGGCAGCCGCAGCTGATGCTCCGGGTCGGCTGGCTGCCCGACGGCGCCGCGGCGCTGCCCGCCACCCCCCGGCGGCCGCTCAGCTCCGTCCTGCTGCCGGCCTGACTCGTGCGGCCGCGCACGGCCAGGGCCGATCGGCCCTGGCCAGGGGGGTCATGTGATCGGGATGCTGGGCCGGTCGGCCGGGGTAGCGTCTGCATACCGGACCGGGAGGAGGGTCGGCCGTGACCATCTCCGTGTTCCTGCTCGACGATCATGAGATCGTCCGCCGCGGCATCGCCCAACTACTGGAGACCGAGGACGACATCGAGGTCGTCGGAGAGGCCGGCACAGCCGCACAGGCACTGGCCCGCATCCCCGCCCTGCGCCCCGACGTCGCCCTCCTCGACGTCCGCCTCCCCGACGGCGAAGGCGTCTCCGTCTGCCGCGACCTCCGCTCCTCGGTGCAACCCCCACCGGCCTGCCTGATGCTGACCTCCTACTCCGACGACGAGGCACTGTTCGGCGCGATCATGGCCGGCGCCGCCGGCTACCTGCTCAAACAGGTCGCCGGCGTCGACCTCATCGGCGCGGTGCGCACCATCGCCGCCGGCGGCTCACTGCTCGACCCCAAGGCGACCGCCCTCGTGCTGGAACGACTGCGCAAGGGCGACGACCCCACCGACCCGCGCTACGACGCGCTCTCCCCCCAGGAACAGCGCATCCTCAACCTGATCGCCGACGGGCTCACCAACCGCCAGATCGGCGCCGAGATGTACCTGGCCGAGAAGACGGTCAAGAACTACGTGTCCTCGCTGCTGCACAAGCTCGGCTTCGCCCGGCGCACCGAGGCCGCCGTCTACGCGACCGAGCGCCGCCGGGCCGGGGGCCGCAACCGGCCCGCCTGAGCGCTCAGCGCAACGGGACCCGCCAGGTCAGCCGCGTGCCGCCGGCCGGTTCGGCACGCGCCAGGAAGGCCCCACCGCATTCTGCGGCCCGTTCGGCCAGGTTGCGCAGCCCGCTGCGCGCGCTCTCCGGATCGAGCCCGATCCCGTCGTCGACGACCTCGATGACGAGGTCGTCACCGGCGTCCACCCGCACCTTCAGCGCCCCGGCCCGGGCGTGCCGCACCGCGTTGCTCACCGCCTCCCGGACCACCGCCACCGCATGCGTCGCCACCTCCGGCGGCACGATCGTGTCGACCGGGCCGGAGATCTGCACCGACGGTGACAGCCCGGACTCCGCGCCCGCCTCGGCCACGGTGTCGAGCAACCGGCGACGCAGCCCGGTGTCCACGCCGGTGACCGGCGAGTGCAGGTCGAAGATCGCCGTGCGGATCTCCCGGACGGTCTGGTCGAGCTCGTCGACGGCTTGCTGGATGCGCTCCTGCACATCGGGACGGGTGCTGCGGCGCAGCGTGCTCTGCAACCGCAACCCGGTGGCGAACAGCCGCTGGATGACGTGGTCGTGCAGGTCCCGGGCGATCCGGTCGCGGTCGGCGAACACGTCGAGCTGGCGCTGGGCCCGGTTCTTCTCCCCCAGCTCCAGCGCCAGGGTGGCCTGGTCGGCGAACGACGCGAGCAGGGGGATCTCACCGGGCTGGAACGGCTCGGCGCCCTCCCGGCGCAGCCCGATCAGCACCCCGGTGACGTTCTGCACCGACTGCAGCGGAACCGCGACCGCCGGACCGTAGGGCGGCAGTTCGCCGTCGATCGCCGCGAGCAGGTCACCGGAGTTCTCCGAGATCACCGGCGTGCGGGCCTCCACGAGTTCCTGCAGCAGCGTGGAGCCCGCGTCGAGGCGGCGGCCGAGCAGATTGGGCTCCTCCGCCCCGCACTGCGCACTGATCTCGAAGTGGTCGTCGGCCGGGTCGGGACCCAGCACGATCACCGTCGCGTCGGAGCGGGTCAGCTCCAGGGTCCGCTGGGCGATCAGCCGCAGCGCGTCCCCGGCCGTGGCGCCGGACAACAGCTCGGCGCGGATCTCCCCGGACGCCTCCAGCCACTGCTGGCGCAACCGGCTCTGCTCGAACAGATCGGCGTTCTGCACCGCGATCCCGGCGGCGGCGGCGAGGGCCTCCAGGACCACCTCGTCATCGGCGGTGAACTCGCCACCACCGTTCTTCTCGGTGAGGTAGAGATTGCCGAACACCGACTCCCGCACCCGCACCGGAACACCCAGGAAGCTGCGCATCGGCGGATGGTTCGGCGGAAACCCCACCGACGAGGGGTGCGCACTCAGCTCCGGCAGCCGCAACGGCCGCGGATCCAGGATGAGCTGCCCGAGCAGGCCCTTGCCCTCCGGCAACGGCCCCATCCGGGCCCGCGTCACGTCGTCCAGACCCACGTAGATGAACCGGGAGATCCCCCCGTTCGGCGCCAGCACGCCCAACGCCCCGTACCGGGCGTCGACCAGGTCGACCGCCGCCTGCACGATGCGCTGCAACGTCGTGTCCAGTTCCAGTCCCGCGGCCACCGCCAGCACCGCGTCCAGCAGACCCTGCATCCGGTCCCGAATCTGGATGATCTCGTTGAGCCGCTCCTGCACGCCGTGCAACAACTCGTCGAGCCGCAACCCGGCCAGCACCTTCGGAGGTGGTTTCTGACCGGGCAGGGCGTCCGGCACCTCGTCCATCGACACCCGATCCGTACGGCATCCAGGGGTCCACGTGCCCCCCGGGGAACTACCACCGTGTCACGGTCCCCGAACCCGGGCAAGCAGCCCTGCGCACCGGGATGGTGGGGCGGTTCGCCTTGCCCCGGAAGGGCATTCGGCCGTATCGGCCCTGGGCGCAGGCAAGCAGGGTGTGGGCGATCCGGGCCGGTACGGACCCGGACCTCCTCCCCGACGGAGAGGCGCGATGAGCACGATTCCCGCTGCCCTCGGACTGGACTCCGACCAGGTCGCGAGCCTGTTGCGCGCCGCCGGCCGGGCCCCGTCGGTGCACAACACGCAGCCCTGGCGGTTCCGGGTGACGCCGCACGCGATCGAGTTGCACACCGACCCGGCGCGGCGACTGCCGGTGTCCGACCCCGACGACCGGGAACTGCGGCTGGCGTGCGGCGCCGCGCTGTTCAACCTGCGCACCGCCCTGCTGGGTCTGGGGATCCGGCCGATCGTCACGCTGTACCCCGTCCGTGGGCAACCGGAACTCCTCGCGGTCGTCCGCCACGGCGGGCGCAAGACGCCCACCCCGCAGCTCACCCGGCTGCTGCGGGCGCTCCCCCTGCGGCGCACCAACCGCCGCCCGTTCAGCGACACCGCCGTCGCGGCGCCCGAACAGCACGCGCTGCGCCGGGCAGCGCTCGACGAGAACGGGTGGCTGCACATCGTGGCCGGGCCGGCCGAGCGGGCCGAGGTCGGACGGCTCGCGGCGCAGGCCCACGAGATCCAGATGGCCGACCCGGGCTTCCGGGCCGAGCTCGCCGCGTGGACCGGGGCGGAGGACGGTCGCTGCGACGGGGTGCCGGCCTCGGCCGGTGGCCCGCTGCCCGAGGAGCAGGACACCTGGGTGCTGCGCGACTTCACCGCCGGGCGCGGCCGGACCCGGGTCGACGGCAAGGATTTCGAGAACGAGCCACTCATCGCGGTGCTGAGCGCGCACCTCGCCGGACCGGACGCCGAACTGCAGGCCGGCCTGGCGCTGGAACACGTGCTGCTCACCGCGACCGTGCACGGGTTGGCCGTGTCGTTCCTGTCCCAGCTGACCGAGGTGCCCGAGATCCGCGAGAAGCTGCGCAGGCTCATCAGCGGCGCGCACCCGCCGCAGGCGGTGCTGCGCATCGGATACGGGTGGCCGGTCGCGGCGACCCCGCGGCGGCCGGTCGAGAACCTGCTCATGCCCGAGCCCAGCACCGCGCGCTGAGCGCGGTCAACCGGCCACTCCGGCGGGTTCGACGAGCGCGAACCAGGCACCACGGGGATCCTCCACCACCGCCATCCGACCGGTGCTGGTCACCGTCACCGGGCCGGCGACCCAGCCGCCTCGCTGCGCAGCGGCCAGCAACGCCTCGTCGATGTCGGCCACCGCGAAGCACGCCAGCCAGCGCGACGAGGCGACCTCGTCGGAGGTCGCGGCGAGCCCGGCGACCGGACTGCCCTCGAGCAGGAACGTGGTGCGATCCGGGAGGCTGCGCTCCGTCCGCCAGCCCAGCACCGCGGTGTAGAACGCCCGCGCGACCTCCGGGTCGGCGGACCGCAACTCGACGCCGGCGAACCCGCCCGGCACCCCGCTCGCGGGCGGTCCCGCCCCCGGCGGCGACTCGACGACGGCCAGCACGGCGCCGGTCGGGTCGGCGAACACCCCGATCCGCCCACCGCCGGGCACCTCGACCGCCTCCTGCAGCACCGTGCCGCCCGCCGCCCGGACCGACGCCAGCGTCATCTGGATCGACGCCACCTCGACGAACACCTCCCAGGCCGACGCCGGGCCCGGCACACCGGGGTCGGTGGTCATCAGCCCGGCCACGTCCCGGTCCCCGACCCGGGCGACCCCGTAGTCGCCGAGGGGGGTCCACGCCGTCGCGTAGGTCCAGCCGAGCACGCCGGTGTAGAACCGCTCGGCGACCTCCACGTCGTCGGTCATCAGGTCCAGCCACGCGATCGTGCCGGGGGTCGGGAATCCCGAATCGGCCATGGTGGTCCTCCCGCGCCGACGGGTCGCGCGGAAGGCTGCCAGCCCGGCCCACCGGGCGCCAGAGCGGAAGGTCCCGAGCGGCCGCAGGCCGGCGCGGTCATCAACTGCCGACCGCGAGGTCCGACCGGCCCGAGCCCCGGTGACCTCCGGCCCTTGGCCGGGACGGCGCAACGGAGCACCATTCGGTCGAGCCGAGGAGAGGAGACGCCCATGGAGGCCCAGGTCGGCGACGAGATCGTCATCGCCACGACGACCCTGGACCAGCCCCCGCGGCGGGGCGAGGTCCTCGAGGTCCTCGGCGTCGCGGATATGTGCCACTACCGGGTCCGTTGGCAGGACGGACACGAATCGATCTACTACCCGGGTCCCGACTCGCACGTCGTGCCGCGGGAGCAGGTCGGCCGCGGCTGATCCTCCGAGCCCGGTCTCGACCCGGGGTCTTTGGGCCCTGCCGCAGGGCGCCGGCCCCGGGCAGGGTCGGGGTGTGGGCCGGGCCAGGATGTGGACGGGTGAGAACGGGCGAGGGCGATGAGGACGACGGCCGTCGGAAACGTCGTGGTCGGGGTCGACGGGTCGCGGTGCTCGCTACGCGCGGTCGCCGCGGCCGCCATGGAGGCGGAACGCCGCCGGGTGCCGCTGCGGCTGGTCTATGCCGTTCATCCCGACGACGACCCGGGGCGGATCGACGCGATCATCGCGGGAGCCGCACGGGTGGCCCGCTACAGCACGACCGGGCGGTCCGGGCTCGTCATCACGGTCACCCTGACCGACCAGCCCCCGGCCGACGCCCTGCTGGGTGAGGCCCGCGAGGCCTCCGTGCTGGTCCTCGGTGAGGGCGGCGCGCCCGACAAGCTGGGGCCGGTGGCGTCGCAGGTGCACCGGGAGGCGGAGGGACCGGTGGTCCTGGTGCCGCTGACGACGGGCCGAGCGGGGTGAGCAGCCCTGGCCCGGGGCGCCCGCCTCCCGCGTCCGTGCCGTCCATGCCGTCCGTGCCGTCCGTGCTCGTCGGCGCCGACGGCTCCGGACCCGCGCTGCGGGCGGTCGCGTGGGCGGCCGAGGAGGCCGCCCTGCACGCCAGGCCACTGGAGATCGTGTGTGTGTCGGAGCCGACGGACACGGCGGCCGGCATCCTCGACCGGGCGCGCACGATCGCCCGCGCCGTCGCCGACGTGCCGGTACGCATCCGGTGCCGGGCCGGCCGACCGGCCGAGGTGCTCACCGAGCTGTCCCGGGAGGCGGGTCTGCTGGTCGTCGGGCACCGGGGCGGTGGCGGCGTGGACCGCCCGGCCCACTCCTCGGTCGCGGTGACGGTGGGCCGCCGCGCCGCGTGCCCGGTGCTGGTCGTGCGTGCCGCCGCGGGCCGCCCGGTGCCCGACCGGGCGCGGCCGATCGTCGTCGCGGTCGACGGATCGCCGGACAGCCGGGCCGCCGTCGACGTGGCCGCGCAGATCGCCCGGGAACGCGGCGGGGTGCTCGTCGCGGTGCACGTGTGGTTCGAACGCCCGGCCGACGCGCTGCGCCGGCTGTGCCGCCGCGAACACGAGCCGGCGCGGGAGGCCGCCCGTCGGCTGCTCGCCGACTGCCTGGCCGGGACCGCGGCACTGCATCCCGGGCTGACCGTGCACCCGGAGGTGATGCGCGGCAGCCCCACCTGGTCGCTGCTGGAACTCTCCGACTCCGCGCAACTGCTCGTGGTCGGCCGTGGTGGGCACGGCCGGCGTGCCCTGGGCCGCACCACGTGGGCTCTGCTGCACGGCGGCGCCTGCCCGGTCGCGGTCGTCGGCCCCCGTCCGGCGCTGCCGGACCGTCTGCGCCCCGTGCTCGCCGGCGGCACCCGGGGCGGTTGAGCAAGCTGGCCACGCCGGCCATCACAGGCAGGACTCGACGATGACTGCACTGCGTGGGCCCGTCCCGGTGCCGGACCAGCCGGCGCCCGGCGACGACCTGGCGGCGCGCTACCTGTGGGACGTGGTGGAGGAACTGGTGCGCCGCGAACTGCTGGTGGACGGGGCGATCGTGCACGGCGACCACGGGACCGTGCTGTTCGATGTGCCGGCCACCGCCGCCGGGCCGTCCTGGCTGCCGGTCTGGGCCTACTGGAACGCCCGGGACGGCTGGTCGGTGTGCACCGCACAGGTCGCCGGGGCCGCGCCGCGGCGCCAGGCGACCGTGCCCGGCGGCTGCACCCCGGCGGCCTGCGACGTCGCCGACTTCGTGGCGCGCACCGCACTCGAAGGACCGTGACGCCCGAAGGACCGTGACGCCGGCCCGGTGGCTCCGCGGCGGTCGCCGGCGCGGCGGCGCGCGGAGCAGCAGCGGGCTGTGCCTGGGTCAGCCCCCGGCCATGTAGACCGGCAGCACGTCGCGGATCGACACGATGCCCACCACGGTGCCGCCCTCGCGCACGGGGGCGTGCCGCACCCCCGCCTCGCACATCAGCTCGGCGACCGCGGAGATCGGGTCCTCGGGGTCGACCCAGGCCATGTCGGTGCTCATCAGGTCCCCGGCCTGCATCGTGTCGACGTCGCCGCCGGTGCCGAGCACCGTGACGACGTCACGTTCGGAGACGACTCCGACCGCGCCGTGCGAGTTCTCCACCAGGACCGCGCCGATCTCGTCGGCAGCCAGTTCGGCCGCGACCTCGGCCACCGTGTAGCCGGTGTCGACGCTCGCCACCGGGCTGACCATGATCCGGCGGACCGGATCGGACGGGCGGGTCTGCCGGACACCGGTCGTCATCGGGCCTCCCTCGTTCCGTGGGCCGCCGCACCTGCGCGGCGGTGATGCGCTCATCGTCGGCAGGGCCGCGCGCCCGGGCCAGGTCCGGAGGGCCGCGCCCGCCGGGCCCTCCGGCCCGGGACCTCGGCCGCCTCCGCCGACCTCGCACAGGCCGGCGCGCACAACAGCACCCCGTGCGGCCGGACGCCGCCGGGGATGACCGGTTCGCGGGCAGTCGGTCAGGTCGGCCGGTGGACCCGGGCGGAGGCGCCCGGCGTCGCCCCGGCCGGCCGGCCCGTCCGCCCGTCGGGGGGCCCAGCCACGTCTCCATCGCCGAGAAGGTGTCCCGAGAAGGTGTCCACTGCCGTCGCCATCAGCTCGTCCGGGGACGTGCATCGGCGGTCGATCTCGCGCCGGACCTGGATGCGCATCGCGCCGCCGAGCCGGGCCTGTGCCGCGACGGTCCGCGACCGGACCAGCCGTGCCGGCCCACCGTGTCCCCCAGGGCTGTCCCAGGTCTCGCAGCCTCCGCAACGGCCGTGGGCCGTTGCGGGCGGGCCCGGCGTCGCCGCCGTCCGGACAGACGGCTCGGCACGGAGCCGGTGCCGTCGGTGTGCCCCGTTGTCCCCACCGCCCCCACACGGCACCGGCTCCGTGCCGAGGGCCGAGTGCACTCCCGTCGGCCACCGCGGCGATAGGGTCCAAGGTCCCTCACCGGGCCAGAACCGGCATCGCGCCTGGTCGCAGGCTTGAGAACGATCCGCGCGAGAGGCCCGGAGCCGACCGACGGCGCATATCGCCGGGCCCAGGTCCCGAACGGCCTGCGCATCCCCGCCAAATGGGGGGCCGATGGACCCTGCCGACCGCCGACCCCCACACGTCAGGCTGCTCCCCGAGCCGGAAAGCCCGCAGTTCCAGGTGGGCCCGAACCGAGCCAGGAGGAGCGATGGACAAGCGCGCGCGCCTGGCGACCACCCGGCCGGGGTCGCTCACCCGCACCGCTCGCGCCTGGACGCGGCAACCGGCCGCAACGGCCGACGGCCCGGCCCGGCCGTCCGCCGGCGAGCCGGCGGGCCGCCGGTGAGACCGCTCGACCCGCGCCTGCTGCGGCACGCCGCGGCGGCCCGGCGCCACGTCGGGCCGGCCGCCGGCGTCGCCGTCCCGACCGCCGTCCTGGTGATGGCGCAGGCCCAGCTCCTGGCCGTCGGTATCGACCGCGCGTTCCTCGGCCGCTACCTGCCGACACTGCTCGTGGCAGCCGTGGTGCCCGTCATCGGGGCGGGCCGGATCCTGTTCGCCGACCGGCTCTCCGGGCTGCTGATCGGGTTGACGGTGCCGCTGATTCCGCTGGGCCTGCGCCGGCCCGACCGCGGCCGGGTACGCCGCGCCGCCGCGCAGGCCGCCCTCGACATCCCGCTGGCCACGCTCGTCGGCGAGCGGAGCACCGCCCTGTCCACCGGGCAGCGGCGGCGGGTCGCACTCGCCCGGGCGCTCATCGCCGATCGCCCGCTGCGGGCACCCACCACCACACTCCCCACGGCCGGCCCCGCGCCGGCCCCTCCTGCCCCGGCCGCGACGCCATCAGCCCCCCGACCGTCGCGGCCGGGCCCACCTCCCCGGGTGAACCGGGGGGCGGCCGGCCGGCACCCTGCGCTGGCCGCCGAGGTGCTCCGCGCCACCGTGGGACGCACGGTACTGATCGCCACCCACCACCGCGGGCAGACCCCCGGGCTGCCGCAGGTGCGGCTGGGCCGCGCGGGCAGCCCGGCACCGGCGCCGGCGAGCGCGGGCTGAGACGGGGACGTGGCGGATCGCGGGATGCCGCCCCCAGCCGTGCACCCCCCTCAGCCGTGCAGCCACTGTGCCCGGCCCCGCAGCCGGGCCCACGCGTCGTCCAGCCCGGCCTCGGCCCGTTCCGCCCGGGCCTCCTCGTCGCGGTACAGCAGCCCGTAGGTGAAGCCGTTCTCACCCTGGGCGTGCGCCGCCGCACCCAGCTCGCGCAGCACCGGGCGGGCGACCACACCGTCCTGCCGGTCGCCGAGCAGCTCCTGCACGGCCTTGACCTCGTCGACGAGCCGGGTGGCGTTCTTCCCGACGACCGGCTCGCTCACCTCGGCGGCGTAACGGAGTCGTTTGGCCGCCTTGCGCATCCCGTGCAGTGCGATGTCCCGGGCCTCCCCCGGGGGGTGTGCGTCGGCGTCGCGCAGCGCCCGTTCGGTCCGGCGCAGGCTGCGCCGCACCCGGTCGGGCATCTCCTGGCGGGCCGGCCGGCCGGCTCGCCCGGTCAGCGGCGGGTCGGCCAGCAGGGCATCGATCCGGCCGAGCAGCTCCAGGTAGCGGTCGCTGTCGAGCGCGGCGGTCGCGGCGCGGGCGGCCTCGGCGCGGCGGCCCGCGAAGTAGCGGGTGAGCTGGGCGGGGACCGGGCCCAGCACCAGCTCGGGGGGCAGCTCGGCCACCCGGGCCTCGATCCGCTCCTCGAGCACCTCGAGGTCGCGGGCCGCACCCAGCTCACCGGCCAGCCAGCGCAACTCGTCGGTCAGCCCGGCGACGCGCTCGGCGTCCAGCAGCGGCGCGAACACCTGCACCGCGCTGCGCATCCGTCTGCAGGCCACCCGCATCTGGTGCACGGCGTCGGGCAGACCGCGGCGGACCGCCGGATCGGTCCGGCGGATCGCGGCGGCCTGCTGCCACAGGTAGGCCAGCAACGCCTCGCCGGCGGGGCTCTTGCGCCGGGCGCGCGGCTGCGGCGGGCCGTCGCCCAGCCGGTCGGCCAGCACCCGCCCCAGCTTGGACGCCGAGGCCGAGCGCCGGGCCCCGGCCGCGAGCAGCTCGGTCTCGATGCGGTCGAGGATCTCGGGATCGGCGCCCTCGGCGAGCTCGACCTCGATCTCCCCCCACGACATCGGCGCGGACGCGTCGCCCGGCCGCGTCGCCGTCACCCGGTCGTCGACGACCTCGGCGAGCGGGCGCCCGTCGTCGCCGGTGAGCACCCACTGCCGGCGGCGGTTGTCCAGCTGCGCGACCGGCGCCAGCGCCGCGCCGCGATGGGCCGCGCGGGTCAGCTCGATCAGCTGCTCGGGCGGGCGGTTGGAGCGGCCGAGCGGCAACCGGACCTCGTCGCGGGTGTCCCTGCCGACCGGCAGCTTGAGGTGCCACCCCGGGTCGTCACCGCCGCGGCGGCGGCGCAGCGTCTGCCCGGCGCGGGCCAGCCTCAGGTCGTCGGTGTCGTAGTAGACCGCGGAGAGGGCGAGCTGCGCGGGCCCCGCGGGCACGGGGCCGCCCACCGCGCCGGCCAGCCGCCCCACCAGCGTAGGCAGGTCCACCCCGCCGTCCCCGGCTTCGTACTTGCGCTCGGTCTCACGCACCGTTCTCACCATCCGGTATGACTACCTCACTCCGGGCGGTTCGGGGAGGCGTACACGGCCCGTCATACCGGCTCCCCGGCATGGACACCGGCAGCAGCGGAACGGTCCTCGGGCCGGGCGCCCGCCGCGACGAGCCACACCCCGGCGACCAGCAGCAGCCCGCCGCCGACCAGCAGGCCGATCGCGAGGCCGCGCAGCGCCGCAACGGTGGCCCCGACGGTCCCTTCGACGGCGACCGGGGCGCCGCCGTCGGCGTTCATGATCACGACCATCCAGTCGCCGGCGACCGGGGACCAGGTCAGGGACTGGGTTCCGGCTCCGGTGACGGATGCGGCCCAGAACCGCTGCTCGGCGGGAGGGCCGGCGGGTGCAACGCCGTCGTCGGAGGTGACGGACAGCCCGAGGGCGGTGTCGGTACGGAGCACGCCCTGCCCGACGCCGTGCAGGTAGCCGGCGGCCTGGGCGGCGGGTGCCACTCCGATGAACAGCGGACGGTCCCCTGCTCCGTGGGCCCGGACCCGCACGTCGCCGAGGAAGCGGGCCAGCCCGGACGGGTCGGCGGGGCCGTCGGCGAGCACGACGGGCTCGCTGCGCAGGGCATAGCCGGGGGACGCGGCACGCTGCACGTCGGAGCTGAGAAACCCGGCATCGTCGCGGGCGCCGATGTCGGCGGCGAGCGCGGTGCCCCCCGCCCCGAGCAGGCCCGTGCCGACCAGCAGCAGCACGGACCCCACGGCCAGCATGACCACCCGGCCGGCCGGGTGGTCATGCTGGCCGTGGGG
>NZ_JAAXLA010000149.1 GCF_012911935.1 Pseudonocardia acidicola | reverse complement strand
CCCCCGCATCGACGTCACCCCCCACCCCCGCGAGTCGGCACTTTCGGGAGGGCGAGTCGGCACTTCCGGGAGCCCGAGTCGCCCGTTCCCGGACACCGAACCGTCCGCCGACGCGCCCGCGCTGATCGTCTACACCTCCGGCACCACCGGCCCGCCCAAGGGCGCGGTGCTGTCCCGTGGCGCGATCGCGGCCAACCTGGACGCGCTGGCCGACGCCTGGGCCTGGACCGGTGACGACCGGCTGGCCCACGCGCTGCCGCTGTTCCACGTCCACGGGCTCGTGCTCGGCGTGCTCGGCCCGCTGCGCCGCGGCGGGTCGCTGCACCACCTCGGCGGACTCGACGCGGCCGAGCTCGCCGCGGCCGTCGTCGCCGGCGCCACCATGGTGTTCGGGGTCCCGACCCAGTACCACCGGCTCGCCGACCAGCTCGCCACCGATACCGAGGCCGCCGCCACGATCGGCCGGGCCCGGTTGCTGGTCTCCGGCTCCGCCGCGCTCACCGCCGTCGACCACGCCCGGATCCAGCAGACCACCGGGCTCGCCGTCCGGGAGCGCTACGGGCTCACCGAGACACTGATCCTCACCGCGGCCCGGGCCGACGAGGACCCGGAGCCGGGCACGGTCGGCCGGCCGACGGACGGCACCGAGGTCCGGCTCGCCCCGCTGCCCGAATCGGCCGGCTCCACCGGCTCACCCGAGGACGACGATCTGGGCGCGGTGGAGGTCCGCGGCCCCGGCCTGTTCTCCGGGTATCTCAACCGGCCGGACGCCACTGCGGCCGCGCAGACCGCCGACGGCTGGTTCGCCACCGGCGACATCGGCCGCTGGACCGCGTCCGGGGCGCTCGCCCTCGTCGGCCGCAAGGCCACCGACCTGATCAAGTCCGGCGGCTACAAGATCGGCGCCGGGGAGATCGAGAACGCGCTGCTGGAGCACCCGGGTGTCGCCGAGGCCGCGGTGATCGGGGCCCCCGACGAGGACCTGGGGGAGCGGGTGGTCGCCTTCGTCGTGCCGGCCGGGGAAGCGCCGCCGGCCGCGGAGCTGATCGACCATGTGGCGTCGCTGCTCGCTCCGCACAAGCGGCCCCGTGAGGTGCGGTTCGTCGACGGACTCCCGCGCAACGACATGGGCAAGGTGCAGAAGGCACGGTTGCCACGGTCGTGATTACGCCGTCGCCCGTTCGGGGAACGGACGGGCATGGCGAACACGACGACGGCAACCCTGAGTACGACCTATCGCGGACCCGCGGCGGCCGGTGCTCCCCGCCTCGCCGGGCTCCCGGGGGTGTCGACCGTCGCGGCCGATCCGCAGCAGGTCCTGGAGACCGAGCGTTACGACACCGACGACCTGCGGTTGTCCGCCGCCGGCATCGAGCTCTCGCTGCACCGCGGTGACGGCACGGCGCACTGGCAGCTGCGGCTGCCCGACGGCGACGACGAGGAGCTGCTGCGGCTGCCGGCCGCGGTGCCGGACGTCGAGGGTGTCGACCCGGACGGGCCGCCCGGCGAGCTCGACGAGCTGATCCGCGGTGTCCGGCGGGACCGCCCGGTGCGCCCGGTCGGCCGCGTGCGGACGGTGCGGGTGCGGACCGGCCTGCGCGGTGCGGGTGAGCGGCTGCTCGCCGAACTGGTGCAGGACGAGGTCACGATCGCGACCCTGGGCGGCTCGACCGATCTGAGCAGCTGGACCGAGATCGAGCTGCGCCGCGTCGAGGGTGACGCCGGTCTGCTCACCGCGGTCGAGCAGCGGATCCGCGAGATCGGGGCCGCGCCCGCGCCGCGCGGTGCCGCTGCCGCGCTGGACCGGCTGCTCATTCCCGCACCGCCACGTCGCCGCCGGGCAGGGAAGAAGGGGTCGGCCGGCGCGGTGCTGATGGACTACGTGGGCACGCAGGTCGATCGGATCGCCGAACAGGACCTGCGCGCCCGCCGTGACGAGCCCGACGCCGTGCACCAACTGCGGGTCGCTGCGCGCCGGCTGCGCAGCGCGCTGCAGGCCTACGGCCCGCTGCTGGACTGCTCCCGGACCCGTCCGCTGGTCGCGGAGCTGCGCTGGCTCGGACAGGCGCTTGCGCCTGCCCGCGACATCGACGTGCTCCGTGAGCGGATCACCGCCCAGCTCGATCGGACCGAGCCCGAGCTCGTCCTCGGCCCGGTGCGGGCCCAGGTGACCCGGTACTTCGCCCGCGCGGAGGCCGAGGCGCGGGCCGCGATGCTCACCGAGCTCGACGGGCAGCGCTACACGGCGCTGCGGCTCGCATTGAGCGAGCTGCTCACCGATCCGCCGCTGACCCGCAGGGCCGCGCGGCCGGCGAGGCGCGAGCTGCCCCGGCTGGCCGCGCGCAGCGCTCGCAAGCTGGAGCGGGCGGTGACCGGCGCCCTCGCCGCCGACGGCACCCACCGCGCCGAGGCCGTGCACACCGCCCGCAAGAAGAGCAAGCGGCTGCGGTACGCGACCGAGGTGGCGCGTCCCGCGGTGGGCGGCGACGCGAAGCGGTTCGGCCGCGCGCTCAAGGGCATGCAGCGCGCCCTCGGAGACCACCAGGACATGGTCGTGGCGCGCGGGGTGCTGCGTGAGCTCGGCGCGCAGGCGCACAGCGCGGGAGAGAACGGCTTCACCTTCGGCCTGCTCTACGGCCGGGACGTGAAGGCCGCCCAGCAGATCGAGGCCCGGCTTCCCGAGCTGTGGCGGGCGGCGTGGGCCACGAAGAACCGCCGCTGGCTCCCCTGACCCCCCGCGAGTCGCCCTTTTCGGTAGCGCGAGTCGCCCTTCTCGGGAGGATGAGTCGCCCCTTTCGGTAGGTCGACGCTCTGCCGAGGCGCCGCGACGATGGCACGATCGCGCCCGTGACCGAGCCCCGCGACGCCGTCGACGACCTGCGACGCATTGCGTTCCTTCTCGAGCGGGCCCATGAGTCGACCTACCGGGTCCGCGCCTTCCGAACCGCGGCCGGGGTGCTCCGCGGGAGGGACCCGGATCAGCTCGCCGCCCTGGTGGCATCCGGCGAGCTGGTCCGGCTGCGCGGGGTGGGCGAGGTGACGGCGCGATGCGTCGCGGAGTCGCTGGCGGGGGAGGAACCGGTCTACCTCCGCCGGCTCGAGGCCACCGACGGCACGCCGCTCGACGAGGCTGCGGCCGATCTGCGCGCTGCGCTGCGCGGGGACTTCCACAGCCACACCGACGCCTCCGACGGCGGCTCGCCGCTGCGCGAAATGGTGGAGACCGCTCGCGAGCTCGGTCACGAGTACCTCGTGATCACCGATCACTCACCGCGGCTGACGGTGGCCAACGGGTTGTCCGCGGACCGGCTCCGCCGCCAGATCGAGCAGATCGCCGAACTGAACGACGAGCTGGCCGACGACTTCCGGGTACTCACGGGGATCGAGGTCGACATCCTCGACGACGGCGCGCTCGACCAGGACGAGGACCTTCTCGCCCAGCTCGACGTCGTCGTCGCCAGCGTGCACTCGAAGCTACGGATGCCGGCTGCGGAGATGACCGAACGGATGCTGACCGCCGTCGCCAATCCGCACGTCGACGTCCTGGGGCACTGCACCGGTCGGATGGTCACCGGCAAGCGCAAGCGCCCGGAGTCGGAGTTCGACGCCGACGCGGTGTTCGCCGCATGCGCCGAGCACGGCGTGGCGGTGGAGGTGAACTCGCGACCGGAGCGGCTGGATCCGCCGAAGCGGTTGCTGCGGCTGGCGGTCGAGGTGGGGTGCGAGTTCTCGATCGACACCGACGCGCACGCCCCGGGCCAGCTCGACTGGCTCGACTACGGCGTCTCGCGGGCCGTCGCGTGCGGGGTGCCGACGGAGCGGGTGATCAACAGTTGGCCGTTGGAGCGGGTGCTCGCGCGGCGGCGTTGAGGTTCCCGGCCGCCTGACGCAACGGCGAACCCCGCCGCGACGGCGGGTGGACCTGCGAATCGCGCGCGGCGACACCGTGCGACTCGCCCTTCCGAAAGTGCCGACTCGCCCTCCCGAAAGTGCCGACTCGCGCTCCTGAAAAGGGCGACTCGCGGGGGGTCAGGG
>NZ_JAAXLA010000148.1 GCF_012911935.1 Pseudonocardia acidicola | reverse complement strand
GGGGGTGCGGGTGCGGGCGGGGGCGGCGTCTTGACCAGCACCGCGTTGAAGCCGCTCTGGTACTTGAGCGTGTACTTCCCCGACGCCACCAGTTCCTGGATAGCGGCCAGCGACCAGCCCGGTGGCTTGTTGTTCAGCACGACGCCCTCGTTCTCCACCGATCGGAACGTGATGATCACGTCGGGGTAGATCTCGTCGACGCAGCGCTTCACGTCGTTGGCCAGCTGCGAGCAGCCCGGGGCCGACCCGCCGCCGCTGTGCGTGGCGATGCCCCCCACGCCGTACGGGCCGAGGTGGCTCAACGGCACGATGGACTTGCCCGGTGGCGTCTCCGCGATCGTCTGGCGGGCCAGGGCGACCTCGTCGGGCCGCACCACCTGGTAGGCATCGTTGCCGCCGCGGATCAGCACGAGCAATCCGAACAGCGCCAGCATGCCGACGGCGAGGACCTTCTCCAGGCTGCGGCGATGGCGGACCAGCTTGCGCAGCGCGTCCGCGCCGAGGATGGACAGGATCGGCAGGCCGTAGAGCACGATGCGCAGGATCAGCTCGCCGCCGTAGCTCTGCACCGCGGCGAAGGCCATCGGCACCACGGCCAGCCCGATCGGCACCAGGTCGCGCCGGCGCCGCCAGTAGACCCACGCTCCGGCGATGGCGAGCAGCCAGGTCAGGCCGGGCATGAGGATGCGCAGGTACTTGACCGCGATCTGGCCGGTGTCGCCGGCCAGCCGGTCGGCCACGCCGGCCTGCAACGCGCCCTGGTCCCCGCTGCCGGTGATCAGGCTGAGCTGGGTCATCCAGAACTCGCGGCCGGCGATGAGGATGTAGACCACCACCGCGAGGATCGCGACGAGTACCAGACCCCGGCCGCGGAACCGCCCGACGACCGCGAGCAGCACGAGCTGGCCGATGATCGCGAACGGAGTGAGCTGGTGCTCCGGGGCGACCGCGAGCAGGCACAGCGCGGCGCAGAAGTAGATCAGCAGCAGCTGGCGCGGCGGCAGTGTCGGCCGGTTCGGCGGCGTCATCGCCGCGACCACCCAGCGGCGCAGCAGCGGCAGCCGGGGCGCGCCCGGATGCGGTACCGGCCAGCCCGGGACCCCGGCGGAGTCGGTGCGGCGGGTGGCCAGCGGGCCGAGCGCGAAGGTCAGCACGGTCAACAGCAGCACGATGCCGGTGGCCTGCGGGGAGAAGTAGTCCTGCTCGATCCAGTTCAGCCCGATGAACAACCAGGCCGCCGCCCACGGTGCTCGGGAGCCGCCGAGCATCGAGCGGGCGAGCGCGTAGATGCCGATCGCCCAGACGCCGACGATGACCGGGGGGAACCAGCGCAGCACCTCGTCGAGCTGGGTCGCGCCGCCGGCGTCGCGGAAGAAGGCCCACTGGGCGAAGAACGCCGGCCAGTAGAACCGGGCGTCGATGCCCGTCGGCGGGACACCGCCGGACAGCGCGTCGGTGAACCCGGCCAGCAGCCAGGCCGTGCTGAACCGCGCCACCGGCTGGACCACCGACGGCATCCCGGTGCTGCACAGGATCAGCACGGTGGTCGCGATGCCCAGCATCGGGATCCGCGGCCGCGGCGACCACAACTCGGCCACACAGGCGGCCACCGCGCAGGCCAGCGCCGCCCAGCCCGCCGGGCCGAGCACCCGGGCCAGCCCCCAGCCGTCGAGCGCGTCGAGGTCGGTCGTCGCGGCGGCGACCGGCAGCAGCGCCAGCGCGAGCAGCACGAACACCGGCGGCAGCCACAGCCACCACCAGGGCAGCCGCTGCTGGGCCGCAGGCCGGGGCTGTCGCCGCTGCAGCGGCAGCGCCGTCGTGGGCGGCTCCGCGGCGGTGTCGCCGATGGCGATGGCCATGGTCGGCGGGTCGACGTCGTCGTGCGACCGGCCGTCACCCGGGTTCCGGGTGTCCGTCGACGTCACGATCCCTCCTTGCTGGCGTTCGCCGGTGTCGCGGGTGACACCGGCGACTCGGCCCGGCGCCTGGCCGGGGAGAACAGAACGGTGAGCGCGCAGACCACCTGGACCACGACGTAGCCGATGGCCACCGGCAGCAGCGCCTCGTCCGGGGCGCCGGGGCGGACCGGGATGACGACCACGACGAGCAGCACCAGCAGCGTGCTGATCAGCTGCAGGCGGGCGAACTGCATCGCCTTGCCCGCGGCCTGCCGGACCCCCAGCGCGTGCGCGACGACCAGCCGGAACGCCAGCCCGAGCATGAGCAGCTGCAGGATCACGCTGGCCTCGGCATACCCCGAACCGAAGATCGACAGCACCGGACGGGCGAGCAACGCGCCGAGGGCCAGCACCGGCAGGAAGAGCTTCAGCAGCCGGGTGCGGGCGGCGGCGGCCAGCTCGCCGGCCCGGTGCGGCTCGCGCGCCACGTGCACGGCCAGGGAGTTCATGAAGAACATGGCCGCGATGTCGACGACGGTCACCGCCTGCCAGGCGACGAAGAACGCGGCCCCGGTCTCGGGCCCGAACCGCAGCGTCACCAGCAGCGTGACCTGGTTGTAGAGCAGCGCGGTGCCGACCTGCGCGACGGCGGTCGGTCCGAGGAAGCGCACCGCCTCGCCACGCTCGGGCAGCGTGCCGCCGGTGGCCCGGCGGCTGAAGCGGCGCACGTACACCGCGACGACCAGCGAGCCGACCAGGATCCACACCACGATCGGGCCGACCCAGGACAGCACCACGCCCTGTGCCCCGAGCCCGGCGTAGTAGCCCAGCGCCACCAGCAGGCCGATCCGGACGACCGCGAACAGCCCGTTGCGCCAGACCGTCCACCAGGGTTTACCGATCGCGACGAGGATGAAGTCGTGCACGACGAACACGCCCCACCCGGCGGCGGCGAGCACGAACAGCAGCACCCCGACGCCGAACGAGCCGCCCGGCCCGGCCGCGGTCTCGGCCAGTTCCGGCACGAACAGCACGTAGATCAGGCCGACCAGCCCGGACAACGGCATGATCAACAGCAGGCTCGACCAGACCAGCCTCCCGGCGCGCCGGCCCGAGGCGGGCAGCCAGCGCAGCAGCCCGATGCCCAGGTTGAGCTGGGCCGCACCGGCGATGAGGATGAACGCCGACACCACGGCGGAGGCCTGGCCGAACTCGGACTGCGGCATGATCCGTGCGGCGATCAGCCAGCTCAGGAAACCGGCCAGCGAGCCCACCGCGGAGCTCAGCGACAGCGCGAGACCGTCACCGAGTCCACCGTTCGCCGGCCGGCCGGCCGGATCGACGACCGGGATGACCTCGGTCGGTGCGTCGGGAGCGGACGCCGACGTGGCCGGGTCGACGCGGGAGAGGCGCACGGTCGGCGGGTCCAGCGCGGGCTCTCCCGACGCCCGCGGGTTCGGCGGCCGGCGGCCCGACCCCACGGGGCCCGTCCCGACGGCCGGGGGTCGCGCCGTCACCGGGCGGTCCCTGCCGGGTCGTGCGGCCGGTGGGAAGCCGTCACTGGGCGACCACCGCGTGCCGCAGCAGGAACGGCACGCTGATCACCGTCATCAGGTAGAGCGCCCCCGCCGGGTGCCACCAGCCGGTGCTGACCATGATCTGGCCGACCAGCAGCGTGGCGGCCACGCCGGTGCCGATGGTGAGCAGCCAGACGTGCGCGGCCGGAGCGCGCCGCAGGAACCCCGCGGCCGCCCAGCCGGGGCCGAGCAGCAGGAAGGCGGTCGTCACCAGAAACCGCAGGTTGCCGACGACACCGCCGGTCACGTTCAGCAGGCTCAGCGCACAGGCCAGGAGACCGGCGAGGACCAGAACCAGCGCGACCACCCGCCGCGCCATCCGCGCACGGGTCAACTCGGCCGCGGAGGGCATGCTCACCGCGATACTCCGTTCGTTGCCAGACAGTGGGCCGGACGCTCCGGCGAGTCCGGCACGCGCCAGAGTGTAGAGGCGGCGTCCTGGCTCAGGACGCCTCCTCCTCGAGCGAGGAGCGCAGCCCGAGCCCGTCCCTGGTCGCGGCGTCGCGGGGCCGCGGCGACGGCCGGTACCCGTCCGCGGGCCGGGGCCGCGGCGCCGGCGAGGGCCGGCGCGGCGCCGGGGCCTGCGGCGCGCCCGCATCGGCGCGGGTGACCGGGAGGCCGGCTGCGGGGGTGGGCACGAGCACGCGGCCCGCGGCCGGAAGCTGCGGGCCGCGTGCTCG
>NZ_JAAXLA010000147.1 GCF_012911935.1 Pseudonocardia acidicola | reverse complement strand
GTCCAGGAAGACACCAGCCCCCTCCTCGTACTCGGTGGAGTGGAACTGGTCGAAACCCTTCATGTGGATCGTGTGCTTGATCCACGACTCACCCGCGACCAGGACGCGCAGCGGGGGTGTGCTCAGGGTGTCGGGCACATGCCCTCCTCTTGTGATAAACGTTTCTGCTCATGGCGTACAGCCGCCCAGTGCGCAGCCTCTACGGGCTGAAAGTAGCAGGTCCGCGAGAACTGACAAGAGGTAGGAACGTTTCCACCCGGTAACCAGAGGTCGAGCGGCTGAACGATGCGCCTCTGGAGCGCGGCCCGGGGGCTCACCGACCGGACGGCCCGTCGGGAGACTCGCTGGGTGGCCGACCCCTACCGCCACCGCTACCGGATGGCGCGCGGGCCCGCCGAGCAAACGGGCCGGCAACCCCTCGGCACCCTCGGGGGCCCAGACGCGCAGCTCCAGCGGCCTGCCGGGTGCTTCGTCACCACTGGAGATCGCGCGTACCGATCAATTGGCCGTTGACAAGCCGAGGAGCGGAGGCCAAACTCAGGCGCCATGTTGGACGTTTGTTCAAAGTAGACCGGAAGATCGGGTCGACACAGGGCGGCGAGTTCGTCAGGAAGCTCGCCCCCTGTGACGGAGGCCGAGGTGGTCGCCGTGTGCAGGTCGATTCATCGCGAAGGGTGGGTTCTTCAGGTGGCCCGTAAGACCAGAGAGCTGGAGCGTGCTGCTCAGGCAGTGCGTTCGGCCGTCGAGGCGCTTGCGTCAGGTGGGCTGGTCGTAGTCGCCGATGACCATGAACGCGAGAACGAGGGCGATCTGATCGCGGCGGGCGCTCTGATAACCGCGGACGCGGTGGCCTTCATGGTGCGGCACACGACCGGCATCCTGTGTGCTCCGATGCCTGCCGCCCGCGCCCGGGAGCTGGGGCTTGCGGACATGGTCCCGGAAAGCACGGACCCCCACGGCACCGCGTTCACGATCACCGTCGACCACGGCAGCTGCGCAACGGGCGTGTCGGCACAGGATCGAGCCCTGACCCTGCAGGCCCTGGCCGACCCGGCGGCTGGTGCATCGGAGTTCACCCGGCCCGGCCACATCTTCCCGCTGAAGGCCCGCGAGGGCGGAGTGCTTACCCGTCCCGGGCACACGGAGGCCGCTGTCGACCTCCTGAACCGAACCGACCTCCCGCCAGTCGCGGTGATCAGCGAGATCCTCGACGAGGACGGTGACATGGCGCGCGGAGACACGCTCAAGCGGTTCGCCGCGGAGCACGGGCTGCCCTTCCTGACGATCGCGGACCTGATCAAGGTCCGCGACGCGGAGCGTGCCGAGGTGCGACGAGTGGCAACGGCGGCGCTGCCCACGGTGTTCGGCGACTTTCAGGCCGCGGCCTACCGCACCTGCGACGGCGCCGAGCACCTGGCGATCGTGCTCGGCGACGTCGCTGCACAGGGGGTATCCGAAGACGGTGTGCTGGTCCGGGTACACAGCGAATGTCTCACCGGAGACATCATCGGCTCGCTGCGCTGCGACTGCGGCGCCCAGCTCGAGCACGCGCTCGCCGCGATCACCCGCGAAGGCTGTGGCGCCGTCATCTACCTGCGAGGACACGAAGGCCGCGGAATCGGACTGGCCAACAAGATCACCGCATACAGCCTCCAGGATGACGGCCTCGACACCGTCGATGCCAACGTCGTCCAGGGCCTACCGGTCGATGCCCGCGACTACGGGCACGCTGCGGGCATCCTGGCCGATCTCGGTGTCCACAACGTTCGCCTCATCAGCAACAACCCGGCAAAGAGCGTCGCTCTCCGCGAGCATGGGCTGTCCGTGGTCGAACAAGTCACAGTCCCCTACGCGGAAAACCCACACAACGTGCGGTACCTCAGAGCGAAGGAGAATCGCATGGGGCACCAGAAGTTCGACACAGTCGCGATGTAGGAATGATTGTGTTTGCCCTGCGTGCGGTGCAGGCATATCGCGCATCGCTCCGCAACGTCCGAGGCAAGAACGCAGGAGAAGGCGTGGCACAGTCGCCGAGCGGGGGACAGCCAAAGGTGCTGTTCGTCGGTGAGTCCTGGACCAAGCACACGATCCACCTGAAGGGCTCGACCAGTTCCACAACACCGAGTACGAGGAAGGCGCCCCGGACTTCCTCAATGCACGCGCCACCAGCGGCTTCGATGTCACCTTCACTCGCGCACACGAGATCTCACGTCGCTTCCCGCGCCAGGCCAGCGCTGGACGAGTACGCGGCTGTCATCCTCAGTGACATCGGCTCCAATAGCGTGCAACGCGGTACGAGAAGCCGGGGCCGTGGCGGTGTACGCCGGCGCGACTCACGGGATCTTCTTCGGCGACGCCGAGATCAAATTCAAGTCGGCTGATCTGGACGGGATCATGGTCACCGACACGATTGCGCTGTGTAGTGCGGTGTTCGACGGTTCCAACCACATCTTCTCATCGGTCGGATGGCCGACGCCTGCGGTTTAAGGAGACGCTCATGTTGCTCGACCCCCTCAAGGTTCGGGGCGTGGAGCTGCCGAATCGGGTCGTCATGGCGCCGATGTCGCAGCGCTCCGCTGACGAGACCGGGTGCGCGAGTAGTTGGCATCTGGTGCACTACGGCTCGCGTGCGGTCGGTGGTGTCGGGCTCGTGATGATCGAGGACTCGGCGGTCTCGCCCGAGGGCCGCGGGCACGGCGGCGCTCTTGGCCTCTACACCGATGAGCAGGCCGCGGCGCTGGCGCCCATCGTGGAGTTCTGCCACGAGCAGGGGGCCAAGGTCGGTGTGCAGCTCGGGCACACCGGGCGGAAGGCCTTCGCCGACAGCGCCGCGCTCAACCAGGTCGTAGGTGCCACCGGGGCGCCCTTCAACGCCTCAAGCCACCGGCCCCACGCGCTGACCGACGAGGAGATCTGCGACCTGGTCGCTGCGTTCGGGCAGGCCGCAGCCAGGGCGAGTCAGGTCGGCGTTGACGTGATCGAGATCCACGCCTCGCACGGGTACCTCATTCACGAGTTCCTTTCGCCGCTTACCAACCACCGCTCAGGCCCGTACGGCGGCGGCCCCGAGGCCAACAGCCGCTTCCTGCTCGAAATCGTGGAACAGGTACGCGCAGCCTGCGGGTCGGGAATGCCGCTGTTCGTCCGGCTGGCGATCGACGACCTCGCCGACGGCGGCTGGCATGCTGACGACGCCATCCCGGTCATCAACGAGCTCAGCCGGGCCGGCTGCGATGCCATCGACGCCGCGGCCGGCGGCGCAGTCGAGGGCGCGTCATCGTTCGAGATCCCGGTCGACTTCCGCAACCTGGCCGCACAGGTCCGCGAACGCACTGGTATGCCGACCATCGTCGCCGGCGGCATCAGCAGCGCAGAAGCAGCCGAAGCCGCGCTTGCCGGCAGGGACTGCGACCTCGTCGCGATCGGACGGCTCCTGCTCACCAACCCCTTCTGGGTCAACTCCCTGAAGGAGCCGCCCCAGGCCAGATGACCACACCCACGCGAGACCAACCTCGACGCCCAAGCGCACCCTGCTGTCAGGCCATTCCCGAACGAGCGCACGTCCAAGCAGTCCGTCGCTGAGTGGGCCTTACGTGGCCACACAACGCCGTACTCCGACCTCGGGTGGGGTGGCGAGAACCCAGCCTCGCCCCATGTTGTCGCAGCTGGTCTGCGGAGCATCGGATTCGGCCTCATCCGTTCCTTCCTCTTCACCCACGATTCCCGATAATGGAGTGAGTTATGGCACTGAAGTTCTGGGTGACGACACCCTTCTTCTATTCGGACATGGACCGCCCGTGGGGCGAGTTGCTGCAGGACATGCTGACGATCGTCGACACCGCCGAGCGGCTCGGTTTTGAGGGCGTCGCGATCAACGAGAACGTGTTCCAGAACTACGTCGCGAACCCCAGCGCCCTGGCCTTCGCCGCGCTCGCGGCGGCCCGCACCACGCGGCTGCGGATCCTGCCCGGCGTGGTGGTGCTCCCGAGCTACAACCCGCTGCTGATCGCGTCGGAGATGGCGATGCTGGACCACCTGGCCCCGGGCCGCGTGGGTATCGGCGTGGCCCGGGGCGGCGGCCGGTACCAGCTGGACCGGATCGGGGTGGACCCCGCCAAGTCGCGGGAGATCTACGAGGAGGCGCTGGAGATCATCCAGAAGGTGTGGGTCGAGGACAACGTGACCTACG
>NZ_JAAXLA010000146.1 GCF_012911935.1 Pseudonocardia acidicola | reverse complement strand
CACTGCTGTCGTTGCACTGCTGTCGTTGCACTGCTGTCGTTGCACTGCTGTCGTTGCACTGCTGTCGTTGCACTGCTGTCGTTGCACTGCTGTCGTTGCACTGCTGTCGTTGCACTGCTGTCGTTGCGTAGGCGGTGTCGTGGGGTGGCGCATTCCGCGGGTGCCGACGCAGTGTCGTTCACGGAGGCGGTGACCGCACTGCGGATTCTCGCGCCGGCGCGGAATCGACGCGCGGTGTGCGGCAGACGACGGTGGTCGGAGGGCCCAGCTGACTGGCCGGGGATCGCCAGGCGGGCATCGGCCGAGGGCCGCCGATCTCGGTGCGCAGCGCGGGCAGGCTCGTAGAGACCCTGGCGGCCGCTGCCGCCCTCGGCGGGTAGCCGGGCCGCATCACCGGTCCGTCCAGACCCAGCGCCTCGGGAACGCGTGTGTTGACCGGCCCGACCCGGGCGCGATGGGATCGCGGCGGCCCCCGCGCACAGTCCCATCGCCGCCCGGGTGCCAGGACCGTGCCGGTGCCGGCCCAGGCGATCCCGGCGAAGCTCGGTCCACCGGCGGTCCGGGGACACGTACGACCACCCCACACGATCACCAGAACCGGGCCCGCTGTTTCACGTGAAACACCGGCGCCCCGGCCCGGCCGCGGCCGGAATTCCGTCGATCCGGTACGCGGGCGTCGCCACATCCGACGTGTCAGCGGCGCAGCCGCACCGGCGAGCGGGGAGCGGTGGGTCGACTCCGGACCGGATCGCTGGGAGCGTCCGTGATCCACGGCGGCGAGCGCCCGGTGGACCGGGATCCCGCAGCATCGCTCAGGTGGCCGGGGCGGCGTTTCACGTGAAACACCGTCGCTCCGGATCGGTTGGTCGTCTCGACCTGACACGTCGTCGCCGGGCCGGCCGCCCGTCGGATGCTCCGATGACGGCTGCCGACAGCCGAGTGTGAGCGTCGAGTGCTGGAGCGCTCGATTCCGGCGTCCGGCGCCACGAGCCGCTCGGCGCTGCCGATCCGGGAGCGGGCGTGGCCGCACTCGGTGCGCCCGGTCCCGTTGAGTCGTTCGGCCTTGCCCTCGTTCCATGGGCAACCCCGGTTGGCGAACCGACGCCGCCGGCCCCGGCACGATGCCTGCGAGCACCTGTCGTGGCTGCGGCACCAGGCGGCCACGGTGCAGGAACCCGGGACGGCCGTCGTCGCGCCCGTCGGACAGCACCCCGTAATGGCCCACGCCGGTGGTCGTAACCGGTCGGGTTTCTCCTGTCCCGGTGGACGGCGGAGGCCTCGCACCCCGGCAGCTGCCACCCGGCAGGCTTCTGCGCATCCGCGTGCAGCGGTTCCCCGCGCGCGACGTTCCCGGCGGACCGGAAGTGCCACCGCACCGGAGTCCCTCGGAGACCGGGTCGGCCGCAGACAGCGGTGGCACCTGGCGGGGGCGGCGCCCGCCCCGGGGGCGCAGACGACCAGGCCGGGCCGGCGGCCGGACACAGGTCGCACTTGCCTCTGGGCCCTCACCGGATGTGTGCGGCGCTGCGGTGCGCGCGACGGGCGAACGGCCGCGTTTCCCAACCCTCGCCCCCGGTTCCGAGGCATCCGCTTGTGCACGTCGCCAGCGAGACCCCGAACTGCTCGGCGATCCGCGCGCCCGGCGCCGCTCGGCCGAGAGCCGACGGGCCGGGATCCTCGTGCGGGCGGCGGTGCCGCGCGCCGCCGCCACCTCCGGTCCGTGATGTGAGGGCGTCGATCGAACCGGCTTCACCGGAGCCCCACCCCGAGACGTCCCTGTGTCCGGGTACGACCCGGGGTTCGGTGTTTCACGTGAAACAGCCACACCCGCTTCGCCGCAGGCCTACGAACCCGTGGCGTCGACCGTGTCCGGGCCACACCGCCTGGCGGGTGTTTCACGTGAAACGGCGACTCACCGGCTTCGCCGGAAGGCTGCGAACCCCCGTGCCGTCGACCGCGTCCGGCGCGCCCCTGGCCGGCGTTTCACGTGAAACAGTGACAGCCCCTCGGTCGGAGCCACCGAACACGGTCCGCGCCGTCAACCGCGTCCATGCGGCGGTGGCAGCCCCCGGACCGGGTCGGTCGCAGCGGTTCGCGCTCTCGCCCGTCCAGCCCGCACCGGCTCCGGCGCCGCACGAACAGCTCCCGGCTCGACACGTTGCCAGCGCCACTCGATCGCCGGGGCGTTCGCGTCCCATCCCGGGCGGCGTCGTACGTTCGCTGGCACCATCTGACCGGGGCGCAGGACGCCGTCTGCCGCCCGGCCGAACACCGCAGCGCGGCGATCAGCCGGCCATGGGCCGACGTCGGCCTCCCGCGGAGCGGCCCTGCAGGAGCGCGACCGCGTCGTGCCCGCAGCCTCGCACGCACCGCGCGCGGTGGTTCGGACCGCAGCCCGGAGCGCGGCGCGCGACCGTCGCCGGGAAGGGCGGGGCGCAAGACCTCTGACCACACGACCTCGCCCCGTGGTCGCACGATGCGGGTCCACGTGACCCCACCGAACCGGACTGCATGCCGAGTGCCATGCCGGCGTCGTCTCGATCAGACGACCGCGGTGTGGCGGAGCGTGCCCGCCCCCGGGGAGACCGGCCGCTTCGACGTCCCGCCCCGAGTCGTCCGGGCAGGCTTCGGACACGGAACGACCGACGACCGGAGGTACCGGCGCCGCGGCGACCGTCGACGTCTGAAGCGCACCGTGGAGCCGCCCACGACTGGACAGGCGACCGGACTCACCGCGCACCCGGACAGGACGACGGCGGGATCGGCACCACGCCGCACCACCCGGACCGGCTTGTCGCCGTTCGCTCATCCCCGCCGGCGACCGGGCCGGGCCGCACCTGCGGCGGTGCGGCCGCTGCCCGCGCAGGACACCCGACCCGACCGTGGGCCTCGCCGTCACCCGGCCCCACCGATCTCGCGCGTGAACCACACGTCGGCCAGGGGAGCGGCCCAGGTTCGAGGGCCGGGGATCCGGCACCCCGTCAGGGCTGACCCCCTGCAGGGGCGGCGACCACGGATGACGTCCACGCCGCGGCGCGAGATCGTCCGCCAGCACATCCCGACAGGCGCCGGCTCGGTCCGGGTTCACACCGGCGCCCGACGTGAACCAGGAGCACGGTGGCCGTCGGATGACGGGAGTGCGCGACATCGACGGTGGCCAGGCCGAGCGGCCCGGTGCCCCGGGAGCGGGAGGGCTGCGTACCGGGCCCGGAAGCCGTCAGGTGTTGCTCGGCGGGGTCATCATCCCCGCGATGCGCTCGAGATCCTCCACGGAGCCGAACTCGACGACGATGCGTCCCTTGCGCTGCCCGAGTTCGACCTTGACCCGGGTGTCGAAGGTGTCGGACAGGCGCTCGGCGAGGTCCTGCAGTCCGGGTGCCTGGATCGGCTTGCGCCGCGCCGGGCGGACCGGAGCCGGCCCGTCACGTCGGGCCAGCACGACGGCCTCCTCGGTGGCCCGCACCGACATTCCCTCGGCCACGATGCGCGCGGCGAGCTCCTCCTGCTGGCCCGGGTCCTCCAGACCGAGCAGCGCGCGGGCGTGGCCGGCCGTCAGCACCCCGGCAGCGACCCGGCGCTGCACCGACACGGGGAGCTTCAGCAGCCGGATCATGTTCGTGACGACCGGGCGGCTGCGGCCGATGCGGTCCGCCAGCTCGGTCTGGGTGACGCCGAACTCGGCCAGCAGCTGTTCGTAGGCCGCCGCCTCTTCGAGCGGGTTGAGCTGGACGCGGTGGATGTTCTCCAGCAGCGCGTCCCGCAGCATCGAATCGTTGCCGGTCTGCCGCACGATGGCGGGCAGCCGGTCCAGCCCGGCGCGCTGGGCCGCCCGCCAGCGGCGCTCACCCATCACCAGCTGGTAGCGGCCAGGGGTGGTCTCGCGGACGACGATCGGCTGCAGGAGGCCGAACTCGCGGATCGAGTGCTCGAGCTCGGCGAGCGATTCCTCGTCGAAGGCGGTGCGCGGCTGGTGCGGGTTCGGCTCGATCGCGGCGACGTCGAGCTCGCGGTACTCGGCCCCGGCCACGGATCCCCGGACCGCGTCGGCCGGGGGAGTGGACGGCGCCGCTGCCCCGCCGGGCGTCGGACGGCTCCACGACGTGGGGGCATCGGACGACGGGCCGGCGGGCAGATTGCCGAGCGGGGGCGCGGAGGCGGGAGCGGCAGCGGGGCGAAGTGCCGGCGCAGCGTCTTGGGCAGCGTCTTGATCAGCGCGGTGACGAGTTCCTCGCGCAGTCCGGGGACC
>NZ_JAAXLA010000145.1 GCF_012911935.1 Pseudonocardia acidicola | reverse complement strand
GCCCCGGCCCCGGCCCCGGCCCCGAGGACCGGGGAGCGGGGGCGGGCTTGGGTCAGGGCGTGCCCGTGACCAGGGGCCAGAGGCCGTCGGCGCCGGCGGCGAGGACCCGCTTGCCGATCTCGTCGTTCCACTGCGCGTCGCTGCCGTCCTCGTCGCGCCAGGCCCACAGCCGGGTCGTGACCAGGCGCAGGTCGTGCTCGCGGGTGAAGCCGATCGCGCCGTGCACCTGGTGCGCGATCCGCGCCACCTGGCCTGCGGCCTCCCCGGCCCGCGCCTTGGCGGCCGCGACGGCGAACGCGGTGGAGTCGGCGGCGAAGCCGTCCACGGCGGCGGTCCGGGCGGCCGCGGCGGTGGCGGCCGCGGCGGCGGCGACCTCGGCGGCGGCCAGCGCAAGCTGCTGCTGGATCGCCTGGAACTTCCCGATCGGACGTCCGAACTGGACCCGTTCCCCCGCGTACCGCACGGATTCGGCGAGCGCCCCGCGCGCGGCCCCGGCCAGCAGCAGCGCCCGGCCCAGTGCCGCGCGCAGCCGGAACTCGGCGCCGGCCCCCGCAGGGGCGGTACCGACCGCGCCGGCGGCGACGGTGGCGTCCACGGCGATGGTGTCGCGCGGCTCCTCGGCGAGGTTGACGCCCTCGCTGATCGTCACCGCGGACGGCTCGAGCACGACGACGTGGTCTCCGCTGAGCACGACGATCGCGGCGGCCGCCCGTGCCCACGGCACCCGCGCCAGCGTGCCCACCACCCGGGCGCCGTCGCCGGACGGCGTGACCTCCAGCGCGCCCGCGACCGCGGTCAGCGGCCCGGACGGCACCTCGAGCCCGGCGGCGTGGGCGAGCCAGCCGGCAAGCAGGTCGGTCTCGACCAGCGGTACCCGGGCCGCGAAAGCCCCGGCGGCGGTCAGCACCGCGGCCAGGTCGGGCAGGGTCGCCTCGCTGCCCCCGGCCGCCTCCGGCAGCGTGAGCCGGGCCAGGCCGGTCTGCTCGAGGTTCTTCCACAACTCGGCGTCGAAGCCGGTCTGCTCGGCGTCCCGGGCGTCGGCGAAGATCGACTCCGCCAGGTCGACGAGTTCCTGATCAACACTCACCGCAGCCCCATTCCCCGTGCCACGATCCCGCGCAGCACCTCGTTCGTCCCCCCGCGCAGGGTGAACCCGGGCGCGTGCAGCACCGCGTCGGCGAGCAGCCGCGCGAAGCCGTGCTCCGCCCCCGGGTCCGGCGGGATCGCGACCAGCAGCCGGGCCGCGTCGATGACCTCGTTCTCGTAGCGGGTGCCCAGGTCCTTGACCACGGCCGCGGCCAGCTCCGGGGCGTGTCCGGACTCCAGCGACCCGGCCACGGCCAGCGACATGCGGCGCAGCGTCCACAGCCGCGACACCAGCCCGCCCAGGTCACGGCGCCGGCCCGCGTCGATGCTCGGGCCCGCAAGCGGCCCTGCGGTGTCGATGCTCGGGCCCGCAAGCGGCCCTTCGGCGTCCAGCTCACTGCTGACGATCTCGCCGACCAGCGCCTGCAGCAGCGGGTAGGTGGACAGGAACCGCTCCGGGCCGCTGCGCTCGAAGGCCAGCTCGCTGGTCACCTGGTGCCAGCCCGCACCGATCTCGCCCAGCACCATCGAGTCCGGCACGAACACCTTGTCGAACACGACCTCGTTGAAGTGGTGCGCTCCGGTCAGCAGCGGGATCGGCCGGATCTGCACGCCCGGCGAGTTGAGCTCGACGATGAACTGGCTCAGTCCCGCGTGCCGGTTGGCGTCGTCGCGCGGCGCGCTGCGGGCCAGGGCGAAGAACGCGTGCGCGTGATGCGCCCCCGAGGTCCACACCTTCGTGCCGGTCAGCTCCCAGCCGCCGTCGACACGCTCCGCCCGGGTGCGCACCGAGGCGAGGTCGGAGCCGGAGTCCGGCTCGCTCATCCCGATCCCGAAGTAGCACTCCCCCGCGGCGATCCGGGGCAGGTACTTCTGCCGCTGCTCCTCGGTACCGAAGCGCATCAACGACGGCCCGATCTGCCGGTCGGCGACCCAGTGCGCCGCGACCGGGGCTCCGGCGGCCAGCAGTTCCTCGGTCACCACGTACCGGTCCAGGGGGGACGCACCGTGCCCGCCGTACTCGGTGGGGATGGTCATGCCCAGCCAGCCGCGCTCGGCCAGTTCCTTGGAGAACCGTTCGTCCCAGCCGGACAGCCACACGTCGGCGCGCGGGTACCAGGCGCCGGCGGCGCGTTCCTCGGCGAGGAAGGCGCGGACGTCGGCGCGCAGCGCGGCGGCCCGTTCCGGGAGTTCGACCGGCGGGGGTACCAGGGTGGGCAACCTGGTCAGGGTTTCCGTCACGGCCTCATCCTCTCCCACGGGTGCCGCGATGACAGCCCCATCCTGGGACACACCGTGCAGCACCGGGGTTTCGCCCCGTCCCGGGAGGTGTGCGGTCCCCGCCGCGGTGGCAGCATCGCCGTCATGACGAACTCCGATCGTGAGCAGACCGTCCTCGACGCCGTCCGCAAAGACCTGTTGATCGGTGGGGAGTGGCGCCCGGCCGCGTCGGGCCGCACCGCGCCGGTGGTGGACCCGTCCACCGGCAAGGTCCTGTGCGAGGTCGCCGACGCCTCGGTCGACGACGGTCTCGCCGCGCTGGCCGCCGCCGACGCCGCCCAGCCGTCGTTCGCCGCGATGGCCCCCCGCGAGCGCGGGGAGATCCTGCGGCGCGCGTTCGCGCTCATCATGGAACGGATCGACGATCTCGCCCTGCTCATGACCCTGGAGATGGGCAAGCCGATCGCCGAGTCCAAGGCCGAGATCGCCTACGCGGCCGAGTTCTTCCGCTGGTTCGCCGAGGAGGCCGTGCGGATCGATGGCGACTACGCCGTGGCGCCGAACGGGGCGAGCCGCTTCATGGTGATGCGCCAGCCGGTCGGGGTGAGCGTGTTCATCACCCCGTGGAACTTCCCGCTCGCCATGGGCACCCGCAAGATCGGTCCGGCGGTCGCAGCCGGCTGTGCGGTCGTGATCAAGCCCGCCCAGGAGACTCCGCTGTCGATGCTGGCGCTCGGGCGGATCCTGCAGGAGGCCGGGCTGCCCGACGGCGCGCTCAACATCGTCACGACCTCCGACTCCGGCGGGGTCATGGAGCCGATCATCACCGATGAGCGGACCCGCAAGCTGTCCTTCACCGGGTCGACGCCGGTCGGCAAGAAGTTGCTCGAGCAGGCCGCACGCAACGTGTTGCGCACCTCGATGGAGCTCGGCGGCAACGCGTCCTTCCTCGTGTTCGACGACGCCGACCTCAACGCCGCGGTCGAGGGCGCGATGATCGCGAAGATGCGGAACATGGGCGAGGCGTGCACCGCGGCCAACCGGTTCCTCGTGCACAGCTCGCTCGCCGGCGAGTTCGCGAACCGGCTGGCCGAGCGGATGGGGGCGCTGACGGTCGGCCGGGGCACCGAGGACGGCGTGCAGGTCGGGCCGCTCATCAACGCCAAGGGCCGGGACAAGGTGGCCGAGTTGGTCGAGGACGCGGTGCAGCGCGGCGCGAAGGTCCTCATCGGGGGCAAGCCGGTGGACGGCCCCGGCTACTTCTACCAGCCGACCGTCCTCGCCGACGTCCCCCGGGACGCCCGGCTGCAGCGCGAGGAGATCTTCGGACCGGTCGCGCCGATCACCACCTTCACCGACGAGGACGACGCCCTGGCGCTGGCCAACGGCACCGAGTTCGGCCTGGTCAACTACCAGTACACGCAGAACATCGACCGCGCGCTGCGGGTCTGCGAGCGGCTGGAGAGCGGGATGGTCGGGCTCAACACCGGCCTGGTGTCCAACCCGGCGGCCCCGTTCGGTGGGGTCAAGCAGTCCGGCATCGGTCGCGAGGGCGGCACGGTCGGCATCGAGGAGTTCCTCGAGATCAAGTACGTGGCCGTCGGCCTGTCGAGCTGACCACCGGCCCGGAGCGCGGGTCCGCCCCGCGCTCCGGGCCGAACGCTGCGCTACGGCGGGCGATCGCCGCACCGGGCAGCCACATCGCAGCGTTCGGCGCCGGGAACAGCCGGTCAGTTGCCGGGCGCGGCCGGGTCGGCGGGCGCTGTGGTGCTCGTGTTCGACGGGTTGAGCAGCATGTTCACCAGCGTGGCACCGCCGTCGACGGTCAGCAGCACGACCAGCCCGACGACCACCACACCGACCGCGCCGGTGAGCACCTGGACCTTCACCGGCGTGCGGCCCAGCCGGCCCTGGCCGGTCTCGACCACCCATGCGCGCGCCCCCATCACCGCGAGCAGCAGCGCGAACGTCAGCCACACCCAGATGTCACCGGGCACGGCGCACCTCCGTTCGGACGGCGGGACGGGACGGATCAGCGACCATTGCGGGCCGGGGCCGGGGCCGGGGCAGCGGAGGGGTG
>NZ_JAAXLA010000144.1 GCF_012911935.1 Pseudonocardia acidicola | reverse complement strand
CGACGGTGTACAGCTCCGAACCAGCCGCCATCGCCGGCAGCGACGCCAGCGGCACGCACTTGCTCTTCGGGACCCCATGCACATCGACGTAGAACCCGAACACGAACTCCACACCCCTGTCGGCGAGCTCCTTGCGCCGCGCAGCCACGTCAGCCATCCGTGCCCCTCAAGTTCGACTTTCAGCAACGATATGGTCGATCAAATCGATAGTCAATCTCAAATTGAGAGAATGGACTGAGATTCGACCTCGACCTGCAGCTGGAGGTCGACGGCCAACGCCGCCTCAGACCTCGCCGTTGTCGCGCTTGACGTCACGGACGAGCCAGGACGAACCCGGCCGTGCGGAGATCTGGACTCGTCGCCGCAAGTGTCTGGTCCGATCCCAGCGCGCCGGCGGAGGTTCTTGCCCAAACGAGGCTCCGGGAAGCCGACCGTCTACACCTACCCGGCGGGAAAGGCGCTCGCCTCGATCACCGGCAAGGTCAAGACGATCTCCCGGCAGAACCTGAACCGGCCGTTGGCGGTCCTGCTGCACCGGCTCGCGCCGGTGCTGCGGGGCCGGGTGAACTACTTCCGGCACGGGACGTCCAAGGCCACCTTCGACTACCTGCGCCACTACGCGTGGCGGCGGGTGATCATCTGACTGCGCCGCAAACACTCCCGTGCCATCTGGAAGTGGCTTCGCCGCCACCACCTGCCCGGATGGTGGCCCACCGACGGCGCGACCAGGCTGTTCGACCCGATGACGGTGCCGGTCACCCGCTACCGCTACCGGGCTGCGAACATCCCCACGCCCTGGCAGCGCCCGAACGCGACTCCCGCCTGACCCACTGGCACGGACACGTGGAGAGCCGGATGCGTGGGAACACACACGTCCGATTCGGAGGCGCGGGCCGGGGAAACGGATCCACCGAAAGATGCGCACCGCGCCCCAGCCCGACCCCTACCAAGAGCGGCTGAACAAAAAGATCCGCCGGCGCACCGACGTGGTCGACACCTTCCTCTTCCTCGGTGCAGGCCTGCAAGAGCCCGGCTGTGGGTGGCTTGTGGGGTAGCGACGAACTCGACGCGGCATTGCGGGAGGCGTTCTACGTTCACGGCCGGCCTGCACAGCGGGGCGGCCCCGGCTCGAGCACCACCTGATCGCCGAGGTCCACGGAATCCCGCTCGCGGTCACGCTGACCGGCCGGAACCCAACTGCATCACCCACCTGGGGCTGTTCCGCCGATGCATGGCGCCGTGATGAAACGACCTCCACGACGCTGCGCAGTTCGATCGACGGCCGTGTCGCATGGCTGACCCGCGCGTCGGAGGGTCTTGTGCCCCTCGTAAGTGGATGCAAAAGTGTGCACACCTTGCTCGAGAGGACGACGAGTGAATCCCACCACTACGAAAGTCCGGGTCGGCAGCGAACTGCACTGCGAGGTGGTCGACTGGCTCGACACCGAGGCTGAGCTGCTGGATGACGGCCACGAGGCTCGGTGGCTGGAGGAGATGGTCAGCCGCGAGGTGGTCTATCAGATGCCGCTGCGCCAGACCGTCGAGCGGGCGCGCGGCGCGGGTTTCGAGGAGCACGCGTTTCATCTCGACGAGTCCTACGGGTCGCTCGCCAGCCGTGTGGCCCGCAATCAGACGGCCTACGCGTGGGCCGAGGACCCGCCGTCGCGGATGCGGCACTTCGTCACCAATGTTCGTGTCTCGGAGACCGGCGACGGGCTCCTCGCGGTCCGCTCCAACCTGCTGGTTATGCGCACGCGGCAGGAGATGACCCAGCCGCAGATCTTCGCCGGGGAACGGCGCGACCTGCTGCGCCGCGAGGACGGCGTGCTCCGGCTCTACCGCCGCACGATCCTGCTCGACCTGACCGTGATCGGCACGCACAACCTCGCCATCTTCTTCTGACGCCGCCACGGCACCTCATCCGAGGAGTACCCATGACCACCACTGAGCACCGGCCGGGCGAGCAACCCGTCGGTCTGTCCGCCGATCACCTCCTGCGTCAGCTCGACGCGGGGCTGCCGGTCGGGGAGATCCCGGCGGCGCTGTTCGGCAACGACGACGTCTACCGCCGTGAACTGCGGTCGGTCTTCGGGCGTTGCTGGGTCTTCCTGGCCCACGAGTCCGAGATCGAGGCCAAGGGGGACTACGTCCTGCGCAAGATCGGCGAGGACAACTTCGTCGTGGTGCGCGACGAGCAGGGCGGGATCAACGTCCTGTTCGACGCGTGCCGGCACCGCGGGGTGCAGGTGTGCCGGGCGGATTCCGGCAACACCTCGCACTTCCGCTGTCCGTACCACGGCTGGACCTACAACACGAAGGGCGATCTGGTCGGCGCGCCGTTGTGGCGCAACGCGTTCGGCGGGATGGCCAAGGACGGTAACGGCCTGACGCCGGCGGCGAAGGTGGCCTCGTACCACGGTCTGGTCTTCGCCACGCTCGACCCGTCCGCGCCGCCGCTGGAGGAGTACCTCGGCGGGATGACCTGGTACCTCGACCTCGTGTTCGGGCTGAACACCGAGGGCATCGAGGTGCTCGGGCCGCCGCAGCGGTTCGTCATCGACGCGAACTGGAAGTCCGGAGCGGACAACTTCTCCGGCGACGACTACCACCTGGGCACCCTGCACCGCTCGGTGTGGGAGATCGGCGCCTTCCCGGTCCCGTTCCGGGAGAACATGCTCGGGTACCACATCCAGGCGTCGCCGGGGCACTCGCTGTCGTTCTCCATGGCGCCCACCGAGGACGAGCCGGGGCCCAAGTTCTTCGGCTACCCGGAGGAGCTGACGAAGACCTTCGACACCAGCCGGATCAGCGCCCACCAGCTCGACGTCGCGCGCCGGTCGCGGGTGTTCGTCGGCAACGTCTTCCCCAACTTCTCGATCCTTGCGCTGCCGATGACCGAGGACGGGGCGAACCACCCTCCGACCGGCATTCTGACGATCCGGACGTGGCAGCCCAAGGGACCGGGTCAGGTCGAGGTGTGGAACTGGTTCTGTGCCTACAAGAACATGACCCCGGAGCAGAAGGACCGCGTCTACAAAGCAGGCCTCGGGACCTTCTCCATGGGCGGAACGTTCGAAATGGACGACACCGAGCCCTGGATCACGGTCGGCCGCACCGGCCGGTCGGTCGCCGCCGAGGTGCTCGACTTCAAGCTCAACTACCAGATGGGCATGCCGGGCATCGGCATCGCCAAGCGGGTGGAGGAGTGGCCTGGCCCGGGCATCGTCTACTGGACCCGCTACGAGGAGGGCGTCCAGCGCAACCTGTTCTCCTTCTATTCCCGGATGATGCAGGCGCCTCCCGGGCAGTGGCCGGACTTCACCTTCGACGACGAGTAAGACCGGCGGACGCTGCAGGGGAGTAGGAAACGATGGGCTGCCTGGACGACCAGGTCGCGTTGATCGTCGGCGCCGCCGGCGGGATCGGACGCGCGGTCGTGCGCCGGTACCTCGCCGACGGCGCCACGGTGCTGGCGGTGGACCGCAGTGAGGAACGGCTGGCCGAGCTGGCGATCGAATCGGGCGACCACGCGCGGTTGGCGACGATGGTCGCCGACGCCTCGGCGTGGCCCGGCTGCGAGGCGATGGTGGCTCGCGCCGTGACCGAGTTCGGCGGGCTGGACGTGCTGGTGTCCTGCGTCGGGGTCTACGACCATGGAGTGCGGCTGGTCGACATCCCGGGTGAACGGCTCCCCGGCGCGTTCGACGAGTGCTTCCGCGCCAACGTCGGGTCGCTGTTGCTGTCGATCCGCGCGGCGATCGAGCCGCTCGCCGCGCGGCGCGGACGGGTCGTGGTGACCGGCTCGTTCGCCGGGCACCGGCCGTCGGGCGGCGGCGTGCTCTACACGAGTGCGAAGCACGCGGTGGTCGGTCTGGTCTCGCAGCTGGCCTACGAGCTGGCGCCGAAGATCCGGGTGAACGGAGTGGCTCCGGGCGTCGCGAAGACCGTGATGTCCGGGCTGCACAGCCTGGGTCAGGAACCGCGCGACGCTCTCCAGCCCGGCACCGAGGAGGCGCTGCCGCTGCAGGTGCTCCCGCACACCGATGACTACGGGGCTGTGTACGCGCTGCTGGGTTCCGCGGAGTCCGCAGTGATCACCGGCACCGTGGTGGTCGCCGACTCCGGGCTGCTCGTCCGGGGCCTGGCCGGACCCAACCTGGGCGGGGACCTGTGACGGTGTCGACCTGGTTGGACGATGTCCGCGAGCGCTACGCAGCCCGGGGCCTGGGCGGCCGGCTGCAGCCCGGAGCCCGGCCGGCCGTCGTCGTGATCGACCTGATCCGCGGGTTCACCGACCCGGCCTGCTCGCCGGGGTCTGATCTGAGTGCGGTCGTCGCCGCGACCCGGCAGGTACTCGACGTAGCCCGCGCAGCCGACGTGCCGGTCGTGTTCACCTCGATCACGTTCGCCGCGGCCGAGCTGGACACCACGCTGTGGCTGGTCAAGATGCCCGCGATGCGCGCGCTGCTGGCCGGCTCGAAGTGGGTCGAGGTGGACGATCGGCTGGCGCGGCGCCAGGACGAAGCGGTGATCACCAAGCAGGCTGCGTCCGGTTTCAACGGCACCGACCTGGCCGGGCGGTTGGCCGCGGCGGGCGCCGATTCCCTCGTGCTGTGCGGAGCCACCACCTCGGGCTGCATCCGGGCCACCGCGATCGACGCCTGCGCGCTCGGGATCCCGACCTTCGTGCCCCGGGAGTGCGTCGGAGACCGGGCGGCCGGGCCGCACGAGGCGAACCTGCTCGACATCGACGCCAAGTACGCCGACGTCATCGACCTCGCCGACGCGCTCGCCCTGCTGCGGGCGCCGGTGGCCGACACGCCCGAGGATGGACGATGAGCGCCACCTCCGTCGCCCTTGCGCAGACCGCCGGCCACCATCCGGCCATCACGCCGCGGCTCGTCGTCCCCGGCACCGCAGCCGGACCGCTCTCGCTGGACGCCGAGCGCGCGCTCGGCGTCCAGCGAGAG
>NZ_JAAXLA010000143.1 GCF_012911935.1 Pseudonocardia acidicola | reverse complement strand
TCCCCGGGGTGGGCCCGGGGAAGGCCGCCAGTCGCCGCGGCCGGTGGGCAGCAGGTCGAACACGTTCCACGCCGGTGAGAGCAGGTCAGTGCCGTCGGTCGTCATCGCGTCTGCGCTGCTCGCGCTCGGCTGCGTCCTTCAGTGCCTCGAGCCGGCCGTCCCAGAACTCCTCGAGGAACGCGCGCAGATCGCGGAAGCCCTCGGGGCGGGCCCGGTAGAGCCGGCGGGTCCCGTCGCGGCGCTCGACCACGAGCCCCGCGTCCCGCAGTACCCGCAGGTGCTGGGACACGGTCGGCCGGGACACATCGGTGAAGCGTGCGGCGATCGCGCCGGCCGGCATCTCGGTCTCGCGCACGAGGCGCAGGATCTCCCGGCGCCGGGGCTCGGCGACGGCGTCCAGAACGGCTTGCACCGCCACAAGCGTAGGCTGCTACTTACGTAGGTGACTACCGACGAACGGGTGGCGGCAGGACGGGGAGGGTGCGCAGGTCGTCGGCCCACGAGACCTCGCCCGGGAAGTTCTCGCGGACGAGGCGCTCGGCCTCGGTGCGTTCCCCCTCCAGCAGCGGCATGACGTGGGTCAGCAGCAGCGCGCGGCACCCCGCGTCCGCGGCCACCCGCCCGACCTCGGAGGGCTTGGCGTGCAGGTGCCCGTGCGGCACGTCCCGCTCGGGCAGGGCCATGTCGTGGATCAGCAGGTCGACGCCCCGGGCGAGCTCCGCCAGCGGCGGATGGTGGCGCTGGACATCGCCGCTGATCACGACCGAGGCACCGGCGGCGTCGATGCGGTACGCGACGGCGGGCATCATGCCGTGCGGGACGCCGACGGAGCTGACACGCAGGTCGCCGAGGTCGAGGACGGCGCGCGGTGCGGCTGCGGGGTCGCTGGAGGTGTCGCGGGCGTCGATGCCGAACCCGTCGAAGCTGTGCAGGTACCGCCAGGCGCCGTCGGTGCCGAACAGCAGTTCACAGAACCGGGTGGTGCCGGGCTGGTGCCCGTCGCCGCCGGCGTCGGACGGTCCGACGACGGTCAGCGGACGGTTCCGTTCGGCCAGGTAACCGGCGAACACGACGGCGGGCAGGTCACCGCTGTGGTCGGCATGCAGATGGGTGAGCAGGACGGCGTCGAGCCCGGCCGGGTCGGCCCCGGTGCGGCCCAGCCGTTCGAACACACCGCCGCCGGCGTCGATGAGCAGCCGGGCGCGGCCGTCGAGCCACACCAGCTGCCCCGAGGAGGCACGCCACGGGTTGACGAACGGGCCGCCGCTGCCCAGGACGGTCAGCGCCAGACCCGGGCCGGGTGCCAGGTTCATACCCGCGCAAGGTACCCCTGTCGCGTGCAGCCGGCCCCTCCTGCAGGGCCGGGCCTCCCACCACCGGGGAGCGATCATCGTCCCGCCCGGATACGCCGACCCCGCCCAGTTCCAGGCCGGAACCCGTACGGCGCGGGTCACGACTCCGGCAACCGCACGGTGGGACCGGCCGCGAGGGACCTTCGGCCCCCGGGCCCAGGCCTTCCGGCGGTGGCGCCCACCGATTCCTGCGCGAGAGATCGTTCACGGGTAACGGATCGCTGTGGCTGCAGCGAGTACGTGGTAACAGCACCTCAGGACACCGACCCGTCCAGGACCCCGTTCCCGCAGCACCGGAGCCGGAACGGGGCAGTCGACCGCCGGGAGGCGCAGTGGTCGAGCTCGGTATCGATCTCGGCACCGCGAACACCGTGGTGTGTGACACCGCTCAGGGCATCGTGCTCGACGAACCGTCGGTGATGCTGCTGCGATCGGGACGTGCCCGCCGCGGGACGGTCGTGGCGGTGGGCCGGGACGCCTGCGATCTCGTGGGCCGGACGCCGGCAGGCATCACAGCGGTCCGGCCGCTGCACGACGGCGTCGTCACCGACCTGGAGGTGGCCCGGATGTACCTGCGTGCCGTGCTGCGCCGGATCACCCGGGGCTCGTGGCAGCGCAACCACGTCCGCGCGGTCATCGGTGTGCCGGTGGGGGCGACCGCGCTGGAGCGCCGCGCGCTGCTCGAAGCGGCCGACGAGGCCGGGATCAGCCGGGCGACCTCGCTCGACGAGCCCATCGCGGGTGCGGTCGGGTGCGGCATCGACCCCCTGGAGCGGCGCGTGCACATGGTCGTCGACGTCGGTGGCGGCACCGCGGAGGTGACCGCCTTCTGCTACGGCGGCGTCCTCGCGCACCGCTCCTGCCGGGTCGCGGGCGACGAGATGACCTTGGGGGTCTACAACTACCTGCGCGAACAGCACCAGCTCCTCGTCGGTGAGCTCGCCGCCGAGGAAGCCAAGATCCGGGCCTCGCTGGAGGAGGAGCCGTCCCTGGTCGTGCAGGGCCGCGACGCGGCGACCGGCCGGCCGCGGCTGGCGACCATCCCCCTCGCCGAGGTGGCGGAGATCCTGCGCCCCATCAGCGCGACGATCATCAAGACGCTGGCGGCATGCCTGGACGACCTGCCGCCGCAGGCCGTCGGCGACGTGCTCGCCGACGGGGTGCTCGTCTTCGGGGGCGGCTCGCTGGCCCGCGGTTTCGATCAGAGCCTGGAACGCGCGTTCGGCTTCCCGGTCAAGGCGGCCGAGCAGCCGCTGATCTGCGTCGCGGAGGGGGCGGCCCGCAGCCTGCACAACCCCGCGCTGCTGGAGGCGTACGGGCGGACCTGACCGGTCCATCGGCCGGGCCCGCCGGACACGCCGCGGTGCTGCGCGGGGCCGCCGCATCACTGCGGCGGCTGCACCGGGGCGGTCGCGGCGACACCGGCCTGGTGGGTGACGTAGTACTGCATCGCCCTGCTGACGACCGCACTGGCGTTGTTCCCACCCACACCGGGCCCCTGCACGAGGGCCGTCATGACGACGTTCGGATTGTCCATCGGGGCGACCGCGGTGATCCAGTTGTCGTAGCTGCCCTGGGGGAGGGACCCGTCCTCCGCCGTCCCCGTCTTGGCCCCGACCGGCGCGGGCACGGCCGTGAGCGGGCTGGCCGTCCCTCCGGTCACCGCGCTGCGCATGCCGTCGCGGACCGGGCCCAGCGCGGCGGCGAAGGGCACCGGGGTCGGTGCGGGCGCGGGCAGCCCGACGTAGGCCCTGTCCCCGGTCCCGGTCGCCAGGCCGAGCCGCGGGGTGACCACGTTCCCGGTGGCGACGGCCCCGCCCCACAGGGCGTTCTGCAGCGGTGTGACGCTGAGATAGCCCTGGCCGATCCCGAGGATCACCGTCGATCCGCCGTACCAGGTCGCGCCGATCTGACCGACGGTGTCCGGCGTTCCCAGATAGCCGGCGGCCTCACCGGGCAGGTCGATGCCGGTCGGCCGGCCCACTCCGAGCGCCCGCGCCGCGTTGATGATCGGATACGGGCCGAGGACGGTCGCCAGCTTGTAGAAGTAGACGTCGTTGGACCAGGCGAGGGCCTGGACCATGTTCATCGGTCCCATCGGCTCCCAGTTGTTGAAGGTGTGGTCGCCGAAGGTGAAACTCGCTCCGGTGGGGATGATCTGGTCGGGTGGGATCGCCTGGAGCACCGCGTTCGCCGAGGCGACGACGAGCTTGAACGTCGATCCCGGCGGCGCCACCGCCTGGCTGACGTGATCGCTCGTCGGGCTGCCCGGCGCGGTGGCGAGGGCACCGAGCGCAGCCTGGTCGACGGGCGGGCCGTAGAGGTTGTTGTCGTAGGAAGGAAGGCTCGCGATCGCGAGCACCTGGCCGTTGCGCGGGTCCAGGGCCACGGCGGCGCCGATCGCGCGTGGGTTCGACTGTGCCGCCAGGGCGTCGGCGAGACCCGTGCTGAGCTCCCGCTGCAGCCCCAGGTCCAGCGACAGCCGCAGGTTCGCGCCCGGGACGGACTCCTGCCGTGGGCCCATCGCCACCGGCACCCCGGCGGGGTTGACGTAGACGCACTGCTGCCCGTTGATGCCGCGCAGCACCGAGTCGTACTGCTGTTCCAGGCCTGCCCGGCCGACGATCTCCCCGGGCGGCAGATCCGGCCAGCGCTGCAGCTCCGCGGGGGTCGTCACGCCGGTGAACCCGAGTTGCGGGGCGAGCAGCGGCCCGGTCGGGTAGATGCGCCGCGGCTGCGGGACGACCACCACCCCGTTGATCCTCGCGGCGGTGACGCCGGCCCCGGTGGCCGTGGGCACATCGGCCACCTGCACCGCCAGCGTGGTGTCGGGGGCCCCGGCCAGGACGGCCTGCACCGCGGCGGGCGGCTGCCCGGTCAACGCGGCCAGGCGCGCGATGTCGTGCGGGTTCCTGCGCAGCAGCGCCGGGACCGCGACGATCTTGTCGGTCCCGGCGGGTGTCCCGGCGGCGTTGGTGGCCACCGGGACGCCGTGCCGGTCGGTGATCAGCCCCCGCGGGGCGGGGAGCCGGATGCAGCGCATGATCTGGTTCTGCCCGGCGGCGGCCAGCGCCTCGCCCTGGACGAGCTGCAGCCGCCAGCCGTAGAGCCCGAACGCCACCAGCACCGCGGTGAGACCGACCGCGGCGACCCGGATGAGCCGGGGCCTGCGGGTGCGCCAGCGTGGGACCGCCCACAGCCGCCGGCGGGCCCCGTCGCGGCGGACCCCGATGACCACCCCGATCGCGGCGAGGTGCACGACGAGCGCGGTTCCCCCGTAGCTGAGCAGCGGGAACGGGACGCCGGCGAGCGGCAGCAGCCCCAGGTTGCCGCCCAGCGACACCATGGTCTCGACGCCGAGCAGGATCGCCAGGCCACCGCCGACCAGGGCGCCGTGCGGGGTCCGGGGTGCCCGGCTGGCCAGCGCGACCCGCCAGACCAGGATGATCGCCGACACCACCACCGCGGCGCCCGCGAGCAGTCCCCACTGCTCGACCAGGCTGGCCAGCGCGAGGTCGGTCTCCCGCTCGGGCAGATACTGGGCGAGCAGGCCCCGCATCGGGTCGCCGGCGCGGCCGAACAGGGCACCCGTGCCGAGCGCGATGCGGGCCTGCTGCACCGCCCAACCGGATCCCGAGGGTGTCTGGTGGGAACCGGCGATGAAGCCGCCGAGCCGCTCGATCTGATAGGGCCGCAACAGGCCGATGACCAGCGGTGCGAGCACCGCCGCGGCGGCGAACAGCGGCAGCAGGAAGCGGCTGGGC
>NZ_JAAXLA010000142.1 GCF_012911935.1 Pseudonocardia acidicola | reverse complement strand
GGTGGGGTCGGGGGAAGGCGTTCCAGGAAGGAGGGTCGAGCCACGGCCCGATCGTATGCCGCTCCGATGGACGTCCCCGGCCCGGGCCGGGGACCCCACGGCATGGCGACTCGCAGACCGGAGAATGCCGACTCGCGCGCCCGAAAGGTGACATGTGGCGGGACCCCCTCGGCACGGAAACATCGGTCCCGTGGAGACCAGATCTGGTTTCTGAGGGTGCTCGAGGAGGTCCCGATGGCGATCGTAGGCGGCTTGGATCTGCACCGGAAGCAGATCACCTTCGAGGTGTTGGACGCCGACTCTGGCGAGGTTCGGCGGGGTCGGATCAGCCCGGCGGATCGGCAGCTGTTCCGCGGCTGGCTGGGCGAGTTCACCGACCGGCACGTGGAGCTGGCGGTGGAGGGCTGCACGGGTTGGCGGTTCGTGATCGAGGAATGCCAGGCCGCGGGGGTGGTCGCGCACTTGGCCGAGCCGGCCGACGTGGCGGCACTGCGGGGGCGGCGCCGCCACGCCAAGACCGACCGGATCGACGCCCGGCATCTGCGCGATCTGCTGCTCGATGGGCGGCTGCCGGAGTGCTGGATCCCGCCGCAGCTGGTGCTGGAGACCCGAGCCAAGGTCCGGCTGTACAAGGACCTCACCGATCAGCGGACCGGCTGGCAACAGCGCATGCACGCCACGCTGTATCACCTGGGGGCTCCGGCCCAGCGCGGCCTGCTGACCGGCGAGCGTGACCGGCTGGCCCGGATCCAGGGGCTTAGCCCGGCGGCCCGCCAGGCCATCTCGGTGGCGCTGCGAGTGATCGCGGCGCTGGACGCCGAGATCGCTGTGGTGCGCGCCGAGCTGGTCGGGTTCGCCCGCCGCCAACCCGGCTGCCGTGCGCTACAGGCCGAGTTCGGCATCGGCGCGCTGCTGTCGGTGGTGATCTGGTGCGAGATCGGCGACGCCCGCCGGTTCGCCCACTCCCGCGACGTGGTCCGCCACGCCGGGCTGGACATCACCGTGTACTCCTCCGACGGCAAACGCTCACCCGGGCGGCTGTCCCGGCAAGGCGTACCGCTGCTGCGCTGGGCGCTGTATGAGGCCGGCCGGTGCGCCGCGCGCGCCGCCAGCCCCGACCACATCTACTACACCCAGGTCGCCGAGCGGCTCGGCGGGCAACGCGCCGCGCTGTCGGTCGGGCGCAAGCTCGCCCGCCGCTGCTACCACCGACTCCGCGCCCTCGACGAGCAGGCCCTCGCCCCGCCCCCGCCGCGACGCACCGGCCCGCCAGCGCGGGCCGCCTGACCGGGCAGGGCCCCAGCAGCCGGTGATGCACCGAGGCCGCGGATCTGCGCACTGCCCGACCACCTGATGGCTGGTGCGGCCAGCTCCCGAGAAGGCACTGCCGCCACGCCTGCGACCGGCTGGACGGCCTCGAAAGACCGAGCGGCCCACCTGCCCGACCTCACCCGTGGGACAGCCCCAATCGATCATCATGTCGCCGGACCCAGTGCTGGTTCGAGGACCCAGATAAGCCGGGGCGCCCGCGGATCCTTCCGCCTCACACGAGCACCGGCACGGCCCGGGCCACCACCGCCAACTAATGAAGAAGGCCGACCATGAACTGAACCGACCGAGGCCCTTCGTCGCCTCCCCAGCCTGCGGCGCTCCTCGCCGGCGTCAACGTCGTTCGTCCATCGGGCGCTCCACCTTGACGCCGGCTCCGGAACGACCGCCAACCACGCACGCGACGACAAACCCCAAAAGGACCATGAGCCGGCACTTGACCGGGGCTCCCGCCACAGATAAGTGCCGACTCGCGGGTCAGCGCAGCTTGACGGTGCGGACGGCGAGCCCCGTCGCGAGCGCGGTCCACGCCAGCAGCACCACGACCGGCTGCACCCCGGGCGGCTGCCCGGCGACGAGCGCGGCGCGCAGCGACTCGGCGAGCGCTCCCGAGGGCAAGTAGCCCGCGACCGTGCCGAGCACACCGGGCAGCTGGGCGGTCGGGATCACGATCCCGCCGGCCAGTAGCAGCACGAACCAGACCAGGTTGGCCACCGCGAGCACGACCTCGGCGCGCAGCGACCCGCCGAGCAGGATGCCCAGGCTGCCGAACGCCGCGCAGCCGAGCAGCACGAGGACCAGCGCCCAGCCGACCCCGGCCGGGTCGGGCCGCCAGCCCAGTGCCGAGGCCAGGGCGCACAGCAGCACGGTCTGCACGACGACCAGCCCGAGCACGGCGGCCAGCCGGCCGGCGACCAGCAGCCACCGGGGCAGCGCCGTCGCGGCCAGCCTGCGGATCACGCCGTAGCGCCGGTCGAAGCCGAACGAGATGGCCTGGCTGGTGAATGCGGTGGACATCACGGCGAGCGCGAGCACCCCGGGCACCACGGCCTGCACCCGCGGGTCGGGCAACGGCACCACGTCGAGCAGGGTGAGCCCGAACAACAGCACGACCGGGATGAGCAGGGTGAGCAGCACCTGTTCGCCGTTGCGCAGCGCGAGCCGCAGCTCGGTCGCCGACTGCGCGAGCAGCATCCGGGCCAGTGAGCCGCGCGCGGGGTCCGGGGTGAAGGTGCCCGCGGCGAACCGGACGTCGGATGCGCCCGGGCGTGCCGGCTCGGTGACGCTCATGAACGCAGCTCCTTGCCGGTCAGGTCCAGGAAGACGTCCTCCAGGCTGCGGCGGGCGACCTGGACGTCGTCGGCGAGTGCGCCCTGCCCGGCGCACCAGGAGGTGATGGCCGCCAGCACGCCGGGGTCGATGCGGCCCTGCACCAGGTAGCGGCCCGCGATCGGTTCGGCGGCGCGGTACCCGCTGGGCAGCGCGGCGGTGAGGTTCTCGAGATCCATCCCGGGCTTGGCCCGGAACCGCAGTTCCTGCTGGTCGCCGCCCGCGGTGAGCTCGGCGGGGGTGCCCTGCGCGACGACCCGGCCGTGGTCGACGATGACGACCTGGTCGGCCAGCGCCTCGGCCTCCTCCATCAGGTGCGTGGTGAGCAGCACGGCGACCCCGTCGCGGCGCAGTGCGTCGATCAGCTCCCACACCAGCCGGCGGCCCTGCGGGTCCATCCCGGCGGTGGGCTCGTCGAGGAACACCAGCTCGGGACGGCCGACGATGGCGCAGGCGAGCGCGAGGCGCTGCTGCTGCCCGCCGGAGAGCCGCTTGTACGGGGTCCGGGCACAGGAGCCCAGACCCAGCACGTCGGTCAGCCAGCCGATGTCGAGCGGATGCGCGGCGCAGGCGGCGACGACCCGGAGCATCTCCTCGGCACGCACCCCGGGGTACGCGCCGCCGCCCTGCGGCATGATCCCGATCCGGGCGCGCAGGGTGTCCGGTGCGCCGGCCGGATCGATGCCGAGCACCCGGACCTCGCCTGCGTCGGCGCGCAGGAAGCCCTCACAGATCTCGACGGTGGTCGTCTTTCCGGCGCCGTTCGGGCCGAGCAGCGCCAGCACGCTGGCGGGTGGCAGCTCCAGGTCCAGGCTGTCGACCGCGGTCGTCCGGCCGTATCGCTTGACCAGGCCGCGGACCTCGACAGCCGCTGCCGCAGGGGAACTCACGGGGCCGGATTCTAATGACGCGGCTCAGCCCGGGCCCGTGGCGGTGTCCGCTGCCACGGGTTCGGGTTCGGCCAGCAGCCGGCGGCGCACCACCAGGATCGCGACCAACAGGATCAAAGCGCCGGCGACGATCGCCATCGGTAGCTGGTATGCCCGAAACGCGAAGTCGGCGCCGGTCGGCGGCACCATCAGGGCGAGGAGCGCGGACGCGGCGAGTGCGGCCCGCCGGTAACGGGGCAGGCCCTGGGTGGCGGCCAGCGGGATGGCCGCCCACAGCAGATACCAGGGATGCACGACGGGACCGAGCAGCACGACGGCGCCCAGTCCGGCGCCCAGCCCGGTGACCGGCTCGACCCGGCCGCGCAGCGTCGCCAGCAGCAGCCAGCAGCAGACCAGCGCCGCGGCCAGCCCGCCGACGCCGCGGGTGATCGTCAGGGTCGTGTTCGTGTGGTCCCCGAGGCCGGCCAGGATGCCGATCTGGCCGCTGAGCTGGCCGAGGACGGTCGACAACGACATCCAGCTGCGGATCGTGTTGGCCGTGCCGAGCGTGCCCAGCCACCCGAAACCGAGTCCGGTGCCGAAGCCCAGCGCGGCGAAGACGGCGACGGCGATCGCGCCGAGCGCACCGGCGGCCGCGGCGACGTCGCGGATCCGCCCGCCCCGGCGCCGGGCCAGGTGCATGCCGAGGAAGCCCAGCGCGAGGATCGCCGGCAGCTTCACGGCCGCGCCGGCCGTGATGAGCACCGCGCCGGCGATCCAGCCGCGGTCCGGCCGGGCGGGATCGGCGCGCGCTCCCGTCCGGCCCAGGCCGATCTCCAGTCCGGCGAGCATGAGCCCGATCATCAGGGCCTCGTTGTGGATGCCGCTGACCAGGTGGAACAGCACCAGCGGGTTGGCCGCGCCGAGCCACAGCGCCAGTCCGGGCTCCAGGCCGCAGCGCCGGGCCAGCCGGGCCAGCGCCCACACGATCAGCGCGACGCCCGCGATCGCCAGCACCCGGTGCAGGAACACGGCGAGCACCACGTCGTCCTCGCTCAGCGCGGTGATCCCGCGTCCGAGCGCGAGGAACAGCGGGCCGTAGGGCGCCGGGGTGTCGCGCCAGATGGTCGGAATGGTGCGGGTCAGCGGGTCGTCCACGCCGAGGGCTTGGGCGGGTCCGAGGACGTACGGGTCCAGGCCGCGCGCGGTGATCGCGCTCTGCGCCAGGTAGCTGTAGACGTCCTTGCTGAACATCGGCGGCGCCGCGGCCAGCGGCAGCGCCCACAGCAGCGCGGTGCGGGCGAGCTGGCCGTGGTTCGGCGCCGGCGCGACGGCGCCGCGGGCCCGCAGCATCCGGCCGATCCACAGCCAGGCGAGCACGAGCATGCCCATGCCGGCGTAGATGAGGGCGATGGAGACGGTGGCGTTGCGCCCGGGTAGCCCGAGCACGCGCAACCCGTTGAGCGGGTTGGGGACCGGCAGCGCGCCGGCGCCGAGGGCGCCGATCCCCATCAGCAGCGCGCCGGTCAGCCCCAGCCGGCGTGCCAGCCGGCTCGGGTCGCGGGGGCGCGCGGGCAGGGAGGGGCCGGC
>NZ_JAAXLA010000141.1 GCF_012911935.1 Pseudonocardia acidicola | reverse complement strand
GCTGACACCCAGCCCCCCACCACGCCCACCGGGCTGCACACCACGAGCGTGGCCGCCACCAGCGTCAGCCTCGCCTGGAACGCCGCCACCGACAACATCACCGTCACCGGCTACACCGTCTACCGCAACGGGGCGCCCATCACCACGACCAGCGCCGGCACCCTCGTCTACACCGACACCACGCCCACCGCCGGCACGACCTACACGTACACCGTCGACGCCTTCGACGGGGCCGGCAACCACTCCGCACCCTCACCCGGCCTGGCGGTCACCACCCCCGCCCGGTCCCCCACCTTCGTGCAGGGCGCCGCCGACTCACCGGGCACCCGGACGACCTCGGCCACCATCACGATGAAGGCGCCGGTCGCCCAGGGCGACCTGCTGGTCGGCTGGTTCGCGCAGTACGACGCGCCCGGTCAGGTCGGGGTCTCCGACCCCGTGAACGGCACCTGGACCCGCTCGGCGTCCGAGCACTTCACCAACGGTGGCGGCGACCTGGCGCTGTTCTACGTGCAGAACAGCCGGGCGGCGCCCGCCGGTCTGACGATCACGCTGTCCGCCGGCGCGGCGACCTACCTGCCCAGCGCCGCCGCCGAGTTCTCCGGGGTGGCGACCACGGGGGCGCTGGACCAGACCGCGGTCGGTGAGGGGGTCGGCACCGCGGCCGACTCGACCCCGACCTCCGCGACACCGGCGGGCGAACTCGTCGTCGGCGCGCTGATCACCGGGGGCCAGCCGCTCACGGTGACGCCGGGCAGCAGCGACGGGGTGCCGCTGACCATGGAGGTGTACAACGGCAGCAGGTCCGCTGATGTCGCCGCGGTGCTCTCGGGCGCCGCGGGCCGGCAGGACGCACCGTTCACCCTGGCCACCTCGATGGACTGGTACGCCGCCGTGGCCACCTTTCGCCCGGGTTCGTGATCAGCGATGAGGGGGTTTCCGCGCCGCCGGCTCGCGCTCGTCGCCCTCGCTGTCGCCGCCGCAGCGGTGGTCGCCGCCGGGGTCGTGGTAGCCGTGACGTCGGGGGCGCCCGGGCCAGGGAGCGGCGCGCCGCCCGCGCCGCCGGGCGCCGCGGCGAGCCCGTGCGGCCGGACCTCGACACCACCCGCGACCTATGCGCACGTCATCTGGATCTGGGACGAGAACTACTCGATCGACAAGATCATCGGTAATCCCGCGGCTCCCTACATCAACCAGTTGGCCGTGCAGTGCGGGCTGGCCACGAACTACTCCGGGCTCGACCATCCGAGCGCGACCGACTACGTCGCGGCGACCAGCGGTGCCATCCATGCCGGCCAGGGCGACTGCGTCCCTGCCCAGTGCCCGGATCCCGATCCTTCCCTGTTCGAAAAGGTTTCAAGCTGGAAGAGCTATTCGGAAGGCGAACCGACGAACTGCGATGGTGGCTACGACGGCAACGGCTACGACGTCAACCACAACCCGCCCGTCTACTACTCCCGCATCCGCGCCGCGTGCCTGACCCGGGCCGTCCCCCTGGGCAGCCCGACCGCCGGTGAGCTGGCCGACGACCTGGCGCGGAACACGCTGCCGCAGTTCGCGTTCATCGCGCCGAACCTCACCCACGACATGCACGACGGCACCATCTCCCAGGGCGACGCCTACCTCTCCCGACTCATCCCGGCCATCGTCGACAGCCCGGCGTACCGCGCGGGCGACACGGCCGTGTTCTTCACCTATGACGAGGGCGAGACGACCAACCGGCTCACGTTCATCGCCGTGGGCCCGTCCGTCCGCCCGGCGACCCGCGCCGCACAACCGTTCGACCATTACTCGTTGCTGCGCACCACTCAGGAGCTCCTCGGCGTCGGTCCGCTCCTGCAGAACGCCGCCGCGGCCGCCAGCATGCGCGCGGCGTTCAACCTCTGAGCACGCAATGCGACCGCATGAATACGATTGGTGAACCGCCGGATGAAACATCTGGCAATGGTGCGATAAAGCGCCGGAAGGCAGCCTACGGACTACCCCCGGAGGCACCCTGAGCAGCCCGGATGCAGTGCGTCGCAGCGACGTTCGGCCTATCACCCGACCGTCCGATCGCAAGTAGCAAAAATTGTCGAATAGACCCGTAACAAACCCACAATGGCCGTCGAGTATTCATCTGGAATTCATCGGCCCGAGAAGGCAAGAGCGGCATATCGGACGATTCACTGCAAGGGGGCCCATAGGTGACGTATTCGGGTGATTCACCGGCCAGAGGAAGCCACGCGGGAGCGACGTCGGTGGTGATCGGGGACGACAACCGGCTGTTCGTCGAGTCGCTGGCGCGACTGCTGATCCAGGAGAGCATCGCCGTCCGCGGGCTTGCGCACACCGCGGCCGAGACGGTCGCGGCCGTGCGGACGCAGCAGCCGGACATCTGCCTGGTCGACCGCGCGCTTCCCGACGTCGACGGCCTGGAGATCATCCCCGCGATCCTGGCCGTGGACCCCGACGTGAAGATCATCGTGCTGACCGCAGAGGGGGACGCCGGGGTCGTCGCCAGGGCGCTGCAGCACGGCGCCCTCGGCTACGTGCACAAGACCCGCGGCGTCGCCGTGCTCACCGAGTCGATCCGCCGGGTGCAGGCCGGCGAGATCGTGGTCGACGCGGTGCCCGGCTCGACCCGCCGCGCGCTCGGCGTCCCCGACGCCCAGCGGCTGGCTCGCCACCTGACCGCGCGCGAACGGGAGTGCCTGGCGTTGCTGGTCGAAGGGCTCGGGACCAAGGCGATGGCCCGCCGCCTCGGGGTGGCGACGACGACCGTGCGCAGCCACGTACAGGCCACGTTGACCAAGCTCGGCACCCACTCCCGCCTGGAGGCCGCCGCGCTCGCGGTCCGATACGACCTGGTGCCGCACGGCCCACGATCCGCGGTCCCCGATCCCGCGGCCAACCTCGCCCGGGCCCGGCTGGCCGCCCCCGACCGGCAGGCTCTGGACCGCGTGGTCTGAGCGCCGGCCGGGGCGCGATGCCGCAGCCCCGGCGGCGTTCCTGCCGGCCCCTCAGCGCCTTGTGACCGACGACAGCGCGGCCCAGATCAACCGCAGGTCCTGCCCGAACCGCCGGTCCCGCAGGTAGGCCCGGTCGAGTGCGAGCTTGGGGTGCAGGTGGTGGTGCACGTAGAACGCGTCGGCGTCCTCGACGCCGTCGAGCTCGCCGGACTGCTCGCCGGCGAAGAGCACCGCGCCAGGCCCGATGACACCCGGCCGCACGTCCAGCAGGGCACGTTCGGCCGCCGTGTAGTACGGCAGGAACCGGGGCACCTCCGGGCGCGGCCCGATCAGGGTCATGTCGCCCCGGATCAGGTTCATCAGCTGCGGGAGCTCGTCGAGGCGGGTGGCCCGCAACCAGCGGCCCACCCGTGTCACCCGCGGGTCGGCACGGCCGCTCACCGCCGGGCCCTGCCGGGCGGCGTCGACGACCATCGTGCGGAACTTCCAGATGGCGAAGTGCCGGCCGCCGCGGCCGACCCGCACCTGGCGGAAGAGCGCGGGCCCCGCGCTCGACGCTCGTACGACCAGCGCGATGGCGAGCAGGACCGGCGCGAGCAGCAGCGCGGCCGGGCCTGCCACCAGCAGGTCGGCGAGCCTGCGGGCCCGCGAGTCCATTCCGATCGGGGTCCGGGGGTCGCTCTCACGCGGCAGGGACATCAGCTCATCTCCCTCAGGACCTGGAAGGGTTCGACGGCCATCCGCCCCACGTGGCTCCCCCAGAACGCGGCCCGTTCCCGCAGCGCGCGCAGGGACCGCGGGTGCGGGTAGTCGCGCAGTTCGCTCGGGTAGCAGGCCATCGCGGCGAGCTTGGTCTCCACTGTCTCTGTGACGTCGACGAACAGCCCCGGGGTGAACGCGCCGCCGTCCAGCGGCCACGCCCACTCGGTCGACGACGGTGTCTCGAACACCGCGAAGCGGCGTAGCCCCGGCAGCACGTAGGGCCGGCAGGCGGTCCACGCGGCGCGGGACACGATCCCGTGGTCGAGATTCACATCGCCCGGGAAGTGGGTGTAGACGACCTGCGGGCGCAGCTCGTCGAGCACGCTCTCGAGGGCCTGGGTCACCTCCACCAGCGCGACGGTGTCCAGGCGCTGGTCGGGCAGCGAGCACGCGCGCACCGAGGCCAGCCCCAGCACCTCGGCCGCCTGCTTCGACGCGTCTGCGAGCACCCCGACCATGGCGCCGTCGTAGCGGCTCGTGGCGCCCTCGGCCATGATCACCGCGTGCACCCCGTCCCCGGCCCGCACGTGCTTGGCCAGGGTCGCGCCCGCACCGAGCAGCTCGTCGTCGGGGTGGGCGGCGACGATCACGACGGTGCTCACGACCGCACCTCCGCCGGCCGGGGCCCGAAGCCGAGCGCCCAGCGGGACACCTCCGGTGCCACGGCGTCGAACCGGGTGCCCGCCCCGACGCCCGCGGCACGGCACCAGTCCGCCGCGGATTGCGGTGGCTCCCCCGGATCCGACATCTGCGTGACGACGAGGTGCCCGTCCCCGGTCGAGACGTGCACCGCGTCGGCGTGCAGGCCGAGCACCGTCCCCGGTGGGGTCGGCGCAGCGCCGTTCGCGACCGGCGGCCTGCTGCGCCAGACCATCACGCGGCGGCCGGTCACCGTGGTGAACGCCCCCGGGTAGGGCAGCGTGAGCGCCCGCACCCAGTCGTGCAGCGCCGCGGCCGGGCGCGACCAGTCGATCACTCCCATCTCCGGGGTCCGCTTCGGCAGCACGTCACCCTCGTCGGGGGCCTGCGGGCAGCGCGGCGCGGTCCCCGCCAGCAGCGCGGGCAGGTGGTAGGTGAGCATGTCGACGCCGGCCAACGCGACCCGCTCGTAGAGCGTGGCGCAGGTGTCGTCGGGACCGATCGACACCGCCCGCTGATCGACGATGTCCCCGGTGTCGGCGCCCGGGTCGAGCATCATCATCGTGTTGCCGGTGAGCGTCTCCCCGCGCAGGATCGCCCAGTTCACCGGGGCGCGGCCGCGGTGCTCGGGCAGCAGCGAGGCGTGGAACCCGACGCAGCCCCGGCGGGGTACGGCGAGCAGCGGCCCGCCGATCAGCCGGGTCCAGCCGACGACCACCAGCAGGTCGGGGTCGGTCTCCCGGATGGCCCCCACCACGTGCGGCGCGTTGACGTCGGCGGCCCGCAGCACCTCGGCCCCGGCGGCCCGGGCCGGGGTGGCCAGGTCGACGGCGCCGGAGCGCCGCGCCGCCGGGCCGGCCCCGGCGTCCGGCGCGGTCACCACCAGCACCACGCGCGCGACCGGGGAGGCGAGCAGCGCGTCCAGGGCCGGTCGCGCCTCGTGCACCGCGCCGATGAACACGACACGGCCGACGACGGGCCGCAAGGATCTGACATTGGACACGGTGTTGTCCTCCTGGAGCTGTCTCTTATACACAGCTGACGCTGCCGACGATCGCCATCGTGTAGATCTCGGTGGTCGCCCGGTCAATAAAAAAAAAAAAAAAAGG
>NZ_JAAXLA010000140.1 GCF_012911935.1 Pseudonocardia acidicola | reverse complement strand
AGGACCCCACGCCCTCCAGGGCCTGACCGCCTCAGCGGCTCGGCGACATGCAGGAGGGCTCGGCGACATGCAGGCGGCTGTCGCCGAGCTCCCTGCCCCAGACATACCCACCTACCAGCGGGACGGTGAACAGGTGAACGACATCGCCATCGAGGGCGGCCTGGTCTGGGCCGCCCCAGGCACACACCACGTGAACGGCCTCGTCGTCATCCAGAACGGGATCATCACGTACGCCGGGCCCGCCGACGACGCCGCGGTGCCCGCCGGGACACGCCGTATCGACGCGACCGGCTGCACCGTCCTACCCGGTCTGATCGACGTGCACGTGCACCTGACGACCAACTCCGACCACGACAACGTGGTGGCGAGCAGCACCTTCCGCGGGCAAGTGACCAAGCCGGCGAAGCTGCTGCACGGGCTGCGCAACGCCCATCGCGCCCTCGCAGCCGGCTTCACCACCTTGCGGGTGATGGGACACCGCGACGTCGGAGAGATCGAGCTGCGCGACTTCGTCGAGCAGGGCCTGACCATCGGCCCGCGGCTGCTGGTCTCCCCGTGGTGGATCACCATGACCAACGGCCACGGCGACCTGTTCTACCCGCCCTACACCCCCCGCCGCCGCTGGGACACCGCCGACGGCGTCGACGAGTGCCGCAAGCTTGTCCGGCTGCAAGCTCGCGAGGGCGCCGACTTCATCAAAGTCATGGCCAGCGGCGGGATGTCACCCGGTGAGCAGCCCCACTGGCCGAACTACACCGTCGCCGAGCTCACCGCGATCGTCGACGAGGCACACGACCTCGACCTACGGGTCGCCGCACACGCACTGTCGATCGACGGGATCCGCCGCAGCCTCGCTGCCGGGGTCGACAGCATCGAGCACGGCTCCTACCTGGATGAGCCCACCGCCAAGGAGATGGCCGAGCGCGGCACCTACCTGGTGCCGACCATGGCCTTCAACGACTGGTGCCAACGCGAAGGGACACGTCGCGGACTCACCCCCGAGGGCGTCGATGACCTGCGCGACGCCCATGACCGCACACTCGAGGCCTTCGCCATCGCCCGCCAGGCCGGAGTCCGGATCGCCATGGGCACCGACTCCTCCGGCACGCTGTGCCCCTTCGGTGCGCACGCCCGGGAGCTGGAGCTCTACGTCGAGCACGGCATGACACCGGAGGAAGCACTGACCACGGCCACGGCCACCGCGGCCGAGCTGCTCCAGCGCGAACACCAGATCGGCAAGCTCGCGGCCGGCTTCGCCGGGGACGTCGTGGTCGTCACCGGCGACGTACTGTCCGATATCCGGCTGCTCGGTGACCAGAGCAACATCGCGCACGTCCTCACCGCCGGTGTCGACCGCAGCGACTATCTCGCCGCTGCGTCGTCGGTCCTCAGTTGACCGCGGCGCCAGGTCGAGCGGGCCACCACAGGGAAGCAGGAATGCATGAGTTGGGTTCGTGTTCGGGGCTTCGACTGCTTCGTGGCGGAGTTCGGCAGCGGTGACCGCTCTATCGTGTTGATTCACGGGTGGTGCAGCGACTCGACCGACTGGGTCGACCAGATTTCTGCTTTCGCCGGCGACGCGCGTGTCGTGACACTCGACCTGCGGGGGCACGGGCATTCCGAACGGACCGCGAGCGGGTACGGGAGCGTGGAGCTCGCCGAGGACGTGATCGCCGTCCTCGACCATCTGGGCCTGAGCGACAGCCATCTGGTCGGGCACTCCCTGGGCGGCATCATCGCCAACCTGATCGCTGTGCGCCGCCCCGACCTGGCCCGCTCGGTCCTACTGATCGACCCGGCGTACGGACAGCCCGAGGAGTGGGAGGGCCAGGTTCGCGCGATCATCGGCGACCCGGCTTCCGCCGACAGCGCAGAACGCGCCGCGGTGGCAGCCGACCTCGAGCCGGAGGTACACAACAGCGTCACCGCCGCCCGCCGGATCCGACGCCGGCTACAGGCGCTCGCGCTCGGCCCCGAGGTCGTCTGGCCCACCTTTGCCGGCATGTGGTGCGGCACGGACGCGCCGGGGCTTCGCCCGCAGACCGAACGCGCGGTCCGCGAGCGCCGCCGGCCGGCACTGTGCATCTACGCCTACGAGCCGACCTACACCTGGGAGTCGCACCTCGTCGACAAACTCGGTCTCGATACCCGAGTCGAACTCTGGACAGGCGTCACCCACTTCCTGCACCAAGACGACCCGGAGCGGTTCAACAAAGTCGCATCAGCCTGGTTCGACGCGAATCGCCTGTAACCCGACAAGTACTCCGTCAGCACTTCTGGCCACAGAAAGGAAGCGGCAGAATGCCCTACATCGAGGTGAAGGTTTTCGAGGATCGCTTCGAGGACCCGTCATTCTCGCAGCGGATGGTCGAGGCAGTCACACAGGCCATGATCTCCGTGCTCGGCGAGGAGGTCGGCGCGGAGTCGACCGTCATCGTCGAAGGCGTCCCGCGCAACCGCTGGGGCCACGGCGGCAAGCTGATGGGCTGACCCCACAGGCGGCGCGCACTGCTCCCTGATGCGCGCCGCTCACATCTCTCTCGCGTGACTGTGACAACCCGAGCCGAAAGTAGATCAATGGCCTCGAAACTGAGTATCGGTCCGCTGCCCGTTGACCAGGCGGAGTTGCGGCGGGCCTACAGCTGTTTCCCCAGCGGCGTGACAGCTGTCTGTGCACTGGACGACGAGGAGCCCGTCGGGATCGCGGCGAGCTCGTTCACCTCTGTCTCGATCACTCCACCGCTGGTGTCGGTCTGTGTGGCACACAGCTCGACGACGTGGCCGCGGTTGCGGCAGCTGCCCCGGCTGGGGGTGAGCGTGCTCGCCGACGGCCAGGAGGCGCTGTGCCGCTCACTCGCGGCGAAGGACCGCGACCGGTTCGCCGACGTGCCGTGGGAGCCCAGCGAAGACGGCGCCATCTTCGTCAGGGGCGCTGCAGCATGGCTCGACTGCTCGGTGCACTCCGAGCTGCCCGCGGGCGACCACGACATCGTGCTGCTGCAGATCCACCGTCTGACCGCAGATCCCAGCAACGAGCCGCTGGTCTTCCACAGCAGCCGGTTCCGTCGCCTCATCGCACTCGAATCCTGACCCGGCAGCCATGTCGCGAGCCGGGCAGTCCCAACCCCTCTCACCCGTGGGCCGCGTCTGGGGTGTCCGCTCGACGAGTCCGCCGCGACACGGCCGACCCGCCGCCCATGCTTGCGGCTGGTGGACCGTTCCCCCAACCCCCACAGCCGTCATGCAGCCCGACGATGACATCAGCCAGGGCCGTCGCAACCGCACGGTCCCCAGGCCAGACCCGCTTCGCCTCCCGAAGACCGGCGGAGCGTCCTACCGCGGACGTAACGAGGCAGTATGGTTCTCCCAGCGTCAACGAGGACCGGGCAGGTGGAAGGGAATTGTGGAGTGCGAGCGAGACCTCGTTCCGATGCCACCCGCCTCACCCTCCTCAACGCAGCCCTCGATGTTGCTGCCGAGTACGGGGTGAAGGGCGTCACCCACCGACGGGTCGCCAGCGCCGCCGGCCTGTCCCTCGGGCTGACCAGCTACCACTTCGCCAACCTCGACGATCTACTACTCGAGGCGTTCCGGCTCTTCGTCTCGCACACCTCGGCCCTGTACGAGCGTCAGTTCCACGAAGCCACCGACCTCGAGTCCATGATCGACGCGGCCCTCGCGGTCGTGAACGCGCTCAAGGACAGCGCCCGAGAACGCACCCTGCTCTACGAGCTCTACGCCCAGAGCGTCCGCGACCCCGCCTACCGAGAGCTCGTCATTTCCTGGGCAGCATCAGCACGCGCGGGCGTGGAACGTCTCTACAGCGCACGCACTGCCCGTTTCCTCGAGGCCGCCTGGGAAGGCGCCAACGCGCAGCTGATCCAAGGTCGCGACGATCAGTCCGAGGATGAACTACGCGACCTGTTCCGCCTGATCCTGCTTCAGGACTCGAACGAGCTCACAGGTGGCACAACCGCAGCCACCCGTCGCGGCTGAGAGCGCGTTTGCGAAGATCAACTGGCGAGTATGAAGGTGCGGCGTTGTTGGCGGGTAGTAGGCCCGCCGCGGGCGAGGCGTCGGGTGATGGTGTTGATCGTGGCCCATCGAATCATGGCTCGGAGACGGCGGGGTCGCGTTCGTAGTCCCCCAGCTCAGCGTGTGCCCGGAGGGACCCGATGACCACCGCCTGAGCCAGTGGCGCCGGCAGTCCTAGGACAGCGGCGGCGGCGATCGGGGCGGGCACCCCGGTGCCGACCAGCGCGACGACGGCGACCGGGCCGACCGCGGCCATGGTGGCCGAGGCGGTGAGCGGAATGGCGATCGCGACCATGATGACGCGTCGTGCTCGTCGGGCCGAGGTGGTCGCTGCCTGTAGGTCGGTCCGCACGGGACCCCGGCCCGCAGCGCCGCCAGGATCCCAACGGTCGTGTGCAAGTTGGTCAGGACGTCCACCAACGCGGCCCCGGCCTCCGAGGGCTCCCCAGGGGCCGGCGCCGGTCGTGCTCATCAGCCGCCGATCGCCTGCACCACCAGATCGTAGCCGGGCAGGTCGGCCCCGGCTCCCGCCCCGAACCCGGAGACCGTGCAGTACACGAGCCGCGGGTCAAGCAGCGCCACGTCCGCAGCGGCCAGTCCTCAGCGGTCCGGGCCGCTCCACCTCGACGACGTCCGCGCCGAGGTCGCCGAACACCATGGTGGCGCAGGCCGATGACGCGGCCGAGGTCGGCGACGAGCACGCCGTCGCGCGGCCCGAGGGATGCCTCGGGCATGGTCTGTCGACTCCGTCGTCGGACCGGGCGGCGCCTCGGGCGCGTGCGGCGCCACCCGATGTCTCACCCCGCGGCCGGGGAGGGCGGCGGCACCAGTACGGGTCCGCTGCCGAGGGCGGGGATCCGGTCACCGCCTACCCGGTCACCAGGCTGTGCATCTCGCTCGTGCCCTCGTCGGTCAGCACGGACTCCAGGCCGTTCGCGTGCCGCAGCGTCGTGTGCTCGACGGTGATCCGCTGCTGTCGAGGACCAGTCCCCGCCGTGTCGCCGGGTGGTGGTCCGCATCGACAGCGAGCCCTGCACGGAGACGACGCTGCGGAACCCGCTGTCCGCACCTCCGGCTCTGCGCAGCCCGGCCCGTAGGACACCGCATCGCGCCCGCGCAGTCGTAGCCCTGCAGGTGCATGCCCAGCACCCCGAGCGCCCCGAGCTCCCCGAGCTCCTTGGCGATCTCGTGCGGCGGGGCCTCACTCACCGAGTCGTCGGTCAAGACCCGGCGGACGGGGTCCGCCGGCAGCGGAGCGCAGGACACGACGTCACGTCACGACGGCACCAGGTCCCGGCCGAGCGCGTAGGCCGCGCGCAGGTCGAGGCCCTCGTAGACGACGGCGCACCGGTCGCGCAGCACATCGGTGGGGTTGATCCCGACGGTGCGGGCGAGCCGCTCGAACAGCAGCACGTCGGAGCGGGAGTCGCCGTAGGCCGTGCAGTCATCCTCGCTCAGCCCGAGGTCCGCGAGCAGGCCCAGGGTGATGTCGACCTTGTCCTGCAGGGTGAGCAGCGAATCCGTGGTCGGCGGGCGGCCTGGCACGACGTCCGAGCCGAACGTCCGGTGCGCACCCCACCCCTCCAGCCTGCGCACGAAGAAGTGCGGGGACTGGGAGATCACGGCGATGTGTTCGCCGCGGGCCCGGATGTCCGCGAAGACCTCCGGGATGCCTTCGATCCAGGCGGCGGCTGCGAAGGCGGCGTCGATCTCGGCATCGGAGGCGTCCATCCAGAGGGGCAGCACCGCCTCCCAGAACTGCAGGTCGGTCAGCTGTCCGGCGTTCCAGGCCCGTTCGACGGCGTCCGCGACCTCGAACGTGCCGAGGTGGCGCGACAGTTCCACGGTGGCGGCGCCGCGCAGCAGCGTGCCGTCCATGTCGAAGACGTGCAGGCGGGTCATGGTTCTCCTAGCGGGTGGCTCGGCGCGCCGCCGGGGAGGGGATGGGCGGGGCGCCGGAGGACTGCGTCAGGCCCAGACGGCCATCTCAGTCGAGACGGTCCGCATCGGACCGACATGGTCGATGTAGTCGGACTCCGGAACCTCACGCTGACAGTTCGCGATCAGCTCGGTGAAGTCTCACTTCCTGAGCAGCTTGCCGTCACGGAACACCGGCTGCAGCACGTGCTCCGGCTCGATGTAACTGGACACACACTCTGTGCCCTTCGGGTACAGCGGGTAATGGCAGTGCTTGTCGTTGTCCGTGTCGGTGATCAGGTCGTCGAGATACCCCTCTGTTCACCCGCGTGAGAGTCGTTCCTGGTCAGACGGCGCTTCACGGGATCGCACGAGTTCAGTCCTCCCGGCGCCGCTGGCGAGCACCGGTTCGTTTTCACTGCTCAGGCGGTGACCACCGGGGCGGCGTCGAGGACGCGGCGCCGCATCGTCGCGAACAGCGGTCCGCCAGCCTCGGCGGCGCTCAGCGCCGCGACCCACTCCGGGTCGGCCAGCATCGCGTTCCACTTCCGTTCGAGGTCGGCGAGGTCGTCGAACCGCAGGGTGTAGACGAGTTCGCCCCAGGAGTGCTCGCCGATCATGGTACGGCCGGCGCTGACCAGCTCCATGCCGTGTTTGGCCAGCATCGGCAGGGTGGCGGAAGTGAAGAGGTCGATCACCGCCCCGAGCCGCCCCGGGACGGCCACGTACTCGCGGACCTCGTAGATCACGCCCGCTCCTGTC
>NZ_JAAXLA010000013.1 GCF_012911935.1 Pseudonocardia acidicola | reverse complement strand
GAACGCCCGCCCGCCCGCGACGACGCTTCGTCGGGGGTCGGGCGGGCGTTCTGCGTCGTCGGCCCGGTGGGATCCCGGGAGCCGGGCGCACCCGGCAGCGGAATCCGGTGGGTCGCTCGGGCCGCACGGCCGGGCGCCAGGTCGAACGGCCGGTCGGAGTCGGCAGGAGTGCCGATCCGTTCGACCCTGTTGCCACCGGGCTCCAGGCTGGAGCATCGCTGGGACGGAACGGTGACTTGGAGGTAGCAATGGCGCGTACTCCACAGGAGATCTTCCAGCACCACGCCGGTGCGCTGATCGCCGGGGACATCGACGAGATCGTGGCGGACTACTCCGACGACGCTCTGTTCATCACGCCGCGTGGTGTGCTGCGGGGCAAGGAGGGCGTCCGGCAGGGCTTCACCACCCTGCTGAAGGACCTCCCGAACGCGAAGTGGGAGGTCCCGACCCAGATCTTCGAGGGCGACGTCCTGTTCATCGAGTGGAACGCGGTGTCCGAGACCGCCCGGGCCATGGACGGCGTCGACACCTTCGTGTTCGGCGACGACGCCATCCGGGTGCAGACGGTGCGTTACACCCTCGAGTCGAGCACGTAGCCGCGGCCCACCCGGGGCCGCCGGCCCGGATGCACGGGAGGAGCGCCGGCTCCCGTCGCCGTGCCTCCCGCCCCCTCACGACGACGTCGTGCAACGGCTGCGGCAGATCCATCTGTGAGGTCGTTTCGACGGTTCCGTAGGTCGTTGGGCCGCTGAACGGCCCCGGATTCTTCCTGCACGGTGCGGTAGGTGCCCTCGCGGGTGGGGCAGATCGGGGATCGAGATGGCTACGCACGCCCCCGCCGACCCCGGCCGTGCGCCACGCGGGTGGGCGAGGTGCCTGCTCGCCGGACCGGTCACGGCCACGGGAGGAAGCTGAGAGCGTGTTCGGGCGGCAGCCGATCCCTGATCAGCCGAGGGCCGTCGGGTCGACACCGGACGGGCCGGAGCCCGCCCCTGCGCGAGGCTCTCGATCGCGATGGTGGCGGGCCGTCGACTGGGTCCTGGCCGTGACCGGCCTCGGGGTGGCGGTATGGCAGGTGGCTCCGGTCATGGCGGGGGTCGGCGATGTGGCAAGCCGGCTGGCACAGCTGCGGTGGGGCTGGTTGTCGGTGGCGCTGATGTTGAGCGCCGCGTCGCTGGCGGTGTACGGGGAGTTGCACCGGCTGTTGCTGGCCTACGGCGGGTCGCGGCTGCCTGGGCGAACCGTCCAGGCGGTGACGATTGCGGGCAATGCGGTGTCGCTGACCGTCCCGGCGGCAGGGGCGGCGGCCGGGTCCGCGTATGCGGTGAGTGCACTGCATATTCGTGGGGTGAGCCTGGCGCTGTCGGCGTGGGCGGTCGGGATGGCGGGAATCGTCGCGACGATCGTCCTGGTCGTGCTCGCTCCGCTCGGCCTGGCCGGCGACGGACTGCTGAGCCTGCCCGTCGGTGGGGGAGTGTCCGCGCTGCTCCTGGTGCTCGTGATCGGGGCGTATGTGCTGCTGCGGAAGCAACGGGTGCTGGCGTGGGCCGGGCGGCGGGCGGTGTGGGTGGCTCGTCGGCTGCCCGTGCTCCGGCGCATGACCGCCGCCACGCCGGCGCAGGCCGCGACCGGATTCAGCGAATGGGTGACCGGCCGGGTGCTGGATCCGGGGCAGGGAACCCTGGTGATGGCCGCGGCTGTGGCCACGTGGGTTCTGGACTTCCTCGCGTTGGCCGGATGTGTCGCGGCCGCCGCGGCACCGGTGCCCTGGCCGGCGGTCGCGGTCGGCTACCTCGTGGTCCAGGCGAGCATCCTGGTGCGCTTGACGCCGGGGGGTGCGGGTCCCGCCGAGACGGGGCTGCTCGCCGTCCTGATCGGAGGCGGGGTACCGGCCGGCTCCGCGGCCATCGCCGTCGTGCTCTATCGGGCCATCTCGTGGGTGGGGCCGGCCGTGGTGGGCTGGTGTGTGTTCCTCGCCCTGGGCGAGCACCAGGTCGCCGCCGGTCACCGCCGGAGCGCGGACGGGCAGTGCTGAGACGCCCGGGGTGTGCGTGGGTGCGGGTGATGTGCCGCCTGGAGTTCGCCGAGCACGTTCCGGACGAGCAGCGGCACGGCCTCGGCGACCACCGGGGACAGGCCCGGCCCGAAGCCCAGGTCGGAGGCCTCCACCGCAAGGACGACGAGTCGCCGCGGCGCCCGGTCCAGCGCCTCGGCGAGCCGGACGATGTCCGGGACGCCCAGGCCGTGTGTGCTGGCGGCTGCCGGTCCGGGCCCTGGAGCGCTCACGGCGGTGCGGTGGATCCGTCCCGGTATGGACGGGTCACACCGCACCGCGTCGATGATCACGGCGAGATCGGCTCCGGACCAGGCATCGATCAGCCGGCTCGGGTCTGCGTCGGTGACGGTGACGGTGAGGCCGGGCAGGTGGCGGTTCCCGATGGCGGTGACGACCGCCGGGCCGATGCCGTCGTCGCGGCGATAGGGATTTCCGATCCCGATCAGTGCGACGGCCGGCCTCATCGTCGTTCCACGGTGACGTCGAGGAAGTGTGCCGCGCAGGAGATGCACGGGTCGTAGTTGCGGATGGTGCGTTCACACAACGCGGTGAGCGCGGCGTCGTCGAGGTGCAGATGGCCCGAGACGACGCTGCGCAGGTCGTCCTCGATCGCGGCCTGGTTCTGGGAGGTGGGCGGAACGATGACGGCCGAGCTGATCGAGCCTGCGGCGTCGAACTCGTAGCGGTGGTAGAGCAGGCCGCGCGGCGCCTCGCTCACGCCGTGGCCGACACCGGCCCGGGGCGGCACGTCGACGGCGGGCGGGTCGGGGCGCTCGTACTCGCCGATGATCCGCAGAGCCTCCGCGGCCGCGTGGACGGTCTCGACCGCGCGCACCACGATGCTGCGGAACGGGTTGCGGCAGGTGGGCCCGAGGCCGGCGTCAGCCGCCGCCTGCCGGGCGACGGGTGACAGTTGCGCCGAGTTGATCGTGTAGCGGGCCAGCGGGCCGGTGAGGTAGCGCCGGCCGTCCAGCCTCGCGTGCAGCGCCGTGGAGTACGGCACCTGGTGCTCGACGACGTGGTCACCGAACTCGCGCGGTGAGAAGACGAGCTCGCCCGAGGAAGCGATCTGCCCGCGCTCGATGGCGTAGCGGTCCGGCTCGTGCACGGCGAGCAGGTCGTGCCCGAGTTCCACATCGGGGTAGTCGAAGCCGGCCACCCAGTGCACCGTCGCCACTGCGTCGTCCAGTGCCCGGCGCAGCTGCTCGGCCAGCGGGGCCAGCTCCGCCGCGGTCGGTGCGCGGTGGAAGCCACCGACGCGGGGGTTGACCGGATGGATGGCTCGGCCGCCCACGACCTCGAGAACCGCGTTGCCGGCCTTCTTCAGGCGCAGGCCACGTTCGACCAGGTCGCGGTGGGCGCGTGCGAGCGCAATCACGTCCGGATGGCCGAGGAAGTCCGGCGCGTGCAGCAGATAGATGTGCAGCGCGTGGCTGGAGATCCACTCCCCGCAGTACAGCAGCCGCCGCAGCGCTGCGATGCGCTCGTCGACGCTCACCCCGCATGCGTCCTCGATCGCATTCCAGGCGCTGGTCTGATAAGCGACCGGGCAGATGCCGCAGATGCGTGAGGTGATGTCGGTGACCTCGGTGTACGCCCGCCCGCGCAGAAACGCCTCGAAGAACCGCGGTGGCTCGTAGATCTGCAGCTGGGCGCTGCGGACCTGGCCGCCGGAGACGACGACGCGCAGAGCGCCTTCACCCTCGACCCTGGCCAGCGAACCGACCCGTAGCTGCCTGCTGGTGTGCGTCATCGGTCCACCCGGTGTTGCGCGAACTCGGGCGCGGCGGCGTTGAACGTGGACAGCACCAGGTCGACCGCGCCGCGGCTCATGCCGCAGGTGCGTAGCTGCCCGACCAGCGACGGCAGGTTGGCGCCGGTCATCGGCCCGTAGCAGCCGTAGCAGCCGCGCCGCACGGCCGGGCACAACGCCCCGCAACCGGCGTGGGTGACCGGGCCGAGGCAGGGCGTGCCGTCGGCGACCATGACACAGGTCAGCCCGTGGCGCTTGCACTCGGTGCACACGCTGGTGTCGGGCACATCCGGCTTGCGGCCGGCGAGGAAGGCCGAGATCACCTCGAGAAGCTGGTGCTTCGCGATGGGGCAGCCACGCAGCTCGAAGTCGACGGGCACGTGCGCGGAGATCGGGGTGGACGTGGCGAGGGTGTCGATGTACTGCGGGCTGGCGTAGACGACCGACCGGAACTGGTCGACGTCGCCGAAGTTGCGCAGCGCCTGAATCCCGCCGGCGGTGGCGCAGGCGCCGATGGTCACCAGGAACCTCGACTGCTCGCGCACCCGCCGGATGCGCTCGGCATCGCCGCGTGTGGTGATCGAGCCCTCGACCAGCGACAGGTCGTAGGGGCCGGGCAGCACCTCGCTGGAGGCCTCGAGGAAGTGCGCGATCCGCACCTCACCGGCGAGGGTCAGCAGCTCGTCCTCGCAGTCCAGCAGGGTCAGCTGGCAGCCGTCGCAGGAGGCGAACTTCCAGACGGCGAGAGTCGGCAGGCGGTGCATCTACAACTCCCGGACAGCGAGCAGGGGTTGGGCACGTGCGTAGTCGACGACCGGGCCGTCGCGGCAGACGAGTAGCGGCCCGAGCTGGCAGTGGCCGCACAGGCCGACGCCGCATTTCATGTTCCGCTCGAGCGAGACCCGGATGTGGCCGGGATCGACCCCCTTGCGCTGCAGCACGTTCGCCGAGAACCGCATCATCGGTTCCGGCCCGCACAGGAAGGCGACCGTCCGCGCGGGGTCCAGCGTCAGGCGGGTGAGCGACTCGGTGACGAAACCGACCGGACCGCTCCACCCCTCCGCGGGCTGGTCGATGGTGAGCTCGACCTCCAGACCGGGTGTGCCGCTCCATGCGTCGAGCTGCTCGCGGAACAGGAACTCCGACGGGTTGCGGGCGCCCGCGACGAGCATGATCCTTCGGTAGGAGCCGCGGCGCGCCAGGGCGCCGAGCAGTACCGGCCGCAGCGGCGCCAGCCCGACACCCCCGGCGACGATCACCAGGTCGTGGTCGACGGCGGTCTCGAGTCCCCAGCCGGTGCCGTACGGGCCGCGGGCCCCCAGCACGTCTCCGGGGCCGGCCGCGTGCAGCGCGCGGCTTACCGCGCCGACGTCGCGGATCGTCTGGGTGAGCGATCCGTCCCCGGCCGTAGGGTCCCCGCTGATCGAGATCGCGACCTCGCCGACGCCGCGGCGGTAGAGCATCGTGAACTGGCCCGGCCGGAACGCCGGTAGCGCCTCGGTGACCGGCTCCAGGTGCAGGGTGACCGAGTCACGCGTCTCGACCCGGCGGCCGACGACCCGGTACGGGACGGGCACCATCGGTTCGAGGTCAGCACTCACGAGGGCTCCCGTACAGGTCGAGCAGTCGCGCCCGGGTGCTCTGCAGGCGCGCCAGCAGAAGCTCGAACAGGCCCAGCGCCAGCGGGTAGCCGAGCGCGGGATCCTCGTTCGCGAGCGCATGCAGCCGTGCGGTGTCCAGCCGGATGGCGGAGACGGGCTCGTTCGCGGTGGCGGTGAAGTGCCAGCGGTGCGGGGGAACCAGCCAGGACCAGCCCAACACGTCCCCCGGGCCGAGGGTCTGCAACACGACCTCGCCGTGGCCCGGGACGGACGTCGTGAGCGCTACCCAGCCGCTGCGGACGAGCCAGCACCCGCAGGCCTGCTGCCCTTCCTCGAACAACCGGGTGCCGGCGGCGAGGACGACCTCCCGGGCGGTTCCGGAGACCGTGGCACGTTGCGCCGGGGTCAACCGGTCGAAGACGGCGAAGCCGGCGAGCTGATCGGTGCTCGTCACCGGGATTCGTTCTCTCCGGGCGGCGCGGAGTCCTGCAGCTCCGACAGCCGCGCGACCTCGGCCGTGATGTCGATCCCCACCGGGCACCAGGCGATGCAGCGTCCGCAGCCGACGCAGCCGGAAGTCCCGAACTGGTCGTACCAGCTGCTGAGCTTGTGCGTGATCCACTGGCGGTACCGGCTGGCGCCGGAGACCCGCACGCTGCCGCCGTGCAGGTAGGAGAAGTCCAGCTCGAAACACGAGGCCCAGCGCTGCGACCGCTGCGCCGCGTCGCCGGTGAGGTCGGTGAGGTCGGTGCGGTCCTCGGTTGTCGTGCAGAAGCAGGTCGGGCACACCATCGTGCAGTTGCCGCAGGCGAGGCAGCGCTCGGCGACGTCGGCCCAGTGCGGTGACTCACGACCCTCGCTCAGCAGGGTGCGGATGTCACCGGCCGGCATCTGCCGCCCCATGTGCTCCGCGGCGTCGCGGACCGCGGAGCGGGCGTCGTCGACCTCGGCGTCGGTGGCGGTGCGATGAGTGAGCGCGGCGAGGGTGCGGGCGCCCTCGGCACTGCCGACGTCCACCACGAAGCGGTGCCCGGACTCGTCGATCCGCTCGGTCAGGGCGAGGTCGTAGCCGGGGCCGGGCGCGGGACCGGTGCCCATCGACGCGCAGAAGCACACGCCACCGGGCTCGGTGCAGCCCGCCGCGATCACGAACAGGCCCTGCCGGCGGCGGACGAACGAACCGTCGGGGTGCGCGCCGCCGCCGAGTACCGTGCCGAGTGTCGCGATCGCGGCCAGGTCACAGGCGCGCACGCCCACGAACGCGTAGCGGACGGGTTCTTCCTGGGCGGGCACGAACCCGTCGACATCCATGGACCACAACGGCCGTCGCGGGGGATGCAGGAACTGCTTCCACGACTGCGACCCGGCTGAATGGCCGAACACCGCGGCGTCGTCGCGGCGGCGCAACCGGTGACGTCCGGGACTGCTCTCGACACCCCAGCCGGATGGCAGCTGCGCGCCGGAGTCGAGCTCGGCCAGCACGATCGCGTCGTCACGCACCGTCGGCCCGATCACCCGATAGCCGTCCGCGATCAGTGCCGCGATCAACTCGTCCAGACCGGCCCGGGACAGGACGGCCGGCGCGGTCATCGCGATGCTCCCGCGGGGCCCGCGACGGTGCAGCTCGACGAGCGGGGCGCCCAGGAGCAGCCGTCGATCTCGGTGAGAAGCGCGGATGGCAGGCGCATCACCGGACCGCCGACGGCGAGGCGTGCTGGTGCAGGCTGCTGCATGACTCTTCTCCTCGCCTTCCTGTCGGTGTGATCGCCTGCCAGGAGTGGCCCGCGGTGGGCGACGCCGCTCCCGCTACCGCGAGAACCTGACCAGGCAGCTGTTGTCGACCGAACACGCGCCACCGCGACGGTCGTCAGTGCCGGAGGTCCTGCATGACGAGGCACTTCGCTCCGCCGTCGACCTGCTCCTGGCCGCGCGGCGTGTGCCGGTCACGCGGATGCCCCGCTCGAGGTCCCGGGTCACGGTGTTCAGCAGCCGGTGGCTCAGCTGGGAGAGCGCGCGGGCGGTCGCCAGTTCGTCCGCGATCGGCAGGCCGTCCTGCTCGGCGGGGCCCGGTCGAGCAGTGCCTGCGCTCACGGTCCGGTCGTTGTCCCCGGTGTGCAGCCGGGCGATCGCGCGGACGCATCCGTCGCACTCGTCGATGTCGATGAGCACGGTCCAGCGCTTGACGTCATCCATCTGTCCCTCCGCGGCCCGCTGCCGGGGCTTCGGTGGAGCCGGCCCGGGCCTGAGCTCAGGGTGCGGGCCGGTGTCGGCTCCTCGCAGGGCCGACCGGACGGTGAAGTCCCGTCCGTTTCCGGGCCCGTCCGGGTCCTGTGACGTACCCGAGACCTGTACCGACGACGCCGGACCCCCGACGCGAGCCGTCGCGGGCCGGTCCGGCAGGACCACCGGCACTCACCCACGGGTGCTTCCGCCCGTCGTGACCGCGGTGGCCCGGCCGGCAGTGTGGGCCGTGGACCACGGCCGCGGGCCGGGGAGCCGGATGGCCGGGATCGCGGTCTGCGCGATGGCAGGGACCCCGACCCGCGAGCAGTTGACCACCGACATCGAGTACCGGGGTGCAGCGCATGGTCCGGGAGGTCGTCGCGGAGAAGGGCGCGGTGGTGGCCGGAGTGCCGGTCGACGCCTCGGGCCATGAGCGGTGGTGCCAGCTCGGGGCGAGGCCGAGCTCGACCGCGCGGTTGTCATCGTCGTCGACGAGCACGACGTCGCGGCCGGCCCGGTCGAGGAGGCCGGCGGCGATGCCGGCGCGATATCCCGCGGCGCAGTGGATCCACAGCCGCCCGGCCGGGAGCTCGTCGAGGCGCTCGAGCAGATCCTGCATCGGGATGTGGGTGGCCCAGGGGATTCCGCCGGTGGCGCGTTCGTCATTGCGTCGGACGTCGAGGACGGGTTCGCCGGCTTCGGCACCGGAGCGGGCGGCGAGGTCGGCGAAGGTGACGGCGGGGTAGCCGCGGAGGTTCTCGCCCGGGGCGAGGTCGGCGGGACGGCCGGTCGCTGCGCCGGCAGGGCGGTCGATGCCGATACAGCAGCGACCCGCCGGTGAACACCGCCACGGGCCGTGTCCGTCGTCGACGACGTAGGACAGGTGGGTGTCCGTGTGGGCGATGTAGCTGCGATCGCCGAGCTCCTCGGTGGAGATGACCTCGACCTCGACCATGATCCGCTCTCCTTCCCGTCGGCGCCAGGTGTACGGACATTAGGTCCAGTGCCGGGTGGGTCAACGAACTCGCTGCTCGTGGCGGCGGGCCGGCCGGCAGAAGGTGTGATCGACGGCGAATGTCCGCACGTCGCTGCTGTGTGTTCACGCAGTTCGTGACGTCTCGCCCCTGGTGTCTGCTGGTGATGGGAGACGGGCGTCACGTTCGGTGCCGGATTGACAGCAGTGTGCGGCCCGACCCAATGTTGGTACATACTGATATTCCCGGTTCGGATGTCCCGGTGTCAGCGGTCGTCCCACCGACGCTCAGGCAATGGAGGTAGTCATGCCGTCGTCCCAGCGGACGTCGACGAACCGGATCCCAGCGGTGAGGGGTCCCGCCGAGGCGCGCGACGACCGGCCGGGCCGGTCCGCCGAGTTCGTCGCGCGGGGCCGGGCGCTGGTCCCGGGGCTGACGGTGTCGCTGCTGGTCGCGGTCGCGGCGACGGCGCTCGGACACCTCGTGCCGATCGTCGGGGGACCGGTGTTCGGGATCGTGCTGGGCATCGTGCTGGCAGCGGCCATCAAGCCCGGCGATGACCTGCGGCCCGGTCTGTCGTTCGCGGCGAAGCCGGTGCTGCAGTCGTCGATCGTGGTGCTGGGGGCGACCCTGTCGTTGCAGCAGATCGCCACCGTCGGGGCGAGTTCGCTTCCGGTCATGCTCGGCACGGTGGTCGCCGCCTTGCTCGGGGCGTGGATTCTGGGGCGGCTGCTGGGGGTGCGGGGGGACGCCCAGATCCTGATCGGGGTCGGCACCGGCATCTGTGGAGCGTCGGCCATCGCGGCCACCACGGCGGTGCTCAAGCCACACGAATCCCAGGTCGCCTACGCCATCGGCACCATCTTCACGTTCAACATCATCGCCGTGCTGGCCTTCCCCGGCCTCGGCCACGCCTTGGGGATGGACCCGCATGCGTTCGGGCTCTGGGCGGGCACCGCGATCAACGACACCTCCTCGGTGGTGGCGGCGGCGTTCTCCTACGGCGGCGACGCCGGGCCCTACGCCGTGGTGGTCAAGCTGACCCGCACGCTGACGCTGATCCCCATCGTCGTGGCGCTGGCGGTGTGGAAGGCGCGCCGGGACACCGTCGCCACCGCGCGGATCGGCTCCGGCGCCGGGTTCCGGTGGCGGTCGCTGCCGTGGAGGAAGCTCGTCCCGGTGTTCCTCGTCGGGTTCGTCGCCGCGTCGGTCCTCGACACCCTCGGGGTGATCCCGGTGTCCTGGCACCCGGGCCTCTCGGCGGCCGGGACGTTCCTGATCACCATCGCGCTCGCCGGCATCGGCTCGTCGCTGCGGCTGTCGGACATGCGCCGCGCCGGGGCGCGGCCGCTGCTGCTCGGCGCGGTGCTGTGGATTCTCGTGGCGGTCACGAGCCTGGGGCTGCAGGCGGCCACCGGCTCGGTCTGAGCAGAGCGCCGTCGGGCCCGCGTCACGGTCCGCCGGGTCCGCCGGTCACCGGGTCCCGATCAGGAAGACGATGACCAGAACGGCGAGCAGGCAGATGAACACGGTGATCGTGGTCAGCGGCCCGCGCGCCGGGCCGATCCGCTCGGGAGGGGTGCGGGTCAGCCGGCGTTGCCGCAGCCGGGCCAGGGTGAAGCACGCGACGCCGAGCCCGAACGCGGCCACCGCGGGCAGCCAGCGCTGGTACTGCGCGGTGTGGATGTTGCGAACGAGTAGCAGGGCGCCGTTGGCGAGAAAGCCGAGGGCCGTGCGGTCCCAGGCCAGGACGGTGCGCTCGGCCTGCAGACCGGGCCGGTCGCCGAGGCGGCGTGCCGACCTGCTCATCGCGTCAGGAACAGCAGCACCACGACGGCCACCGCGATCACGCCGAGCCCGATGCCGAGCAGCAGCGGCATCTTCGTCGCCGGCAGATCCTCGTCTCGGCGCATCGCCCGTTGCAGGGCCCGCCATCGCCGGTAGCTTCCTGCGGTCACGGCGACACCGAGCACGACCAGGACCGAGCCCAGGACGTGGCGGGTGCCCGGAGGACCGAACGTGGGGACCAACTGGACGACGGCCACGCCGCCGGCGATCAGGGCCAGTGCGGTGCGATTCCAGGCCAGGAACGTCCGCTCGTTGGCGAGGGTGAAGCGGTAGTCGGGTTCCCGATCGACGCCGGTGCCGGTGTTCACGGCCTCCTGACGCCGGGTCACGTGGTGGTCATCGCGCATGGTCCCTCCGTGGTCGTGCGACGGGGCCGTGGCCTCATACCACGGACAGGGGGAGGGCCCGGCCCGACAGGCTGCGCCGCACGACCGGCAGTCCCGCCGCCAGCCGCCCGAGCGCCAGTCCCGAGGCGGACGACGGCGAGCGCAGGACGACGGGTACGCCGTCATCGCCGGCGGCCCGGGCCTCGACGTCGAGCGGAATCTGCGCCAGCAGCGGCACCCCGGCCTGCGCAGCCAGTCGCCGCCCGCCGCCCTCGCCGAACACGGTGGTCCGCTCCCCACAGCACGCGCACACCGCCGCGGTCATGTTCTCCACGACGCCGGCGATCGGCATGCCGCCCCGCGCAGCCATGGTCAGCACCCGCTCGGCGACCGTGTGGGCGGTGCTCGCCGGAGTGGTGACGGCGAGCAGGGCGGCGTCGGGGACGAGTTCGAGCAGCGAGAGGGTGATGTCGCCGGTACCCGGGGGCAGGTCGATGAGCAGCGCGTCGAGCTCGCCCCAGTAGGTGTCGGTGAGGAACTGCTCAAGGGCCTTGTGCAGCATCGGGCCGCGCCAGACGACCGGCTCGCCGGGGCCGACGAAGAACCCCACCGACATCAGCGCGACCCCGTGGGCCGGCACCGGCAGCATCAGCCCGCCGAGGGTCAACGGGTTGCGGTGCACGCCGAACAACTGCGGGATCGAGTGGCCCCATACGTCGGCGTCCAGGACGCCGACCCGCTTCCCGCCGGCGGCGAGAGCGGCGGCCACGTTGGCGGTGACGGTGGACTTGCCGACCCCGCCCTTGCCGGAGGCGACCGCGTAGATCCGGCAGGTGGTCCCGAGACTCCCGGTGATGGGCCGGGTGGTGGCCCGCAGGTGCTCGGCGAGTTCGATCCGCCGGCGTGCCGGCATGGAGACGAAGTCGACCGTCGTGCCACCGGGTCCCGCGGCGGCGTCGACCGCGGCGCGGACGGCGGCGGCGAGTTCGTCCCGCTGCGGGTGTTCGGCCGTGGCCAGCGCGAGCTCGACGGTGACCCCGCCGCGCCGGCCGGGGCGCACGTCGTTGATCATGCCGAGCTCCCCGAGCGAGCGGCGCAGCTGCGGGTCGATGATCGCCGCCGCGGCGGCGCGGGCGCCGTCGAGATCGGCGCTGCGGGGATGTCGCCGGCCGAGCATCACCCCTCCTCGCGCCCGGCAGGGTCACCGGTGGGGATGCGGAAGGCCCGTCGGCGCGGCTTGACCGGGCGCATCTGGAACTCGGGCCGGCGTTGGCCCCCCGGGCCCAGGCAGGGGCGGGTCTTGGCCAGCCACTCCCGATAGACCTGGGCCGAGCGGTCTGCATCGACATACACGTCGCCGTACCGATCGCCGGGGTGGGCCTTCTCCAGACGCACCTTCTGCAGCCAGCAGTGCTGCCCCGACAGCGGGTCGGGTTGCACGCCGAACGCCAGGTTCTGGTGCACCCCGGGGTCGGTCCACCAGATGCGTTCGGAGTCCGGGTCCTCGGAGGCGAACGGGGCGACGCCGCCCTTGTAGCGCAGCAGCCAGGTGTTCGCACCGTTCGGGTGGGTGATGTCGACCAGACCCGAGACCCAGCGGCTGCCTTCGGTGTCGTGCAGCCGCCAGCGGCCCATGTGGTGCGACAGCGCGCAGACCCCGGGGCGGATCCCCTCGGTGACCCAGACCCGCGCGACGAGGTGGCCGATCGAGGTGGACAGCCGAACCAGGTCGTCGGTGACCACGCCGTGGCGTGCCGCGTCGGTGGAGTTGAGCCACAGCGGGTGTGAATTGGAGATCTCGTTGAGGTACTTCGCGTTGCCCGAGCGGGTGTGGATCAACGTGGGCAGCCGGAAGGTGGGGATCAGGACCAGGTCGCCGGCATCGAGGTCGATCTCGCGGTGGGCGACGTGGGAACGGATGTAACCGGGCGTGGCGTGCTCGGTCCAGCCCCAGTCGCGCATCGCCGTCGAGTACACCTCGAGCTTGCGCGACGGGGTCAGCCAGCCGGCCGTGGTCGAACCGTCGTCGTGGCGCACCCCGACCGCGCCGGCCTCGCCGAACAGTGGCGGGGTGGAGTCGAGGGTCACCGGCTTGCGCAGCACCCCCCGGGTGTCCGGGGCGGTGTCGATCTCGGTGTCGTCGAACTCGTCGGCGCCGAGTGGGCGCTCGTCCTGGCGGTAGAGGTCCCGGCCGACCTCGACCACGCCGTAGCGGCGCATGTACTCCAGCGGGGTCAGTCCCTCGGACCTCGCCTTCTCGACCAGGCCGGGCACCCGGTTCTCGAAGACCCACCGGTAGTACTCGTCGACGGTGATCTTCTCGCCCGGCCGGTACGGGGACTCGAAGTACCGGCGGATCCCCAGCGAACCGTCCGGATCGATCCGCCAGGACAGGTCGAACCAGAACTCGTTCTCCTCCCACACCTCGCCCGGGTTGGCGTCGCGGGTGTCGGTCACCGGGTGTCCGAGCTTCTCCATCGCCACCCGGCGCACGGGCTGGCGGAAGCCCAGCCACTTGCCGGAGTGCGTCTCGTAGGAATGGGTGTCGTGCCGCTCGGTGGCGTGCCCCATCGGCAGCACGTAGTCGGCGAACTCCGCGGTCTCCGACCAGGTCGGGGTCAGCGCGACGTGCAGCCCGACCTGATGGGGGTCGGCCAGGGCCCGCATCCAGGCGAAGCCGTCGGGATAGGTCCAGATCGGGTTGAACACCCGCGAGAAGTAGACCTCGAGCCGACCGCGGCCCTCGGCCAGGAAGTGCGGCAGCAGGATCGACATCTCGTTGGTGGCCATCGGATACTCCCGAGGCCAGATCAACTCGTTCCAGTGGTCGTGCGCGGGCGGCATGTTCGGGCCGTGCGGGATGAACTTGTTCCATCCGTTCGGGCTGGTCCCGCCCCGCGTGCCGATCGACCCGGTCAGCGCCAGGACGAACCACAGGCAGCGGGCGACCTGCCAGCCGCCCAGATTGCCCGCCGCCGCCGAGCGCCAGATGTGCGCGGCCAGGCGGTGGTCGCACCGGGCCACCAGCTCGGCGAGCTCGACGATCCGCTCGACCGGTACCCGGGCCTCCTCGGCGGCGAACTCCGGGGTGTAGCCGGCGTAGTCGGCTTCGAGACGATCCAGGAACACCTCGAAGCTCGGTTCGGCCAGCGGGTGCAGCTCGGCGAGGTAGGTCTGCCAGTTGAACCAGCGGCGCAGGAAGGGCTGGTCGATCTGGCGGGTGCGCAACAGATGGGACACGACGGCCAGCAGGATCGCCGCCTCGCTGCCCGGCCACGGCGCGATCCACAGGTCGGCGTGGCCGGCGGTGTTGGACATCCGCGGGTCGATCACGATCAGCTTCGCGCCCGACTGCTTGCCTTCCATGATCCGCTGAGCGTGCGGGTTGAAGTAGTGCCCGGTCTCCAGGTGGCTGGACAGCAGCAGGATGACCTTGGCGTCTGCGTGGTCGGGGGAAGGCCGGTCGTAGCCGCCCCACAGCGTCATCCCGAACCGGGCGCCCGAGGAGCACACGTTGGTGTGGCTGTTGTGCCCGTCGACGCCCCAGGCGGCCAGGAAGCGCTCGGCGAAGCCGTCCTCGCCGGGCCGGCCGACGTGGTACATCACCTCCTCGTGGCGGTCCTGCTGGATCGCGGTGCGGATCCGGCCGGCGATGTCGTCCAGCGCGGCATCCCAGCTGACCCGCTCCCAGCGGCCGCCGCCGCGCTCCCCGGCGCGGCGCAGCGGGTACAGGATCCGCTCCGGGTCGGTGATCTGGTTGATCGTGGCCGGGCCCTTGGCGCAGTTGCGGCCGCGGGAACCGGGGTGGGCGGGGTTGCCCTCGACCTTCTTGATCGAGAGGTCGTCCTTGTCGACGTAGGCGAGCAACCCGCAGGCGGACTCGCAGTTGAAGCAGGTCGTCGGGATGAGCATGTAGCTGTGCGGAACCTTGCGGGGGTGGGCCTTGGCGTCGTACTCGATGTGGTTGTCCCAGCTCGACACCGGCGGGAAGTTCCGCAGGTGTTCGTGCCGGCGCTCGCCGGGCAGCGGGTGGCCGGCCGCCGGTGCGGCCGGGGGAGCGGGGGCGTCCCCGATGCGCTGCGGGGCCGATTCGGTCATGTGATGCCTCCTGCAGTGCTGGGCGCGAGTGGGACGAATGCGGACCCGGCCGGCGCCCTCGGGGAGCCGGACGAGGCCACTTCAGGACAGGGGCACGTCCTGACCGGCGCGGACGAACACGCTCTCGTAGCACAACAGCGCTATCTGCACGGCCAGACCGGCGGCGACCGCAGCGGCGGGATGTGCCCCGGACCAGCTCACCGCGGCGACGGCAGCGGCCACCACCGCGAGCCCCACTCCGGCGGACCAGAACAGACGCGCATACGGGCCGTGGGTGGCCAGGTGCGCCGCGGCGGTGGCGTGGGCGCTGGTGTGGCGCCCGCCGAACTCGAGAAGCAGCATCAGGACGTGGACCGTGGTCGCCACGACCAGCACGCGTGCGAGCAGCGCCACGCCGTCCTCGGGCAGTCCGGTGACCCCCGCGGTCACCGCCAGTGCACCGGCACCGACCATGAAGGCCTGTGCCTGCAGGTGCCAGAACAACAGCGGCGACTGCCACAGATCCCGGCCCTCGGCCTGACCGAACAGGAACGCGGTGTAGCCGGCGGTCAGCACCCCACCGGCAACGGCGAGCGCGGCGAGCACCCTCAGCACTGCCGTCGCCGCGGATCCGGGGCCGCCGGGGACCGAGCCGGACTCGATGAGGATTCCCAGCACCAGCCACGCCGTCGACAGCGCCGCGAACACGGTGAGCACCACCCCACCACGGACCAGCCATGAGGCGGGGTTGGGCCTGAGGAAGATGTACAGGAACCGCTCCGGGCGTTTGAGGTCCCAGACCAGCAGCGCCCCGGTGATCATCGTTCCGGCGAGGCCCAGCGCCGGGGCGATCACGGTGCCCACCGTCCCGAGGTCGACGCCGAGGAACTGCGCGAGCGCGGCCAGCATCAGCGCTCCGGCGCCGACGCCTTTGGCCCACAGGTAGGTGGTCACCCGCCAACCCCACGGCCGGGGGTGCGCGGTGTCGAGGGTGGTCCGGGCGGCGGTCACCGGATCCGGAGTCAGATGCGCGGCGACGCCGGCGCGATGCGGGTCGGGCCGGGAGGACAGATAGCCGCCGGCGGCGGGGGCGGCCAGCGGGTCGAGCACCGCGCGGTCGGCACCGAGGTAGAACACGTTCGGTCCGGTGCCCTGCTCCGGGGCGCGTACCGACACCGGGTTCTCGGCCACCAGCCGGGCGATGCCGCTGGCCGGGTCGTCGAGGTCGCCCACCCAGATCGAGTGCGTCGGGCATACCACCACGCATGCGGGTTCCAGGCCCTCGTCGACCCGGTGGGCGCAGAAATTGCACTTCGCTGCGGTGTGGGTGTCCTCGTCGATGTAGATCGCGTCGTACGGGCAGCCCTGCATGCAGCTCTTGCACCCGATGCAACGGTCGGAGTCGAAGTCGACGATGCCGTCCGCGCGGGTGAACAACGCCTTCGTCGGGCAGATCGTCACGCACGGCGCGTCCGTGCAGTGGTTGCACCGCATCACCCCGAAGTCCCGCGTGCTCGACGGGAACGTGCCCTGGTCGACGTACTTCACCCAGGTCCGGAACTGGCCCACCGGAATGTCGTGCTCGGTCTTGCACGCCACCGTGCACGCGTGGCACCCGATGCAGGTGCGCTGATCGATCGCGAACCCGTACCTCATCAGTCCGCCCTCGCCGTTCCGGCCGCAGTCCGACGGGTGTGATCCCCGCCATAGCCAGATAACCGCGACAGCAGTCCTTATGTCCAGACCTATCGGTCCTCAATGACCCGTCATTGGCCTTGTGTGATCTGAAACACGTCTATAGGTTGGCCCGCCTCAACGGATCGGGAGACGTGTCATGGTCAGCCGAGCGCATTACAAGATCGTCATTGTGGGCGGCGGCTCCGCCGGCATCACCGTCGCCGCCCGGTTGCTGCGTGCCGGCGAACGCGACGTTGCGGTCATCGAGCCCGCCATGACGCACTACTACCAGCCCCTCTGGACCCTGGTGGGCGGCGGCTGCGCCCCGATCGAAGCCAGCGCTCGTCCTGAGGCCAAGGTCATGCCCAGAGGCGCCACCTGGATCCGGGAGTCCGCCGCGGAGATCGACGCAGACACCCAGGAGGTCTCCCTCACCGGGGGCCAGACGGTGCACTACGACTACCTCGTCGTCTGCCCCGGCATCCAGCTCGACTGGGCCAAGATCTCCGGGTTGAGCGAGACCCTGGGCCGCGACGGCGTCTCCAGCAACTACGTCTACGAGCTCGCCCCGGCCACCTGGCGGTTCATCCGCGAGACGCGGTCGGGTATCGCCGTGTTCGGGATGCCGTCCGGGCCGATCAAGTGCGCCGGCGCCCCGCAGAAGATCGCCTACCTCGCCGCGGACTACTGGCGTGAACAGGGGGTCCTCGGCAACATCGACGTCCACCTGGTGCTGCCCACGCCGGCGATGTTCGGGGTCAAGGAGTTCTCCGACGTGCTGCTGGACGTGGCCCGCCGCTACGGCATCACCGTGCATTTCAGCAGCGAGGTCACCGACGTCCGCCCGAACAGCCGGGAGGCCGTGGTCACCGACCTCAACACCAAGGACACCACCACCCTGCCGTACTCGTTCATGCACCTCGTCCCGCCACAGAGCGCCCCCGACTGGATCAAGAAGGGGCCATTGGCCGACCCGGCGAACCCGGCCGGCTACGTGGAGATCGACAAACACACGATGCAGCACGCCCGCTACGCGAACGTCTTCGCACTCGGCGACGCCGGCTCCTCGCCGAACTCGAAGACCGGAGCGGCGATCCGCAAACAGGCACCCGTCGTCGTCGACAACCTCACCGCCGTGATGAACGGGCGCACCCCTTCCGCCGAGTACGACGGCTACGCCTCCTGCCCGCTGACCACGTCCCGGCACACGATGCTGCTCGCCGAGTTCGACTACTCGATGCGGCCGACGCCGACGATCCCGCTGATCGACACGATCAAGGAGCGCCGGGACATGTGGTACCTCAAGCGGTACGGGTTGCCGTTCATGTACTGGAACCTGATGCTGCGCGGCCTTGCCTGAATCGGCGCGGTCAGGCAGCCGGCGCTGCAGCCGAGGCGATGCCGAGCTGGTAGCCGCCCCGGGCGGAGAACTCGGCGCGGAAGCCGAACCGGTCACCGCGGACCAAGGTCTGCCGCCATTCGACGCAGCGGCCCGCCGCCAACCCCGTTCGTTCGATCGAGAACGCCGCCACCCGGTCCGGGCAGCGCAGGATCTCGGCTTCCGTCGTCGTCGGCACCACCGCATGGATCTGCTCGCGGCCACCCTGCAGGCGTACACCCGTGCGTGCGGCGAGCTCGCCGTACAGCGAGGTGTGGGTGAAGTCGGCCTCGAGCAGCGGCTCGGCGATGGACGCGGGAAGCCACACCCGATCCAGTGCCAGCGGTTCCTCGCCGGCCAGCCGCAGGCGCTCCAGGTACACCAGCGGCGTCGACTCCTCCAGGTGCATCCGGGCCGCGATCACGCCGTCCGCTCGGACGTCCAGCTTGCGGACGATGCTGCTCTGCCGCATTCCCGCCGCCTCGACCGAGGCGAACAAGCTGTACAGCGCCCCGAGAGGCTGCTCGATCTCGGCAGGGCGCGACAACCGCGGCGCGCGACCGCGCTCAGCGGTGACCAGCCCCTCGGCCCGCAGCGCCCGCAAGGCCTCCCGGATCGTGTTGCGACTGACCTCGTACTGCTGGACCAGCGCCTTCTCTCCCGGGAACGCGCGGTCGAACTCGGCCGCCGAGAGCCGCCGCCGCAGGTCCTCCTGGATCTGCGCCCACAGCGGAAGCGGGCTGTTGCGGTCCACCGCATGAGCTGCCATCGGTCTTGTCCCGGTTCCCGATCGACTGTTGTGCCACCAGGGTAACGTTGGGACATTCTGCCTGCCCGGGTACCTGTGAGTCGCTCCGGACAGGGAGCAGCGGGACGGCCGGCCGGGTGGAACCGCGCGATTCCGCCCGCGCACGATTCCCGTGACGGCGGGGCGCCGGTCCGAGCCGTCCCCGGATCGACGCCCCGCCCTTGCTGATCAGCCGGGTCCGCGGCCGGTCTCGCGCCCGCCCGCCGGCGCTCGGGGCCTCAGCTGACGGACTGCGGTGTCATCGACGCCCAGGCCGCGTACCCGCCGAGCAGGTCGGAGACGTCGGCCCAGCCCTCCTTGCGAAGCAGGGCGGCGGCCACGCTGGAGCGGTAGCCCCCGGCGCAGTAGGTCACGACCGGGCGCTGCCGCGGGACCTCGGCCAGCCGTCGCGGCAGCTCGGCCAGCGGGATGTGCAATGCGCCCTCGATCGCGCCGCCGGCGAGCTCGCCGACGTTGCGGACGTCGATCACGGTGGGCGGGACCGGGCGGTTCACGGCTCCGGCCAGCTCGGACGCGGTGAGCCGGCTCGCCCGGACGATCCGGTCAGGGGCCGTCAGGAACGCGCCCTCGGGCTCGCGCAGGTAGCCGCGGACCTTGTCGAACCCGATGCGGGCCAGTCGGACGACGATCTCCTCCTCGCGGTCCTGCGGGGCGACGACCACGATCTCCTGGTCGGGCTGCACGACCATGCCGGCCGTCTCGGCGAACCGGCCGTCGGCGGGCACGTTGACCGACCCGGCGAGGTGTCCGGCCGCGAAGTCCTGCGGGTGGCGGGCGTCGAGCACGAACGCCCCGGCCTGCTGGCGGTCGAGCACGTCCGCGATCTCGAGCGGCACCGGTGGCGCGGCGGCGTCGAAGACGGGGTGCAGCTTGCGGTTGAGCACCGCGTCGTAGACGAAGTAGCCCGGCGCGGAGGGCTGGCCCGCGGTGACGATCGCGAGGAACGCATCGTCGCTCATCGGCTGGCAGGCGTAGTTGCCGGTGCGCTGGGCGCCGATGGTGGACCAGTGCTCGGTGGACAGGTTCTTGCCGCACGCGGAGCCGGCGCCGTGCGCGGGGAAGACCCGCACCTGGTCGGGCAGGGCCATCAGATGCTGAATCGAGGTGTGGAGCATCCGTCCGAGCTCGTCGGCGGCGAACCCGATCGATGCGAGCAGATCGGGACGGCCGACGTCGCCGATGAACAGGGCGTCACCGGTCAGCACGCCGTAGGCCACCGGATCGTCGGCGTGCTCGAACACCTGGATGCTGATCGACTCCGGCGTGTGGCCAGGGGTCTCCATGATCTGCAGCGTCACCTCGCCCAGCGTGATGCGCTCCCCGTCGGCCAGCTTGCGGATCGGGTAGTCGGCCTCGGCGCGCCGTCCGTAGCCGATCCACGCTCCGGTCGCCTCGGCCAGCTCGAGGTGTCCGGCCAGGAAGTCTGCGTGGAAGTGGGTGTTGATCACCGCGACGATGGTCAGGCCGTGTGCCCGGGCGTCGGTGAGGTACTCGGCCACGTCACGGCGGGGATCGACGACGACGGCCTGGCCGGTGGTCTCGTCACCGATCATGTAAGAGGCCTGGGACAGGCAGTCGAGGTAGTACTGGGTGAACAACACGGCGTCCTCCTGAGGTCGTTTCGGTGGTGCCGTCCTTCCACTGAACCCCCAGGGGTATGCGGGCCGTCCCGCTGGAAGTCCTCTCCCGGGGTGACCTCCGGCCCCTCCCTGCCGGGCCGGTGGTGGGAGGTGCGAGCGCGGGTATCACCGTGGCCGCCCGGCTGCGCCGGAACGAGCAGGCCGACGTCGCCGTGATCGATCCGGCGATGACGCACTACTACCAGCCGCTGTGGATCATCGTCGGGGCGGTCGGGCGCCGATCGAGATCACCGCCCGGCCGGAGGCGTCGGTGATGGGGTAGGCGCCGAGCCCGGCGAGCAGCGAGCCGACGTGGTCCTGCTCCTCCAGGGTCAGGGCCGGGTTGATCTTCTCCTGGGCGCCGACCGTCGAGGCATCCCCGCTGGTCGGGCTGGCCGAGCAGAAGCTGCCGAACCCGTGGGTCGGGAAGACCGGGGTGTCGGCGGGCAGCCGCCGCGCCGGCCGGCGCACCGAGCGGAACTGGGCGTGAGTCAGCTCGGTCGTGTTCTCCGGGTCGACGAGGTCGGTGCGCCCGGTCGCGCCGTAGAGCATGGAGCCGCCGGTGAACACCGCGTGCACCCGCCCGTCGGCGGAGGTCAGGGCGTAGCTGATGTGGTGGTGGGTGTGCCCGGGGGTGTGCAGTCAGCCGGCCATGGATGCGGCTCGCCGCCGGCTGGAACCCGTCCGGACGCGTCGTGGGAGCGATCAGGCCAGGGAAAGGAAGAGGCGTTCCAGCTCGGCTTCGTCCACGCCCCGGGTGCCGTCTTCGCCCTGGGTCATGCACTGCCGCAGGCCCGTCGAGATGATCTTGAAGCCGGCCTTGTCGAGGGCTCGGGACGCGGCGGCGAGTTGCGTCACCACGTCGGAGCAGTCGCGGCCCTCCTCGATCATGCGAACGATGCCGCCGATCTGGCCCTGCACCCGCTTGAGCCGGGTCACGACATCGGCCAGCTTCGCGGCGTCCACATTCATGCCGGTACTCCCTGTTCCGCCGGGGCCGACGAGCCTTCCTGGCCGGCTACCCCCGGGGGTATAACACCACAGTACCGGCCCGTGTTCGCGTACTCGGGATCGATGAGGACGAGTCCTGGAGGTACAGGCCGATCACGATCGGGCCCTCCTGAGTTGCCGCCCACGCCCTCGCACCCGCGGCCGGCCGTGCACGCGCGGCCGGTGGCCCGCCGGATGAGGTGGATGATCGCGTCCGCGGCGAGAGGCGATCTACGCCGGCCCGTGTGAGCCATGGCGTCGGCCGGTGACCACATCCGGCAGGGAGCGGAACCCGGCGCATGCCGACCGCTGGACACCACGCTGCACAGATGTGGGCGCTCCGCCGGACCGGGATTGTCCGGAGGCGACAATTCCGGAGTCGCAGTCCTGATCACAGATGCGGAGAGATCCACAGCAGGTCCGGGCAGCATCGCATCCGTGGGTGCCCGGCAGCCGGAAGCGGACGCGTCCGCCGGGCCGGTGCCCGCAGGAGAGACGCGGCAGTTCCTGGAGCACCGGCAGGACGTCGCCGAGGACCGCCGCGACGTCGCCCGGCACGTCGTCACCGAACTGATCCGGAGCGCCAGATGACCACTGCGCAGAGTCCACTCGCCCATGCGTACGCGGCCTGCGAGGCCATCACGAAGCTCGAGGCCCGCAACTTCTACTACGGCATCCGGTTGTTGCCGCCGGCGAAGCGGTCGGCGCTGTGCGCGGTCTACGCCCTGGCGCGCCGCATCGACGACATCGGCGACGGGGACCTCCCCGCCGAACAGAAGACCCGCGCCCTGGCCGAGCTGCGCGCCTCCCTCACCCGGCCGCCGGACCCGGCCGACCCCGTCCTCACCGCGGTCACCGACGCCGCCCGCCGCTACCCGATCCCGATGGACGCCTTCGACGAGCTCGTCGACGGGGTCGAGGCGGACGTCCGGATGGACACGGCCGGGCTCACCCACCAGACGTTCGACGACATGGTGGGCTACTGCCGGTGCGTTGCGGGCTCGGTCGGGCGCCTGTGCCTGGGCATCTTCGGTTCCCGCCCGCATCCGGAGGCGGCCCGCTACGCCGACGCCCTCGGCATCGCGTTGCAGCAGACCAACATCCTCCGTGACATCCGCGAGGACCTGCAGAACGGCCGCGTCTACCTACCCCAGGAGGAACTGGCCCGCTTCGGCGCCGAGCTGGTTCTCGACGAGCACGGCGTGCTGGTCGACAAGGCCGGCGGGCTGGCCGAGCTGATCAGGTTCAGCGCGGCGCGCGCCCGCGCGTGGTACGCCGACGGGCTGCGACTGGTGCCGCTGCTGGACCGGCGCAGCGCCGCGTGCGCCACCGCGATGTCCGGTATCTACCGCAGGCTGCTCGATGACATCGCGGCCGACCCGCCGTCGGTGTACCACCAGCGCCGGTCGCTGTCGGGCTGGCAGAAGGCCGGTGTCGCGGCCCGGGCCCTGGCCGGAGTGGCCCCGGTACCGGGAGGAGGCCGGACGTCGTGAGCGCACACGTGGGCGTGATCGGCGGCGGCCTGGCCGGGATCACCGCCGCCCTGCGCTGCGCCGACGCCGGCTGCGCGGTCACGCTGCTGGAGGCCCGCCCGCGGCTCGGCGGCCTGGCGACCTCCTTCCGCCGCGGTGACCTGGATGTCGACAACGGGCAGCACGTGTTCCTGCGCTGCTGCACCTCCTACCGGGCGCTGCTGCACAGGCTCGGCGTCGCCGGACTGGTGACGATGCAGGAGCGGCTGGACGTCGCCGTACACGCCCCGGGCCGGCCCCTGAGCCGGCTGCGCCGCACCGGGATGCCCGCGCCCCTGCACCTTGCGGGGGCGCTGCTGCGTTACCGGCCGCTGCCGGTGGCCGACCGGTTACGGCTGGTCAGAGCGGCGCTGGCGTTGCGATCGGTCGACCCGGCGGACCCCGCGACCGACGCCCGCAGCTTCGCCGACTGGCTGGTCGAGCACGGCCAGAGTCGCCGCGCGATCGAGGTGCTGTGGAACGTGGTCGGGGTGGCCACGCTCAACGCCACCGCCGACGCCGCGTCGCTGGCGTCGGCCGCCACCGTGTTCCAGCTCGGCCTGCTCAGCGACGCCGCGGCCGGCGACATCGGCTGGTCCCGCGTCCCGCTGGCCCGGTTGCACGGTGCGGCGGCGGCCCAGCGGCTGCAGGAGGCCGGCGTCGACGTGCGCACCTCGACGAAGGTCCGCTCGCTCACGCCGGCCCCCGGGCCGCGCGGCGGCTGGCGGATCGGCAGCAACCGGGGAGTGGAGAGAGCGGAGGACCTCGTGGTCGACCGGATCATCTGCGCCGTGCCACCCACGGCCGCGAAACGGCTGCTACCCGACGGAGCGCTGGGCCTGCCGGACGGCTGGGTCGAGGCGCTGGGCAGCTCGCCGATCGTCAACGTGCACGTCGTCTACGACCGCCGGGTGCTCGACGCCGAGTTCCTCGCCGGCGTCGACACGCCCGTGCAGTGGGTGTTCGACCGCACCGCCCAGGCCGGGTTGCACCGGGTGTGGCCGGTGGACGCCCAGTACCTCGCGGTCTCGTTGTCGGCCGCCGACGACGTGATCACCACCCCGGCCGCGCAGCTGCGCGAGCAGCTGCTCCCGGCGCTGGCCGCGCTGCTGCCGGCGGCCGGGCAGGCCCGGGTCCTGGACTTCTTCGTCACCCGCGAACCGCACGCCACCTTCCGGGCGGCACCGGGCAGCGCCGCCCTGCGCCCCCCGCCGCGCACCGCCGTGCCCGGGCTGTTCGTCGCCGGCGCGTGGACCGACACCGGATGGCCCGCGACGATGGAGGGGGCGGTGCGCAGCGGGGTGAGCGCGGCGGAGGCGCTGCTCGCCCACCCGGCCGCCGCTGCGGCGGAGGTGCCGGCATGACGGCCACCGCCGACGTCGACATCGCCCTGGCGGTGCTGCGACGCGGCCGGGACACCGTGACCCCGGCGCTGCGGGCCGCCGTCGCTCGGCTGGACCGCGCGAGCCGCGAGCAGGCCGCATATCACCTGGGATGGATCGAGCTCGACGGCACGCCCGGCCACGGCGGCGGAAAGGCGGTCCGGCCGGCCCTCGCGCTGCTCTCCGCCGCGGCGGCAGGTGCACCGGTCCAGGCCGGCCTGCCCGGGGCGGTCGCCGTCGAGCTCGTGCACAACTTCTCACTGCTGCACGACGACCTCATGGACGGCGACACCGAGCGCCGCCATCGCCGCACGGTGTGGGCGCACTGGGGGGCACCGGCAGCGATCCTCACCGGGGACGCGCTGCTGGCCCTCGCCGTGGAGGTCCTCCTGGAGGGCGGGTCGCCGCACGCGGCGCCCGCCGCCCGGCTGCTCGCCGCGACGACCCGCGAGCTGATCCGCGGTCAGGCCGAGGACGTCGCCTTCGAGCGGCGCAGTGACGTCGGCGTCGAGGAGTGCCTGTCGATGGCTGCGGGCAAGACCGCTTCGCTGCTCGCCACCAGCGCGGCGATCGGGTCGGTGCTCGCCGGCGCCCCCGTCGGGCTCACAGCGACGCTGCAGACCTACGGCACCGAGCTGGGGATGGCGTTCCAGCTCGTCGACGACCTGCTCGGCATCTGGGGCGACCCGGCGGTGACCGGTAAGCCGGTGCTGTCGGACCTGCGCTCCCGTAAGAAGTCCCTGCCGGTGACCTACGCGGTGCATCACGGCGGAACGGCCGGACGGGAGCTCGCGCGCTGGCTGGCCGGCGCCGGTGAGGACGGCGAGGCGCAGCTGCGCCGCGCGGCCGCGCTGGTCGAGGACGGCGGTGGCCGTGACTGGGCGGCCGCCGAGGCGCGCAGGCGGATAGCGCTGGGGGAGAAGGCACTGGCCGGCGCCGACCTCCCCGACGGACCCCGCGCCGAGCTCGTCGCGCTCGGCCGTTACCTCGTGGACCGGGAGTTCTGATGACCCTCACCGCACCGGAGATCGGCTCGTCGGGGGCGCGCACCCCCCAGGCGACGCTCGATGCCGCCGTCGGCCACCTGCGCGCGCAGCAGCACGCGCAGGGCTGGTGGAAGGGCGAGCTCGAGACGAACGTGACCATGGACGCCGAGGATCTGCTGCTGCGTGAGTTCCTCGGGATCCGCGGCGAGCAGGAGACCGCCGAGGCGGCCCGTTGGATCCGCTCCCAGCAGCGCGCCGACGGCACCTGGGCGACCTTCCGTGGCGGCCCCGGGGATCTCTCGACCACCGTGGAGGCCTGGGTGGCCCTGCGGCTGGCAGGCGACGACCCGGACGCGGAGCACATGCGGCGGGCACAGCGGTTCGTGCGGGCCTGGGGTGGGGTGGAACGCAGCCGGGTGTTCACCCGGATCTGGCTGGCGCTGTTCGGCCTGTGGTCCTGGGACGAGCTGCCGGACATGCCCCCGGAGCTGGTGTTCCTGCCCCGCTGGTTCCCGCTCAACGTCTACGACTGGGCGTGCTGGGCGCGCCAGACCGTGGTGCCGCTGACCGTCGTCGCCACGCTGCGCCCGGCCCGCCCACTTCCCTTCGGGATCGACGAGCTGCGTTCCGGCGCCGCCGCGCCGCCGCGGGCGAAACCGTGGAGCTGGGCGGGTGCCTTCCAGCGTCTCGACGCGGTGCTGCACCGGTACTCCCGGCACCCGATGCGGCCGCTGCGCCGACTGGCCATGCGCCGGGCCGCGGAGTGGATCCTGGCGCGGCAGGAGGCCGACGGCTCCTGGGGCGGGATCCAGCCGCCGTGGGTGTACTCGCTGCTCGCCCTGCACCTGCTCGGCTACCCCCTCGACCACCCGGCGGTACGCGCCGGGCTGGACGGGCTCGACCGGTTCCTCGTCCGCGAGCACACCGCGGACGGACGGGTGCGCAGGCTGGAGGCCTGTCAGTCACCGGTGTGGGACACCTGCCTCGCAGTGACCGCGCTGCTCGACGCCGGGGCGGCGCCGGACGACCCGGACCTGCTCCGCGCCGCGGACTGGATGCTCCAGGAGGAGATCCGGGTGCGCGGAGACTGGGCGGTGCGCCGCCCGCACCTCGCTCCCGGAGGGTGGGCCTTCGAGTTCGACAACGACGGCTACCCCGACATCGACGACACCGCCGAGGTCGTGCTGGCGCTACGCCGGCTCGAGCACCCGCAGCCCGAGCGGCTGCGCGGCGCGGTCGACCGGGCAGTGGCGTGGAACGTCGGCATGCAGTCCCGCGACGGCGGCTGGGGCGCCTTCGACGCCGACAACACCCGGGAGCTGATCACGAAGCTGCCGTTCTGCGACTTCGGCGCGGTGATCGACCCGCCGTCGGCCGACGTCACCGCGCATGTCGTGGAGATGCTCGCCGCCGAGGGCCTCGCGGACTCGCGGGCCTGCCGCCGCGGTGTCGCATGGCTGCTGGACGCGCAGGAGGACGACGGCTCGTGGTTCGGCCGGTGGGGCGCCAACCACGTGTACGGCACCGGCGGCGTGGTGCCGGCGCTGGTCAGCGCCGGGATCCCCGCCTCGGCTCCGGCGATCCGCGCCGCCGTGCGCTGGCTGGAGCGCCACCAGAACCCGGACGGCGGCTGGGGCGAGGACATCCGCTCCTACACCGATCCGGCGTGGATCGGGCGCGGCACGTCGACCGCGTCCCAGACGGCGTGGGCGCTGCTCGCGCTACTGGCCGCCGGTGAGCGGTCGAAGGCCGTGGACCGCGGCGTCGCCTGGCTCACCGAGACGCAGAATCCCGACGGGTCGTGGGACGAACCGGAGTTCACCGGGACCGGGTTCCCGGGCGCCTTCTACATCCGCTACCACCTCTATCGGATGGTCTTCCCGGTCTCCGCGCTCGGCCGCTACCTGGCGGCGCAGCGATGAATCCCCCGATGGACACGCCCGTGGTGTGCGCCCCGCTCGGGGTGGAACGGGCGGCCCTGGGGCGCCGGCTCGGCGGCGCCGAGGTGGTGCGCACCGGCCTGGGCCCGCAACGCTCGGCTGCGGCCGCCGCCCGGATCGCCGCGGGCGGCGCACCGCGCGCGCTGCTCGTCGCCGGGGTGGCGGGAGCCCTCGACCCACGAGCGCGGCCAGGTGATCTGGTCGTCGCCGACGAGGTGCGCCGCGACGGCGCCGACCCGGTGCCGGTGCCGACCGCTGCACCGCTCGCGGCGGCGCTGCGCCGGCTGGGGCTGCGGGTCCACGTCGGTCCTGTCGACTCCAGCCCGGTCGTGGTCGACGGCGCGCGACGGGCTGTCCTGGCCGCGGCCGGTGCGCTGGCCGTCGACATGGAGTCGGCGTGGCTCGCCGGGGCCGCGGCGGGTGGCCCGTTCGCGGTCGTCCGTGCGGTCGTCGACACCCCGGAGGCGCCGCTGGCCCGGCCGGGAACGCCGGTCCGGGGGCTGGTCGCACTGCGCGCCCTGCGCCGCGCTGCGCCGGCCCTGCGCGACTGGCTGGCGGCGACCGGGCCGCGGACGGTCCGGCTGGCCGAACCGCGGTCGTTCTGCGCCGGCGTGGAGCGGGCCATCGAGGTCGTGGACCGGGCCCTCGACCGGTACGGAGCACCGGTGTACGTGCGCCGGCAGATCGTGCACAACGCCCACGTCGTGCGTCGGCTGCAGGACCGCGGCGCGGTGTTCGTCCAGGAGATCGAGGAGGTTCCCCGGGGCGCGCTGGTCGTGCTCGCCGCGCACGGGGTCTCCCCGGCGGTGCGTGCTCAGGCCGACGCCCGCGGCCTGGCCGTCGTCGACGCGACCTGCCCGCTGGTGGCCAAGGTGCATGCCGAGGTACGCCGCTACAGCGGCCGCGGCGACACCGTCTTCCTCATCGGGCATGCCGACCACGAGGAGGTCGAGGGCACCCTCGGCGAGGCGCCCGACGACGTCGTCGTGGTCTCCGACGTCGAGGCCGCGGCGACGGTGCGGCCGCGGGACGCCGCGCGCGTCGCCTACGCCATGCAGACCACGCTCGCCGCCGACGAGGCCGAGGAGATCGCCGCGGTGCTGCGCGCGCGTTTCCCCGCGCTGAGCACCCCGCAGCACGAGGACATCTGCTACGCCACCACCAATCGCCAGCGCGCGGTGCGCGCGGTCGCCGCCGAGACCGATCTGGTGCTGGTCGTCGGGTCGCCGAACTCGTCGAACTCCCGGCGTCTCGCCGAGGTGGCCGGCCGCGGGGGTGTGCCCGCCCACCTGATCGACGACGTGGCCGACCTCGAGCTGGGGTGGCTGGCAGGGGCGCGCCGGGTCGGGATCAGTGCCGGGGCGTCGGCGCCCGAACACCTCGTTCAGGAGGTCGTCTCCTGCCTGTGCGGTCTCGGGCCGGTGACCGTCACCACCGCCACCACCGGGACCGAGAACGTCCGATTCACGCTACCCAAGGAGGTGAGCTGACCGTGGCGATGCCATTGCGCCAGACCATCCGACTCGCCGGCTACCTGGCGAAGCAGAAGATCAAGCGGGTCGAGCGGTTCCCGCTGCTGGTCGAGCTCGAGCCGCTGTTCGCGTGCAACCTCGCGTGCGCAGGCTGCGGCAAGATCGCCCAGCCCGCCTCCCTGCTCAAGCAGCGGATGCCGGTCGAGCAGGCCGTCGGCGCCATCGAGGAGAGCGGAGCGCCGATGGTGTCGATCGCGGGCGGCGAGCCGCTGATGCACCCGCAGATCGACGAGATCGTCCGGCAGTTGCTGGACCGCAAGAAGATCGTGTTCCTGTGCACCAACGCGGTGCTGCTGCCCAAGCACCTGCACCGGTTCACCCCGCACCGCGACTTCGCCTGGATGGTGCACATCGACGGGCTGCGCGAGCGGCACGACGCGTCGGTGCGCAAGGACGGTGTCTTCGACCAGGCTGTCGCCGCGATCAAGCTCGCCCGCGCCCAAGGCTTCCGGGTGATGACCAACACGACCTTCTTCGACACCGACACCCCGCAGGACGTCATCGACGTCCTGGACTTCCTCAACGACGAGCTCGGCGTGGACAACATGCAGATCTCACCGGGCTACGCCTACGAGAAGGCCCCCGACCAGGAGCACTGGCTGGGCGTCGAGCAGACCCGGGAGCTGTTCGCGAAGGCGTTCGCCGGGGGGCGGCGCAAGCACTGGAGGCTCAACCACTCGCCGGTCTTCCTGGACTTCCTGGAGGGCCGCCGCGAGCTGTCCTGCACCGCATGGGGCATCCCGTCCTACTCCCTGCTGGGATGGCAGCGGCCGTGCTATCTGCTCGACGACGGTTACGCACAGACCTACCAGGAGCTCATCGAGGAGACCGATTGGTCGGCGTTCGGGCGTGGCAGCGACCCACGCTGCGCGAACTGCATGGCGCACTGCGGCTACGAGCCCTCGGCGGTACTGGCCACGATCGGGTCGCTGCGCGAGTCGTTGCGCGCCGCGGCGGGCAGCTGAACCCGGCGCAGCGGAGAAGTCGGATGAAAACTTCGCTCTCTCCGCGTGATCGGCGTCAGTACACTGGCCTCATTCCGCGCCGAGGAGAGGCAGCGCACGCACATGGCGGAGCACCGCACGACGATTCACCTCCCGTCGATCGGATCATTACTCCGCCATGCCGGACGTCCGCTCCTGGAGTCCACGCTCATCCCTCTCGGCCTGTTCTGGTTGCTGTTCACCCAACTCGGGTTCGACGCCGGGCTGGTGGGAGCGCTGGGCTGGTCGGCGCTGGCCGTCGGCCGCCGACTGGTCCTGCGCAGGCGGCTACCGGCGATCCTGATCATCAGCACGTTGCTGCTGATCATCCGGACGGTGGTCGGGTTGTGCACGGGAAGTGCGTTTCTCTACTTTCTGCAGCCCACCGTGCAGAATTTCGTGTTCGCGCTGGCGCTGCTCGTGACGATCGGTTTCGACCGTCCTCTGCTGGCGAAACTGGCCGACGATTTCTGCGTCTTCCCCGAGGCGGTGACGGGGAATCGGGGGATCAAGCGTTTCTTCCGGCGGGTGTCGCTGCTGTGGGCGCTGGTCTTCGTGGTCAACGGCGTGACGACGCTGACGGTGCTGGCCACCCGGACGGTCGGGGACTACCTGATGGTGTCGACGGCGGGCTCGTACTCGGTGGTGGCCCTCGGCATCGGGCTGTCGCTGTGGTGGTTCCACCGGTCGCTGGCCGGCGAGGGCCTCCGCCTGCGGATCGGCGCGCCCGCCGCGATCTGAGGGCGCATCCGGATCGCCGGTCAGATCCGGTCGCTCAGGGCGGCCAGCTCGGCATCCAGGTCCCGGCGGCCGAACTCTGCCGCGCGCCGGCCCAGAGCGGCCAGTTCGGCGGGGTCGTGGCACAGCCGCCGGATCGCCGCCGTCACGTCGGAGGGCCGCGGGCAGAGCAGGGCGAGGCCCGCCGCGGCCATCATCTCGGCTCCTGCCCGGCCGTGACCGGGCACCGGTGCCGCGAACAGCACCGGCCGCCCGACGGCCAGCGTCTCGGTCGCGATCATGCCGCCGGCCGTCGTGAGCACCACGTCCGCCGCGGCGATCAGCTCGGGGATCCGGTCGGTCCATCCCTGCACCACGAGCCGCTCGGGCGGCAGGTCGCGGGCCTGCAGCCGGGTCCGCAGCCGTTCGTTGCGCCCGCACAGCGCCACCACCTGCACGTCGGTGCCGGCCGCCGCGACGGCGTCGACCAGCCGCTCGATCCCCCCGAAACCCAGCGAACCGCCGCTCACCAGCACCACGAACGCGTCGGCGCGCAATCCGGTGGCGGTGCGCGCCCCGGCCTGGTCACCGGGCCGGAAGATCGGGTCGACCGCGGCCGGGACCACCCGGATGTCGGCGCCGGGAGCGACGGACCGCGCCTGCTCCTGCGACGCCGGCAGCAACGTCCAGGTCTCGTCGAGGTCGGGCCACACCCAGAACGGGTGCACGGCGACGTCGGTGACCACCGCGACCGTGTGCGCCGGGAGCCGTTCGTGGCGGCGCAACCAGGCCAGCCCGCCGGAGATCATCGGGTAGGTCGACACCACCAGGTCCGGCTGCTCGGCCATGAGCAGCGGCTCGAGGGCCCGGCCGAACCGGCCCGCCGCCAGCTCCTTGAACAGCTCGGCCAGACGCGGTTGACGCACCAGCAGGTCGTAGCCGAACCCGTAGGCACGCGGCGCGACCCGCATCGTCACCGCATAGCTGCCCTTCAGCAGCGCGTCGCGCCACGGTCCGCCGCGGCCGGTGTGTTCGACCTCCCGCACCCTCGCCTCCGGCCACAGCGCGCGCATCCGGGTCGCCAGGGCTCGTGCGGCGGCGACGTGCCCCTCGCCGACCGGCGCGGACAGCACCAGGACCCGGCCGGGGGCGGCCGGGGATCCGTCGGGTCCAGTCATGCGGGCACGCTAGCGCCGCGGCGATCATGGAGGGCAACCCGATGAGTTCGGAGACGTACGCGCGCCCGGCCGTTGCAGGCGGCGACGCGGTTCCCCGCCCGGCGCACCCGCGTCGCGTCCTGCTCGTCACCGGGACCATCGGCGCGGGCCATCACGCCGCGGCCCGTGCCGTCGAGGAACGGGCCCGCCAGGTGTGGCCGGGTGTCGAGGTCAGGTGGACCGAGACGCTCGACGGGATGGGCCGGCACACGGGCCCGCTGTTCCGGGCCGTCTATGCCGGGTGTGTACGGCACCTGCCGTGGCTCTACGAGTTCTACTTCTGGCTGCTGTGGCACGTGCCCCCGTTCCGTGCCGGGACGCGTGCGGTGATCGGCGCCTGGAGCGGGCGGGGGCTGGCCCGGGAGTTGGCCCGGCACGATCCCGACCTCGTCGTCGGCACGTTCCCCGAGGGCATCACCGGGCTCGCCCGGCTCCGCAGGCGGGGCCGGCTGCCGGTGCCGGCGGTCGCACTCGTCACCGACCCGGCACCCCATCCGCTCTGGGCGGATCCGAGCCTCGACCTGCACCTGGTCTCCACCGAGGCCGGGGCGGCGCTGCTGAGCAGGGCCGCCCCCGGTGCGCGGGTCCAGGTGGCGGGCCTGCCCGTCGTGGCCCGGTTCTCCCCGCCGGACGCCCGTGCCGGGCGAGCGCGTCCGCTGGTGTTCGTGTCGTGCGGCTCGATGGCGTTCGGTGACGTCGCGGCCGCCTGCGCGGCCGTCCTCGACGCGGGCGCGGATGTCCTGGTCAGCGCCAGCCGGGTCGCCGCCGCACGCCGGCGGCTGGAGCGGATCGCCGGCGCGCACCCACTCGGTGAGCGGATGCAGGTGGTGGACTGGGTCGACGATCCCGCCGCGGCCACCCGCGGCTGCGATGTGGTCGTGACGAACGCCGGGGGAGCCACCGCGCTGGAGGCCGTGGCCTGCGCCCGGCCGTTGCTGCTCTTCGCGCCGATCCCCGGCCACGGCCGGGCCAACGCCGCGGTACTGGCCGAGGCCGGCCTGGCGCGGGTGTGCCCGGCGCCCGCGGATCTGGCCGCGGCGGTCGGGGAGCTCGTCGACCCCGATCGTCGCGAGGCCGTGGCGCGCCGCCTCCGCAGCCGGCTCGCCGGCGCCGACCTCGCCGCCGACGTCGCGGCCCTCGCCGAGCTGACCGGCCGGCGGGGCGGGAGGCCCCGCGTCGCCACCGCACCGCCGTCCGGCCGGCGGGTGCGTGCGCAGGATGCGCTGTTCCTGCACGCCGCGACCGCCCAGGTGCCGCAGCAGGTCGGTGCCCGCGTTCTCGTCGAGGATCCGGCGGGGCGCGGCGACTGGCCCGAGTACCTCGTCGAGCTCGTCCGCACCCGGGCACCGGACATCGAGTTGCTGAGCAGGCGGCTCGCCCGCCCGCGCGTCGGGCGCGCCCTGCGCTGGAACGTCGACGACGCCCACGCCCCCCACCGGCACGTCCGGCCCGGCATCGTGGACATCGGGCCGGGCGGCGACCACCCGAGCTGGGACGACGCCGTCACCGCCTTCATGGGCACCGCGGTCGACCCGGTCGGCACCGGGTGGGAGTTGCAGGTCGTCCGCGACCGCGGCGCCGGTGAGATCGCGGTGCTGGCGAAGGTGCACCACGCCCTCGGCGACGGCCTCGCCGTCACCGACGCGCTGATCCGGTTGTTGACCGACGAGTCGGCGCACCTGCCTGTGGCTCACCGGCAGGGCCGGTCGCCGGCCGGGTCCGCCGCCGCGGACCCGCCGGCGGGGGCCGGGGACGCCGTGTCCGGGCTCGTGCGCCGGGTCGCGACGGTCGTGCGGGGCATCGCGAGCCTCGCCCGCGCCGGGACGGCCGGAGCGTCCCCGCTGACCGGCCCGATCACGAGCGCTGCGCACCGGCGGGTCAGCGTGGGGCTCGACGGCGTCCGGGTGCGTGCTGCGGCGCGTTCCCACGGGGTCGGTACCACGGTGCTGCTGCTGGCTGTCGTCGCCGACACGCTGCACACGCTGCTCGCAGAGTGCGGCCCGGACGGCGCTGCGCCGGCGACCGTGCGCGCCATGGTGCCGCTGACCACCCGCACCAGCGCCGCGGTGGGCAGCCGGGCGCTGGGCAACCGCACCGCGGCCGTGTCCGTGGACCTGCCGACCGGGCCGATGCCGGCGGCCGAACGCGTCGCCCGGGTGGCGGGAGCGCTGGGCGACGGCTCTTCGGCCGGCCAGCCCGAAGGTGCGGCCGCCGTCCTCACCGTCCTCGGGGTACTGCCGCGGCGGCTGCAGGCGCCGCTTGTCCGGCGGGTGTACGGGCGACGGTTCTTCCACATGCTGGTCTCGGCGATGCCCGGGGCGCGGCGCCCGTTGCACGTGCGCGGCGGGCTGGTCCGCGAGGTCTACCCGGTGTTGCCGCTGGCCGACGGGGTCGGTCTGGCCGTCGGGGTCCTGAACTGGGGACGCACGACCGGCATCGGGATCACCGCCGATCCGGGCCTGGTACCCGGGATCGGGGGAATATCGACTCGCCTCAGAACGTCGTTGGCGAGTATGTAGTTCATGTGGCGAGTGCCGCGGCGGCCGAGGGCCGCCCCGATCCGGGCCGGGGCTGGTGATGAACGCGGAGGCAGCGATGGCGATCGCGGTGCCTGCCGCCGTGCTGGGCGCCGCGGGATTCGGTTTGGCCACCGCTGCCCAGCAGCGGGCGACCAAGGAGGTCGAGGTCTCCCGCACCCTCAGCCCGAAGCTGCTCGTCGAGCTGCTGAGACGCCCGATGTGGCTGCTCGGGCTGCTTGCCACGGTCGTGGCCCTGATCCTGCAGCTCGTCGCGCTCGCATTCGGACCGATCGCGGTCGTGCAGCCGCTGCTGGTCACCGGGGTCACCTTCGCCGCCGGCTTCTCCGCGCTCCTGGCCCGCCGTCGTCCCGACCCGCTGATCCTGCTCGGTGCGCTGTGCTGCGCGGCCGGCCTCTCGGCGTTCCTGCTGCTGGCCCGGCCGTCTTCGGCCGGCGCCGACGACCACATCGACCTCGCATCCGGCCTGCCGCTCGCGATCGCCCTCGCGGCCCTGGTGGTGGGCTGCCTGGTGTACGCGGCCACCGTCGAGCATCCGTCGCGAGTGCTCGCACTGGCGCTGGCGACCGGCGTCCTGTACGGGGTGACCGCAGGGCTGATGAAGGTCGTCACCGGCCAGCTGCGGACGGGGTTGGACGAGCCGTTCCAGCACCTGGCCCTCTATGTCGTCTGCATCATCGGTCCGATGGGATTCCTGCTCAGCCAGAACACGTTCCAGCAGGGCCGGCTGGTGTCGCCGGCGGTCGCAGTGATCACCAGCGTGGATCCGGTGATCGGGGTCCTGATCGGTGTGAGCTGGCTGGGCGAGAGCCTGGTCACTTCCCCGGCCATGCTCGCCGGCGAGTGCTTCGCCGCGCTCGTCGTGGTCGCCGGGATCGCCTTCATCGTCGCCCGCGGGTCCCACCTGCTCCACCGGCTCGAGACGGAGGACACGGTGCGGATAACCGAGCACCGCGCCCGCTCGGCGTTCGGATGAGGCCGGCCGGCCGGCTCGCCGTGATCACCGGGGCCTCGTCGGGGATCGGTGCGGCGGTGGCGGATCGCCTCGCGGGTGAGGGCTGCCCGCTGATCCTCGTCGGACGCGATCGCGCGCGCCTCGACGCGGTCGCCGCCCGCACCGGAGGCCGTCCCGTCACCGCGGACCTGAGCGAGCCTGCGGGAATCGACGCGGTCTGCGACGTCGCGGACGGCCGGGCGGCGCTGCTGGTGCACGGTGCCGGGGTCGGCGCGGCGGGTCCGCTGGCCGACATCCCCGCCGCGACCGTCGGCGAGCTGACGGCGGTCAACCTGCTGGCGCCGGTGCAGCTCACCCGGGCCCTGCTCCCGACATTGCGCGCCGAGCACGGTCACGTCGTCTTCGTGGCCTCGATCGCGGCGATCGGGGTCGCGAACGAGGCGGTCTACTCCGCGACCAAGGCGGGTCTGCGCGGCTTCGCCGACGCGCTGCGCGTCGAGGCGGACATCGGAGTGACCACCGTCCTGCCCGGCGCCGTCGACACCCCGTACTTCGAGCGCCGTGGTCGTGGCTACCACCGGCGCTTCCCCCGGCCGGTGACCGCGGAGCGGGTGGCCGCGGCCCTCGTCGACGCCGTGCGCCACAACCGCGCCGAAGTGTTCGTACCGCGCTGGCTCGCCGTCGGGGCCCGAGTCCACGGCCTGGCACCGGCCACCTTCACACGCCTGTCACGCCGCCTGGATCGGGGCAGCGGCGGTTGAGGCCGGTGGGCGTGTTCCCGGCCGCTCAGGTGCGGGCCGGCTCCTCCGGATCGGTTCCCGCGCTCGTTGTTCCGGTGGGGAGCCGTTTCTTGGCGATTTTCTGGGTTCCGGTGAGCGGCCAGGTCGTCACGAACTCCACGTAGCGGGGGCCGTTGTCGGGCGGTGGCCGGTGTTCGCACCAGTCGCGCAGCTCGGCGGGGGGCAGGTTCGGCGGGGCAGGTCCGGTGGAGGAATTCGTGCCCGCGCCATGCCGGCCGGGCCGTGGTCCAGCGGGCGGCAGAATGGGATATCGAGCAGGTGGACTCACGGGGCAGGAAACCGATGAAATCGTCGACCATGCTGCCGGCGACACGAACATCAAGGTGGTCGAGCTTTCGCGGGCGGCGCCCGGTCGACGATGTCACGAAAGGCGGTCGCGTTGCGGATCGGCGAGAGGCGCGTCCCGGCCGGCACCGAAAGTCGGTCGACGCGGTGAGGCCGATCAGCGGGGTCGGTGCTGGCTCGGTCGGTCGACGGCCCCGGCTCTCGCACGCTGATCCCCGTGGTAGTCAGCGCCTCGAGCCGGCTTGACCGGCCCCGGGGGAGCGGCGAATAATGGAATTGATCAAGCCGGAGGTGCAGACATGCTGTGGTACTGCAGATTCAAATGGCACACGCACACCACGGTCGACGCCTTGCGGCGCCGGATCCTCGAACAGGACAAAGCTGGCACAAACCATCCGGAGAGAATTCGAGGCTGGTACGACCTGGCCGGCGGTGGAGCGGGATTCATGCTCATAGATACGGACGAGCCGCGGGAGCTCACGGACATGCTCCAGCCCTATATGGATCTCCTCAGCTGGGACGTGCACGCGGTCGCCGAGCAGCCGTCCTATGAGGGGATAGTCGAATCGTTCCGCCGCAGTCTCGCAGAATGAGTTGACCGAGGCCGGCCTGATCGGGTCGTCTGCTCCCACGATCGATATCGGACGGGCCCTCGGCTTCCTCGACCACGGCGACCGTTCGTTGCGCGGCTGTCACCGCCCCACTCGGCTGCCGCCCCACTCGGCTGCCGAGCCGGTCGCGACGGCGACACCGGCGGCGGGTCATCGAGTCAGGGCTCCCGATGTGCTGTCGATGCCCGACTCCGCCAGCGGGTCCTCGGGCACCGACTCGAACACCCGGCTGGCCAGCAGGTCGGGCGGCTCGATCGTGGTGAGCGCGGCCAGGTCGACCCGCGGATCGGGCTGTTCGAGGAGTCGGCGGGCCTGCCGCAGACGCGCGCGTTCCACCGCGTTGCGCACGCTGCGCGCGTTGGCGAACCAGGGCTGCCCGATGCGCTTGTCGAGGTAGCGCCGCAGCACCTCGCGAGCTTCGGGGGAGAAGCGGTAGCCGAGCGTCTCGGTCATCAGCACGCTGATCTCTTCGAGCTCGTCGACGGTGTAGTCCGGGAACGTGATGTGGTGGGCGATCCGGCTCTGCATACCGGGGTTGGCGGCGAAGAACGTGTCCATCCGGTCGGCGTAGCCGGCCAGGACGACCACCAGGTCGTCGCGGTTGCTCTCCATGACCTGCAGCAGGATCTCGATGGCCTCGCCGCCGTAGTCGCGTTCGTTCTCGGCCTTGTAGAGGTAGTAGGCCTCGTCGATGAACAGCACGCCTCCCATCGCGCGCTTGATCACGTCTTTGGTCTTCGGTGCGGTGTGCCCCACGTACTGGCCGACCAGATCGTCGCGGGTGACGGTGACCAGATGCCCCTTGCGCAGATAGCCGAGCCGGTGCAGCAGGTCGGCCATCCGCAGCGCGACGGTGGTCTTCCCGGTACCGGGGTTGCCGGTGAAGCTCATGTGCAGCGTCGGCTGCGGCGTGGTGATGCCGAACCGCTGGCGGGTGCGGTCGACGAGCAGCAGTGCCGCGATCTCGGCGATCCGCGTCTTGACCGGGGTCAGCCCGACGAGCTCGCGGTCCAGCGTGGCGAGCACGTCGTCGATCCCCGCCTCGCGCCGGACCGCGGCCAGGTCGACCACGGTCCCGGCGGGGAGCGGAGCGTGAGCCGGGCCGTCCGGGGGTGGCTCCCGATCGGTCTGCGGGTCGGCCGCGGCGCCGGGGCGCATACCGAACGCCCGGCGCCCAGCGGCATGCCCGGACTGCGATCCGTCCGTCATCTCAGTCCTTGCTGTAGCGGTCCCCGGTGGGACGCTCGGTGGCGTAGGAATGCGTGGTGTAGCGGATCCGGCGGTCCGAGGCCTCCTGGCGGTCGAGGCGGAATCCCGGTTCGTCGGCGGGCCGCTGCACGATGAACGACAGGGCTGTGGTCTGCCGGCCGAGTCGTGCGTCGTAGGCGTTGAGCTTGATGTAGGCGTTCGGGTGGGCGCTGCGGCAGGCGTTGACCTCCAGCAGGACCCCGGCGGCGTCCTTCAGGTCGAACATGGGCAGACCCCACATCTCCCAGTAGGTGTTGCGGGGGTGCGGGTCGTCGGTGAACTCCACCGACAGCGGCCAGTCGTTCTCCAGTGCGTAGTTGATCTGTGCGGTGATCTCGTCGTCGGTGAAGTCGGGGAGATAGGAGAAGGTGCCCTGGGTGATGCGCATCGTCGGCCTCCTCAGACGCTCGTCGGCGTCGCGACGACGTCGGGGGTGTCGGTGGACTCGTAGTTGAAGGTGATATCGCCCCAGGTGGCCAGCGCGGTGTCGAGCGCGCGGTTGCGCTGCGCGGCCTTCTTGAGGATCTCCTCGCCTTCGGCGAGGTAGTCGACGCCCTCGTTGCGCGCCTTGATCATGGCTTCGAGCGCGACGCGGTTGGCCTCCGCGCCCGCGGCGATGCCCATCGGGTGACCGATGGTGCCGCCACCGAACTGCAGGACGACGTCCTCGCCGAGGTAGTGCAGCAACTGGTGCATCTGGCCGGCATGGATGCCACCCGAGGCCACCGGCATGACGCCCGGCATCGACGCCCAGTCCTGGTCGAAGTACAAGCCCTTCACCGGGTCGGCCTCGACGTGGTCGAGGCGCAGCGTGTCGTAGAAGCCCCGGACGGTGTTCGGGTCACCCTCGAGTTTGCCGACGACCGTGCCGGCGTGGAGGTGGTCGACCCCGGCGAGGCGCATCCACTTCGCGATCACGCGGAAGCTGACGCCGTGGGTCTTCTGCCGGGTGTAGGTGCCGTGCCCGGCGCGGTGCAGGTGCAGGATGATGCCGTTGCGCCGCGCCCACTCGCCCATCGACTGGATCGCGGTGTAACCGATCGTCAGGTCGATCATGACGATGACGCTGCCGAGCTCGCGGGCGAACTCCGCGCGCTCGTACATCTGTTCCATCGTCCCGGCCGTCACGTTGAGGTAGTGACCCTTGATCTCCCCGGTCGCCGCCTGGGCGCGGTTGACGGCCTCCATGCAGAACAGGAAGCGGTCGCGCCAGCGCATGAACGGCTGGCTGTTGACGTTCTCGTCGTCCTTGGTGAAGTCGAGACCGCCGCGCAGGGCCTCGTAGACGACGCGCCCGTAGTTGCGGGCCGACAGTCCGAGCTTCGGCTTGGTGGTGGCCCCGAGGAGCGGGCGGCCGAACTTGTTGAGGTACTCGCGTTCCATGACGACGCCGTGCGGGGGGCCCTGGAACGTCTTGACGTAGGAGACCGGGATCCGGATGTCCTCCAGGCGCAGCGCCTTGAGGGGCTTGAACCCGAAGACGTTGCCGATGATCGAGCTGGTCAGGTTGGCGATCGAGCCCTCTTCGAACAGGTCGAGCTCGTAGGCGATGTAGGCGATGTACTGCCCCGGCGTGCCCGGGACCGGCTCGACCCGGTAGCACTTCGCTTGGAAGTGGTCGTAGGCGGTCAGCCGGTCGGTCCAGACCACCGTCCAGGTGGCGGTGCTCGACTCGCCGGCCACCGCGGCCCCGGCCTCCTCCGGGGGGACCCCCTCCTGTGGGGTGATCCTGAAGGCGCACAACACGTCGGTGTCCTTCGGGACATAGTCCGGCTGCCAGTACCCCATCTCGGCGTAGGGGATGACTCCAGCGCTCCAGCGATCGGTCATGCGGCCATCGTGACCAGGAAAAATGAAGATGTCTATCAAGAGTTATGCGCGGACACTTCGGTAATCACTTAACTATTTTGCCCTGGCCCCCCGGGCGACCCTCCATCCGGGTGAGGTGGCGAGCGGCCGAGCGCTCCTAGCGTCGGGCCGGCCGAACGGGAGGGAGATCGACGATGAGTACCTGCAGGCAGGTCGCGGCGCGCATGGTGGCGCCGGGCAAGGGCGTCCTCGCCGCCGACGAGAGCATCGGCACCATGTCCGCGCGGCTGACCACAGCCGGCGTGGAGCCGACCCCGGAGAACAGGCGGGCCTACCGGGAGATGCTTGCGGCCACCCCGGGCCTCGCCGACGGCGTTTCCGGGATCATCTTCTGCGACGAGACGCTGCACCAGCGGTTCGCCGACGGCCGGCCCTTCGCGGATGCGGTGCGGGCGCTGGGCATCCTTCCCGGGATCAAGGTCGACGCCGGGGCCAAGGCCTGTCCGGGGCTCCCGGGCGAGAAGATCACCGAAGGGCTGGACGGGTTGGTCGAGCGGCTGGCCGGCTACGCCGAGCTGGGTGCGGCGTTCGCCAAGTGGCGTGCCGTCATCACGATCACCGACGAGCTGCCGACCGCGGCCGGTATCCGGGCGAACGCCCACGCGCTGGCCCGGTACGCCGCAGCGTGCCAGGAGGCGGGCATCGTCCCGATCGTCGAGCCCGAGGTGCTGATGGACGGCACCCACTCCCTGCGCCGCTGCGCAGAGGTCACCGCCCGGGTGCACGCCGCCGTCGTGGCCGAGCTGGCGGCGTTGTCGGTCGACCCCGCCGGGATCGTGCTCAAGCCGAACATGGTGATCGAGGGTGCCGACCACCCCGAGCGGTCGGCGCCCGAGCAGGTCGCCGAGGCGACCGTGGACGTGCTGAGTGCGCTGCCCACCGATCTGGCGGGCGTCGCGTTTCTGTCCGGCGGGCAGCCGCCGGAGCGGGCGACTGCGAATCTGGCGGCGATGCAGGTCCATCGCACGCCGTGGCCGGTGACGTTCTCGTTCGGCCGTGCTCTGGTCGACCCGGCGTTGGCCGCATGGGCCGGCGACCCGGCCCGCGTCGCCGACGGACAGGCTGCGCTGGCCGAGCGGGTCGCCGCGAATGCTGCGGCGGTGCGGCGCCGGGCAGAGCTGCAGCCGGCCTGAGCACGACGACCGGTGGCCCACACCCGCCGACATCGGGATCGGTCCATCCCCGCACAGGTTCATCCACCCCCGTCTTTTCCCCGCAACGGGGGGACGATCCCTGGCGGATGCGACCTAGTGTCACAGCCTCGACACGAGGAGATGCGATGCCCGTTTCCCCGCAGCCGATGCTCGTCGCGTCGGTGCTGCCCGCGAACTTCGCGGACCTCGGAGGCCAGCTGCAGGAACTCGAGAAGGCGGGCGTCGACCGCGTCCAGTGGGACGTGATGGACGGCCGCTTCGTCCCGAACCTGACCTTCGGCCCGGACGTCATCGCTGCGACCCGTGGCCTGGTGGGTCTGGGTTTCGAGGCTCACCTGATGGTCGAGGACCCGGACCCGATGTTGCCCCGATGGGTCGACGCCGGATGCGAGATCGTCATCGTGCACGCCGAGGCGACCACGCACCTGCACCGCACCCTGGGCCGGATCAACGAGCTCGGCGTCCGCGCCGGGGTCGCGCTGAACCCGGCCACCCCGCTGGCGGCCGTCGAGTATGTGCTGGATCTGCTGGACCTGCTGCTGGTGATGACGGTCAACCCCGGTTTCGGTGGGCAGCGCTACCTGGCCGGCATGGAGCCCAAGATCGCCGCCGCCCGGGCCGAGATCGACCGGCGCGGACTCGACATCGAGCTCGAGGTCGACGGCGGGATCGGTACCGGCACGATCGGTGCCGCCGCCAGAGCAGGCGCGACCGTGTTCTGTGCCGGCTCGGCGCTGTTCAACGGCCCCGGCACGATGGCCGATCGGGTGACCGCGCTGCGCGCTGTCGCCACCGCGGAGGCGGCATGAGCACTGCTTCCTCGCCGCCGACGCCGTGCCAGGGGCGAACAGCGGTCACCCCGGGCCATCCGGGCTCGCGCACGACGCCCGACGACCTGCCGGCCGGCGCCCGTGGCAGAAGCAGACCTAGAACTGACTGACGGGGAAGTGGCACGCGCCCGTCTCGTTCGCGTACCGCTTCTTGCGGCGCAGGACGTCCTCGAGTCGAATCTGCCCGCTGAGGACGGCCATGAGGTCAGGGCCGTCCATGGTCATGAACGTCGTCCCCTGGCTGTACTGGCCGATCGCATCGGGGCTGAATCCCTTCACGCTCACGATCAATCCGAGGGCATTCCTGCCCTTGCGTTCGACTTTCTTGTCGAAGGCGTCGGCCTCGGCGCGTGAGACCTTCTTCTTTTGCCACTCGGCCTCGACGACGTAATCGTCGGTATCGAATGTGAACGCCCCGTCGATCTGCTCGTATTCGAGCGAGTACGACAGGCGCGGCTCCACGTCGAACAGGTCGAACAGACGATGCAAGAAGGGTTCGAACCGGTGCCCCCGCTCGTGGGCCCGGTCGTCGGGGATGCCGTACAGATGGAAGAATTCGGCCTGAAGCTCGGTCAGCTCGTCCGAGAAGCGGTGCTGCACCTCGGCCTGCTGAGCGCAGGCGGCGTGCTCGACGTCGAGGCGCTCCCGCTCGCCGATGAGCGATTCATACGGAGCGGTGTGTTCTCTGAGCAGAGCGACCGCGGAGCGAGCCTTGCTGGCGAGTCGCTCGCCATACTCGTGGTCCTCCAACTCCGGAAACGACGTCGTGTTCGCTACCTCCATCATCAGGCGTAGCGTCACGTCCGGGTAGGTGTCCTCGTCTTTCATGAGGCGGTCGACGATCTCGTCGGTTACCTCACGCTTCGGGGCGGAGAAATCGATGCCGGCGAGAATGGTGGTGTTGTTTCGTCGGCACCTTCCGAAGTCAGACCTTTACTTGACGATTCGGATCCACAGTCGTCCTACCGTGGGATCGTGATCGGCGATGTGTGGCGCTCCATCTGTGCTTCGAGATCCACGCCGCGGGTTCTGCACTCGTTGTCGCTCATCCGGCTGTCCGGGTGATGTCCGCGGTCGACCCGGAGGTGACCAGGGCGGCGCTCCTCCTTGCTTTCAGCGGCGGCACGGTGCTGTGGCCGCGCACATCGAGGCCATACGCACACAGTACTGGATCAACCCCTGAGAGTCACCGTACCGAGGAGATCAATTACACGAAGTGTCTGCGCGTGTTCACGGAGAGTGATACCTCTGCTTATCTGGTGAGCTCGCACGAGGAAGCGTCCGTGAAGCCGGCCGGTGCGAGTCACGTCTGCGGCGTCGGCAGACGCGTTCGATTCCTGCGTCGTCCGACAGTCCTGCAGGCTCCCGACAGAGGGTCTCCGGGCCGGTGCCCGGCTCTCGTGGGGGCAGGCCGACCTGGGTGGGGATCTCAGGGGACCGGCTGGAGAACGCCGTCGATCGTGAGTGTTCCCTGGTGGCGACTGAAAGGCGGCCCTCCTGTGAAGTCCCCGGTGCCCTGTAGGGCGATGTGGCCGGAACTGTCGACCGGCGAACCGCCCGGCGCCGATGTGGTGAGCGTGATCGACAGGGTCGCGTCTGCAAGCTGGAACGGGATGTGCTTGTTGAAGGCGAAGAGCAAGGTGAGGGGCAGTTCCATGTGCCCCTCCGAGTAGGTGCCTCGGCCGCCGCCTTGAAGTGTGACGGTAAGCGAGACATCGCCGATTATCGGCACCTTGGTCGGCGGTGTGTTGATGGGCGTGAATCTCGTGATACTCACCGCGCTTCGCGGTTCGTCGAATCGCATGCCCACCGTCAATGGGCTGGAGTACGGGCCGGGGGCCTGGTTGGATGTCGTCGTCAGCGTCACGGTTCCGGTCAAGGTGGAATCCAGAGGCTGTGGGCCGGGATTGCTGCTGTACTGCGCGATACAGTCATTCAGTTCGGCTGTCGCGGCAGTAATCTCCTGCCTGATGTTCCTGAGTTTTTGCGTGATGACGCTCTGTTCGGCGGCGGTCGGCGGGGGTTGCGACCGCAACCTGATATTCAGCTGTTGCTCGTCGATTCTTAAGGCGTCGATCCTGTCTGCTATGGCCTGGCAGGCGCTTGGAATGGTCACGTGGCGCTCTCCGTCGATGTGGGACGTTCCTGTCCGGCCTGTCCGACCACGAATAGCATGCCCGGCGATGACAGTCGTCGTCTGCTCAGCGTAATTCGCTCCGGCGTTGCGAAGCGTCCGGCGGGCCCTGCGGCCCGCCGGGAGCGGAGCGGCTGGCGACGCCGGGCCGGCGCGTAGCGCACCACCGCCGGCGGTCCGGAACGGCCCCCGCCCGGCACGTCACTTGGTGACACTCCGTGACCGGCCGAGGAGAACACCTCGCTCGAACCGCCGGGCGCGTCCGGCGGCACCGGACCGTCGCGTGATGCACAGCCGACGCACAGCTCAAGTTTGCCTGTGGCTTTTCTCCGGTGGCGTAGGAAGTGATCGCCAACAACGCCCACCCAGGAGCCGCCCCCGCATGATGCCGCCGAAGCCACCCATGCTGCTGCCGAGGCGGGCCAGGGGCCGCCTGATCCGCTGGAGGCGCCGCGGGTCCGATGCTCCTGACGGCTCCCGTCGCGTTCTCATCCTCACCGCCGGTGTCGGCGCCGGGCACGACGGCGCTGCCTACGAGCTGGCCCGGCGTCTCCGCCGTTGCGGTGTGGAGGTGGACGTCCGTGACTATCTTGATGCACTCCCGGCCGTCGGGCGTCGCATCGTCCGTGACTGCTACATGCCTGCGGTGCAGCACACCCCGCGGTTCTTCGACTGGCTCTTCGTGAGCCTCGAGCACCGGCGCTGGGTGCAGCTCACCGTGCTGCGGTTCTGTCGGCTCTCCGAGGGCGTGGTGCGGCGGTGGGCGTCCGGGGCGGACGTGGTGGTGTCCACCTATCCGTTGGCGAGCCAGACGCTGGGCCGGTTGCGCGCCGCGGGACTGCTCACCGTCCCGGCCGTCACGTTCCTGACCGATCCTGCGGCGCATCGCATGTGGTGCCATCCCGATGTCGACATGCATCTGACGGTGACCTCGGCGACCGTGACCGATGGCAGCCGGTACGGCGTCGCGCTGCGCGCGGCCGGGGCGCTGGCCGAACCGCGGTTCTCCCGGAGCGTCCTTCCTGCCGACCGGGCCCGGATCCGCGCGGAGCTGGGCGTCGAGGGCGACGAGCCGGTGGTCCTGATCAGCGCCGGATCGCTGGGACTGGGCCTCGTCCCGGACGCGGTCGACGCGATTCTGCGGCATCCGCGGGTGCGGGTCGTGGTGCTGTGCGGACGCAACGAGTCGCTGCGCCGCCGCCTGGCCACGCAGGACCGGGTGAGCGCCCTGGGGTGGCGCGACGACGTCCCCGACCTCATGGCCGCTGCGGACGCCCTGGTTCACAACGCCGGTGGTCTGTCGTTCACCGAGGCCCTGGTCGCGGGCCTTCCCAGCATCAGCTACCTGGCCATTCCCGGGCATGGCCGGGCGAACGCGAGCGTCCTCGCCGCGGCTGCGCTCGCTCCCTGGCCGAGCACGCCGGACGAGCTCGCCGCCGCCATCGACGAGGTGGTCGCCCGGCCGCGTGCTGCTCCGACCCCGATGGTCCGCCCAGGACAGCCCGACGCCGCGGCCATGATCCTTGAGTTGATCGGGCCGGCCGACGCGGGTGATTCCTCGCCGGCCGAGCTCACCGACGCCAGACGGGTCGGCTGAGCGGCCGGCGGACCAGGTGGGTGCGCGGCCAGCAGGTAGCCCGGCGCGCCGCCTCGGCGCGGCCGGTCGGCTGGGTGATGGCCGAGATCCTCTACTGCGAGCTCCTGGCCGTGGAACCCGACCTGGACGAGGCCTCCCACGTCGGCTTCAACGTCGGGGACCTGCACGTCGGGCTGGATCCCCCCTGGCCACAGCCAGGGGGTGACGGGCCCTGCCGGCTACCGGCACGTCGACGACATCACGAGAACCCTGCAGGCGCTCCTCGACGCCGGTGCGAAAGGACTACATGAGCGCGTCCCGGTACGACGTGACGCCGATCGGATGGGTCGACTCTCCGCTCGTCGACCGCGACACCGCACCGAAACAGGGCGACGGAGGAGCCCCGGACGCCTGGCCTGTCCTCAACGGACCGCACCGGATGCAGATACTCTCCGTTGCCGGTGACAGGGTCCGGGTGCGCGACCTCGAAGCGCACGACGGAATACCCATCGTGGATGTCGAGCCCGTGCTCGAGCCCACGGGTCGGCGGTGACCTGAACCCGGTCCTGGACCGTTGCCACGTCGGTACCGGTCGCGGTCACCTCAGCAGGCGCTGCACGAGGACCGCGGCGCTCAGCCGACGACCGGCCTGCGCGCGCTACGTAGCGAGCGGATCACGTGGAGGACGAGCTTCTCGATCAGCGCAGCCGTGGCCGTGACCAGTACCGACGTGAAGAATCCGGCCATGACTGGGCCCCTTTCATGGGTTCTCGGCCACCCTGACTCCCGGCGGTGAGCGGAGTGCGTTGGGCACATGGACGATCGGTGACGGCAAGGTGACGAACTGGAGCAGGCCGCCCGAGCGGCCCCACCTGAGCCCCGGCGAAGCGCCGGCCTGGTCTCCGCGACTCCGTGTCGGCGGTGAGCGACCGTATCCGCAACGGCGTTCGCCACCCGGAGGGGCAGGCTGACCCCTACCCGCTCCGTTCGCGGGCCAGTTCCACGTTCCGCGTGTGGGAGGTCTCGAGGTTGCCCAGGACGAACCCGCCGCCGTGCACGCTGTGGACCCCGGCCCGGGCGGCGACCCGGCCGGGTCGATGGAGCCGCAGCGTGATGTCGGGGGCGCCCTCGGGGCCGGACACGCGTACGTCCTCCACCTGGACGCCGGTCGTGCCCGGCGCCGGCACGGCAACCATCGGTTCGGTCATCTGCGCGCGGGCGCCCGGCAGATCGTCCAGGCGGATCTGCGGCAGCGACCTGCGGTGGCAGCGGCGACAGCCAGGTGACCGGGCCGCCGCTGGGTGCACTTGGGACACTGATGACATGGCACCCGAGACCGTCCCCGCTGTCATCCCCGGCTCGACCGACGTCCTTGTCGTGGGCGCCGGACCGGCCGGGTCGGCGGCGGCGGCGTGGGCGGCCCGCAGCGGGCTCGACGTCCTGCTTGCCGACGCGGCCACCTTCCCCCGCGACAAGGCCTGCGGCGACGGCCTCACCCCCCGCGCGATCGCCGAGCTCAACCGGCTCGGGCTCGGCGGCTGGGTGCGGTCGCAGGGAACGAACCGGGGCCTGCGGGCGGCCGGCTTCGGGCAAGAGCTGCAGCTGCCGTGGCCCGGGGGGTCGCTGCCCGCCAACGGCGGTGCCGTTCCCCGCCTGGAGCTCGACGCGCGCATCCGCGAGGTGGCGCTGGAGTCCGGCGCCGTGCCGCTCGAGGGCGCCCGCGCCGTCGACGTCGTGCGGGACGGCGAGCGGGTGGCCGGTGTGGTGTTCCGGCTCGCCGACGACACGACCACCACGGTCGGGTGCTCGCGCCTGGTCGTCGCGGACGGCGCCCGCTCCACGCTCGGCCGGGTGCTCGGCCGCGAGTGGCACCGGGACACCGCATTCGGCGTCGCGGCCCGGGGGTACATCCGCTCCGGCCGCAGCGACGACCAGTGGATCTCCTCGCACCTGGAGCTGCGCGGTACCGAGGACGAGGTGCTCGCCGGCTACGGCTGGGTGTTCCCGCTGAACAACGGCGAGGTCAACATCGGCGTGGGCACCCTCGCCACCGACAAGCGACCGGCCGGTGTCCGGCTGCGCGGGCTGATCGAGCACTACGCCAACGCCCGCCGCGACGACTGGCAGCTCGACGGCCCGGTCCGCGCCCACGCGTCGGCGCTGCTGCCGATGGGCGGCGCCGTGTCCGGTGTCGCCGGCGCCAACTGGGCGCTCATCGGCGACGCCGCTGGGTGCGTGAACCCGCTCAACGGCGAGGGCATCGACTACGGGCTGGAGACCGGCCGCATCGTCGCCGAGCTGATCGCGCAGGAACGGGACCTGTCCGTCGCCTGGCCTGCCACCCTGCGCACTCACTACGGCCAGGCGTTCTCGATCGCGCGCCGGCTCGCCGGGCTGCTGACCCTGCCGCGCCTACTCCCTCTGGCCGGGCCGGTCGGCATGCGCTCGCGCGCGCTCATGACCGTGGCGCTGCGGGTCATGGGCAACCTCGTCACCGACACCGACCGGGACCTCACCGCCCGTGCCTGGCGGGCAGCCGGGAAGCTGTCCCTGCGCCTCGACGACCGGCCGCCGTTCCCCGCGGCCGACCTGCGGGCCCCGGCCCTCTCCGTGGCGAGCTGACCCCGGCCCCGGTCGGCCGGGACCGAGGTCGGCTCAGGCATCAGGCCGGCCCGACCGGCCCCGCGTGGACGACGATGTCGGTGCCCCCGGCTGTGCGACAGCCGGTGAGCAGCGCCAGGCTCGACGCCGGTTCCCGGCGGCGTGGGCCCGATGACGATCGCGATGTTGCTGCGCAACACCCTGATCGCCGGCCAGCGAGCGGCCACGTCGCAACCGGCGGTCTGAGCGAGGTCGCGCCGACCGGGGAGACGACGGTGCCGGCCCGGCGGTGCCGGGCCGGCAGTCGCGGTGCGCATCCCGGGACTGCTGTCGGCGGCTGCGCGACGGCTACTTCCGGCGGGCGCGGGCGCGCCGTTTCCCTTCGTGCATCGCCTGCACCCGGGGGATCGGGATCGTGTAGCCCTCCTCGATCAGGTCCGCGGGCAGCAGTTGCGGTTCGGGCATCTGTTCGTGCCACGGGTCGGCGTCGGCCAGTAGCGCCGCGGCGGTGTGGATGGTGAAGTCGGCGGGCGTCACGCGGTCGAGGTCGTCCCATGTCACCGGGAACGACACGGGTACACCGGGGCGGGTCCGCGGGCTGTAGGCGGCCACGACGGTTGCGCCGCCGGAGCGGGTGGGGTCCAGGAACACCTTGCCGTTCCGGTCCTCCCGGAGAAACGCGGTCGTCGCGATGTCGGGGTCGATCCGCTCGGCGCGCGCGGCGAGGGCCCTGGTCGCCGCGGCTGCGTCCTCGATGCCCGTCCGGTCGTCGAGGGGCACGAACACGTGCAGGCCCTTCGCTCCGCTGGTTTTGACCGCGCCGGCCAGCCCGGCGTCGGCGAGTGCTTGTCGCACGAGTCGGGCCGCACGAACGACGTGCGGAAAGGCGTCGCCGGCGGGCGGGTCGAGGTCGAGCACCATGTGCGTGGGGTGGGTGCTCCTGTCGCGGACCAGTGCGGGGTGGTATTCGACGGCGCGCTGGTTGGCCAACCACAGCAGGGTGCGCCGGTCGTTGCACAGCGGGTAGCTGACCTCGCGCCGGGACGACTCTGCCCACATGGTGGTCCGCGGTACCCAGTCCGGGGCGTAGCTCGGCAGGTTCTTCTGCATGAACGGCTGCTGGCCGGGGCGCACGCGGATCAGCGACAGCGGCCGGTCCCGAAGCTCGGGAAGGATGCGGTCGCGGACCGCGTCCAGATAGTCCACGAGGTCCCGTTTGGTCGCGTCTGCGCCGTCGAACAGGGGCTGGTCGAGGTTGGTCAGCTCGACCCCGGCGCGGGACTCCGCGGCGCGCTCCGGGCTCACCGGCGCAGTTCGAGCGTGATCGGGAACATTCGTCCTCCCGGGTCGCACGACGATCGTCGGGCTCCTCATACCACCTCAGCGGTGTGGCGGCCAGACCATGGCGACTTCCGGACAGGGCCGGGCGCGGAGCTCAGCCGGATTTCGCGTCTCTCGGGCTCAGCCGGCGTCCGGTGAGACGCAGCAGCGGGACGGCGATGGTGTGCGCGATGTGTCCGGGAGCCCAGGGAGCCGGCAGGCGCTCGGCGAGTTCGGCCAGCCGATCGGCGTCGGTCACCTCATATGCCTCGCCGACGCCCAGGACGCTCCACCCGGTGTGGGTGGACGGGTCGATCTCGTCGACCTGGAAGGCGACGACGGCACGCCGGGTGGCGGCGGCGAGCTTGCTCCCCCCGGCGCTACGAAAGATGACCTCCTCGCCGTCGACGATGTAGTTGACGGGTTCGGCCGCCGGCATCGCTGCGTCGGTGAACACCACTCGCCCGACCACACCGCGGGTCAGGAGGTGCCGGCATTCGCCGCGATCGAGTTCCACGAGCTCGACGACCTCGGCGGTCTCTGTCATGGCTTCCCCTCGTCCGGTTCGTCCTGCTGATGCCCATGATCTACCGAGGACTGAGCGCCGTGAGTAGGGGCGATGGTCCCGACCTGATCACTTTCGTCCACAATGGATGCCGTGTCGCAGCGGCGCCGTCCAGTCTGGGTCCGGCCGCACTCGATGAGCAGCCGACCGGTACATCCGTGCCGAGGGGTACCCGCGTGGCGCGACGCCTGGACAACGACGGCCGACAGCGTGGGGGCGGTCGGGCCGGCTGCTCGGTCAGGTGTCGGTCCGCAGAGGTGAGGCCTGCGCGGTGTTGAACGCCAGGATCTCCGCGGCGTGGGTCAGGGTGCGGTGCACAGAGGCGACATGGTCTCGTGCGTGCCCGATGTGAGCGGTCACCGTCGGCCAGGCGGCCAACCGGCGGTTCGCCCGTTCGCTCAGCTGATCCAGCAGCGTCGTCAAGAACACCAGATCAGCCAGGTCGGTGAGGACCTCGGCGGCTTCGGGCGCGGGCCTGTCAGCGCTGTCGAGTGCCTGGATGAGTCGGTCGCGCATCGTCTCGGTCATCGGTTCGCCTCCCCAACACCTCGAGAATCGGCCCCCGGCCGTCGTAGCCACAGGGCCGAAGGGCCCAAGGTCCGTCGACCTTTCGTCTCGTGATCGCTGAGCCCGCGATGATTCCGCCGATCACCGTCCTCTGTGCTCGTGCTGCTCGGCGGAACCGATCCAGCCCGAGCGTGGCGGGTGCCGCGCGATCGACCACTGTGGTCGCGTGGTCGTCGGGTATCAGGAACACACCTGGCACGCGCGGCGCCGCGGTCGTTCACGGCGACCACTGTGCCCCCGCGCCGGGTCGCCGTGGCGGATCACGCGCACATGCACGCGTAGCACCGGGCGTCCCGCGTGCGCGAGCACCGCGGCCACCTCGTCCCGCGCGTACGGCGCGAGGTCACCGGCGATCCCGGCCCGCAGCTGGACGACGGGTTCGGTCACGGGCGGCACCACCTACGGCGGCTACGTCGAGCCCGGCCGTGCCGCACCCCGGAACCGCCCGGCCGATCTGGGCTGGCTCGCCGACGACGTGGTGGCCAACAGCGTCCTCGGTACGCCGGAGACCACCGCGGTGATGCACCCGCCGCGTTCACCACGGCCCTGATGGATGCGGCGCAGGCGCGCGGAGCCGAGCTACGCCACGGCCGGGTCACCGGCGTGGCGCGCCGGGCGACCGGCTCGGCCGCCGGGGGAGGGGAGGTCGACGGCGAACTGGTCCGGGCCGACGCCGTCGTGATCGCGCTGGGGCCCTGGTCCCTGTTGGCGGCCGAGTGGCTCCCGCCACCCCCGCTCGACCCGTCGGAGCTACGGATGGAGCCGAGATCGGCGTCGTGACCAGGCATCGGCGACGGCGTGTTGTGCGGTGATCATGGTGATCAGCCTGCAGCCTTGACCGGCCGCAAGAACGTGCTTACCTTCGCCGCACTCCACGCGGAGCGGGGCCGGGAGGTTGATCGAGCGGCGCCGATTCGCCGATTCGGAGGAGACGTGATGTCGCAGATCGATCTGCCACGGGTCCGGGTGGCGGCCGTGCAGGCGGCCCCCGTGTTCCTCGACCGGGCCGCGACCCTGGACAAGATGGATACCCTCGTCGCGGAGGCGGCCGGCCAGGGGGCCGAGCTCATCGTGTTCGGCGAGACCTTCGTGGCGGGGTTCCCCATCTGGAACGGGGTGCTCGCACCCGTTGACCAGCACGACCTGCACGAGCGGCTGATGGACGAGTCGATCGTCGTGCCCGGCCCGGACACCGACCGGATCGGCCGGCTGGCCGCCCGGTTCGGCGTCGTGGTCTCGGTGGGTGTGAACGAGCGGAACCCGGCGAGCCTGGGCCAGCTGTGGAACGCGAACGTGATCTTCGACCGGACGGGGCGGCTGGTGAACCACCGCCGCAAGCTGGTCGCCACCTGGTACGAGCGCCTGACCTGGTCACACGGGGATGCCCACGACCTCGCCCCGGTTCCACTCGACGGCTGGCACCTCGGAGCGCTGATCTGCGGGGAGAACACCAACACCCTCGCCCGGTTCACCCTGCTCGCGCAGGGCGAGCGGTTGCACATCGCCACCTACCCGCCCTCGTGGCCGTTCGACGCGCGCGCGGCAGGAACCGAGTACGACCTCGAGGACAGCATCCGGCTGCGCAGCGCCGCGCACGCTTTCGAGGGCAAGGTCTTCAGCGTGGTCGCGGCGACGGCGCTCGGGGATGACGCCGTCTCGGCCGTGGCCGAAGGCGACGCCCGCGTCGAGAAGTTGCTGACCTCCCACCCGACCGCCTCGATGATCGTCGGCCCGCATGGGCAGGCGATCGCGGGGCCCCTGCTGGGTGCCGAGGGCATCCTCTACGCGGACCTGGATCTGCGCGAGCAGATCGTCGCCAAGCAGGCGCACGACATCGTCGGGACCTACAACAGGGCTGACATCTTCCAACTCAGCGTGGACACCCGCCGGCACACCCCGCTTGTCACGCACACGGGATCGGCGGCCGGAGACGGCGTCGCCGGGCCGGCCGTGCGACGCCTCCGCCGATGAGCGGGGCACATCACGACACCCGATGACCGACCACCCGGGCCGTGAGGCACGTCCGCCGGACACGGGAGCCGTACCGAGGCGGACTCAGCGGCGGTCCGACCCGGCCGGTGCGGGCCACGTCGCGCGGGGGAGGGGCTCCCCGGGGGTGGTCGCGGCGTCGAGCAGCTCGAGCACGTGGTGATAGGGCCGGCCGACGGCGCGGGTCATGCCGATCTCGCAGGTGCGGTTGCACGAGGCGAGGGCGGCCGGGGCCGCGGCCCGGACCTCGGCGGCCTCCGCGGCGGTCGCCGAGGCGGTGAGCTCCGGGTGCAGCAGCCCGCGGTCGCCGGCGAACCCGCAGCAGCCCCAGGCCATCGGGACGATGACGGTGTCGGCGACGGCCTCGGCGATCCCGCGCAGGTCGGCGTCGAGGCCGAGCTGGACCGAGGAACACGTCGGGTGCAGCGCGAGCGACGGCCAGCGGCGGTGCACCTGCAGGCGCGGCAGCACCTCGCGGCGGACGAAGGTGACGGCGTCGAGGACCTCGATGCCGTCCGCGGCGAGCGCCGTGCGCAACCCCTCGGTGCACGAGGAGGCGTCACAGACCACGGGGATGTCACGCCCGCGCTGCACGGACGTGACCGAGCGGCGCACCAGCTCGTGCATGCGTTCCTTGCCGGCGGTGAGCCCCTTGGACGACCACGGGGTCCCGCAGCACAGGCCGTCGGCGTCCGGTGGCACGGCGAGTTCCACCGCGGCCCGGGCGCACAGCGAGCGGAACGCGGCGGTGCTGCCCGTGCCGTCGGACTCGGGGCCGAACATGGCCCCGGTGCAGGTGGGCAGGAAGACGGCCGCCGGCCCGGCCGGGTCGGCGGCTCGTCCGGCGCGCCGGCGCCCGCCGCGGGGCAGACCGGGCCGGTACTCCGGCACGGCCTCGGTGCCCAGCAGCCGGCGCCCGAGTCGTGTTGCCGCGGCGGCCGGGGCCGGGACGGCGCCGGCGGTGCTCAGGCCGAGCGACGCGGCCCGGGTGAGGCCGGACCAGTGCCCGGCGGCCAGGGCCCCGGCGCGCCGGACGAGCGGCCCGCGGTCCTCGGCGCGCAGCCGTCGGACCAGGCTCCCGGTGTCGATCATCACCGGGCAGGCGGTCTGGCACATCCCGTCCGCCGCGCAGGTCTCGACGCCGGCGTAGCGGTAGTCGGCCTGCAGCGCGGCGAGGGTCTCGTGGTCGCCCTCGTCCCGGGCGGCCGCCATCCCGCGGCGGACGACGATGCGTTGCCGCGGTGTCAGGGTGAGGTCCCGGCTGGGGCAGACCGGTTCGCAGAACCCGCACTCCACGCAGCGGTCCACCTCGGGATCGGTCTGCGGGACGCTCTTCAGGTCGTGCAGGTAGGCCTCCGGGTCGTCGCTGAGCACGACGCCGGGATTGAGCACCCCGTGCGGGTCGAACAGGCCCTTGAGCTCGCGCATCACGTCGAACAGCTCGTCGCCGTACTGGCGGCGGACGTGGCCGGCCATCACCCGCCCGGTGCCGTGCTCGGCCTTGAGCGAGCCCTCCTCGCCGAGGACCAGGTCCACCATCTCCTCGGTGAACCGGGCGTACCGGGACTTCGACGGATCGTCGGGCTGCTCGAAGCCCTCGTCGAGCATGAAGTGGATGTTGCCGTCCTTGGCGTGGCCGAAGATGACGGCGCCGGCGTAGCCGTACTCGGCGAACAGGCGGGTGAGCTCGGTGCAGGTGTGCGACAGCCGCGGCACCGGGACGACGACGTCCTCGAGCAGGGCGGTCGTGCCGCGCGGCCGGGCACCGGCGACCGCGGCGTAGAGGCCCTTGCGGATGTGCCAGAGATCGGCCCGGGCGCGCGCATCGTCGCTGAGTACCGCCTCGCCGGCGAGCCCGGGCAGCCCGTCGAGCAGGGGCGCGGCGCGCTCGGTGCGCGCCGCGAGCTCATCGGGTGCCATCTCCTGGTACTCGACGAGCAGCGCGGCGTGCTTCTCGACGGCCAGGCTGCGCAGCGCCGGGCCCGCGACCCGGTCCGTGGCGGCCACCCGCAGCGATGCCGCGTCGAGCAGTTCGAGGGTCGCGGCGCCACTGGCCACCAGCGCCGGGAGCGCATCGGTGGCCGCGGCGAGGGAGTCGAACACGACCAGCCCGGTGGCCGCATGCGGCTTCACCGGAATCGTGTCGAACACGGCCTCGGCGACGAAGGCCAGCGTCCCTTCGCTGCCGACGACCACGTGCGCGAGCAGGTCGGCGGGCCGGTCGAAGTCGAGGAACGCGTTGAGCCCGTAGCCCATGGTGTTCTTCATCGAGAACTGCGCCCGGATGCGCCGGACGGACTCGGGTCTCGACCGCACCCGGTCGCGCAGGCGCAGCAGCCCGGCGTACAGCACGGGCTCGCGGGCCGCCAGGGCCTCGTCGGCGTCGGCGGCGCCGGTGTCGACGACGGTCCCGCTGGGCAGCACCGCGACCATGTCGGCCAGCGTTCGGTAGGTGTTCGCCTCGGTCCCGCAGGCCATCCCGCTGGAGTTGTTCGCGATGACACCGCCGAGGGTGCAGGCGCTCTCGCTCGCCGGATCGGGCCCGAGCTTGCGCCCGTACGGGGCCAGCCGGACGTTCACCGAGCGCACCGTGGCGCCGGGCTGCACCCAGACCTGACGGCCCTCGTCGCGGACCTGCACGCCGCGGAAGTCGGACCGGGTGTCCACCAGCACCCCGGACGTCACGGCCTGGCCCGACAGGCTGGTGCCCCCGGAACGGAAGGTCAGCGGAGTCCCGCGGGCCGCGCAGGCCCGCATCAGCTCGCCGACGTGGGCGGCGTCGCGCGCCGTCACGACGGCCGAGGGCGTCAACAGGTAGTGCGAGGCGTCGTGGGCCAGCGCGACGCGGTCGATCAGCCGGGTCCGCACCCGGGTGGCGTCACCGGCGCACGGCAGCGCGGCCGTCCCGGAATCCGGGTGCGTGGAGAGCACGGGCGTCCCCCTTCCGGACGGTGATCGGTGACGCTCGACGGTACCCGGCATCTGCTGAAATCGGTGACCAGCGGTCGCCTGCCAGGCGCCGTCCGGCCACGCTCCTCGATCGCCTGACGCCGCTCGAACATCGACATCTTCTCGATCACCTTCATCAGCAGGGCCGTCTCGGCACCTGAAGCGACGTCGAGGTCGGTGGTGGCGGACTCGGTTGCTCCGCCTCACGAGACTGCGGCACCGCGGCCACGCCGGCCGGCGGTGGACATCGGCCCCGGTCCACTTGCTCCGGCGGGTAGGTGAGAATTCAATCGTCGGCTCTCAGGGTCCCTGTGCCGACCCGGCCCGGTGTCCCGGCCGGTCGCGTCGCATGAAGCGGGAGCCGTCGAGATGCGCCAACCGTCGATGGAGATCGGCCTGTACGGCTTCGGGGAGGCGCTGCCCGATCCCGCCACGGGTGTCGCCACCAGCTCGCACCGGCGGATGGCCGAGATCCTGGAGGAGGTGGAGCTGGCCGAGCAGGTCGGCCTCGACGTGTTCGGGGTCGGCGAGCACCACCGCCCGGAGATGTTCGTGGCCAACCCGGCCGTCGTCCTCGCCGCTGCGGCGGCCCGTACCCGCCGGATCCGGCTGACGAGTGCGGTGAGTGTGCTGGGTTCGGCCGACCCCGTCCGGCTCTTCCAGGACTTCGCCCTGCTCGACGTGCTCTCGAACGGCCGGGCGGAGGTGATGGCCGGGCGCGGCGCGTTCGTCGAGTCCTTCCCGCTGTTCGGGCGGGAGGTGCAGGACTCCGATGCGCTGTTCGTGGAGAACATCGAGTTGCTCCTGCGGTTGCGGGAGGACCCGCCCGTGACCTGGTCGGGCCGGTTCCGGCCGGCGCTGGACGCCGTCGCCGTGCATCCGCGCCCCGTGCAGCCCCGGCTTCCGGTCTGGATCGGCGTCGGCGGCACACCGAGCTCCGCACTTCGCGCGGGGCATCTCGGGCTCCCCATGGCGCTGGCGCTGATCGGCGGCCGGCCCGAACACGGTCTCGCCCCGCTGACCGCGCACCGCGAGGGCGCCCGGCAGGCCGGCTTCGGCCCGCTTCCGGTCGGCATCAACACCCACGGCTTGGTGGCGCCCACCTCGCAGGCCGCGGCCGACGAGTTCTTCCCGCACTACGCCGGCTACCTCAACACCTACTTCGGAGAGCGCGGCATGCCGCCGCTGACCCGGGAACGGTTCGACGGCTCCATCGCCGACCACGGTGTGCTCGTCGTCGGTAGCCCTGCGCAGGTCGTCGAGACGATCCTGCGCCACCACGAGCTCTTCGGGCACGACCGCTACCTGATGCAGACCAGTATCGGTTCGGTGCCACACCGCCTCGTCATGCGCAGCATCGAGTTGTTCGGCACCGAGGTCGTCCCGGCGGTGCGGGCCGAGCTTCGGCGGCCCGGTCGTGAGGTCGAGCGGACGCCGTCCGCGCACTGACTGCCGACGATGCCGGGCACGTCAGCCGAGGATGATCGACTCCCCGCGCACCGTGATCGTCACCGGGTTCAACGGGCGGCGCGCAGGGCCGTGCGCCACCGAGCCGTCCGCGATGGTGAACCGGCTGCCGTGGCACGGGCAGTTGATCGTGCCTGCGGCGACGGAGTTCAGCAGACAGCCTTCGTGCGTGCATCTGGCGGAGTAAGCGTTGAACTGCCCGGAGGTCGGCTGGGTGACCACCACCGACCACTCGGGGAAGATCGTGGCGCCGCCGACGGCTATGTCGCTGGTCTTGGCCAGTTCGTGGGTGCCGGCCGCCCCGCCGCTCGAGTGGCTCCCGCCGCCGGAGGACGGACTCGAACCGGAACAGCTCTCGACGCCCCCGCCCAGGGTGACGACCGTGGCGAGGGCACCCGCACCGGCGACCGCCACTCGTCGGGAGATCAGCATCCCCGCCTTCTCATGAGAGCGCATGCGTCGGTCCTCCAGGAACGTGTTCCGGTGAGGCCCCCGACGGCCGGTCACGGACTCAGGGCGCGCCGGGGCCCCGCCCCCGAGGATCCTCGGTGGCCCTCCGGTCGTCACGAGACACTTCCGGGGAGTGGTTGATGCCTGAGTGGCCCGGCCGTTCCGACGTTACAAGATCACTCTGCAGGGGCGCGGTGAAGCCTTGACCCCGGCCGAGGAGCGTGGCGCGGGTGACGGCCTCGGTGCCGAACCGGTCGCGCAGCGAGTCCAGCGTGTGGTCCAGCGCGGGTCCGCTCTGCTCGTCGAACGGCAGTGCGAGTTGGACGGCGCGGTCGTTCTGCAGGTTGGTCAGCGACACCCCCAACAGGGTCAGGCCCCGGGCCGAGATCGTGGGCATGGCCGCGGTGAGCAGTCCGCGTGCCGTGGCGAGGACCGTCTCGGTGTGTGCGGTGGCTTCCGCGAGGGTGTGCGACCGGGTTGCCCGGGTGAAGTCGGCGAACCGCACCCGGAGGACCACGGTGCGGCAGACGCGGTGGGCCGCTCGTAGCCGGCGGCCCAACCGGTCGATGGTGCCGGCGAGGATCGCGTCGAGTTCTGCCGCGGTCCGCGGCCGGTGGCCGAGTGCCTGTTGTGACCCGATCGAGCGGCGACGCCGGTGCGTGTCGATCGGGCGGGGGTCACGGTTGTGCGCCAGCGCATGCAGGTGCCGTCCGGTCGCTCGGCCGAGGAACGACACCAGTGCTGCCTCACCGAGTTCGGCCGCCTCACCGACGGTGCGCACGCCGAGGGCGTGCAGCTTGCTCGCGGTGACGGTGCCGACTCCCCACAACCGCTCGACCGGCAGCGGGTGCAGGAACGCGAGTTCCCGATCGGGTGGGACGAGCAGCAGGCCGTCCGGCTTGGCCACGCCGCTGGCGACCTTGGCCAGGAACTTCGTCCGGGCGATCCCGACGGTGATGGGCAGCCCGACCTGCTCGAGCACGTCGCGGCGCAGTCGCACCGCGATGTCCAGCGGCGGGCCGGAGATCCGCCACAGCCCGCCGACGTCAAGGAATGCCTCGTCGATCGAGATGCCTTCGACCAGGGGCGTGGTCTGCTCGAACACGGTGAAGACGGCCCTGCTCGCAGCGGCGTAGGCGGCCATCCGCGGCTCGACGACCACCACACCCGGGCAGAGTCGGCGTGCCTGCCGGCCGTTCATCGCCGTCCGCACGCCGCAGGCCTTGGCTTCGTAGCTGGCCGCGAGCACCACGCCGCCGCCGACGATCACCGGGCGGCCGCGCAGCCGGGGGTCGTCGCGCTGCTCCACCGACGCGTAGAACGCGTCGAGATCGGCATGCAGGATCGTCGCGTCGCTCCGCACGAGCATATGTTCGCATCGCCCTCGTCAACTGCGTCAGGCTTCTCGGTGGCACGTTCTTGCGGAGTCCGGGGTCGGTGGTGTGGCGGTCTGGTACCGCGTCCGGGCGCGCCGGCGGGGCTCGGTCGCCGCGCCGGCGGGCTCGGACGAAGGTCAGAAGCTGGCCTTGGGCACACCCTGGCCGGGGTCGATCTGGTGCGGTCCCTCCTTACCTGGCCGGACGTCGAAGTCGAAGATCGCGGTCGGGATGTAGACCGTCGAGCACGAGTTCGGAATGTCCACCACCCCGGAGAGCCGGCCCTCGATCGGCGCCGCACCAAGGATCATGTACGCCTGGATCGGGCTGTAGCCGAACGTGGTGAGGTAGTCGATCGCGTGCAGACAGGCCCGCTGATACGACAGGTGGGAGTCCAGGTAGTGCTGCTTGCCCTCGAGGGTGACCGAGGTGCCGGAGAACGCGAGCCACTGACTGTACTGCGGGTCGGTGTTACCCGGCATGAAGATCGCGTTCTCGGAGACGCCGTAGGTCTGCATCCCGCCCTTGATCAGGTCGACGTGCAGGTCGATGAACCCGCCCATCTCGATGGCACCGCAGAACGTGATCTCCCCATCGCCCTGGCTGAAGTGCAGATCGCCCATGGACAGCTTCGCGCCGTCGACGAAGACGGGGTAGAAGACGCGGGTGCCCCTGGTGAAGTTCTTGATGTCCTGGTTGCCACCGTTCTCCCGCGGCGGTGCCGTCCGGGCGGCCTCGGCGGCGACCCGGCGGAAATCGTCCCCGACCAGCGAGCCGAGGATGGCCGAGTCCGGTAGCGGGGGCAGGGCGAGTGGCGGCACCCGGTCCGGATCGGTGTCGATGAGCTCCTGTTCGCGGGCGTTCCACTTGGTGAGCAGCTCGGCCGAGGGCGCGGTGCCCATCAGACCCGGGTGCACGATGCCGGTGAAGGACACGCCGGGGACGTGCCGCGAGGTCGCTGTGCCGCCGCGGAAGTCCCAGATCACCTTGTAGGCGTCGGGGAACTGTTCGGTGAGGAACCCGCCGCCGTTCTGTGTGGCGAACACACCGGTGTAGCCCCAGCCCTGCCCGGCCAGCGGTCCGGAGTCCTCCTGCGGGACCGGTCCGACGTCGAGGATGTCGACGATGAGCAGGTCACCGGGTTGCGCTCCCTCGACGGCGATCGGCCCGCTGAGCACGTGCACGCCGGGCAGCGGCGCGTTGAGTACGTCCTCGGCGGAGTCGTCGTTGCGGATCGCCCCGTCGAACCACTCCCGACAATGCACCCGGAACACGTCCCCGGGCTTGACCTGCACCTGGGCCGGGATGTCCGGATGCCAGCGGTTGTGGCCGACGATCTTCTGGTCGGTGAACTTCTTCGTGTTGTCGAGCGGGAATACGACTTCCGGCATGGCCAGTCCTTCGGCTCGGTGTTCTCGACGTTCGCGACCGCAGGAATGCAGTCGTTCCAGGCGCACGGCGCCCCGACAGACCATGCGCGTTCGTGGGCCCAGCAGGCCCACGACGATCAGTGCGTCCCGATCAGCCGGGGCTGACGCCGCCGACCACGGCGGCCCCGCCCGCAGGCGGTGCCGACGGCGCTTCCCGGCCCGGGCGCAGGCGCAGGTACAGCGCGACGAACACGACCACCCCGAACACCGCCAGAATCAGCGCGGTGGGTGTGTCGGCCTGCCCCCACCGGCCCGTGAGCAGCAGGAACGCAGGGATGGCGGCGGTGACCCAGCCCTGGATGAGAGCGACGGCCCCCGTGTAGCGGGTCAGCTCCTCACGGCTGTGGCCGAGCAGGAGGAAGAACAGCAGCCAGAGGAAGGCCCAGTACAGCCAGATGACGCCGAAGGCGGTGTCGCCGAGCCGGAAGAAGTTCAGCCCCGCGTAGACCACCGCGCAGACGGCAACGAAGAGCGAGAAGTAGCCGAGGCCGGTGCCGTCGAGGCCGCCGAGCAGGTTGAACGCGACGTAGAGGTAGGTGAAACCGAACAGATACAACCCGGAGGCGCTGAGGACGACGTTCGCGTCGCCGTTCGCGGTGAAGATCAGATAGGTCGGCGTGATGACCTGCAGCAGGCCGACGAAGATGTTGAGCGGAGCCGCCGACCGGGACTCGACCCAGCCCAGGAGCATCGCTCCATTGAGGAACAGCACGGCTCCGACGTAGAGCAACCCGACACTGCCCATGGGTGCACACCTCTTCTGTGGACGGGCGGGATCCGCTCCGGTGCGCAGTCCGGTTCGGTCCAGTGTGGATGGGGAGGCCGCGAGCTCAGGGCCGTGGCAGCCGGCGCAGAGCCGGGTTCGGTGGAGCCATCGGCGTTCGGCGGTGGGCCGGCCGTGGGGGCGGCGCGGATACGACCGCCGGCTCGCAGCCGGTCGCCTCGCTGCGGTCGATCGCAGCCATCAGCGGACGCGAGGCGAAGCCGAGCATCGGCGCAGTGAAGGCTCGGGGCAGGTCGGCGGCGCAGGCCGGGCAGACCACCGTCGCCGGCGCGGTTCCGATGGGGTGGCCCACTTCGATGATTCCGTCTCGGGTGCAACGGTATTGATACGTCGCCATCCAGGACTCCTTAGGCGCCGGGTGGAACGATCTGAGAAATGCCCCGACGGGGCCATCTTGACCAGACTCGCCGAGAGCGTCAATAGTCCATTCGGCATCTGTGTGGGGTCCGTCAGACTGGTTTGATCAAGGTCTTAGCTGTTCAGTGCCGCATAGGTGCGCGGCGCAGCGCCCGAGCCGCGATCTCGAAGACAATGTGGAAGCGGGGCCGAAGGACATCTTCAACCCTTCGAAAAAGATCATCGGAACGAAATTCGGCATGGACATCTCTCGTGGCGCCAGTCATTGACATTCAGTCTGCGCTCCACAACGGCGGAGATCGCGGAGCTGGTCAGGTGCACCCGAGCCAGCATGATCAGATCGTCGCGTCGGGCGAGGCGTGCGAGAAGAAGTCGGCTGCGCTGAAGGGTTACGCGGGATCAGGCGGCAACACTGGCGGCGGCCACCTCACCGACGCGAGGATGGCCCGATGAGCGGCCACGTGGAGCTGCGGCATCTGCGGGCCTTCGTGGCCGTCGCCGAGGAGCTGCACTTCTCGCGCGCGGCGAAACGGCTCAACGTGGTGCAGCAGTCACTCAGCGCGCAGATCCGCCAGCTCGAGGACGAGCTCGGCGTGCGGCTGTTCCGGCGTACCACCCGCAGCGTCGAGTTGAGCGACGCCGGCCGGGTGCTGCTCCCGCATGCCCGCTCGATCCTCGGCGCCGTGGCCACGGCTTGCGAACAGACCCGCCGGGCCAGCAGCGGGGAGGCGGGCCGACTGGCCATCTCCTACACCCCGACCGTCGCCGCCGAGACCCTTCCGCGGCTGGTCGGCGAGCTGCACGCGCGGCACCCGGACGTCGCACTGCAGATGTGCGAGATGTGGCAGGCCGAGAGCGTCGACGCGGTGAACAGCGGCCGCTTCGACGTCGGGCTGGCCCGTTGCCCGGTCGTCGTCGGTGACGTCGAGTGCATGGTTCTCCGGGAGGAGGCCCTCGGCGTCGTTCTCGGCGCCCGGCATCCGCTCGCGGCGCGGGTCCGGGTGCCGCTGGCGCACCTGGCGCTCACGACGCTCACCATCTGGCCGCGTGAGCTGTCCCCGGGTTTCTACGACCAGGTCGTGGGTTTCTTCCGCGCGCACGGCTTCGTGGGCCGGATCCAGGAGTTCGAGTATCTGTCCTCGGGGGTCTTTCACAGCGACCCTGCCGCTCGCGAGGAGATCGCCCGGACCAGAGCGTTCTCCATCGCCTTCGAGACCCAGTTCGACCCGATGCCCGACGGGTTCGTGTGGCGGGCGGTCGACCCGGCGCCGCTGATCCCGGTGCACCTGTTCTGGCGGCGCTCGGCCGGCCCGGTCACGCGGAATTTCCTGGCCCTCGCGCTCGAGGTCGCCGGGCGCGAGGGCTGGGTCGCGAACGCTACGCCACGCAGTGCAGTGGGCGGCCCCCGTTGAACTCGACCATCTCGTCGACGATCCGGTCATAGGCCAGAGGACCGCCGAGCGGCTCGCCGCGCAGCTCGGAGTACGCCCTGTGCAGGTTTCCGACGAGCCGCTCGCTGTCGGTCCAGCCGGCGAAGTCGCCGAGATCGGTGCGCCGCGCGAGCTCCAGCGGATCGAGCCCGGCGCGGAAACCGTCGGCCGCCGTCTCCTGCACGAATCGGAGGTAGCCGAGTTGCCGGCCGATCACCTCGGGCCCGCACACCGATCCGTGGCCCGGTACGACCACCTCGGCGCCCAGCCGGTCGAGCTGCTCCAGCGCGGCGATGATGCCTTCGATCGATCCCATGACGACGAACGGCGTCCCGCCGTTGAACACGAGGTCCCCGGCGAACAGCAGCCGCTGCTCCTCGACCCACGCGATGACGTCGTTGCTGGTGTGCGCCGGGCCGAGGAAACGCAGCGAGGTGCGCATGTCGTCGCACCACACGGTCAGCGAGTCGGCGAACGTCACGGCCGGCGGTGTGATGCGGATGTCGCCCCAATCGACGTCGGGGAACCACTTCTGAGTCTCGAACCCGCTGGCGATCGTCGCCTCCCGGCACAGGTCGTGGCCGATGATCGTGGCCGCCGGGAACAGGAAGTTGCCGTAGGTGTGGTCGCCGTGGTGGTGAGTGTTGATCACCGTGCGCACCGGTTTGTCGGTCAGCGCGGCGACGGCGTCGCGCAGTGCCCGCCCGCGGTGCGCGGTGAACGCGGTGTCGATCAGCACCACGCCTTCGTCGCCGACGAACACCCCGGCGTTGTTGAGCCCCCAGCTGCCGTCCAGCTGGACGAACGCGTGGAAGCCTTTCCCCAGCGCCTCCATGGTGGGTGCGGGCGTCCCCGCTGCGGTGGCTCGCGAGATGCTCATGCCATCACGCCGGTCGCAGGCGCCGGCGCCGAGCTCATCCCGAACTCCGGCATCACCTCGGTGGCGAACAGCTCGAGCATCGGCAGCGCCTCGTCGCGCGGGATCATCCCCCAGTGGTACAGCCAGACGAAGTAGTCGATCGGCAGCGCCGTCAGGAAGCCGTCGAGCTGGCGCTTCACGTCGTCGACGGTGCCGCCGATGAGCAGCCCGCTGTTGATCAACCGGTCGGCCAGGTGCTCGCCGGGCTTGGGGACCGGGCCCTCCTCGTCGTCGTAGCGCGAGGCCTCCATGAAGCCGAACTGCTCGTACCAGCCGCGCCACACCGGTTCCTCGTAGAGCTCGACACTGCGCCGGATGCGGGCCCGGACCTCGTCGTCCGGCGTACCGTTGGGGAAGACGTAGAACGTCCGGCAGACCCCGATGCCCTCACCGAAGCGCGGGTGCCGGCCGCGGGACTCCGCGCCCGCCACGTAGATCTCCATGAGCTGGCGCAGCTTGTCCATCGAGCCCATGAGGATCGTCGGCGTGACGTCCTCCTCGCCGCACCAGCGCAGGGTGCCGGGGCTCGCCCCGAAGGCCTGGAACAGCTGGGGGTGCGGGCTCGTGTACGGCCTCGGGACGACGCTGACGCCGCGCACGGTGCCGTTCTCGTCGACCTCGCCGGGCTGGCCGTAGGGCCGGGTGATGGTGTCCGACGGCGGCCAGTTCGGGATTCCCTCGCGCGGGTACGGCACCTGGTAGGTGGGCCCGTCGTAGGTCAACAGGTCCTGGGTCCAGGCCGCCTTCATGATCGTGAAATTCTCGGTGAACAGCTGCCGGTTGCGCTGGTCGGCCGCACTCGCGTCCGACGCCGTCGACGTGACCCCGAACCGCTGACACAGGATGTTCTGCCAACGTGCCTGGTAGCCACGGGCCATTCCGACGAACAACCGCCCCTGCAGCATGTGGTCGGCGATCGCGATCTCCTCCGCCAGCCGGATCGGGTCGTGCGCGGGCAGCACGAGACCGAGCTGGCCGTGGCGCAGCCGCTTCGTGTACCTGGCCAGGTGCACGTTGAGCAACAGCGGCGCCGGGGAGATCTCCATGCCCTCGGAGTGCATGTGATGCTCGACGTGGGTGATGCCCCAGTAGCCGAGCTCGTCGGCGGCCTGGCAGAGCTCGATGAGGCTCGCGAGCATGCGCTGGTAGGCGTCGTTGTCCCGGCCGATCGGGCGGCGCGCGGCCATCTCGTCCTCGGCGCCGAGGCTGGGGTAGACCTGCAGGATCACGTCGGTCATGCGTCCTCCTTCGTTGGGTGCAGGGGTTGCTCGGCCGAGAGCATCGAGATGACCTCGGGGAACGTGAAGTTCATCGACGGCGAGGCTGCCGGTCGACCATGCCTTGCCGTCGACCCGGGCGGTCATCGGGGCGGCCGTGACGTCGATGGCGTCGGCCGCGGAAGGGGCACACAGAGCCGGACCGCGTCGAGCGCGGCGGTGTCCTCCTCGTCGGCCCACTCGGCGGCGGCCCGCGCCAGTCCGAGGCCGGCGTCGCCGAGGCGGAGCAGCTCCGGCATCGACTCCGGGACCGGTCCGGCTCCGGTGCGTGCGTGGGCGCGGGCGAGGTCGACGCTCCGATCGCCTTGCAGGATCCCCAAGCAGGGGTGTGTCGCGGTGCCGTCGACACGGCGGTACGTGACGAGCTGCACGGTGTCTCCTCCCCGGACTCGCCCGCCGGCAGGCGGCGTCGCCGGCGCCCGCGGGCTCGACGCTAGGGGCGCCGGGCTGGGAGGGGAAACACTTCTCCGTGGTGGATTGACCACTACCGGTGGTCAATCCAGGTCGGTTCTCAATCGACCTGCACAGTGCTCATCCAACCTGCACAGCGCTCATCCAACCTGCACAGCGACCTGAACCTCGAGGCCCAGGGCCGCCGAGCAGCGCATGGTCACGTCGCAGGTGAGACAGCAGCGTCGGCCGTCGTCCCAGCGAAGTTGGCCAGCCGCCGTCTCAACCGCATCTCTCACGTGAGCACAAGCGAAGATCCCGAGAGCACGGTCAGCGCGGGGGCGAGCTCACCGGCCAGCATGCGCATGACGTGAAGCTGGGTGGTCAGCCCGGCCCAGACCGGCTGGGTCTGAGTGATCAGCTCGCTGGCCCACGGCATCGCGGGGTCCGCCGACCACGCGGCGGCCAGCTGGTCGGCACGCTGGCCAGGGTGCACCAGCCGGGACACCGCCACCCGCGGGTCGTCCACCACGCAGGTCCAGTAGCGGGTCAGGTCGTCGACCACGGTCGAGTTCGGAGCATCCGGCGGACGGCCCGAGATGACCCCTATGCCCCGCGCGGCCGCCGCATCGACGCCCGCCGAAGAGCCGGTCGCCCACCACAGCCGGCGGCGAAGGCCTGTCGCGCCGGGAACGAGTTCTTCGCCCTCCAGCAGTGCGCACAGCGTGTCGACCACGTCGATGCAGTCACCGTGACGTGCCGCATGATCACGCCCGAACGCGGCGGAGGCCCGGGTGTCGGCTCCTGCGCCGATGCCCAGGTTCAGCCGACCACCGCTGAGCACCTCGAGGACGGCAGCGTCCTCGGCGAGGCGGCGGGGGTTCTCCAGCGGAGCGGCGATGACCGCTGTCCCCAGTCGGATGGTCGTCGTGCGCTCCGCCACGGCGGCCAGCAGCACCAGCGGTGAGGGCAGCAGACCGCCGAACGCGCCCCCGTGGTGTTGGGCCACCCAGAACGAAGCGAACCCCAAGGCTTCGGCGGCGACCGCCAGCTCGACGGTCTCGCGATACACCTCGGCGGGCCGGTCGTGCCCGGCGACATGGGTCAGATAGCCCAGCTGCACCCCGGAACGGTAGCGACGCCGAGCCCCCTCCGGGCCCGAGGGCCCTGCCACCGGCCGGCCCGGCGCGGCCCACCGGCCGCCCGGGGGTTCGGCTACATGCCCGGCATGCCGGCCATCGCGCCCATCCCGAACTGCATGGCCAGCAGCATGTAGGCCATGCCCAGTGCCATCAGGGCCAGCGTGACCCGGATCCAGGTCGCGTGCACGGTGCCGTGGACGACGACGGCGGGTCGCGGCCGGGCCGCCGCGCCGGGGAGGCCCGGCCCGGCGCTCCCGCTCGCGGCGTCGCTCGGCACCGATGCCGGGACCGGCGCCGTGCGTGCTCCGCCCAGCCCCCCTTGCTCGAGGACGGTGTACAGGCGTCCACTCGCCCAGCCCGCGGCCTCGACGATCAACCAGGCCGCCAGGGCGATCGTCAGCCACAGCACACGGAAGGAGGCCAGGGTGAACATGTAGGCCATCGCGGCCAGGTCGACCACGGTGGCCAGCCAGAGTCCGCCCACCGTCTCGCCCCGCACCCGGGCACCCAGCCGCAGGCCGGCGACGACGACCGCGGCCAGCCCGAAGACCATCGCGCCGAAACCGGCGGGCACGACCATCCGCGCGGTCGGCAGGAACATGACGATCATGCCGGCGGCCATCAGCACGTGCACGCCGTGCCACAACCGGTGGCGTCCGGCCAGGACGGCCGCGTGCCACACGTGCACGATCAGAATGACCGCGAACACCGCGGTCCACGAATAGCCGAGCCAGCTCGGCAGCCAGGTACTGGCCATGGTGTCGGGAGTTCCTCTCCGGCAAGCCGATCGGCAGCCGGTCCGGCCCGCTGATGCGGTGGTTCGGCCGGTTCCGCCGTGCTGCCGATCGTCACGTTGGTGTCGGCCGGCGCCCCGGAAGCCCGAGAAAGGGTAGGTCCGCAGTCGCAGTCCGCGCCATACGCGCTCCCGGTAGGGGGTAACCCCTGACACAGCCCGTCGGCCGCGCCGGCATCAGGCCACGATGCCGGCCCCGCGCCTCGCCCGGACGCGCCCGGCCGGTGGGCCCGACGCCGGGTGCGGCCCCGAGGGTGGGCCGGCGGTCGCGGGCGCGGGCTCAGCGGTCTCCGATCGGGACGAAGTCGCGCTGGGTGGGCCCGGTGTAGAGCTGGCGGGGACGGGCGATGCGGGTGTCCGGATCGTCGATCATCTCCCGCCAGTGCGCGATCCAGCCGGGCAGCCGGCCGATGGCGAACAGGACGGGGAACATGTCGGTGGGAAAGCCCATCGCCTTGTAGAGCAGGCCGGTGTAGAAGTCCACGTTGGGGTAGAGCTTGCGCTCGATGAAGTAGTCGTCGGCGAGCGCGGTCTCCTCCAGCTGCTGGGCGAGCACGAGCAGCTCGTCGTCGCCGCCGAGCCTGTCCAGCAGGCCGCGGGCGGCGTCGCGGGCGATCGCCGCCCGCGGGTCGTAGTTCTTGTAGACCCGGTGCCCGAAGCCCATCAGCCGGGCGCCCGGCTGCTTGTTCTTCACCTTGGCCACGAACGCGTCGACGTCGCCGTGGTCGTCGCGGATCGCCTCGAGCATCGCGATCACGGCGGCGTTCGCGCCGCCGTGGCGCGGGCCGAACAGCGCGTTGATCCCTGCGGAGATCGACGCGAACAGGTTGGCCTGGGCCGAGCCGACCATGCGCACCGTCGAGGTCGAGCAGTTCTGCTCGTGGTCGGCGTGCAGGATGAACAGCATGTCCAGCGCCCGCGTCAGCTGCGGGTCGATCTCGTAGGGCTCGGCGGGCAGCCCGAAGGTCAGCCGCAGAAAGTTCTCCACCAGGCCCAGCTCGTTGTCCGGATACAGCAGCGGCTGGCCGATCGACTTCTTGTAGGCGTAGGCGGCGATCGTGGGCACCTTGGCCAGCAGCCGCACCCCCGACAGGTCGACGTTCGGCTCGTCGAAGGGATCGAGGCTGCTCTGGTAGAACGTCGAGAGCGCCGAGACCGCCGAGGACAGCACCGGCATCGGATGCGCGTCGGCGGGGAACCCGTCGAAGAACTGTTTGAGGTCCTCGTGCAGCAGCGTGTGGCGCCGGATCTGGCCGGTGAACTCCGCCAGCTGGCGCCGGCTCGGCAGCTGTCGGTAGATCAGCAGATAGCTGGTCTCGACGAACGTCGAGTGCCGTGCGAGCTGCTCGATCGGATAGCCGCGGTAGCGCAGGATGCCGGCCTCGCCGTCGATGTAGGTGATCTGCGAGCGGCACGCCCCGGTGTTGACGTAGCCGGGGTCGAGCGCGGTCAGCCCCGTCTCGCCCAGCATCGACCCCAGCCGCAGCGCGGCCTGACCCTCGGTGCCCTCCACGAGCGGTATCGCGTACTCGCCCCCCGGATAGCGCAGGGTGGCGGTTCGGTCGTGACCGTCGGGCTCGGACATCACGCACCCCCTCGAACTCCGGCGACATCACCACCGGGCTACCCGAGCGGGCAGATCCACATGCCCGACCGGTGGGCGGCCGCCCATCGCCGGCCAGACGCGTGCGGCGGCACGGGCCGCAGCGCCCGCCCCGTGCCCGGTGTGGGTGCCGTGGCGGGGGAGCCCGGCCCCGGGCCGGCCGAGCACTTCGAGCACCGCTTCCGGCCGATCTCGGCCGGTGTCGCGGTCCCGATCTTCGCGTTCTTCGCCGCCGGGGTGTCGGTCGCCGCGGCCGGCGGTTCGGGCGCCGTGCTCGGGGACCCGGTCGCTCCGGGCGTCATCGCCGGGCTGGCGGCCGGCGAGCCTGTCGGCGTGCTCGGCGCGACCTGGCTCGTGCAGCGCTTCACCCGCGCTCAGCTCGCCGAGGGACTGAGCTGGTGCGACGTGCTCGGGCTCGCGCTGCTGGCCGGGATCGGGTTCACCGTCTCGCTGCTCATCGGCGAACTGGCTTTCGGCGCGGGCAGCGAACGCGACGACCACGTCAAGATCGGTGTCCTGCTCGGGTCGTTGCTCGCCGCGCTGCCCGCGACCGTCGTGCAGGTCGACGACCATCCGCTGGAACCGCTGCACGTCGGCGCTGAGCAGATCGACGGCGTGTTGCGCGGTCGGCGGGAGCTGGTCACGACGTCGGTGCAGTACCGCCACGGCGTTGACCATCGTGGTGAGGGGCGAGCGGAGCTCGTGGCTGACGTCGCCGGCGAAGCGGGCGTCGCGACGCACCCGTTGCTCGAGGGCCGCCGCGTTCCGATTGAACGTCGCCGCCAGCGGCGCGAGGTCGGCGTCGTCGTGCTCGGGCAGCCGTGCCTGCAGGTCCCCGGACGCGACCCGCCCCGCGGCCGTGGTCAGGTCGGCCAGCGGGCGCAGCGCGCGACGGCCCGCCCACCACCCGAGGCCGAGACCCAGCAGCGTGCTGGCGGCGACCCCGGCGACCAGCACCGCGCTGAGGAAACGGAAGTTGCGGTCGAGCTCGAGCAGCGGGAACAGCTCGACATACAACGCCTGTCGGCCCTGAACCGGTAGCGCGAGGGCCAGCACGGGTATGCCGGCGACGACGGTGCGCTGCCGGGCCCCGCCGCCGGCGGCGGCCAGGTCCACCAGCGGGCCGGGCAGCATGGCCGGGTCGATCTGCCGTCCACTGGTGATCCACTGTCCGGCACGCCGGATCGCGATCGTCGTGTCCGGGCCGCCGCTGAGCCCGGTCAGCAGGTCACTGAGGTTCTCCGGGTTCCCGGAACGCAGTGACTCGCGGAGGAGGCGCTCGTTCACCGACGCCTGCTGGGTGGCGCTCTGCTCGCGCTGGGCCAGCATGTAGCTCGAGGCGAGATTCCAGGTGACGAGGGCGAGCAGCCCCGTGATGACCAGTGACGCGAGCGCGAAGGCGACGGCGACACGCCAGCGCAGGGAGAGCCGGATGCGACGGATCTCAACCACCTGCTTTCGGTCAGAGCTCAAGGCGGCCTCGTCTTGTACCCGGCACCGCGCACGGTGAGCACCAGGGTGGGCTCGTCGGGGTCGGCTTCGATCTTGCGACGTAGCCGGCGGATGTGGACATCGAGGAGCCGGGTGTCGGCGAAGTAGTCATAACCCCAGACCCGCTGCAACAACTCCTCCCGGCTGACGATGCGCCCGCCGGCCGTGGCCAGCTCGACGAGCAGCCGGAACTCGGTGCGGGTCAGGTGTACCTCCGTCCCGCCGCGACGCACCACTCCTTCCTCCGGAAGGATCTCCACGTCACCGACCGTCAGCCGGGATCCGCTCGTTTCGGCGTCGGCGGGACGGCGCCGGCGTAGAAGCGCACGGATCCGGGCCGCCAGCTCGCGGGCCACGAGCGGCTTGGTCACGTAATCGTCGGCGCCCGCCTCGAGTCCGTCGATCACGTCGGCGGTGTCGGAGCGCGCGGTGATGATGATGATCGGCAGGTCGCCGCCGGCCCGCAGGGTCCGGCACAGGCTCAGACCGTCGATGCCCGGGAGCATCAGGTCGAGCAGCACCACGTCCACTCGCGTCTCTCGCAGCCGGGCCAGTGCCTCCTCGCCCGATGGCGCCGGTACTACGTCGAAATCCTCGTCGTCCAATGCAAGACCGAGGGCTTCGCGGATTCGGGCGTCGTCCTCCACCAGCAGGACGCTCGTCCGCATCGGCTCCACCGCTCCGTCGGTTACGCGGTCGCCGGCATCCGCTGCTCGACCGGCCGTCTCTGTCGGGGGCTCCATGGTGCCTCACATGAAAGGCTGCGGCGCGGACCGCACGCGAGTCGCGCAGCCGGGGCCGCCTGGTTCGTCAGCTAATCGTCAGGTGCGGCGCGAAGCCCCGGCGTGACGCTCGACGTGGCTGGGCCGGGCCGCAGCAGCACGAGAGGAGATCGAGATGTCCGACGAGCACGCTCGCATCGTGATGGGGGCGCACGGCGATGGCAGAGGCCTGTTCTCTCTCACCTGGCCCAGTGCGCTCGTCGTCGTCGCCGGGATCTGGTTGCTCGTCGCCCCGCTGGTGATCGACCGCGTCGGGTCCCGCGACGGGGTCTGGAGTGACGTGGCGATCGGTGCGGCGCTCGTGCTCTCCGGGTCCGTGCGGATCGTGTTTCCGGTGCGGACGGTGCTGCTGGGCCTGGTGAACGCTGCACTGGGTGTCTGGCTGGTACTGGCGCCGTTCGCGCTGCACTACCAGGGGGTGTCGGTGCCCGCCCGAGCCAATGACCTCCTGGTAGGCATGGCGGTCACGGTGCTCGCGGTGGTCAGCGCGATCAACTGTTCCTTCGCCTGGCAGCCCGCCGAGGTGCGGCGCGGGCACCGGACCGGATGGCCTCACGCGTTCCGCTGCCCCCCGGCATCGCCGCATCGCTGAGCGCCGCTGTGCCTGGCGGCGAGAACGTCCTGATTCTCGTAGCGCTGTCAGCGGGGTGGTCGAGGACGCCCCGCCGCATCTCGATGCGGTGGTGCCCCGGCGCGACGGACGGTGACCATCAGTGCGGGTGACTGTCATCCCGTCCGGGTCCGATCTTCGCGACCGGGCCACCGTCTGTGGGGACGAGGACGTTGAGGCGGTCGCCGGGTCGGAGACGGGTATCGGGGTCGACATCGGTGAGTGTGCGGCCGTGCAGGATCGACACGGGGATGTATCCCGGTGGCCAGTCGAGCTCGCCGACGGTACGACCGATCGCGCTCGAGTCGGTGCGCAGCGCGATTTCCGCGATCTGGTAGCCGCTCAGTTGGCTGTGCGGGTCGTGGTTGTCCGCGTCGGCCTCGGGGTCCGCCCATTCGGCGGCCCGATGTCCGGCGACGATGCCGGGTTCGGCGGCGGCGATCTGGGCTGCGACGGCACGCAGCACATTCTGATTGGTGATCCAGCCCTGCAGCTCCTGCCCGTCGGTGGACAGCACCGGCAGGCCGTCTCGGCCGTAGAGCACCAGTTGCCGCAACGCCTGGGCGAGGCTGTCGTTGGCGAACAGCGCCTGGGGCTCGCGCGTGCGGGTGACCGGGCCCAGCGCCGCTGCCCAGTCCCGGGGCCTGCCCGCGCCATCTGCGCGGTTGCCGTTTCCGCTGACACGCGCGGTGATGTCCAGGGTGGTGGGGAAGCGGTGCATGGCGTCGGCGACAGTGAGGCCGGAGAACGTGTGGCGGGGGTTGGGGCCGTCGATGTCGGTGCCGCGACGCAGCAGCTTGGTGGTGTAGATCGTGCCGTAACTCAGGGCGCGGGAGATCACGGTGGAGATTGCCACCCCGAGCATGACCGGCAGGGTGAGGCTGAAGTCGCCGGTCATCTCCACCACGCTGGCCAGCGAGGTCAACGGGCCGCGGGCGGCGGAGGCGAACACCGCGCCCATGCCCACGATCGCGTAGAGGGCGGGCTGTCCGGCGGCGGGGCCGAGAAGATGGTCGACGATCGCGCCGAACGCCATCCCGGACGTGGCGCCGATGAACAGCGACGGCGCGAACACGCCGCCGGAGCCGCCGATGCCGATGCTCAGGCTGGTGGCGATCATCTTGCCTGCTGCCAGCACGATCAGGAACCCCAGCGCATAGTGGCCGTCGAAGGCTTGGTACATGACGCCGTAGCCCACTCCGTACAGCTGGGGCAGCACGAGCAGCAGCAGGCCGAGCAGAACTCCGCCGACAGCGGGGCGCGCCCATTCGGGGCGGTTGCGCCACGCCCGGTCGCACACGTCCTCGATCGCGTACAGGACGTTCTTGAATCCCACGCCGATCAGCGCGGCCAGCACGGCGAGCAGCGCCACCAGCAGGTAGTTGGAGGTGTGGTGCAGCGCGATGCCCGGTGGGAGTCGGGTGAAGAACGGCGCGCTACCGAGAAAGGCCTGGCTGACCACGTCGGCGACCATCGACGACAACATCACGGTGAAGACGGCTTCGATGGACAACTCGCGCAGGATCAGCTCGACGCCGAAGAAGACCCCGGTGATGGGGGCGTTGAACGTCGCGGAGATCCCGCCGGCGGCTCCGCAGGCGACCAGGATGCGTAGCCGGTTCTCCGGCATCCGGACCCGTTGACCGAGGCTGGAGGCCAGCGCCGAGCCGATCTGCACGATCGGGCCCTCACGCCCCACCGAGCCACCCGTCCCGATGCACAGCGCGGAGGCGAGGGCTTTGACGAGGCTGACCTGTGGGCGGATCCGGCCGCCGTTCTCCGCGACCGCGATCATGACTTCGGGTACGCCGTGGCCCCGGGCCTCCCGGGCGAACCGGTGGATCAACGGTCCGTACAGAACCCCGCCGAGAACGGGGATCAGCACGAAGAACCCCAGGCCCAGCCACGGTAGATGAGCGCTTTCCACGTGTCCCTGCTGGCCGAACTCGGTGGAGCCGGTGGCCAACCAGGTGAACCCGTAGATCAGGTACCGGAATGCGACGGCGCCGAAGCCCGCCCCGACCCCGACAGCGAGCGCGACGGCGAACAGTCCGAGCCGATTCCCGCGCAGCCAGCCCGCCACGCTGCCGAACGAATCGGCCATCCAGCGCGCCAGCGGCGCTGTTCCTGTCTTCGCCGACGCCGTGGCTGGACCTGACCTCACCACGCGCGCTCGCCCCTGGTCCTCATCACCGCCTCCTCGAGGCCTCGGTCCGGGTATCGCTCCGTGCGTCGCTGCCCGGGGGTCGATCCGCCGTCAGTCCGCTCACAGTCCGCGGAGGATCGACCGTCGTTGTGCGGCCGCCTCGTCCGGCACCCGTCGGCCCTACCTGCTCAGCGTGACCTGCACGATGCGTCGATCCGTGCGCGCCTGCGCCGCGGTCACCTCATCGGCCAGCGCGCCCGGCGGGCGCGTGCTGACCCCGAGCAGTGCCCGAGCAGCGGTCAGAACCTCATTCACTACTTCCCCGCACACCGCGGAGCCGACCCCTGCACCACCGGCTCGTGCGGCACTGCGATTGGCGGCCACGCCACCATTGCACTACACCAATATTGCCTCAGGCAAGGATTACAGGACCTGTCTGTTGCGGCTCGGGAGCGGATGACGAGGGGGTGACGAAGGCCCGCACGGTTCGGGGCTCGTGTACCTGGGATCGCCTGGACCGTCCGGGCGGTAGATCGCCTGGTGGATCGGCTCCGCGCAGCGGTGCAGGTCGGCGCGGCCGGGGAAGCTCTCGTGTAGGTCGCGGTTGACCTGTTGCGGGCTCCACCGCCAGGTCGGGCGCTCCGTCACGACCATCGACAGCTGTCGGTGGGTCGCCGGCTTGGTCGGTCACCGGCGCCGACGGCGCAGTGCGGCCTTGCGGTGGGCCTCGAAGGGCCGGTACTGCCCGTCCGCGGCGGTGTTGCGCCGCAGCTCCCGGCTGACCGTCGGCGGCGACGGAGGTCGTGGACCGGGGCCGCCGGAACCCCCGAAACGGCGACCCCGGCCGGGGAACCGCTCGTCCGCTCCCCAGAGGACGAGCGGTGGGTCGGTCGTCTTCCGCAGCACGGGGGTACCCGCCTCGTACGCGGGCGAATCATCGACGGGGGTGAATCGGCAGGCCCCGGGTCGGCCGTGGACTCGGCCGGCGACTCCACGATCCGCCTGGAGTCTGTCTGAAAGAGAGTCTGTCTGTACAGAGGAATTACGGCTCTCTACTGTTCGGGAAGCCGGGTACCCGAGCCGGGTGTGCAGCCCGGGTGAGAGAGGACCGCATGGGCACAGACGTTCGTGAGTTGGTCTCGCTGGCATCGCGCGTGCTGGGCGCGGCCGGGCACGGTGACCTGATCTGGGGGCACGCCTCGTGCCGGGACGCCGACGGCCGTGGCGTGTGGATCAAGTCGGCCGAGTGGGGACTGGAGGAGGTCACCCCGGACCGCGTGCATCTCGTCGCCCCGGACGGGACAGTGGTCGCCGGCGACGGACCGCGGCACAGCGAGTATCCGATCCACACCGAGATCCTGGCCGCGCGACCGGACGTCGGGGGTGTCGTGCACACCCACTCCCCGCATGCGGTGGCGCTGGCCGCGTCCGGCCAGCCGCTGCGCCCGGTGAGTCACGCGGCCACCATGTTCGTGCCGCCGCAGGTGCCGCGATTCACCACCACCGCTGATCTCGTCCTCACCCCGCAGCTGGGTGAGGCGGTGGCCGCCGAACTCGGCGAGGCCCGAGCGATCTTCCTGGTCAACCACGGCATCGTCACGGTCGGCCCGACGCTGCAGGAGGCCACCGTCGCGGCCGTCGTCCTGGAGCGAGCCTGTGAACAGCAGTTGCTCACCCGGGCGTTCGGCAGCTGGCCGACCTGGTCGGATCCGGCGGAGTCGCTCGCCAAGCGTGAGCACATCTACAACCAGCGTGCCGTCGGCGCGGTCTGGGACTACCTGGTGCGCCGCCTGCCCTCGTGACCGCCGTCGCCGGGGCGGTGGGGCGCGAGGGCCGGCACAGCGACGGCGAGCCGTCGTGTCACTGCCTTCGCAGCCGGAGTGCGTTCCAGGAGACCGGTGGCAGCGTCGCGGCCGGCTCCACCGGCACCGGCAGCGCCCGCGGGCGGACCCGCTCGGGCGCCTCGCGGGTGTTCACCGCCGTCAGGTCGTCCTCGGCCAGCACCGTGTGCTCGACGAGCGCGTATCCCGGCACGGCGGCGAGGTCGAGGGTCAGGTCGACGGGCTCGCGCCGGCCCCGGTTGACCGCGAACACCATCAGTTCGCCGCCGTCGGCGTCATGGGTGACCGCGGCGGCGACGAGCGGGACGCGTCCGTACCTCATGGAGTCGTACTCCGGGGTGTCGAGCTCGGTTCGGAGTACCACGCCACGGGCCAGCCTGGCCGTCAGCGCGAAGGGGTGGAAGATCGTCTGCCGCCACGCGGGGCCGACGGGCTCGGCCCGGATCGGCGCGATCACGTTCACCAGCTGCGCCTGGCAGGCGACGGCCACCCGGTCGCTGTGCCGCAGCAGCGTGACGAGCAGGTCGCCGGCGACCACGGCGTCGGCGACGGTGAAGAGGTCCTCGCTGATCCGCGGCGCCCGCGGCCAGTCGTCGCGAGGCGCCTCGGACGGCCGGTGCCAGACGTTCCACTCATCGAAGGAGACGGTGACCCGCCTGGGGCTGCGGGCACGGGCCGCCACCGCGTCGGCCGTCGCGACCACCGACGAGATCGTGCGGTCCATGTCGACGGCCGAGGCCAGGTAGCTGCCCAGGTCGCCGTCGGTCTGCGCGTAGTAGGCGTGCGCGGAGATGTGGTCGACATGGTCGAGGGCCAGCTCGAGCACCGTGGATTCCCATCCGCCGAACGTCGGCATCCCGGAGTGCGAGCTGCCGCATGCGACCAGTTCCAGCCCGGGGTCGACCATCCGCATCGCGCGGGCGGTCTCCGCCGCGAGCCGGCCGTACTCCTGGGCGGTCCTGTGCCCGAGCTGCCACGGGCCGTCCATCTCGTTGCCCAGGCACCACAGCCGGATCCGGTAGGGGTCCGGCGCCCCGTGCGCGACGCGCAGGTCGGACAGGTGGGTGCCGGACGGGTGGTTGGCGTACTCCAGCAGGTCGAGGGCCTCCTGCACACCGCGGGTGCCGAGGTTGACCGCGAGCATCGGCTCCACCCCGGCGCGCCCGGCCCACCGGCTGAACTCGCCGAGGCCGACCTCGTTGGTCTCGATGCTGTGCCACGCCGGGTCCAGGCGTACCGGCCGTCCCTCGCGTGGACCGACCCCGTCTTCCCAGCGGTAGCCGGAGACGAAGTTGCCGCCCGGGTAGCGGACGACCGTCACGCCCAGCTCACGGACGAGTTCGAGCACGTCGAGGCGGAAGCCGTCGGCGTCGGCGCTGGGATGGGCGGGGTCGTAGATGCCGCCGTAGACGCAGCGGCCGAGGTGTTCGACGAACGAGCCGAACAGCCGCCGTCGTACGGGGGCGACCGGGAAGGCCGGGCTGAACGACAGGCGGGCGGCGGGCACGGGTCAGGCCGTCACGACGTGTTCGGCGGCCCGGGTGGGGGTGAGCTGTCGCACCGACGCCGATCGCGTGACGTCCTGCAGGAAGACCACCGGGGCCGACGCACTCATACGACGAGGTTCCCACCTCGGACCGGCAGCGCTGCCGATCCCGACAGAGGGCCGCGATGTCGGGGACGTTCGGCCCTCACCGCGACCGATCGGGGTCCGCAGACTCGGGGTGCCCGCGCCGCCCCAGCTTGTGGAGTCGATCCCGTGACCATCACCTCCGGTGCCCCGACGGCTGCCGCGTCCCGTCCGGCCGAACCGGAACTCGCCGCCGTGCACGACTGGTGGCGTGCCGCCAACTACCTCGCCGTGGGGCAGATCTACCTGCAGGACAACCCGCTGCTCACCGAACCGCTGGTCCCGGCCCACATCAAGCCGCGGTTGCTCGGGCACTGGGGGACCACCCCCGGGTTGACGTTCCTGTGGGCGCACCTGAACCGGGTGATCGCTCGCCGTGATCTCGAGGCGCTGTTCGTGACGGGCCCCGGGCACGGCGGCCCGGCGGTGGTGGCGACGGCGTGGCTGGAGGGCACCTACTCCGACCGGTTTCCCGCCGTCTCCCGTGACGCCGCCGGGATGCGCCGGTTGTTCCGGCAGTTCTCCTTCCCCGGCGGGATCCCCAGTCACGCCGCCCCCGAGACCCCGGGCTCGATCCACGAGGGCGGCGAGCTGGGTTACTCGCTGGCGCACGCCTACGGCGCCGCGATGGACAACCCGGATCTGCTGGTCGCCTGCGTGATCGGCGACGGGGAGGCCGAGACCGGCGCCCTGGCCACCTCCTGGCACGGCAACAAGTTCCTCGACCCGGCCACCGACGGCACCGTGCTGCCGATCCTGCACCTCAACGGCTGGAAGATCGCCAACCCGACCGTGCTCGCCCGGATCCCCGAGCGCGAGTTGCGGGCGCTGCTGGAGGGCTACGGCCACGAGCCGTACTTCTGCGACGTCACCGACGTCGAGGCCGGGGATCCGATGGCTGCGCACGCCCGGATGGCCGCGGTGTTCGACCGGGTCTTCGACGCGATCGAGCGCATCCGCTCCCGGGCCGCGCGCGGCGAGCCGACCGAGCGGCCCCGCTGGCCGGTCATCGTCCTGCGCAGCCCCAAGGGCTGGACCGGCCCGGCGCGGGTCGACGGCGTCCCGGTCGAGGGAACCTGGCGTTCCCACCAGTTGCCGCTGACCCGGGTGCGGGAGGATTCCGAACACCTGGCACTGCTGGAGCGGTGGCTGCGCTCCTACCGGGCCGACGAGCTGTTCGACGCCGCCGGCTGCCCGCGTCCCGAGCTGGACGCCACGCTGCCCCGGCCGGCGCGGCGGATGAGCGCGACTCCCTACGCGAACGGCGGGGAACTGCTGCGCCCGCTGCGGCTGCCCGAGCTGGGCGAGCACCTGCTCGACGTTCCCGCACCGGGTTCGGTGCGGGTGGGTGCCACCGGCGTGCTCGGCGGATGGATCCGGGACGTGATCACGGCGAACCCGGAGACGTTCCGGTTGTTCGGGCCGGATGAGGTGGCGTCGAACCGGTTGCAGGCGGTGTTCGAGGTGACCGACCGGGTCTTCGACGGCGAGCGGCGCCAGGGTGACGACCACCTGGCCGCGCGTGGCCGGGTACTGGAGGTGCTGTCCGAGCACCTGTGCGAGGGCTGGCTGGAGGGCTACCTGCTGACCGGCCGGCACGGGATCTTCACCTGCTACGAGGCGTTCATCCACATCGTCGACTCGATGCTGAACCAGCACGCGAAGTGGCTCAAGGTGAGCCGCGAGATCCCGTGGCGGCGCCCGATCGCGTCGCTGAACTACCTGCTGACCAGCCACGTGTGGCAGCAGGACCACAACGGCTTCTCCCACCAGGACCCGGGCTTCATCGACCACGTGGTCAACAAGAAGTCCGAGATCGTTCGGGTCTACCTGCCGCCGGACGCGAACACCCTGCTGGCGACGATGGACCACTGCATGGGCAGCCGCGACCGGATCAACGTGGTCGTCGCCGGCAAGCAGCCGGCCCCGCAGTGGCTCGACCCGGATGCGGCGGTCGCCCACACGCTGCGGGGCATCGGCATCTGGGACTGGGCGAGCAACGACGCCGGGACCGACCCCGACGTCGTGCTGGCCTGCTGCGGAGATGTGCCGACCGTGGAGACGCTCGCCGCGGTGACACTGCTGCGCCACCACCTGCCGCAGCTGCGCGTGCGCGTGGTCAACGTCGTCGACCTGATGCGCCTGCAGGATCCGCGCGAGCACCCGCACGGGCTGCCCGACCGCGAGTACGACGCGCTGTTCCCGCCGGGCACACCGACGATCATGGCGTTCCACGGCTACCCGTGGCTGATCCACCGGTTGACCTACCGGCGGGCCGACCACGACGACCTGCACGTCCGCGGCTACATCGAGAACGGCACCACGACGACGCCGTTCGACATGCTCATGCTCAACGATCTGGACCGCTTCCATCTCGCCGCCGACGTGATCGACCGGGTGCCCGGCCTCGGCGTCCGGCACGCGGCCCTGCGCCAGCACCTGCTCGACGAGCGGCTGCGCTGCCGCGCGCACACCCGCCGCACCGGGGAGGACGCCCCCGACATCGCGAACTGGGTCTGGCCGGGGTGATGCGCGTCCTGGTCGTCAACGCCGGATCGAGCAGCGTGAAGATCCGCCTGCTCGACGGCGACACGCTGGTCGACGGGGTCGACCTGGCCGCCGACCGCGGCCGGCCGGATCCCGCGGAGCTCACCGCCGCGCTGCGGCGGTTCGCGCCCGTCGACGCCGTCGGGCACCGGGTGGTGCACGGCGGGCGGATCTTCACGGCACCGGTGCCGGTGGACGACGCGGCCCGGCGCGCGTTGGCGGCGCTGGTACCGCTCGCCCCGCTGCACCAGGCGCCGGCGCTCGCTGCGCTCGACGCCACGTCGGCGCTGCTGCCCGGGGTGCCGGCGGTGGCCTGCTTCGACACCGCGTTCCACGCCGACCTGCCGGCCGCCGCGTCGACCTACGCGGTGCCGGCGCGCTGGCGGGACGAGTTCGGGGTGCGGCGATACGGGTTCCACGGTCTGGCCCACGAGTGGGCGGCGCGCCGGGCGGCCGCGCTGGTACCGAGCGCCCGGCGGGTGGTCGTGGCGCACCTGGGGTCGGGGGCGTCGCTGTGCGCGGCGGCGGTCGACCCTGCCGATGGCGCGGCCCGGGTCCGCTCGGCGGACACCACGATGGGCTTCACCCCGACCGCCGGCCTGGTGATGGGCACCCGCTGCGGCGACCTCGACCCGGCCGTGCCGCTGTGGATGGTCGAGCACGCGAGGCTGGCCGTCGCCGACGTGGCCCACGCGCTGGACCACGAGTCCGGGCTGCTCGGGCTGGCGGGGGATGCGGACATGCGCGCCGTGCTCGCCGCCGAGCGGGCGGGGCGGTCCGATGCCGCGCTCGCCGTCGAGGTGTGGCTGCACCGGCTCCGCGCCGGGATCGCCGCCATGGCCGCCTCCCTGGGCGGGCTGGACGTGCTGGTGTTCAGCGCCGGGATCGGCGAGCACCAGCCTGAACTGCGCCGCCGGGCGCTCGACGGGCTCGGCTTCCTCGGTCTCGGCCTGGACCCCGTGGCCGACGCGGCCGTCGGTGACGACGCGGATGCCGACGTCACAGCCGGCGGTGCGAGCGCCCGGACGCTGGTGGTGCACGCCCGCGAGGATCTGGTCATCGCCAGGGCGGTGCGCGCGGTGCTCGGCAGGCCGGCCGTCGCCGACGGGGCAGCTGCCCGCCTTCCCGGCGGCAGTGAACGCTCACGGGTCTGACCCGGGTCCCCATGTGCGGCGAGGCTGAGCAGGACGGGCTGCATCGGATGGCACACCGCACAGACAGGCACGTGGATGAGGTGGCGAACATGAACGCAACGCGTGGCCGGATCGTGGTCGGCGTGGACGGGTCGGCGGAGTCGCGGGCGGCCCTGGGGTACGCGGTCCGCGATGCAGCCCGGCGGAGCGCGCGGATGGAGGTCGTGTCGGCGTTCGACCTGCCGCCCTACTGGGCGGTCGCGTACGGCATGCGGGAACCGGCGGAGTCGCCGGAGGAGTTGCGAGAGGCCTTTCTGAAGGAGACGCAGCAACTGGTCGACGCGGTGGTCGCCGATGTGGGGCCGCCGGCCGGTTCCGTGCCGACCACGGTCGCGGCCGTGGCCGGCCATCCCGCACAGGTACTGGTCGATGCGGCCGAAGGAGCCGACGCGCTCGTGATCGGACACCGCGGGCACGGCGGGTTCCCCGGTCTCGCGCTCGGCTCGGTCGCCCTGCAATGTGTCCAGCACGCGACCTGTCCGGTGGTCGTCGTCCGGGCGCAGCCCCTGCCGGAGGAGCGGTGACGATGCCCGCCCGACGACAGCGATGGGGTGATCTGGACCCGCGGACCAGGCGGTGGATCGCGCTGCTCGTGCCGGTACAGCTGGGCCTGCTCGTGACTGCGTTGCTGGATCTGCGTCGTCGGTCTGCGACCGAGCTGACCGGGCCGAAGCCGGTGTGGGTGGCGGTGTGCTTCGTCAACATCGTGGGCCCGCTGACCTACTTCGTGTTCGGCCGCCGGCGCCGTCCGCCGGACGATATGTCCCGATCGCGCGGGCCTTGCGACCCACCGGCGCGGGACGAGAGCCGCTGCCTCCGCCCCGAGCGCAGTGGCAGCGTCGGGACCGACAGAGCTGAGGAGGGCCAATGACCGTTCAACAGGCAGCCCGCAGGGTTGTCGCGGGGGTCGACGGGTCGGAGTCGGCGTGCGAGGCCGTTCGGTGGGCGGCGGTTGAGGCCGCGTTGCGGAACGTGCCGTTGCGGCTGGTCAACGCCTTCGGCTGGATGACCACGGCACATCTCGGGGATCCGGGGCTGGGCGTGGCCTACCGCGAGGTGTTGCTGGAGGCGGCCCGCGATCAGCTCGGGGCCGCGGCCGCCGTGGCCCGCGCGGCCGCACCCGGGATCGAGATCGAGCAGGAGGTGCGCACCGGATATCCGGCTCCCGTGCTCACCGACGAGTCGAAGCGGACGCAGTTGCTCGTACTGGGCAGTCGTGGCCTGGGCGGGTTCACCGGGCTGCTGGTCGGTTCGGTGGCCGTGTCCGTCGCCGCGCACGCGTCGTGCCCGGTCGTGGTGGTCCGCGGACCGGTCTCCGACCGGCCGGCACCCGGTGCCGCCCCGGTGGTGGTCGGCGTGGACGGCTCGCCGATGAGCGAGGCGGCGCTGGCGTTCGCCTTCGACACGGCGGCGCTGCGCCGGGCACCGTTGATCGCGGTACACACGTGGCGAGACGTGATGCTCGACCCGACGATGGTGCCGCTGCTGGACTGGGACGCCATCGAGGCCGACGAACGGCTGGTGCTGGCGGAGCGGCTGGCGGGCTGGTCGGAGAAGTACCCCGACGTGGAGGTGCGTCGCCTGGTCACCCGCGACCGGCCGGCCCGGGCGCTGGTGGAGCAGTCGGGAGGTGCGCAGCTCGTGGTTGTCGGTGCCCGGGGCCGGGGCGGCTTCACCGGCCTGCTGCTGGGTTCGGTGAGCCAGGCGCTGCTGCGCCACTCGCGCTGCCCGGTCGCCGTCGTCAGGTCCGACGACGAGGGGGCCGCCGCAGGCGGCGCCGACGGACGGTAGCGGTGCGTGCTCACATCGGGGACTGGCTCGTTCTGCCTCCCGCACCGCACGAGCCGCACGGGCGCCGCGGCCAGGTCGTCGGGCTGGTGCACCCGGACGGTTCGCCGCCCTACCGGGTGCGCTGGCTCGACGACGACCACGTGACCGTGGTCTTTCCCCCTCCGTATGCCCACCTGCGATGTCCCCCGCCGGCTTCGCAGCAACCACCACCGGACGCCCGAGGCGCTGAGAAAGCGCGCTGACGCCACCTGCGACCCCCTGCCCGTGGCCGCGTGCGGCGCCGGTGCCCGCTAGAGCCCTTGGGTCACGGCGTTCAGCAGTCGGTAGCTCAGTTCGGACAGCGCACGGGCGGTCGCCAGCTCGCCCCCGATCGGTGGCCCCTCCCGCTCGGCGGGGTCCAGCCGTGCCATCCCGGTGCCGACGGCCCGGTCGTTGTCCCCGGTGCGCAGGCGGGCGACCGCACGGATGCAGCCGTCGTACTCGTCGATGTCGACGAGCACCGTCCACCGCTTCACATCGCTCACCTGCCCTCCGTCCGCTGCCGGCGGCCCGCAGGAGCCTGCTGGGTCCTGACGGCGAGCACAGCAGGCCGGTGGCGTCCCGCAGCAGGGTCGTCCGGGCCGACAAGTCCCGTCCGTTGCAGGGCTCCGTCCGGGACTCCGGACGAACCTCGAGAGCCGGCGCCGCCATCGGAATGATCACGACGGCCATTTCCTCGCCGCGACAGGGCCACCGGCGCCGCTTCCACACGACTGTGAGCTGTCTGTGCCGGCCCGACCGGCTCACCGGGTCGGGATCGACCAGGACAGGTGAGTGCCCTTCGGCTCGCGTGGGGTGAGGGTGAGGGTGCCGCCGTGGCGTTCGGCGCGGCGGCGCAGGTTGGCCAGGCCGCTGCGCCGGGTGGTGGATGCCATGCCGATGCCGTCGTCGCGGACGTCGAGGGTCAGCCGGTCGGGACGGGCGGTGACGTCCACCTCGGCGGAGCGGGCGTGGGCGTGCCGGGCGATGTTGCTCAGCGCCTCGCGCAGGACGGCGACGAGGTCCTCGGCGACGTCGTCGGGCACGGTGCCTTCCAGCGGGCCCGCGAATCGCACCGCGGGCTCGAATCCCAGTACCGGTGCCACGTCGCTGACCACGGCCAGCAACCCGCCGCGCAGGCCGGAGTCGGGCGACCCGGGCACGTGATGGAGGTGGAAGATGCTGGTGCGGATCTGGCTGATGGTGTCGTCGAGGTCTTTGACGGTGCCGAGGATGCGGTCGGCGGCCTTGCCCGGGCCGAGGCCCACGGCCACGCCCTGCAGCGACAGCCCGGCGGCGAACACCCGCTGGATGACGTGGTCGTGCAGGTCGGCCGCGATGCGCTCGCGCTCGTCGAGCATCGCCGCCCGCTGCCGCTCGGCGCGGGCTTCGGCGAGTTCCAGCGCGACGGAGGCCTGGTTGGCGAACCCGGCGGCCATGTCGAGGTCCTCGGCGCTGAACGCAGGCCGGCCGTGCAGCCGGGCTGTCGTGAGCACCCCGTGCACCCGGTCCGATCCCACGAGCGGCATCACCAGCACCGGGCCGACGTCCAGCGATCCCGACGCGACGGATGCCAGCCCGGGTTGCTCGCCCGGGCTGGTGACCCGCAGCGGCTTGCCGGTGCTGAACACCCGGCCGGACAGCGAGCCGTCCAGCGGTACGCGAACGCCGACCAGATCCTCGGCGGCGGCCCCGACCGCCACCTCGACACGAAGGTCCTCGCTGTCCTCGTCCGGCAGCATGACGGTGACCAGGTCGGCGTTCGCGATCTCGCGGCTGCGCTCGGCGATCAGCTGCAACGGTCGTTCCGTCTCGCCGGCGTCGTCGGTCCCGGCGGACAGCAGCCGCCTGGTGATCGAGGCCGAGGCGCGCAGCCACTCCCCGCGGCTGCGCGCGGCCTCGTAGAGCCGGGCATTGTCGATGGCCACCCCTGCCGTCGCCGCGAGCGCCTTGGCCAGTTCCTCGTCCTCCGCGGTGAACTCGCCCTCACCGGTCTTCTCGGTGAGATAGAGGTTGCCGAACACCTCGCTGCGGACCCGGATCGGCACCCCCAGGAAGCTGTGCATCGGCGGGTGGCCGGGTGGGAAGCCCGACGACCGCTCGTCACCGGCGATGCGGCGCAGCCGGATCGGTTCCGGGTCGTCGATCAGCGCCCCGAGCAACCCTTTCCCCTCGGGGAGATCCCCGATCCGCGCCACGGTCTCCGGGGGCATGCCGACGTGCACGAACTCGGCCAGACCCCCGTCGGGGGCGATGACGCCCAGCGCGGCGTAGCGGGCGCCCACCAGCTCGCGGGCCGCCTCCACGATCCGCCGCAACAGCACCCGCAGGGCCAGATCCCCGATGATCATCTGGTTGGCGTGCAGCAGCCCACGCAGCCGGCCCTGGGTGGCCATCACCTCCTGGGCGCGCTCGACCAACTGGCCGAGCAGCTGATCCAGCTCCAGGCGCGGCAGATCCGGAAACGTCAGCGCCCCATCTCGACCGGCATCGCTGTCGGCAGATCCTGCAGCGGGGTGACCGGGTGCCCCGGGCTCGGCCCGTCCGGCGTTCGCCGGTGGTCCTGAACTGGCGGAATCGGGGTTCACGGACATCCTCGGAGTGGAGCGACGGGCCGCGCCACGGTGCGGACAGGTCCGCCAGCCGTGGAGCCCAGGATCAGCGGCTGTGCCGCGACCTGCCATCCGAGTCAAACACACATCGCACCGCCGATGAAGTGCCGGCGGGACAGCCCGGGCCGAGGACGGCGCTGGTGGTCGCCGCGCTCGACAGCGGTCCTGCCGGTCTGCGCCGTCGCCGGGTTCCCGGGACGAAGGTCCCGGCGAGCAGGTTCTCACATACCTGCCGGGACGCCTGATCGCTACCTACCGTTCCCGGCATGTGTCGGTCCCGGACGGCCGTGGTGTTGCTGCCCCTGGTGCTGCTGGGTGCCTGCAGTTCGGCCCAGCGACCTGCGCCGCCCGGCCCCCCGTCGAGGGCTCCGGCTCCGACCCCGGCGCCGTCCACCCGGCCGCAGGCGGCAGCCCCGAACGTGCTGCCGTCCGCCTTGCGGGGGACCGAGTGGGACCGGTTGCCGACCGACCGCCGGGTCGTTGCTCTGACCTTCGACGCGGGCGCCAACGCCGACGCGGTCACGCCGATCCTGTCGGCCCTGGCCGCGGCGCACGCCCCGGCGACGTTCTTCCTCACCGGACAGTGGGTGCAGCGCTATCCCGAGCAGGCTCGCCGCATCGCCGCCGCCGGCTATCCGATCGGCAACCACACCCAGAGCCATCCGTCACTGCCGGGGCTCTCCGACGCCGGGATGGCCGCCCAGATCGCCGGGGCCGCCGCGGCGATCACCACGGTCACCGGACGCGATCCCCGGCCGCTGTTCCGCTTCCCGTACGGCGCCCGCAACGCGCATGCGATCGCGCTGGTCAACGCGGCCGGGCACGGCTCGATCTGGTGGACGGTCGACACCACCGGCTGGCTCGGCACCTCCGGGGGCATGAGCACCACCGCGGTGCTCGACCGGGCCCTGGCCGCGCTCGAGCCGGGGGAGATCGTGCTGATGCATGTCGGGTCGCACCCCACCGACCACTCCACTCTCGACGCCGACGCGTTGCCCGAGCTGATCCGACAGGTTCGCGCCCGCGGCTACGAGTTCGTCTCGGTGACCGAGTTCCTGTGACCACGCCGGACGTGCGGCAGGCCGCCCGTGTCGATGGCATGCCGGTTCAGGATGCGGCCGCACAGCGCCCGGAGGAGGTGCTGGCGGCTCTCGGCAGCAGCCGCGACGGGCTGCCGCCCGCTGAGGTCGCGGCGCGGCGGGCCGCAGTGGGCCCCAACGCGGTGCGCAGCCACCACGCGCGCGCGCTGCTGGTACTGGGCCGGCAGCTGCGCAGCGCGCTGCTGCTGTTGTTGCTGGTCACCGCCGTCATCTCGTTCTTCCTCGGCGAGCACACCGACGCCGTGATCATCGCGGTGATCCTCGCTGCGAGCGTGGGGCTGGGGTTCACCAACGAGTACCGCGCCGAGCGGGCCGCCGAGGCGCTGCACTCCGCGGTCCGGCACACGGTCGTGGCGGTGCGTGCCGGCGTGCCCGCCGAGGTGGACGTGACCGAGCTCGTGCCCGGCGACGTGGTGCGACTCGCGCTGGGCAGCGTGGTTCCCGCCGACCTTCGGCTCGTGGAGGTGGCCGGGCTGGAATGCGAGGAGAGCGTGCTCACCGGCGAGACCGCCGCTGCGGAGAAGGGCACCGACCCGGTGGCCGCAGGCACGGTGCTGGCCGAGCTGAGTTCGTGCGCGCTGATGGGCACCGTGGTGCGGTCGGGCAGCGGGATCGGTGTGGTGGTGGCGACGGGCGGGCGTGCGGAATTCGGCCGGATCGCACTCGGTCTGGGCGAGCGACAGCCCGAGACCGAGTTCCAGGGCGGGTTGCGCCGGTTCTCGGTGCTGTTGCTGCAGGTGGCCCTGGCGCTCACCACGTTCATCTTCGTGATCAACCTGGTGCTGGCCCGCCCGCTGCTCGACTCGCTGTTGTTCTCCCTCGCGATCGCCGTGGGGATCACCCCGCAGCTGCTGCCCGCGGTGGTGAGCACCAGCCTGGCCACCGGGTCCCGCCGGCTCGCCCAGCGCAAGGTCCTGGTCAAGCGGCTGGTGTGCATCGAGGACCTCGGCGACATGGACGTGCTGGTCACCGACAAGACCGGGACCCTCACCGAGGGCCGGATCGGCTTCGGCGCCGCCGTCGACCCGGCCGGCCAGCCGGCCGGCGACGTATTCCGGCTCGGCCTGCTCGCCACCGAGACCGACGGTGTCGCGGTGGGCGGGAACCCGATGGACACCGCGCTGTGGGAGGCGGCCGGCGAGCCTCCGCGGGGCTACCGGCGCCTCGGCACGGTGCCGTTCGACCACGAGCGGCGGATGACGACCGCGCTGGTGCAGGACCCCGACGCCGGGCGGCTGATCGTCACCAAGGGCGCGCCGGAGTCGGTGCTGGCTCGATGCAGTGCGGTGCCACCGGAGGCGGCCGCGACGCTGCAGGCCCGGTTCGCCGCGGGTGGCCGGGTCGTCGCCGTGGCGAGCCGCCCGGCGCCGGGGTGCACCACGATCGGGACCGCCGACGAGTACGACCTGACCCTGGCCGGGTTCCTCGTGTTCGTCGACCGGCCCAAGGCCGACGCCGGCGACGCACTGCGCAGGCTCGCCGAGCTCGGTGTGACGGTCAAGATCGCTACCGGGGACAACCCGCTGGTCGCGGAGAAGGTGTGCGCCGAGCTCGGCCTGAGCTCCGGCGGCACGCTGACCGGCAGCGACATCGAGACGATGGACGACGACACGCTCGTCGGCGCCGCCGGGTCCGCGACGATCTTCGCGCGGGTCTCACCGGAGCAGAAGGCCCGGTTGATCCGGCTGCTGCGCCGGCGCGGGCGCGACGTGGGCTTCCTCGGCGACGGGGTGAACGACGCGCTCGCGTTGCACGCCGCGGACGTCGGGCTGTCCGTCGACACCGCCACCGACGTGGCCAAGGACGCCGCCGACGTGCTGCTGCTGGAGAAGGACCTCGGCGTGCTGGCCGGTGGTGTCGCCGAAGGCAGACGGATCTTCGCCAACACGATCAAGTACGTCTTGATGGGCACGTCGAGCAACTTCGGGAACATGTTCAGCGCCGCGAGCGCGGCGGCGGTGCTGCCGTTCCTGCCGATGCTGCCCTCGCAGATCCTGCTCAACAACCTGCTCTACGACGCCGGCCAGCTCGCGATCCCCACCGACCGCGTCGACGCCGAGCAACTGCGGGCGCCCTCGCACTGGGACCTGCACATGATCCGCCGGTTCATGCTGTTCTTCGGCCCGATCAGCTCGCTGTTCGACTTCGTCACCTTCGGGATCATGCTCGGGATCCTCCACGCCGGTCCGGACCTGTTCCGCTCCGGCTGGTTCGTCGAGTCACTGGCCACGCAGACGCTGGTGATCTTCGCGATCCGCACTCGCCGGGTGCCGTTCCTGCGCAGCAGACCCAGTGGGGCGCTGCTGGGCGCGGCGCTGGTCGTGGTCGTGGTGGGCATCGTGCTGCCGCTCTCCCCGCCGGCCGGGATGCTCGGGTTCCAGCCGCTGCCGATCGGCTTCTTCCTCGCCCTCGTCGCGATGGTCGTCGCCTACCTGGTGCTGATCGAACTGGCCAAGCGGGTGTTCTTCGCCGAGCGTCCCGCCGCGCCGCCGGTGCCGCGGCATCGCGGAGTTCGGCACCGGGTGCACCGCCGGGCCAGCCGGTTCACCCACGCCGGGCCTATCGGCGGTCCTGTCCGCGACCGCCGATAGGCCCCGGGAATCGGCCTGTCAGGCGTGCCCGTCGCCGAGCGCGTCGGCGAAGGCCGCGCCGGCGAACACACCCTCCAGCCAGCCGACCAGCTGCGCCTGCATGATCCGCAGCTCGGCCCCGGAAGCGGGGCGCCCGGGTTCGGGCGGTCGCGCGAGCCGGTCCAGCTCGCCGCGCAGTTCGGTGGGCAGCCGGTCGCGCACCTCGCCCAGCGCGCGACTGTGCACGTCGCGGAGCCGGTCGCGGCCGGGCCCGTCGAGCGGAGCGGTGTGCATTTCCTCCAGCAGTTGGGCGACCATGCTGCCCAGCCGGGTCAGCGTGGCGGGGTCGGCCGGGCGGCTCATCGGGCGCTCCGGCGGGGTACCTGCACGGGAGTCGACGCGGCGGTCACCGGATCGGGCCCGGCCGGTTCGCTCGTCTCCGGTGCAGGTTCGGACATGGCTCTCTCCTCGGCTCGTGACCCGTTCGAATCTGACCGCGTCCCGCACTGCGGGTCGCGAGGCGATGGCCCTCGATCTCGGTGTCGCGCGATGGGCGGCACGGGTCGTTCGTCTCTTCCGTTCGTCGCCGATGAGTCCAACGTGGGCGGGAGTCCGCGGTACCGGTGGCGGACCGGGACCACGGGCCTTCCTCCGTGGGGCTTTATGCCCGTCGCATCCCGCTGGCCCGGTCGGCAGCGTGGGTGGGGAGCCGGCAGCGGGCCGGGCGCCGGATGTGGGGGAGGACGATGTGGACGATCGGGCCACGATCGTGGTGGGAGTGGACGGATCGGCGGAGTCCCGAGCGGCACTCGCCTACGCGATGGAGGAAGCCGGCCGCCGGGACGCGCAGGTCAGGGCCGTGAGCGTGTTCCAGCCCCCGGAGTACTGGGCGGTGGTCTACGGGACACCTGTCGCCGGGACGACGGCGCTGCCGACGCTCGAGCAGGTCACGACTGACGTCGAGCAGCGTGTTCGGCGCACGGTCCGGGAGGTCGTCGCGGAGCAGGGCGCGGAGGTGGCGGGGGTGCCCGTCGACGTGCCGGCGCTGACCGGTTCCCCGGCGAGGGTGCTGCTCGAGCAGGCCCGGCGCGCGGCTCTGCTCGTGGTCGGGCATCGCGGTCGTGGTGGGTTCGCCGGCGCGGTGCTGGGGTCGGTGGGTCTGCAGTGCATGCCGCACGCGCCCTGTCCGGTCACCGTCGTCCGGCCGGTCCCGCGGCCCGCGGCGGACGGGAGCCCGGCTGTCGCGGCGCTGCCGCTGGCCACATGAGCGCACCACTGCGATGGTCGACCGGCGCGCTGGCCGTGCTGGCCACCGCCGCGTCGGTCACCGGGCTGCTGCGGCCTTCTCCGGAGCGTCAGATCCGTTCCCAGCCGCGGCGTGCCGGGCGCGCGGCCGGTCCGCGCTGGCGTGATCGGTAGACGATGTAGGGCCGGAACAGGTAGCCGACCGGCGCGGTGAACGCGTGGACCAGCCGGGTGAACGGCCAGATCGTGAACAGCAGCATGCCGATGAGGGTGTGCAGCTGGAACGCCGGCCCGGCCGCGCTCATCGCGGCGACGTCGGGCTGCAGCACGAACAGCGAGCGGAACCACGGTGCGACCGACAGCCGGTAGTTGTGCTGCTCACCGCCCGCCGCGCCGAGCAGCGTCGTCGCGAGCCCGGCGACGATGGCTGCGACGAGCACGACGTACATCAGCTTGTCGTTGCGCGTGGTGGCCATGAAGACCGGGCCGGTGGTGCGCCGCCGGTAGATCAGGATCCCGATACCGACCAGCGTGCAGAACCCGGCGATGCCGCCGAGCAGCAGTGCCTGCACGTGGTAGGCCTGCTGGCTCAGCCCGGCCGCGTCGGTCCAGCTCTTCGGAATGATCAGGCCGATGACGTGCCCGATGATCACCACGAGGAGCCCGAAGTGGAACAGTGGGCTGCCGATACGCAGCAGTCGTGACTCGTGGAGTTCCGACGACCGGGTGGTCCAGCCGAACTTGTCGTAGCGGTAGCGCCAGATCGTGCCGCTGACGAGCACCACGACCATGACGTAGGGCAGCACGCCCCACAGCAGCACGCCCGGCCAGCTCATCGGTGCCCTCCGGTCGGCGCCGGTGAGAACGGCGCGAGCTCCAGTCCGACCTGCTCCCGCGGCGGGCCGCTGCGTGCAATCGCCTTCGCCGTGGCGACATCGGCCGGCGACGGTCCCGGCAGCAGCGCGCAGACCGCCTCGACGGGCGCCGCGTACGGGGTGCCCACGTCGAGCAGCGCCAGGCGCAGCAACTCGATGCCCGCCCGGTTCTCCTGCAGCAGGGCAAGCCCGTCGGCGAGGTCGGCGGTGGCGGCGAACTCGAGTACCACCGGCAGGAAGTCGGGCAGCTCGCTGCTCTCGAGCTCGGCCCCGGCGGCCCGGTAGCGAGCCTTAAGCGCGGCGAGCGCACCGCCCCGGCGCCGGGTCTCGCCGTCGGTCCACCAGGTCAGGTACAGGCAACAACGCCGCCGGGTGTCGAACACCTCGACGTAGTGCTGCGCCAGCTCGCCGGACGGGGTGGCCGCGGCGGAGTCGAGGAAGGCGCCCAGCCGTTCCCGTGGTCTGGCCTCGGGCAGTGCCTCGACCGCGTCCCGGACGAGCGGGAGCGTCGCCAGCACGACGTCGTCGGGGTACTGCAGGCACACCGAGGCCGCCTGCAGCACGGTCCTGCGGGCTTGCCGGCCGTCGTTCATGGCGCGCCCTCGTCGGGCTCGGCCGCCCGCGTCGCCCCGTCCGCGGCCGGTGGCGCCTCCCGCCGCGGCGGGAACAGCCCCGGGGGGCGGCCCTTGCCGTCCCAGTTCAGCAGGTTGATCCGCGCGCCCCGGTCGCCCGGATCGGCGATGCGGTCGCTGGTCTGCCGGTCGCGCAGCGCGTGGAACGTCTCCACCGACACCGGCAGCGGACGCCCCGAGGCCTCGCCGAACGGGCCGCTGCCGACCATGCCCGGCCCGCCGTCGACGTCGAGGCTGCAGCCGAGCTCCTCGAGTTGGTGGGCTTCGCCCTCGTAGGCGGTCGGGATGACGTAGCGCTCCTCGTACTTCGCGATGGCCAGCAGCCGGTACATCTCGATGACCTCTGCGCCGGTCATCCCGACGGCCGCCGCGATCGACTCGTCGCGCGGCCGGTCCAGCGTCACGTCCCGCATGTAGGAACGCATCGTGGCCAGCTTCTGCAACACGCTGCGCACCGGCTCGGGGTCGCCCGCGGTGAACAGCTCGGCCAGGTACTCGACCGGGATGCGCAGGGCGTCGATCGCGCCGAACAGATTGCCCGCGTCCTCGCCGTCGTGGCCGGTCTCGGTGAGGCGGTCGACCACCGGGGACAGCGGCGGGATGTACCAGACCATGGGCATCGTGCGGAACTCCGGGTGCAGCGGCAGCGCGACCCGGTAGGTCTTGGCCAGCCGGTACACGGGGGAACGGCGGGCCGCCTCCAGCCAGTCCTCGGCGATGCCGTCGCGGCGCGCGGCCGCGGTCACCTCGGGGTCGGCCGGGTCGAGCAGCAGGTCGAGCTGGGCCTCGTAGAGGTCCTGCTCGTCGGCGACCGAGGCCGCCGCGGTGACCCGGTCGGCGTCGTAGAGGAACAGCCCGATGTAGCGCAGCCGCCCCACACAGGTCTCGCTGCACACGGTCGGCAGCCCGACCTCCACCCGCGGGTAGCAGAACGTGCACTTCTCGGCCTTGCCGGTGCGGTGGTTGAAGTAGACCTTCTTGTAGGGGCAGCCGGTCACGCACATCCGCCAGCCGCGGCACCGGTCCTGGTCGACCAGCACGATGCCGTCCTCGGCCCGCTTGTACATCGCCCCGGACGGGCACGACGCCACGCAGGACGGGTTGAGGCAGTGTTCGCAGATGCGCGGCAGGAAGAACATGAAGGCCTGCTCGTAGGAGAACTTCACCTTCTCCGCCGACTCTGCGCGCAGGTGTTCGACGATGGGATCGCGCGGCCCGTGTTCGGGGGCGCCGCCGAGGTCGTCGTCCCAGTTGGCGCTCCACTCGACGGCCATCGGCTCACCGGAGATCAGCGACTTCGGCCGGGCGACGGGGAAGTCGTCGCCCAGCGGGGCATCGGTGAGGTTCTCGTAGTCGTAGGTCCACGGCTCGTAGTAGTCGCGGATGTTGGGCAGGACGGGGTTGGCGAAGATCGTGAGCAGCTTCTTGAACCGGCCTCCCGCCTTGAGCCGCAGTCGCCCGCGGCGGTTGCGCACCCAGCCGCCCTTCCAGGTCTCCTGGTCGGAGAACCGGCGCGGGTAGCCCTGCCCGGGGCGGGTCTCCACGTTGTTGAACCAGACGTACTCGACGCCGCTGCGGTTGGTCCACGCCTGTTTGCACGTCACCGAACAGGTGTGACAGCCGATGCACTTGTCGAGGTTCATGACCATGCCCATCTGGGCCATCACGCGCATGTCAGTACTCGACCTTCTGGCTCGTACGGCGCCGGACGACGGTGACCTCGTCGCGCTGGTTCCCCGTCGGCCCGAGATAGTTGAACGCGAAGGACAGCTGGGCGTAGCCGCCGATGAGATGGGTCGGCTTGACCAGGATCCGGGTCAGCGAGTTGTGGATGCCGCCGCGGCGGCCGGTCGCCTCCGACTTCGGTACGTCTACCACCCGCTCCTGCGCGTGGTAGACGAACACCGTCCCGGCCGGCAGGCGGTGCGTGACGATCGCCCGCGCGACCAGGACGCCGTTGCGGTTCACCGCCTCGACCCAGTCGTTGTCGCGCACCCCGATCGCCGCGGCGTCGGCCTCGCTCATCCACACCGTGGGGCCGCCGCGGGACAGCGACAGCATGAACAGGTTGTCCTGGTACTCCGAGTGGATCGACCACTTCGAGTGCGGTGTCAGGTAGCGGACCGTCACCGAGGCGCCGTCCTCGGGGCGCTCGCCGGGGCGGGGTTCGCCGAACAGCCGGTGCATGTCCAGCGGGACGCGGTAGATCGGCAGCGTCTCGCCCATCTCGTGCATCCAGTCGTGGTCGAGCAGGAAGTGCATCCGCCCGGTGAGGGTGTGCCAGGGCTTGTCACGCTCGACGTTGACCGTGAACGGGGCATACCGGCGCCCGCCGGTCTCGCTGCCCGACCACTCCGGGCTGGTGATCACCGGTACCGGCCGGGCCTGGGTGTCGGCGAACCCGACGCGCTTGTCCTCGCTGCCCTCGGCGAGATCGACCAGCTTGGTGCCGGTGCGCCGCTCCAGCTGCCGGAATCCCTGCACGGCGAGCCGACCGTTCGTCGTCGCCGACAGCGCGAGGATGGCCTCGGCCATCTTCGCGTCGGTGTCGATCGCCGGGCGGCCGTCCCCGGCTCCGCCGAACATCACCCCGTTCTTCGCCGCCAGGTAGGCGATCTCCTCGTCCGGCTGGTAGGTGATCCCCTTCGTCGTCATTCCGAGCCGGTCGAGCAGCGGTCCGACGGCGGCCATCTTGTCGGCGACGGCCGGGTAGTCGCGCTCGACGACGACGAAGTTCGGCATCGTGCGACCGGGGTCCGGTTCGACCTCACCGGCGCGCCAGTCCAGGACGCGGCCGCCCGGCTGCGCGGTCTCGCCCGGTGTGTCGTGCTGCAGCGGCACGGCGACGACGTCGCGGCGCACCCCGAGGTGGGTGCGGGCGAGCTCGCTGAACCGGCGGGCGATGGCGGCGAAGGCGTCGAAGTCGGTCCGGGACTCGAACGGCGGGTCGATCGCCGGGTTGAACGCGTGCACGAACGGATGCATGTCCGTGGTGTTCAGGTCGTGCTTCTCGTACCAGGTCGCTGCCGGCAGGACGATGTCGGAGAGCAGCGTCGAGCTCGTCATCCGGAAGTCCAGCGACAGCAGCAGGTCGAGCTTGCCCTGCGGCGGGTCGCCGTCGCGCCAGGTGACGTCGCGGGGCCGGCGCTCGGCCGGGGCCTGCTCGGCCATCAGGTTGTTGTGCGTGCCGAGCAGGTGCTTGAGGAAGTACTCGTCGCCCTTGGCCGAGGAGCCGAGCAGGTTCGCCCGCCACAGGGTGAGACACCGCGGCCAGTTCTGCGGCGCGTCCGGATCCTCGATCGCGAACCTCAGCTTCTCCTCGCGCAGCTGGGCGACGACGTGGGCCGGGACCTCCTGGCCCGCGGCGGCGGCCTCGTCGGCCACGTCGAGCGGGTTGCGGTCGAACTGCGGATAGGACGGCATCCAACCCAGCCGCGCGGACAGCGCGATGGTGTCCATGGTGTGCATGCCTGCGAGCCGGCCCTGCGCCAGCGGGGAGGTGAGCGCGTCGGCGCGGTAGCCGTCGTAGCGCCACTGGTCGGTGTGGGTGTACCAGTACGCCGTCCCGATCATCTGCCGCGGCGGGCGCTGCCAGTCGGTGGCCATCGCCATCGTCGCCCAGCCGGTGACCGGCCGGCACTTCTCCTGACCGACGTAGTGCGCCCAGCCGCCGCCGTTGCGGCCCATCGACCCGGTGAGCAGGAGCAGCGCGAGTACCGCGCGGTAAGTGGCGTCACCGTGGAACCACTGGCAGATGCCCGCCCCCATGATGATCATGGTGCGGCCGTGCGACTCCTCGGCGTTGGCGGCCATCTCTCGGGCCACCCGGACGACCTGCCCGGCCGGCACCGACGTGATCGCCTCCTGCCAGGCCGGGGTGTACGGCTCGGCCGGGTCGCCGTAGCCGGTGGGCCACCGGCCGGGCAGCCCGTCACGGTGGACGCCGTACTGGGCGAGCATCAGGTCGAACACCGTGGTGACCAGCCGCCCGCCGATCCGGCGCACCGGCACACCGCGGCGCAGCACCCCGCCGGTGCCGTCGAGCGCGTCGAAGCGGGGCAGCAGCACCTCCGTGGTCTCGCCGCCGAGCACGGTGAGCTGCGGGGCGACGTCACCCAGGTCGAGGTTCCACCGCCCGGCGCCGGACTCGGTGTAGCGGAACCCCAGTGAGCCGTTCGGCACGACCGGCTCGCCGGTGCGCCCGTCGAGCAGCGCGGTCTTCCAGGCCGCGCCCTCACCGGTGTCGCCGAGATCGGCGGCGGTGAGGAACTTCCCGGGCACGTGCCCGCCGTCGCGTTCCTCGAGCGTCACGAGGAACGGCAGGTCGGTGAAGCGCTGCACGTAGTCGACGAAGAACGGCACCCGCCGGTCGACGAAGAACTCCTTCAGCATGACGTGGCCCATGGCCATGGCCAGCGCCCCGTCGGTGCCCGGCTGCGCGGGCAGCCAGGTGTCGGCGAACTTGGTGTTGTCGGCGTAGTCGGGCGAGACGACGACGACCTTCTGCCCCTTGTAGCGCGCCTCGGCCATCCAGTGCGCGTCAGGCGTGCGGGTGACCGGGACGTTGGAGCCCCACATCAGCAGGTAGGTGGCGTTCCACCAGTCCCCGGACTCCGGGACGTCGGTCTGGTCGCCGAACACCTGCGGCGAGGCCACCGGCAGGTCGGCGTACCAGTCGTAGAACGACGTCATCGCGCCGCCGATCAGCGCGATGAACCGCGAGCCCGCCGCGTGGCTGACCATCGACATGGCCGGGATCGGGGAGAAGCCCGCGATCCGGTCCGGGCCGTAGGTCTTGATCGTGTGCACGTGCGCGGCCGCCACGATCTCCACGGCCTCGTCCCAGGACACCCGCACGTGCCCGCCCTTGCCGCGCGCGGACTGGTAGCGGCGGCGCTTGTCCGCATCGCCGGTGACCTCGGCCCACGCAGCCACCGGATCGCCGAGCCGGGATTTCGCCTCGCGGTACATCGCGACCAGGACGCCGCGGGCGTAGGGATAGCGCACCCGGGTGGGGGAGTAGGTGTACCAGGAGAAAGCCGCACCCCGCGGGCAGCCGCGTGGCTCGTACTCCGGGGAGTCCGGCCCGACCGACGGGTAGTCGGTCTGCTGGGTCTCCCAGGTGATGATGCCGTCCTTGACGTAGACCTTCCACGAGCACGAGCCCGTGCAGTTCACCCCGTGCGTGGAGCGCACCACCTTGTCGTGGCTCCACCGGTCCCGGTAGAACACGTCGCCCTCGCGGCCGCCCTCGCGGAACACCGCACGCAGATCGTCCGAGGTCTCCCGGCGGGTGAAGAACCGCCCGGTCCGCAGCAGCGCATCGGCGGCAGGTCCGTCGGTCGCGCTCCGTGGAGCGGCTGCCCGCCCATCGCCTGTCTCCGCGTCGAGAGCCATGGCCGCGTCCTTTCGCAGCAGACCGCCCTCACCGACCCTGGCATTCGGATCCGGGCAGAGCAATGTCGAAGGTCCCGCGGAAGGGAAACGAAAGGTCTCTGCCGATCACATACCCGGGCGCACGACCGTGGACGGCGAACGGAAATGCGCAGCGTCATACGGGCAGAAGAGGAGAAGCATCGTGACCAGACCAGCCGCGAAGGGGACACCACCGATCGCCGCGCCGTCGGTGCCGTCGCAGCCGCGCGCGGCGGCGATGCTCGCCATGGCCACGCTCGGCTTCGCGGTGACCTTCTGGGCCTGGGCGCTGCTGTCACCGCTGGGCGCGACCCTGCGCGAGCAACTGGCGCTCACCTCGGTTCAGCAGTCGCTGCTGGTGGCGGTGCCGGTCATCGTCGGGTCGCTGGGCCGGATCCCGGTCGGCGCACTCACCGACCGGCTGGGTGCCCGCCGGATGTTCCCGGCCGTCGCGCTGCTGACCGTCCTGCCGGTGCTCTACCTCGGTCACCTCGCCGACTCGCTGGCCGGCTACCTCGCCGGCGGCTTCTTCCTCGGCCTGGGTGGCACCACGTTCGCCATCGGCATCCCGTTCGTGAACTCCTGGTTCCCGCCGCACCGGCGCGGGCTGGCCCTGGGCATCTTCGGTGTGGGCATGGGTGGCACGGCGATCTCGGCGTTCTCCACCGTGCAGCTGGCGAGGGCGATCGGACCCAGCTTCCCGTTCGACCTGGTCGCGGCGGTCCTCGTGATCTACGCCGCGGCCGCCTACCTGCTGCTGCGTGACCGGCCCGACCGGCCCGTCGCTCCGGGGAGCATGCTGAACCGGCTCGCGACGTCGCTGAGCATGCCGGTGACGTGGGCGCTGTCGTTCCTCTACGCCGTGGCGTTCGGCGGCTTCGTGGCGTTCAGCGTGTACCTGCCCACCTACCTGACCAACGCCTATCACCTCGATCGCAGCGACGCGGCACTGCGGACCGCCGGCTTCGTCATCCTCGCCGTCGCCATGCGACCCGTCGGGGGCTGGCTGTCCGACCGTTTCCAGCCGGTCGCGGTCCTGGTCATCGCGTACGGCGCGGTCGCGCTACCGGCCCTGGTGGTTGCATTCGGGTTCCCGCTGATCCCGGTCGCGACGCTGGCCTTCCTCGGTATGGCCGCCGCACTCGGTGTCGGCACCGGCGCGGTCTTCGCGCTCGTCGCCCGGTTGGTGGTGCCCGAGCGGGTCGGGGCCGTGACCGGAGTGGTCGGTGCCGCGGGTGGGCTCGGTGGCTTCTTCCCACCGCTGGTCATGGGCCTCGCCTACGGCGTGCGGGGTGACTACACGCTCGGGTTCCTCCTGCTGGTGGCCACGGCCACGGCGGCGGGCCTGTTCACCGCGTCGGTCGTGCGCCGCCGAGCCGAGCAGGTGCCGGCGGCCGCCGGCTGATGAGCCCGCCGGGCCGTCCGGTCCCTGTTCCCCGGGGCCACGGTGGCGGAAGCCCCGTGCATCGGGGCCGGAGGGCTCCTGCCTGCCCCGCCCGGCGCTCGTAGCGTCGAGCCGGCAGCAAGTACAGGAGGACGTCGATGCGCGTGCGTGAGGTCATGTCCAGTCCCGCGGTGGTCGTGGCACCCGGTACACCGGTGAAGCAGGCGGCGCTGACACTGGCCGAGAACGCATTCACCTGCCTGCCGGTGGTCGACGCCGACGGCGGCCTCGTCGGGCTGGTCGGCGAGCCGGACCTGCTGGCCGACCGGTTCCCGCCGGACCCCCGGATCCCGGGGCCCCGCCCCTCGGTGCACGACCCCGCGAAGACCGTCGGCGACGTCATGCACACCGACGTGCTCGTCGCGCACCCGCAGGAGGGCGTCGCCGACCTGGTCACCGTGCTGCGGCTGGCCGGAGTCCGCGCGGTGCCGGTCGTCGACGACGGCACCGTGGTCGGCGTGGTCACCTACCGCGACCTGGTCCGGGCGCTGGCCCGCGACGATGCGCTCATCGCCGCCGATGTCACCCGTCGGCTGGGGTGTTACGCCGGGCCCGACCACTGGGCGGTCGCGGTGTCCGACGGCGAGGTCACCCTGACCGGAGAGGAGCGCGACCCGGTCGAGCGGCGCACCGCCCAGCTGATCGCCGAGGCGGTCATCGGGGTCACCTGCGTCCACTTCGCCGATTCCGTGGCGGCCGCTCGAGGCTGAGCCGCGCCCCGGCCGGAGATCGTTCAGTAGTACAGGCCGAGGTAACCGCGAGGGTCGAACGCGAATCGGATCCCGTCCGCGCCGACCCGGCGCCCGGTGATGTGTTCGGGGAGGACCTGAACCCACAGGGGTTTGTCGCCCGGGGCGATCGGGGTGATTCCCAGCCGCTCCAGGCGAGCCACCTCATCTGGATCATCGGTGTCGGGAACCGAGACCGTGCCGAGCACCAGAACGCTCCACGCCGCGTCCCCGGAGGATTCGATCTGATCGGCCTGGAACGAGACGTTCGCATACTGCGATGCGTCGAACTTCGTCCCGGGACTCGTGCGGAACGTGACGAGGTTGTCGTCGAGCGCGTAATTGACGGGGAAGATGAGGGGATAGCGGCCGACCATGACACCGAGGCGCCCAATCGTGGAGCGGGCGAGCAGACGCAAGCACTCTTCCGGGGTCAACGTCTCGAAGCCGCCCATGCCGCCACCTCTCGATCACTGACCGATGCCGGGAGCGGGTTTCACACCCCCTGGTCGGTACCGTCGTCCTGAGCAGAGCCTCACGGCCCGCCGATGACCACGGCAGAGGCATTGGGCCCGGGCCGGGTCGGCTCCGGCACTCAGCTGCCGGACAGCTGGAGGACGGGGCCGGGCGGCCGGGCAGCCGCCGGGCGGGCGTGGCCGAGCCGGACCTGCGGCAACCCGGGGGTCTGCTCCGGCCGGTGGGTGACGACGAGCGCGGTCCGCCCGGCCGTGGCTGCGAGCAGTTCGGCGGCCAGCGCGTCGCCGGTGGCCGCGTCGAGATGGGCTGTGGGCTCGTCGAACAGCATGATCGGCCGGTCCGCGAGCAGCGCGCGGGCCACCCCGATGCGCTGGCGCTCGCCGCCGGAGACCGTGCCGCCGTGCTCCCCGATCCTGGTGTCCAGGCCGTCGGGTAGCCGGGCCAGCCAATCGCCGAGCCGGGTCCGGTGCAGCGCCGCGATGAGCTCGGCGTCGCCGGCGTGCGGCGCGGCGAGCTGCAGGTTCGCCCGCAGTGTGCTGTCGAACAAATGGGTGTGCGGGCCACACCAGGCGATGCCGCGGCGCAGTTCGTCGCCGGTGAGGTCGTGGACGTCGCGGCCGTCGGCGAGCAGCCGGCCGGCGCTGGGATCGAGGGTGCGCAGCAGCGCCGCGACGACCGTCGACTTCCCGGCCCCGGACGGTCCGGTCAGTGCGATCCGCCGGCTCCCGCCCAGCTGCAGGTCCACGTGCTGCACGGCGTCGCTGGCGGCCCCGGGCCAGCGCACCGCGAGGTCGTGTGCGGCGAGTGCGGCCGGCGGGGCCACACCGGCGGGGACGGCGGGTTCCCGGACGGGGGCGGGCCGTCGTTCCAGCTCTGCGAGCCGCCGGGCTGCCGGGCGGGCCCCGATCAACCGCAGCGCGGCGTCGGGCAGGCCGACGACGACGTCAGCGGTGGCGAGCGGGGTCAGGGCGAGCACGGCGAGGGCCGGACCGGGCAGCAGGCCCGCCCGGAGGGCGGCGACGCCGAGCGCGGTGGTGGCCACCGAGGTGACGCCCACGGCGAGCACACCCACGCCGGCGCCGAGCCCACGGGCGGTGGCCGCCCGCCGCAGCAGCCCGCCGAGGTGGCCGTCGGCGGCGGTGAGCCCGTCGCGGTAGCGGGTGTCGGCGCCGAAGGCGAGCAGGTCCGGGGCCGCGTCGAGCAGTTCGACGGTGCGGGCGAGCACCTCTCCGCGGGCCGCGGCGGTGGTCCGCTCGGTCCGGCGGGCCGCCCATACGGCGAGCGCCGGTGCGCCGATCCCCGCGACGACCAGGCCGAGTGCCGTCGCCACCCCGGCGGCGGGCAGCAGCAACCCGAGCCCGACGCTCACGCCGAGGCCCACGACAGCCGCCGACGCGGCGGGCAGCACGGTGCGGACCAGCACGTCCTGCTGGGCGTCGACGTCGCCGACGAGGCGGGCCAGCAGTTCGCCGCGGCGCAGCCGGGCGGTGGCCGCCGGACCGAGCCGGACCAGCGCCTCCCAGACCCGTACCCGCAGTGCGCTGGCGGTGCGCAACGCGGCGTCGTGGGACACCAGTCGTTCGGCGTAGCGCAGCACGCCCTTGCCGATCCCGAACGCGCGGACCGCGACGATGGCGACCATCAGGGTCAGCACCGGTGGGTGCAGCGCGGCGGTGGAGATCAGCCAGGCCGAGGTGGCGGTCAGCGCGACGCCGCAGCCGAGAGCGGCGCTGCCGAGCAGGACCGCGAGCGCGAGCCGCCACCACTGGGCCCGGGCGGCGGTGAGTGTCCGGCGCAGGGCACCCGCAGGGCCGGCGGGTTCGGGGGGACCGGGTGGCGGGCCCGCCGCCACCCGGTCCCCGGGGGCCGACCGAGACCACGGGACCACCACCCCGGTCGCGGTCGTGGTCATGGGGGCCGCGTCGGCGGTGGAACCGGTGCGGTCGGCGAGATCGATCACCCGGTCGCAGCGGGCGAGGACCTCGGGCCGGTGGCTGACGAGCACGGTGGTGCGTCCGGCGGTGACGGCGGGCAGCGCGGAGAGGATCGCGGCCTCGGTGTCGGCGTCGACGCCCTCGGTCGGTTCGTCGAGCAGCAGCAACGGCCGGTCGGCGAGGACGGCGCGGGCGAGTGCCACCCGGCGGCGCTGGCCGGTGGACAGCCCGGCCCCGTCCTCCCCGAGGGATGTCTCGAGTGCGACGTCCAGCGCGGCCGCCCGGGCGGCGTCGCGGACCCGGGCCGGGTCGGCGGTGGGGTCGGCGAGCCGGATGTTGTCCGCGACCGTGCCGGCCAGCAGCACCGGCCGTTGCGGAACCCAGGCGATCCGGCTCAGCCACGCGGCCCGGTCGACGTCGGCGAGGTCGGTCGCACCCACGGTGACCTGGCCGGCGTCCGGTGTCCGCAGCCCGAGCAGCAGATCGAGCACCGTGGACTTGCCGCAGCCGCTGGGGCCCCGCAGACCCAGCACGGTGCCGGGTGTCAGCACCAGATCGAGGCCGTCGAGCACCGGCCCGCCGCGGCCGTCGACGCGGACTTCGCGCAGCCGGACCGGGACGCGGGACGGATCGGGCGGGCCCGCCGTGGCCGGGCGCACGCGGTCCGGGGTCTCCAGCACGGCGAACACCTCGGCAGCGGCGGCGAGGCCCTCGGCGGAGTCGTGGAACCGGGCGCCGACCGCGCGCAGCGGCAGGTAGACCTCCGGGGCGAGGACCAGCACGAGCAGCGCGGTACCGAGATCGAGCCTGCCCTCCACCAGCCGCAGCCCGATCGACACCGCGACCAGCGCGACCGAGAGGGTGGCGAGCAACTCGAGGGTGAGCGCGGAGAGGAAGGCCACCCGCAGGGTGCGCATGGTCGCCTGCCGATGGTTCTCCGCGAGCGCCCGCAGCCGCTCGGTCTGCCGCCGGGCCCGGCCGAACGCCACGAGGACATCGAGCCCGGCGACCAGGTCGAGGAAGTGGTGGCCGAGCACGGCGAGGGTGCGCCACTGCCGGCGGGTGGAGCGCTCGGTGTGCAGCCCGATGAGAATCATGAAGATCGGGATGAGTGGCACGGTGAGCCCGATGATCAGCCCGGAGAGCCAGTCGGCGAACAGGATCCGGCCGGCCACCACCGCCGGTACCACCGCGGCGACGAGCAGCGTCGGCAGGTAGCGACTGAAGTAGCCCTCCAGCCCGTCGAGTCCGCGGGTGGCCAGCGTGGCCAGCTCCCCGCCCGGTGGCAGGGTGCGCCGGCGCGGTCCCAGGGCCAGCACGTGCCCCACGAGCCGGGTGCGCAGCTGACGGATCACGTCGGCCGCGGCGCGGTGTGCCGAGGCCTCCCCGGCCCAGGCGAGCGCGGCCCGGCCGGCGACCACGACGAGCAGCCCGATGAGCAGCGGGCTCAGCTCGGCGAGCCCGGCACCACCGAGGAACGCGCGCTCGATGCCGGCCGAGAGCAACTGCGCCTGCACCAGCACCAGCAGCGCGGTCGCGACGGCGATGCCGGCGCAGACGATGATGAAGGTCCGGGTCGCCCGGGCGTGCCGCAGCAGCCGGGGGTCGAGCGGTCTCATCGAGCGGGCAGGCCGGCGGCGGCCGGGATGTCGTGGCGGCCGATCCGTCGCCGGAACACCCAGAACGTCCAGGCCTGGTAGCACAGCACGATCGGGGTGAACACGACCGCGACCCAGGTCATGATCGTCAACGTGTAGGGGGTGGACGCGGCGTTGACGATGGTGAGGCTGTAGGCCGGGTCGGTGCTCGAGGGGAGCACGTCGGGATACAGCGAGCCGAACAGGGTGACGGTGACGGCCACGATCGCCAGTGCGGTGAGCACGAACGCCCAGCCCTCGCGGCCCCGGCCCACCGCGACCGTGCCGGCGACGAGCGCTGCTGCTGCGACGACGACCGCGGCGAGGGTCCAGCCGTGCCCGTGCGCCGCCTGCGTCCACAGCAGGAACGCGCCCCCGATCACCACCGCGAGGACGCCCGCGCGCTTGGCCAGGCCGGCAGCGTGCGCGTGCACCTCGCCGGTGGTCTTCAGGGTGAGGAAGACCGCCCCGTGCAGGGTGAACAGCAGCAGCGTGGCCAGCCCGCCCAGCAGGGCGTAGGGGTTGAGCAGGGTCAGCAGCGATCCGGTGAACTCGTGGGCGGCGTTCAGCGGGACGCCCTGCACGATGTTGGCGAACGCGACACCCCACAGCAGGGCCGGTACCAGGGAGCCGACGGCGATCGCGATGTCCCAGTTGCGCCGCCACCGGTCACTGTCGATCTTGCCGCGATACTCGAACGCGACACCGCGCAGGATCAGCGCGACCAGGATCAGCAGCAGTGCGAGGTAGAAGCCGGAGAACAGGCTCGCGTACCACTCCGGGAAGGCGGCGAAGGTGGCGCCGCCGGCGACGAGCAGCCAGACCTCGTTGCCGTCCCAGACCGGGCCGATGGTGTTGATGGCGACGCGGCGGTCGGTCTCGGTGCGGCCGACCACCGGCAGCAGGATCCCGACCCCGAAGTCGAAGCCCTCCAGGACGAAGTAGCCGGTCCAGAGCACGGCGATCAGCAGGAACCACACCATGTTCAGTGTCATGTCCGGGCTCCTTCTAGTAGGCGACGGCCAGCGGCAGCGGCTCGCCGGTGTCCTCGGCCGGTTCGGTGGGGGTGGGTGGTGGCGGCCCCGCAGCGGCGTAGCGGGCCATCAGCATGACTTCGATCATCGCGAGGGCCCCGTAGAGCAGGGTGAACACGATCAGTGAGGTGAGTACGGTGCCGGACGTGACGGTGGGGGAGACCCCGTCGGCGGTGCGCAGCGTGCCGTAGACCACCCAGGGCTGCCGGCCCACCTCGGTGAAGATCCAGCCCACGCTGTTGGCCAGGAACGGGAGCACCAGCGCCGCGAAGGCGGCGGCGAAGAACCAGCGCGGGACCGGGCGCCGGGCGCGGCGGCGGGTCAGCCACAGCCCGACCAGCGCGACCAACCCGGCGAGCAGGCCGAACCCGATCATGAACCGGAACGTCCAGTAGGTCACCGGGATGGCGGGGGTGTAGTCGCCGGGGCCGAAGGCCGCGACCTCGGCGGCCTGCACATTGTTGATGCCCTCGACCGGCTGGCTGAAGTCTCCGTGGGCCAGGAACGACAACAGCCCGGGGACGCGGATGGAATACACCTCGGCGCGACCGTCCAGGCTGCCGATGGTGAACAGCGAGAACGAGGCGGGGCCGGAAGTGTTGTAGATCGCCTCCGCGGCGGCCATCTTCATCGGCTGCTGTGCCGTCATCAGCCGGGCCTGCAGGTCGCCGGTGACGAGGACGCCGATGGTCGCGATGACCACCGTGGCCAGGGCGAGCCGCATCGAGGGGCGGAACACCTCGGTGTGCTGGCCGCGCCCGAGGTGCCAGGCGCTGATCGCCATCACGAACACCCCGGCGGTGACGAAGGACGCGGTGATCGTGTGCGTGAAGGCGCCGACCGCGGTGGAATTGGTGAGCACGGCACTGAAGTCGCGCAGCTCCGCGCGGCCGCTGGCGCTGTTGACCACCGAGCCGACGGGGTGCTGCATCCAGGAGTTCGCCGCGAGGATGAAGTAGGCCGACAGCACGGTGCCGATCGAGGCCATCCAGATGCAGGCCAGGTGCACGCGCTTGGGCAGCCGGTCCCAGCCGAAGATCCACAGTCCGAGGAAGGTGGACTCGAGGAAGAACGCGAGCAGCCCCTCGATGGCCAGCGGGGCGCCGAAGACGTCCCCGACGAAGCGGCTGTAGGCGCTCCAGTTCATCCCGAACTGGAATTCCTGCACGATGCCGGTGACCACGCCCATCGCGAAGTTGATCAGGAAGAGCTTGCCCCAGAACTTCGTCATCCGCAGGTAGCGGTCGTCCCCGGTGCGGACCCACGCGGTCTGCATGCCGGCGACGAGCATGGACAGCCCGATGGTGAGCGGCACGAACAGGAAGTGGTACACGGTGGTGATGGCGAACTGCCACCGTGCGAGGTCGAGGTTCATTGCTCCTCCGTCGGCGTCCGCCGGCCACCCGCGTACGCCCGTTCGGCGCCGCGCGGCCCGGCCGTCACAGCGTCGCGTCGCGGGTCGCCGCGCGGGAGGGCCGAGGGACCCCTCGAACCGGGAAGTCGATCAGTGCGGGTGGCGCCGAGGGCCCGGTCCGGTCCGGGACTTCGGGCCCTATCCCGCGCGTGCGGCGGCCCTCAGCAGTGGGCAGCTGTGTCCACGGTGAACCGGACGAACAGCAGCCCGTGTCCGGCCATGACCGCGACCAGGAGTCCCCGCCCGAGGGCGGGACCGCGCAGGTGCCGGGTTCCCGGGCGGGGGCGGGCTGCCGGAGACGAGGTCGACGACACCATGGAGGTTCCTTCGGTAGGGGTCCGAGGGCGGTCGCAGCCCCCTCCCCGTCAGCGTCCCGGACGCCGGAACCGTGCATCTCGGGCCGAAAGTCACCTCACGCCGGGCCGGGCCGGCCCTCCGCATGCCGCCGTTCGGTGGCGTAGACCGCGGCCTCGGTGCGGCGGGCGAAGCCGAGCTTGCGCAACAGCGACGACACGTAGTTCTTCACCGTCTTCTCCGCCAGGTACATCTCGGCACCGATCTGCCGGTTCGTCAGCCCGTCGGCGATCAGATCCAGGATGCGCTGTTCCTGTGGCGTCAGCGAGGCGTACCGCGGGTCGACGGGTTCGTCACCCTTTCGCAGCCGCTCCATCACCTGCGCTGTGGCCCTCGGATCCAGCAGCGACCCGCCGCCGGCGACGGTGCGCACCGCTCCGATCAGATCCACCCCGGCGACCTGCTTGAGCAGGTACCCCGACGCGCCGGCCATGATCGCTCCGAACAGTGCTTCGTCGTCGGAGTACGAGGTCAGCATCAGGCAGGCCGGGGCCGGGTCCACCGCGGACCGTACTTCCCGGCACACCGCCACGCCCTCGCCGTCGGGCAGCCGGACATCCAGGATCGCCACGTCCGGGCGCAGCGCGGGGATCCGGGCCAACGCCTGTGCCGCGGTACCGGCTTCGCCGACCACCTCGATGTCGTCCTGGGTCTCCAGCAGTTGCGCGATGCCGCGCCGCACGACCTCGTGGTCGTCGAGCAGAAAAACCGAGATGGTCATGGCATCCGACCTCCTGTTCGCCCGAGTGGAAGATACCCAGGGGAGAAAGCGGGGCACAGTGCTCGGACCGTTGAGGGCAGTCGCCGCGGGCGAGAGGCCGGTTGCGCGGCCACCGCATCCTCGGCACCCGCAACCGATGCCGAGGATGCGGTGTAGGACGCCTGGTTGACATGGGCGGGGGCCGACCGCTGTCAGGTGGCCGATCCCACGGCGTACCTGCTGACGCCGCGGGAGGCGGCTGCGCGGCCGGGACCGGACGCGGGTCCGGTGATCCACGAGGGAGCGGCAGGCGCGGACGCATGAACGCTTGCGGCATGGGCATCCCGCATGGCGAAGCGTCGGGGAAGGGAGTCACCCATGGGGTTCACGCCAGCGCAGAATCTCGGCCTGCTCACGCTGCGCGCCGGCGTCGGGGGAGTGCTGTTCGCCCACGGTGCGCAGAAGCTGTTCGGGTGGTTCGGTGGCCATGGGATCGAGGGAACCGCGGGCGCCTTCGACCAGATGGGGTTCCAGCCGGGTCGCGTCAACGCGATGGCCGCGGGGGTCGCCGAGGCGGGTGGGGGCACCCTGATCGCGCTCGGGCTGGCCACTCCGGCCGCCGGCTCGGTCGCGGCGGGCACCATGATCGCGGCCGCATCGGTACACGCCCCCAACGGCTTCTTCGCCGCCGATGGCGGATACGAGTACCCGGCCCTGCTCGGCCTGTCGTCGGCTGCGCTGTCCCTGACCGGGCCGGGGGACTGGTCTCTGGACGCGGCGCTGCGGAACCGGCTGAACCGGCCATGGATGGCGGGAGCCGGGTTGCTGGTGTCCTCAGTGCTCTCGGCGGTGCTCGTTCGGCGTCGGCGCCGCGCGATCGCAGCCCGGCAGGCCGTGCCGGCAGACAACCCGGCCACTCCAGCGGTGGCAACGAGCCCCGCTCCCACCACGGATCGCAGCACGGGAGCAGCGTCCACCGGCTGAACCGCCGACCCCGGCGCTGAGCCCAGGGCCGTCGTCACGCGGGTTCCCGAGGAGATGTCGCGGTGATCGTCAGCTACCCGCGCCGCCGCCACGGAACCCGCCGCCGGCCGCTGTCGTGGGCTGGGACCGGCCGGCCGTCTTCGGCCGCAGCGCGTCCACGACGAGGTCGAGCAGCCGTCCGGCCTGCTCCGGGGTGTCGCTGGCCGCGGTGGTGAGGAAGACTCCCAGCAGTATCGCGGTGACGTCCTCCGGGTCGACGTCGGCGCGGAGCGAGCCCGCTTCGGCTCCGCTCGCGAGGATCGTGCCGATCGCGGCGGTGATGCGTTCCCGCGTGGTCGGTGTGGCGATCCGCCCCGAGGTCCAGCCGGCGCGAAGCGTGTCGACCATCCCGCGCTTCGTCGCGATGAACGCGGCGTAACGCTCCATCCACACCCGGAGCGCCGCCGCCGGCGGGAACTCCTGGAGCAGGGCGGGAACGCTGCCGGTGACGTCGTCCAGTTCGGCGGCGTACACGGCCTCCACCAGGGCCTCGCGGGTCGGGAAGTGGCGGTACAGCGTGCCGATCCCGACGCCTGCCTCGCGGGCGATGCCTTCGAGCGAGACGGTGTCGTCTGTGGCCGCGAACGCGGCCCGGGCGACCTGGACGAGCTTGTCGCGGTTGCGCAGCGCGTCGGCGCGGGGCGCACGGGCGCCGCGCGGCTTCGCCCCGGGGTTCGTTCCGGGAGATGTCGGGTTGGCGGGCTTCAAAGCGGAGGAACCTCCGATAAGAGTGCTACTTTCGTGGACCGGAGGAGCCTCCGCTTATCTCATCGTCTCATGAGGATGGGCCCCCATGACCTCGAACACCACGCCCGCCCCGAACGACACGGCGACCGGCGCCCCGCGGGCCGGCGGCGCCGGACAACTCGGCGGCCTGACGGTTTCCCGCATCGGCTACGGCGCGATGCAGCTGGAGCGCCTGCACGCCGACCGCGACGCCGCGATCGTCCTCCTGCGCCGCGCGGTGGAGCTCGGCGTCGACCACGTCGACACGGCCCAGTTCTACGGCGACGGTTTCGTCAACGGTGTCATCCGCGACGCGTTCCGCCCCGGGGACGGCGTCGTGGTCGTCAGCAAGGTCGGTGCTGACCCCGACCCCGGCGGCCCCATCCCGCTCCGGCCCGCACAGCGGCCCGAGCAGCTGCGGGCGAGCGTCGAGGACAACCTCAAGAGCCTCGGCCTCGACCAGATCCCGGTGGTGAATCTGCGCCGCCTGGACACCGGGCCTGGCCTGCGGGCCGAGGGTGACCAGGTGGTCGACCTCGACGACCAGCTCGCGGTGATGACCGCGCTGCGGGACGAGGGCAAGATCGGCGCGCTCGGCCTGAGCAGCGTCACCCCGGACGGGCTGCGCCGGGCAATCCCGGCCGGCGTCGCCTGCGTCCAGAACGCCTACAGCCTGGTCTCGCGCGGAGACGAGGAGATGCTCCGGCTCTGCACCGGCCAAGGAATCGCGTGGATGCCGTTCTTCCCGCTCGGCGGCGCCTTCCCCGGCATGCCGAAGGTGGCCGACGATCCGGCCGTCCGCGTCGCCGCGCGGTCCCTCGGCTGCACCCCGTCGCAGGTCGGCCTGGCCTGGCTGCTGCACCGCGCCCCGAACGTGCTGCTCATCCCGGGCACCGCGAGCCCCGCCCACCTCGAGGCGAACGTCGCTGCCGGAACGATCGAACTCGACGACACCGCCATGGCCGCGCTGGATGCCGCCGAGTCGCGGTCCACCGACGTCGCGCTCGGCTGATGGGCTTGCCGGGACTGTTGTGGGAGGCTGGGTGCCGGCAGCGGCCGGCGGGTCAGCACTGTCGTCGGCTGGGCTCGTGAGCCCTGGGCTCAGATCGTGCGCCCGCTGTCGCGAAGAGATCGGGACACCCGGAACTGCTCAGGTTCAGTGAGGCATCCGGTCAGCCGCGGCGGACGACGCCAACGCCTGGAGGGCGGCCATGCCCGGCGTCAGCTTGTCCGGGCTGCTCGTCGCCGGGTACAGCTCGTTACCAGGGCCGAGCAGCCCGTGGCCCTCGAAGTACACCATCGGCGTGGTCCGGGCCAGGACCGCTTCCTCGCTGATCGCCGCCGCCATCGTCCGTGCGTCGGACGGATCCGGCAGGACGTGCACCTTGTCCGAACTGACGCCGCACCGTTCGGTGAAGCTGCGTCGCCGGGCCTCGAGGGTGGGGGCGACCGCCGGTACCGAGGACAACGTCGGACCGGTATGGGTGCCGGTCCCGATCAGGAGAACGCGGACTCCCTCACCCGTCAGATCGGTCACGAACGCCCTGGCGGGCTGGACTCGTCCCTCCCGCCCTCCAACTCCGTGATCAGCCGAGCCAGTTCGGCCCTGAGCTCACCGGCGTCGCGGTTGCGTATCCGCTTGGCCGAGACCTCTGCGCCACTTCCCACCGAGCAGGTGCTGCTCCGGGCCATCCTGAAGGAGCTGCTCCTCCAGCTTCGCGAGGAAGCCGATCAGCTCGCCCGCGACGGCGATCCGGCCACAGCGCTGTTCACGCTCTTCACCGACCCCGTCGCCGCGCCACCGCCCGCAACACCGGCATCGACCTACTGGCCGATGCCGGCACGAGCATGCCCGTCGACGGAACCGACGGCCGTCAGCCCTCAGCCCTGTTGAACACTTCTCACTGAAGCTGAACGTGCCGCCGGTGCCGCCGCTCGCCTCGGGCGGGTTCGTCTCAGCGGACCTCGACCACCATCAGCGTGTTGGCCTCCGGATCACGCAACCAGAACAGCGGTGGGACAGGACCTCCCATCCGGCTGACCTCGGCGTCGACGTCGACGCCCCCTGCCTTCAGTTGTGCGTGGTAGGCGTCGATGTCATCGGTCTGCAAGCTGATCCCGGTCTGCCGACCGCCGACCTGCCCGTCCGGCCCCGGCGGGCACAGCGCGATCACGGTGTCGGCGCCGGCCGGGGCGACCTCGACCCAGCGGTAGTCGCCGCCGAAGGGAACGTCGGAGCGCTTCTCCAGTCCGAGCCTCGCCGTGTAGAACTCGATCGCCCGGTCCACGTCCTCGACGAGGACGATGACGTTGGCGATCTTGCTGACGCCCGCGGTCGTGGTGCTGCTCATGAACTCCTCCTTGCCTGGGTTGACGGTTGTTCAGACCGTCGCGGGTAGCAGGACTCATCGCCGGCCCCCGGAGCGACCCCCGGGCCCTTCCGGTGAACGTGGTGTAGCCGCCGGCCGGGCGGGCCCGCTCCCCGCAACTGCACCCTCGGGCTGTTTCACGACCAGCACGACCCGGACCACGAGGCGACGACCGAACCGCGTCCTGGCTCTCTACGCGATCGCCGACCGCCGGGCCGCTCCCGGCCCGGCGGATCCGACCGTGGTCACCTGCCTGAGTTCGGCCCGCTGAACCTGCAGCCCCACTGCCTCCGGCGGTCGTTGGCCTGGTGCCGGCCGGCCGGCGGAGGCACTGGGCCGCCTCGGTGCCCGGCGCCGGCCCGGGCCGGCCCCCTCGACAGGACCGGCCATCCCGATCGGCGCCGGACGCGGCGGTCAGCAGACGAGGGTCTTGCGGTATTGCCCGAGGTTGTCGCGGTGCTCGAAGTCCTGCCCCGTACATGCTGCCTCGCGGTAACTGGTAGGCCGCGGTTCGCATCAGCTCGACGGTCGCGCCCTGCACCGCGATGTGGTCACGCGCCATGCTCCGCAGGCTGGCCTCGGTCGAGGTCCCTGCGACGACGGATCCGCCGGGGATCTCGACAGCGATGTCGACCGATCCCGGCGTCGGGTGGAAGAGCATGGATCGATGCCGGCTTCGCCCCTCGGGGAGCGGCAGGGCTGCGTGGCCGCGCGTGGCAAGGCGATCGGCCTTGGGACGGGAAGTGGCAAAGCCTCGATCGTCTCGGCGACTTGCCGCAAGGCGGCCGGAGGACTGCTCGGACCGACCTGTCCGGACAGGGAAGAGCAGTGCCTATCGGGCCGCGGTCATGGTGCGCCGTCGCGGCGAGGCAGCGGATCCTGGTCGACGACGATGGACCGATGATCACCGCGATGGCGCCCCACGAGGGCGAAAAGCTCTGCTTGGGTCTCCCGGCGCTCTCGCTGCGCGCGCTCGACCCCGCCCCAGACCAGTCCGAAGAAGAACTGGCACAGGAACAGGACGACGACGATCTTCACGGTGTCGAGACCGAGAAGGATCTTCGTCATGGCGAGCACGTTGAGCAGGAGCAATGCGTTCGCCAGTAACCAGCTGAGGGCCATCGCCAGCTTGCGCATGGATTCGTCCATGACCTCACCTTCCAGAGATGTCCGGCTACCGGGGGGCCACGTCCGCGGAGCTGGTGTATGAGATCGACTCCGCGTGATCTTGGTTGAGTTTATGCGGTCAGTGCCTCGGTTGGCGTGGTCGGCTCGCCGTCGGCCGAGGCGGGCTGTGCGGTGACGATGCG
>NZ_JAAXLA010000139.1 GCF_012911935.1 Pseudonocardia acidicola | reverse complement strand
GCAGCTCTACCCGGACGCCAAGCTCGGGATCGGCCCGCCGATCACCGACGGCTTCTACTACGACTTCGACGTCGAGCGGCCCTTCACCCCGGAGGACCTGAACAAGCTCGAGTCGGCGATGAAGAAGATCGTCAAGTCGGGGCAGAAGTTCTCCCGCCGCCGGTTCGAATCGCTCGAGGACGCCCGCAAGGAGCTGGCCGGCGAGCCGTACAAGCTCGAGCTCATCGACCTCAAGGGCGGCGCGAACGCCGAGGACGTCGACACCTCCGAGGTCATGGAGGTCGGCGAGGGCGAGCTGACCATCTACGACAACGTGCACGCGCACACCGGCGAGACCGTCTGGTCCGACCTGTGCCGCGGCCCGCACCTGCCGACCACGAAGTTCATCCCGGCGTTCAAGCTGACGCGCTCGGCGGCCGCGTACTGGCGGGGCAGCGAGAAGAACCCGCAGCTGCAGCGCATCTACGGCACCGCGTGGGAGAGCCAGGAGGCTCTCGACGCGTATCTGGCCCGGTTGGCCGAGGCCGAGCGCCGCGACCACCGCCGCCTGGGCGCCGAGCTGGACCTGTTCTCCTTCCCCGACGAGCTCGGCTCCGGGCTGCCGGTGTTCCATCCCAAGGGCGGGACCATCCGCACGGAGCTGGAGGACTACTCACGGCGCCGGCACGAGGAGGCGGGCTACGAGTTCGTCTACTCCCCGCACATCACCAAGGGCCGGCTCTACGAGATCTCGGGGCACCTGGACTGGTACGCCGACGGGATGTACCCGCCCATGCACCTCGACGAGGAGCTGGGCCCGGACGGTGAGGTCCGCAAGCCGGGGCAGGACTACTACCTCAAGCCGATGAACTGCCCCATGCACATCCTGATCTACCGGTCGCGGGGGCGGTCGTACCGGGAGCTTCCGCTGCGGCTGTTCGAGTTCGGCTCGGTCTACCGCTACGAGAAGTCCGGTGTGATCCACGGGCTCACCCGGGTCCGTGGCATGACGCAGGACGACGCGCACATCTTCGCCACCCCGGAGCAGGTGACCGACGAGCTGAAGTCCCTGCTGTCCTTCGTGCTCGACCTGCTGCGCGACTACGGCCTCGACGACTTCTACCTGGAGCTGTCGACCCGCAACGACGAGAAGTACGTCGGCACCGACGAGATGTGGGAGCGGGCCACCGAGACGCTGCGTGAGGCCGCCGAGAGCTCCGGCCTCGAGCTGGTGCCGGACCCGGGCGGCGCGGCGTTCTACGGCCCGAAGATCTCGGTGCAGGCCAAGGACGCGATCGGCCGGACCTGGCAGATGTCGACCATCCAGCTCGACTTCAACCTGCCCGAGCGGTTCGACCTGGAGTACACCGCCGCCGACGGGTCCCGGCAGCGCCCGGTGATGATCCACCGTGCGCTGTTCGGGTCGATCGAGCGGTTCTTCGGCGTGCTCACCGAGCACTACGCGGGCGCGTTCCCGGCGTGGCTCTCGCCGGTCCAGGTGGTCGCGATCCCGGTGACCGACGACCAGGTCGAGCACGTCGAGGGCGTCGCCAAGGCGCTGCGGGCCAAGGGCATCCGGGTCGAGGTCGACGCCGGCGACGACCGGATGCAGAAGAAGATCCGCACACACACGCTGCAGAAGGTGCCGTTCATGCTGCTCGCGGGCGCCCGCGACGTCGAGGCGGGCGCGGTGAGCTTCCGGTTCCGCGACGGCTCGCAGCGCAACGGTGTGCCGGTGGACGAGGCCGTCGACGCGATCGTCGACTGGGTGCAGCGCCGGGAGAACACCTCGCCGAGCGAGGAGACCTTCACGCCCGCTCACTAGGATCTCGATCCATGGACGAGCCGGCAATGGTGCCCCAGGACGGCGTCGGGACACCGGACGGGTTCCGCCGGCTGTGGACGCCGCACCGCCTGGCCTACATCAAGGAGGCCGGTGAGGGCGGCTGCCCGTTCTGCCGGATCCCCGACCTGCCCGACGACGAGGGGCTCGTCGTCGCGCGCGGTGAGACGGTGTACGCGCTGCTGAACCTGCACCCGTACAACCCCGGGCACCTGATGGTGCTGCCCTACCGGCACGTCGCCGAGCTGGAGGACCTCACCCAGGCCGAGGCCGCCGAGTTGATGACCTTCACCCAGCGCGCGGTGAAGGCGATGAAGAAGGTGGCCGCGCCGCACGCGTTCAACGTGGGGATCAACCTCGGCACGGTGGCCGGCGGGTCGCTGGCCGACCACCTGCACCAGCACGTGGTGCCGCGCTGGGGCGGGGACGCCAACTTCATCGCCGTGGTCGGCCAGACCAAGGTCATCCCGCAGCTGCTCTCGGAGACCCGGGAGCTGCTGGCCGCGGCGTGGGAGCCCGCGTGATCAGGCCCGGCGGCCGAGCGGGGTAGCCGGCAGGGGAGCGGTCCACATCCCACTAGTCTGAAGTCGGTCCGGGTCGGACCCGTCAACCGGCAGGAGCCCATGCTCAACCTCTTCGCCCGTGCGCGTGTCAACCGGGTCACCGACCCGATCGGCCGATGGCTGGTCGGGTGCGGCATCGCGCCCGACGTGGTGACGGTGGTCGGGACCGCAGGTACGGTCGCCGCCGCCCTGTGGTTCCTGCCCCGCGGCCAGCTGATCATCGCCCCGTGGGTGATCACCGTGTTCGTACTGTTCGACCTGCTGGACGGGGCCATGGCCCGCGCCCGCGGCCGCGGCACACCGTTCGGGGCCGTGCTCGACTCGACGTGCGACCGGCTCGCCGACGGCGCCCTGTTCGCCGGACTGGCCTGGTGGGCGCTCGGCGTGGGCCAGCAGCGGTTGGTCGGTCTCGCCGCGCTGATCTGTCTGGTCGCCGGGCAGATCGTGTCCTACGTCAAGGCCCGCGCGGAGGCCGAGGGACTCTCGGCCGACGGCGGCCTCGTCGAGCGGGCCGAACGGCTCATCATCGCGCTGCTCGGGACGTTCCTGCAGGGCATCGGGGTGCCGTACGCGCTGGCCGTGGGATTGTGGCTGCTCGCCGCGGCATCGGTGTGGACGGTCGGGCAGCGGATCGTCACGGTGTACCGCAGCTCGCGGTCCGCGGCGCCGGCCGCAGGTACGGCCGGGGGAGTTTCGTGAGCGGGCCCGGGAGCGCCCCACCGGACAGCGTGAGGCCGCGCCTGCGGCCGACGAGCGCCGACGAGGAGAGCGCATGAGCGGAGCCGGCGAACGGGCCGCCGACCTCGGTTTCGCGGCGGGCTGGCGGTTCGTCCGCGCGCTCCCGCCGTCGCTGGCCCTCGGCGCGTTCCGGCTGGGCGCCGACCTCGCCGCCCGCCGGCAGGGCCCGGGCGCGCAGCGGCTGCGGGCGAACCTGGCCCGCGTCGTCCCGTCGGCCTCGCCGGAGGCACTGGACGAGCTCGTTCGCGCCGGCCTGCGCAGCTACGCCCGGTACTGGTGCGAGGCGTTCCGGCTGCCGTCGATGGATCCCGCCGACATCCACCGCAGGCTCGATCCGCTGGTCACGGGCGCGGAGCCGGTGTGGGAGGCCTTCGGGGAGGGGCGCGGGGTGGTCTTCGCGCTGCCGCACAGCGGCAACTGGGACCTGGCCGGTGTCTGGATGGTCGAGACGCTGCGCCGCATGGGCCGCGAGCCGGCGCTCACCACTGTGGCCGAACGGCTGCGGCCGGAGTCGCTGTTCCGCCGCTTCGTGGCCTACCGCGAGTCGCTCGGGTTCGAGGTGCTCGCGGCCGAGGACGGCAGCGCCGCCTACCGGGCCCTGACGAAGCGGCTGCGTGCCGGCGGCGTCGTCTGCCTCGTCTCCGACCGTGACCTCACCGCCTCCGGTGTCGAGGTGTCGTTGTTCGGGGAGCCCGCGCGGCTGCCGGCCGGCCCGGCCCGGCTGGCGGCGCTGACCGGCGCCCTGCTGGTGCCCGCCTACCCGCGCTTCACTCCGGACGGGTGGGCGCTGCCGATGGCGGAGCCCGTCCCGGTCCCGGACCGGGCGCACGTGGCGAAGGCCACCCAGGCGATCGCCGACGCGTTCAGCACCCTGATCGCACAGGCTCCGGCCGACTGGCACATGCTGCAGCGGGTGTTCAGCGCAGATCTCGGTGCCGGGGACCCCACCGGCCGGGCCCGAAAACAGGCGACGCCGTGAACCCGGGGCCGCTGCGGATCGGAATCGTCTGCCCCTACTCGCTGGACGTGCCGGGCGGGGTGCAGGCGCACGTCCTCGACCTGGCGCGGGCGCTGCGCGCGCTGGGGCACTCGGTCAACGTGCTGGCACCCGCCGACGAGGACACCCCGCTGCCGGATTTCGTCACCCCGGCCGGGCGGGCGCTCGGGGTGCCCTACAACGGCTCGGTCGCCCGCGTGACGTTCGGCCCGCTGTCGTACGCGCGGGTCAGGCGCTGGCTCGCCGACCACACCTTCGACGTGCTGCACCTGCACGAGCCCACCACGTTCAGCATCTCCGTGCTGGCCCTGCTGGTGGCGGAGGGCCCGATCGTGGCGACCTTCCACACCTCCACCGAGCGGTCCCGCGCGCTGACCGCGTTCGGCGGGATGTTGCGCCCGCTCATGGAGAAGGTGACCGCCCGCATCGCGGTGTCGTCGCTGGCCCGCCGGGTGCAGGTCGAGCACCTGGGCGGGGACGCGGTGGAGATCCCGAACGGTGTCGACGTCGGGCTCTTCGTGAACGGGCCGCTGCTGCCCGGCTACCCGCGGCCGCACACGGTCGGCTTCCTCGGCCGGTTCGACGAGCCGCGCAAGGGCATGCCGGTGCTCCTCGACGCGCTGCGGTTGCTGGCCCCGCACCGCCCCGACCTGCGGCTGATGGTCGTCGGGCGTGGCGACGCCGACGCGCTGCGCCGGCACGCCGGCCCGGAACTGGCCGACCGGCTCGACATCCTCGGCGCGGTCGACGACGCGACGAAAGCCGCCGCGCTGCGCTCCATGGACGTCTACTGCGCCCCGAACCTGGGCGGGGAGAGCTTCGGCATGGTGCTCACCGAGGCGATGGCCGCGGGTGCTCCGGTGCTGGCCAGCGACCTCGGGGCGTTCCGCCGCGTGCTGGGTGGCGGTGACGGCGGAAACGATGCCGGCGAGCCCGCGGGGGTGCTGGTCCCGACCGGTGACGCGCCCGCGCTGGCCACGGCGCTGGGTACGCTGCTCGACGACCCGGCCCGCCGCGCCGCGCTCAGCGTGGCCGGGCGGCGGCGGGCGGCCGACTACGACTGGCCGGTGGTGGCGGGCGCGGTGTTGCGCGTCTACCAGGCTGCGGTGGCCGCCGATCCGCGCCAGGTCGTCGCCGTCGACGACGCGAAGGTGGCCCGATGATCGTCGCGGTGTGGGTGGTTCTGGTCACGCTGCTGTTGATCGTGACGTGGGTGACGGTGCTGTGCGTCGGCCGTGCACGCCGGCTCGACCGGCTGCACGTGCGTACCGACGCGGCCCGCGCCGGGCTCGACATGGCGCTGGCGCGGCGCGCCGAGGTGGCCGGGCAGGTGGCCGCCGCGCTGGCCCGCACGGGGCAGGACGTGACCGCGTTGCGGGCCGCCGTGGGCGCCGCCGGCGCCGTCGCCGCCGCCGAGCGGGAGGGCGTTGAGAACGCGCTGAGCAGGCAATTGGCCGCGGTGGATCGGGGCCGGCTCGACGCCGCGCTGCTGGAGGAGCTGGTCGACGCCGAGCAACTGGTCATCCTGGCCCGTCGGGTGCACAACGACGCCGTGCGCGACACCCTCGGGCTGCGTTCCCGGCGACTGGTCCGCTGGCTGCGGCTGGCCGGGACCGCCCCCGAACCCGGGTACTTCGAGATCGCCGACCCGGAGCCCGGGTCCATGCCGATCCACCGGAGTGCGCCCGAGCGCTCGCCGGATCCGACGCCGCACTGACGTACCATCGGATGGTTCCGGTTTTCGCCATCCAGAGAGGTACCGCCGTGTCGCGCGACCAGGCCCTTTCCGACAACGCCGGCCCCCAGGTGGGGACCGCCCGTGTGAAGCGCGGCATGGCCGAGATGCTCAAGGGCGGCGTCATCATGGACGTGGTCGACGCCGAGCAGGCCAAGATCGCCGAGGACGCCGGCGCCGTCGCCGTGATGGCGCTCGAGCGCGTTCCCGCCGACATCCGTGCCCAGGGTGGGGTGGCCCGGATGAGCGACCCGGACATGATCCAGGGGATCATCGACGCGGTCTCCATCCCGGTGATGGCCAAGGCCCGGATCGGGCACTTCGTCGAGGCCCAGGTGCTGCAGTCCCTCGGGGTCGACTACATCGACGAGTCCGAGGTGCTCACCCCGGCCGACGAGGCGCACCACATCGACAAGTGGGCGTTCACCGTGCCGTTCGTGTGCGGTGCGACGAACCTGGGGGAGGCGCTGCGGCGGATCTCCGAGGGTGCGGCGATGATCCGGTCCAAGGGTGAGGCCGGGACCGGGAACGTGGTCGAGGCGACCCGGCACATGCGCTCGATCCGCGCCGAGATCCGCCGGCTGGGCACGCTGGATGCCGCCGAGCTGTACGTCGCAGCCAAGGAGTTGCGGGCGCCGGTCGAGCTGGTCGCCGAGGTCGCGGCGTCGGGCAAGCTGCCGGTGGTGCTGTTCACCGCGGGCGGGATCGCCACCCCGGCCGACGCGGCGATGATGATGCAGCTGGGTGCCGAGGGCGTGTTCGTGGGTTCGGGCATCTTCAAGTCCGGCGACCCGGCGCAGCGGGCGTCGGCCATCGTCAAGGCCACCACGTTCCACGACGACCCCGATGTGATCGCCAAGGTCTCGCGCGGCCTGGGTGAGGCCATGGTCGGGATCAACATCCCGGACCTGCCCGCCGAGCAGCGCTACGCCGACCGGGGCTGGTGAGCCTCGGCTCCGCACCAGCATCGACGCCCCGCCCGGGATCCAGGGCGGGGCGTTCTGCGTCTCCGGGGAAGAACGTGGGTTCTCATCACCCCTTCGAGGTCGTCGTACATGCGTTCGGACGCTTGCTCTGCCGTTCGTCGGCCAAGATCGTCCGATTGTCGTGGTCCGAGTCGCAGCGCCGCAACTTTCCGTTGCCCTGTCGGTCTGCAGCGATCACACGGTTCGGTGAATCAGCCGGTGGCAGTCACGCCACGCCCATAGTCTCGCTCGTGGCAGTTGTGACGCGAGTGGTGGAGGAGTCGGATGAGGCGTTACGTGACGGTCGGAGGCATCGTCGTCGCAACGTTGTTCGGCGGCTCCCTGGCGGCGGCCGCGGCGCCCGGCGCGCCCGTCCCGCCC
>NZ_JAAXLA010000138.1 GCF_012911935.1 Pseudonocardia acidicola | reverse complement strand
TCCAACCCGGCCACCTCATCGATCAACCCCGTCACCACCCCCAACGCATCGGCATGCGCACGCTCGCGCTCCTCGGCGGACAGCGCGGGGTCGAACCGGGCCCGGAACAGCTCGATCAGGCCGCGGGCGACGGCGGGCTGGGACAGCAGCACGTCGGCCATGTACTGCAGGCCGAACAGGCTGCCGAGCTGACGGGCGTAGCGAGCGTAGGCCCGCAACACCGCGACCTCGCGCCACCCCAGCCCGGCGCACAGCACCAGCGCACTGAACCGGTCGGACTCCGCGTCCCCACGCCACGCCGCGGAGAACGCCGAGCAGAACCCGCGCTCCACCTCGCCCGGGGAGCGCTCGGGCCCGACGGCGGCCTCGATCCGCAGCCCGAAGTCGTAGAGCCAGCAGCGCTGCCCGTCCGGGCGGACGACCTCCGAGGGCCGCTCGTCGAGCACGTCGACGCCGAGTTGCTGCAGCATCGGCAGGATCGCGGTGAGGGTGACGGGGGCGCCGGCCAGGTACAGCGTGAACCGCCGGTCCGCGGGGCCGGCGTCCGGCTCGGTGTACAGCCGGACGCCGAATCCCCCGGGTTTCAGGTCCAGCAGGTGGCGAAGGTCCTCGACCGCGTGTGCGGGGGTGACGACCGCCTTGTAGGACCCGGGGATGCCGGCCAGCAGCGCGGTCCCGGCGTCGACGCCCAGCTCGGCCACGAGGCGGTCGTCCCAGGTCCGGATCGCCTCGGTCAGCTCATCCTGCAACGCCGCGACGTCCGGCAGCGGCGCCGCGACCTCCCGCGCCGCCGGGTCGAGGTGGACGGTGAAGTGCACCAGCGCGAGGCTCGCCTCGGTCACGCGCGCGGTGTAGTCCACCTCCGCCCCGCCGAGCCGCTTGCGCAGTACCTCGGCCATCGCCAGCCGCGACGACGTCGTGTAGCGGTCCCGGGGCAGATAGACCAGACAGGAGATGAACCGCCGGTACGGGTCCGGCCGGAGGAACACCCGTACCGAGCGGCGCCCGGCCGTGCCCAGGACACCGACCGCGGTGTCGTGCAAGGTCTGCTCGCTCGCGCCGAACAGCTCCCCGCGAGGCAGCGCCGAGAGCACCTCGAGCATCTGCTGGCCGGAGTAGGACTCCGGCGGGAACCCGGCGCGGTGGATGGCGCCGCGGACCCGCCTCGCCACGACCGGGATCTCGAGCACGTTCTCGTGCAGCGCGGAGACGGTCAGCATGCCGAGGAAGCGATGCTCGCCGGTCACACGGCCCTCGGCGTCGACCGTCCGGACGCCGACGTAGTACGGGTGCACCGGGCGCAGCACCCGGCTGACCACGCTGGCCCGGGTGAAGATCAGCAGATCCTGGGTGGCGTCGCCGTCTGCGGTCGGCGCGAAGGTGCGGGTGGCCAGGCTGTCGCGGCGCAGCACGCCGAGGCCGGTGGCGAGTTCGGGGCGCAGCTCGCGCGTCCCGTCGGCGTCGGAGATCGTGTAGTGCCGGTAGCCGAGGAACGTGAAGTGACCGTCGGCCAGCCAGCGCAGCAGTTGCGCGACCTCGGCCGGCTCGGTCGGGGTTGAGATCGTTGCGTGCGCCGGCAGTTGGTCGGCCAGGTCGCGGGCCCGGCGGACCATCCGTTCCTCGTCCTCGACCACCTCGCGCACGTCGTGCAGCACCCGCCGCAGCTCCTGTTCGAGCGCCTCGGCACGGCCGTCCACCGGGGCGAGATCCAGGTGGATCCACGACTCCGCAAGCGCGCCGACCGGCGGATCGGCCGGGTCGGCGTCGGCCAGCACCTCGAGCAGTTCGCCGGTGAGGGTGCGGCGCACGACGACGATGGGATGGACCAACCGGCGGACGTCACCGCCGACGCGGCCGATTCCGGCCAGAACCGACTCGACGAGGAATGGCATGTCGTCGGTGACGATCTCGACGACGGCCTCCTGCTCGTCCGATCGGACCCGGATCAGCGGGTCCCCGGCGACCCGGAGGGCGGCCAGTTCCCGGTGCGACCGGGCCACGTCGGGCAGGCGGGGAAACGAGTCCCCAGGCGTCGGCTCCACGTCCGGGGTCTGCCGTGCGTACACCCGCCAGAGCCGTTGGACGTCGACGTCCACCTCCGGTTCCGCAGCGTCTCTGTGCTCACGGGTCCGGCCCATCAGATGCGACTCCATTAGTACGGTCGGGTGATCTGGTGCTCATCACCCTAGCCCTGGAGCGCGCGACGCTTCGATGACGCTGCGGGCCGCCCGCGGGCGTCAGATACCCCGGTACGCGGCCAGTGCGCCGGCCAGCAGGTCGGCCAGCCCGAGACCGGCGGCCGGGTCCTCGACGGTGCTCTCGGCGGGCGCCGGCGGTGGCGTGTCTCCGTGGGGCCCGCGGCGGTGGCGGCGGCCCCCGCTGCCGGGCCTGACCTCGATGCCGTCGGGCCGGAACGGGCGCCGCCCGTCCGCCGCGTGCCGGGAGCTCGCCGACGAGCCGTCCGCAACGGCGCTCGTGTCCTCATCGGGGGCGTCTGCGGGTTCGGGATCGTGGGCACGCGAGGCGGCTTCGGTGGGTGGCTGCGGCGTGCTCGACGGACCGAGCTCATGCAGGATCTGCGCGCCGACCGTGCCGTCGGCGCCCTGCACGGTGGCCCGGAGGCGGGCTCGGTCCAGCTCCGGGCCGGTGGGCAGTCCTTCGGCGAGCCCGCCCAGGACCCGATGCAGCCAGGCCGCAGCCGCCCCCCGTTCCATCCCGGGCAGCGTCACCTCGACGACGTCGGGGCCGTTGTTGCGCAGCCGCGCGCCCTCCGGAAGGTCTCCACCGAGGCGGCGGCTCACGCGGCGCATTGCGCTGCGCGGGGCCGTGCCGGTGATGCGCTGATCGCCTGCGGCGAGGTCGAGCACGACGACGGTGCCCGCGGACGGGTTCGCCTGCGCCTGCGCCGGCTCCGGCTCGGACCTCCTGCTTTCGGGACCGGACCGGCGGTTCGCGCGCGATCCGTCCGTCGCCGACCGCGGCGCGGCCGGGTCGGGCGGCGGGGCGCCCCAGACCCGGTCGAGTTCGGCGATGGCGGCGCTGAGCCAGTCGCCGGCCGCCTGCGCGGCATCGACGGTCGGCTCCGGGTCGGCGGCCGGCCGGCTCGTGTGCGGCTCGGCCGGGCGCGCGGTGTCGTCGCGACGTTCCGCGGTGGAGCCGGATCCGCCCTGCGTGCCGTTCGCGCGCCGGGACCCCCGTCCCGCAGCCAGGATCTCGCTCCGGTCCATCTGGGTCGTCACCGCGGACGGCGCGTCGTGCCGGCCGTCGGCCGCCTGGCTGTTCGCCGGGGATCCGCTGGCCCACACGTCGGCCGGCCACGCGTCCGCGTGGCGGGAACCGTCCGGGACACCGGCGCCGGCCTGCGCGGTCGCCGGCGACTCCGGTCGGAACTCGCCCTTCCAGGATTCGGCGGACCACGCACCGTCGTTGCGGAACTTGCTGGCCAGGGCGTCGCCGAGGGGGGAACCACTCAGCACGAACCCGGGCGAGGGCGGTGGCCCGTCGTGGGCCGACCGCCGGCTGCGCCGGGTCGACGACCTGCTGCCGCCCCGTCCATCGGGGGATGCCGGGGCCTCCTCGGCCGTGCCGCGACCGTTGCCCGACGTGGAGTCGGCAGTCGTGCTCGGCAGGGACCCGCGAGTGGCCCGCGAGGCGGACCCGGCCGCCTCCCACGCCGTCCAGGTTCCGACCGCAGTCGGCTCCGGGTCCTGGGAGCGGGCCGCTCGGCGACCGGCCGCCGTCGACTCCCCGGATGCGTTCGACGCGGCCCGCGCCCCGGCATCAGCCGGTTCATCCGGCGCGGGCGACGCGACCTGCACCTCGGACTCGGACAGCTCAGCCGGCGTGCGCGATACGTCCCGTGCCCCGGCATCGGGTGACTCATCCAGCGCGCGCAGCGCACGCCGCGCCTCGGTTCCGGTCTCCTCGGCCGATCCGCGCGACCCGCGTTGGGCCTCGGTCGGCTCGTCCAGCCAACGCGACGCACGCCGCGGCGTCGATCCGCCGCGCTCGTCCGCTGTGCGCGCTTCGGCCCGGGCCGTGGCTTCGGCCAGCCAGTCGGCAACCCAGGTACCGTCCTCCGCGCTCCCCCCGGGATCCGCCGCGCCGGCCTTCCGCGCTGCGGACGAGTCGGGGAGTGCACGGCGTGCGGTCGAGCGGCGCTCCGTCGGCGCGGTGGCGTGCCCTCGTGGCGCGGCCGGCGCGGAGACGGCGGCTGCGGTCAGCCGTTCGGCGAAGCTGCGGAATCGAGCGCTGCGCTCGCGGTCGAGACGCTCCGCCGTCACGCCGAGCCGCATGGCCACGAGTGCAGCATCGAGTTGGCCGGTGGCCTCGTGCAGCTCCGCCAGAGCCGCCCGGCACGCCGCCTCCAAGCCCGGGGTGTCCGACGCCGACGCGTCCTCAGCCGCTCGCGACAGAGCCGCGACGGTGTCGACGCTCTGCTCCGGGCTGGACATGGCGCGGGCAACGGTGAGACGTAGCTGGCCGATCTGCCGGCTGGCGACCATCGGCTTCTCCAGTCGCGACCGCACCGACTCCGCGGCAGTGCGTGCTTCGTCGGCCCGGCCGTCGTCCAGCAACGCACCGATCCAGTGGCTGGCAAGGGCGGCGGTCAGGTGCTCCGACGGCGTCCGACCCTCCGGGCTCCGGGAGCTCCAGCCGAGCAGAGCCAGCCCGTCCAGCGCCCGGCCGACGGCGAGCGCCGCCCGGCCGCGGCCTCGCTCAGCGGCGGCCCGCAGCAGTGCGGCGTGTGCCCCGGGCACCGTCCCGGCGACCTCGCCCGCCGTGTCGTCGGCGGCCCCCAGCAACCGGTCGAGTTGCTGGGGCGCGTCGCCGAGCGCGCAGCGGACGAGGACCGCGAGCCCGTCCAGCCGGAGCTCGGCCGGAAGAGCAGGGTCCTGCACCCAGGGCTCGAGCAGCTGCCGGGCCAGTGCCGCGTCGCCACAGTCCTGGGCGACCCCGGCGAGCTCGACACGCAGCCGAGTAGCCGACTCCGACCCGAGGACGGATTCAGAGCTCGCGCCCTCCCACCGGGTCAGATCGTCCAGCACACCGGCGGCGGTCTCACGGGCGTCGCCGACCGCTGCCCGTCCGTGGACGGCCCACCCGGCGGCGGTCGACCAGAGGTCCCGGTCCCCCTGGTCGATCGCAACCGCCAGCAGATGCTCGGCGATGCCCGCCGTGAGGTCGGGCCGGGACCACCGCAAGGCGGCGGCGGTCGTCAGCATCGCCGGGACGATCCGATCGCTGAAAGCTGCGTTCCCGATGCCCGACGACGTCACGCAGCCTCCCGCAAGACCCGGCATCCCGGGTCACATCGGCACGCCGGACGATGCTCACCGTCGCGCGCGCAGATCGCTCTCAGTCACGGGTGAGCTTACGGTGCGTCACACGGTGCGGACGCGCGGCCTCCGCCCCCAGTCGCTCGATCTTGTTCTTTTCGTACGCTTCGAAGTTGCCCTCGAACCAGAACCACGCGGCCGGGTTCTCCTCGGTGCCCTCCCAGGCGAGGATGTGCGTGACGACCCGGTCGAGGAACCACCGGTCGTGGGAGATGACGACAGCACAGCCGGGGAACTGCTCGAGAGCGTTCTCCAGCGAGCTGAGTGTCTCCACGTCGAGGTCGTTGGTCGGCTCGTCGAGCAGGATCAGGTTCCCGCCCTGCTTGAGCGTCAGCGCCAGGTTGAGCCGGTTGCGCTCACCGCCGGAGAGCACTCCCGCCGGCTTCTGCTGGTCCGGTCCCTTGAAACCGAACGCCGCCACGTAGGCCCGCGACGGCATCTCGACCTGGCCGACCTTCATGTGGTCGAGCCCGTCGGACACGACCTCGAAGACGGTCTTCTCCGGGTCGATCCCGGCCCGGTTCTGGTCGACGTAGGACAGCTTCACCGTCTCGCCGACCTTCACCGTGCCCGAATCCGGGTGCTCGAGCCCGACGATTGTCTTGAACAGCGTCGTCTTGCCGACACCGTTGGGGCCGATGACGCCGACGATGCCGTTGCGCGGCAGCGTGAACGACAGATCCTTGATCAGCTGACGGCCGTCGAAGCCCTTATCGAGGTGCTCCACGTCGACCACGACATTCCCCAGCCGGGGGCCCGGCGGGATCTGGATCTCCTCGAAGTCGAGCTTGCGGTGCCGCTCGGCCTCGGCCGCCATCTCCTCGTAGCGCGCCAGACGCGACCGGCTCTTCGCCTGCCGCGCCTTGGGGTTCGAGCGCACCCAGGCGAGCTCGTCGGTCAGCCGCTTCTGCAGCTTCGCGTCCTTCTTCCCCTGGACGGCGAGTCGCTCGGCCTTCTTCTCCAGGTAGGTGGAGTAGTTGCCCTCGTAGGGGTGGGTCCGCCCACGATCGAGCTCGAGGATCCACTGTGCCACGTTGTCCAGGAAGTAGCGGTCGTGGGTGACCGCCAGCACCGCCCCGGGGTAGCTGCTGAGGAACTGCTCGAGCCACAGCACGCTCTCGGCGTCGAGGTGGTTGGTCGGCTCGTCGAGGAGCAGCAGATCGGGCCTCGACAGCAGCAGCTTGCACAGCGCAACTCGCCGGCGCTCGCCACCGGACAGGTTCGTCACCGGCACGTCTCCGGGCGGGCAACGGAGGGCGTCCATCGCCTGTTCGAGCTGGGAGTCCAGGTCCCACGCGTCAGCGTGGTCCAGGTCCTCCTGGAGCCGGCCCATCTCTTCCATCAGCTCGTCGGAATAGTCGGTCGCCATCAGCTCGGCGATCTCGTTGTATCGATCGAGCTTCGCCTTGATCTCGCCGACACCCTCCTCGACGTTGCCGAGGACCGTCTTCTCATCGTTGAGCGGAGGCTCCTGCTGCAGAATCCCGACAGTCGCACCGGGCGCGAGGAAGGCCTCACCGTTGTTCGGCTGGTCCAACCCCGCCATGATCCGCAGCACGCTGGACTTACCGGCGCCGTTCGGCCCGACGACACCGATCTTCGCCCCGGGGAAGAAGCTGATCGAAGCGTTGTCGAGAATGACCTTGTCGCCGTGCGCCTTGCGCACGTTCTTCATGGTGTAGATGAACTCCGCCACGACATCGATGGTAGTTGCGCATCGCTAGGTAGTGCCGCCCGGTAGCACCTCCACCAGGGCGGCGCTGCGTCCGGAGTCCTCGGCCGGCAGATCCGCTCCGGTACCCAGGATGTTCCCCGCATCGTCATCGCCCGGTTCCACAGCCGCACCGAGGTCGCCGGTGTGGGCCACGGCCAGGTCGTCACCACCGATCTCCGGGCGGGCGTCTCGCCTCGTGCGGGTCACCGCCGCCGTGCACCAGGTCAGATCGGGGCCGACCGCGTACGCGTCCATCGAGACATCCGTACGGGTGTGGCCGTCTTTGTCGTACTCGCGCGTGTAGAGCCGTCCGTAGACCATCACCGGATCGCCCTTCACGAACGAGGCGGCCACGTTCCGTCCGAGCCGGCGCCAACAGGTCACGGAGACGTAGGACGTATCGCCTGCCACCCACGTACCGCTGTTCCGGTCGAACCGTCGCTCGTTACTCGCGACCCGGAAGTAGGCGAGCTCCGTACCGTCGGCCAGCCGCCGCTTGCCGATGTCGCCCACGATGTTTCCGACGACCGTCGCGTAGATCTCGTTCATCGCTGTCTCCTCGTCCTGATGCGACCTGACGAGATCAGCCTTCCGGGGGACGCCGGCAGGCAACACCCCATCGCGATTTCTGGGGATGCTTGGACGTCGATGTGGACAACTCAGGTGCAGAGGCCGTAAACGACGTCGGAGTGTCAGCGCTCGGGCGCATACTCCGACGGGGGCTCCCACCCTGCCAGTTATTGGAGTACATCCGATGAGAAGAATAGAAAAAGGGTGTGGCCCGCTGCGTATCCGCGGCGGGCCACACCCCATTCTTTTCGGGTTTGATGTCGGCGGCGACCTACTCTCCCACACCCTGGCGAGTGCAGTACCATCGGCGCTGGAGGGCTTAG
>NZ_JAAXLA010000137.1 GCF_012911935.1 Pseudonocardia acidicola | reverse complement strand
CCGCCGACGTGCCCGCCGCCCAGGCCCCGCCGCCCGGGGACGCCGTCGCGGTACGGGTGCCCGCACCCGGCACGGTGATCGGGGTCGAGGTGGCCGAGGGGGAGCGGGTCGCCGCGGGCCGCGCGCTGCTGGTGCTCGAGGCGATGAAGATGGAGCACCTGGTGGAGGCCCCGGCAGCGGGCGTCGTGCGGCGCGTCGACGTCGCGGTCGGCGACACGGTGGCCGCCGGCGACGTCGCCGTCTACCTCGCCGAGACCGACGGCCCGGCCACCGGCACCGCGGTGCCCACCTCGGAGATCGATCTCGACCACATCCGCGACGATCTCGCGCACGTCCTGCACCGGCATGCCGTCGGGCTCGACGCGGCCCGCCCCGAAGCCGTGCAGCGGCGCCGCCGCACCGGGCACCGCACCGCCCGCGAGAACCTCGACGACCTGTGCGATCCGGGCAGCTTCGTCGAGTACGGCGCCCTGGCCATCGCCGCGCAGCGCCAGCGCCGCAGCGTCGACGACCTGATCGAGCGCACCCCCGCCGACGGCATGGTCGCCGGCACCGCGAGCATCAACGGCGACCTGGTCGGGCCGGACCGCGCGCAGTGCGCGGTGATGTCCTACGACTACACGGTGCTGGCCGGCACCCAGGGCTTCCACAACCACCGCAAGAAGGACCGGCTGTTCGAGCTGGCCGAGCGGCGCAGGCTCCCGGTCGTGCTGTTCGCCGAGGGCGGGGGCGGGCGACCCGGCGACACCGACGGAAGCTGGGTCTCGATGCTCGACGTCCCGGCGTTCCACCTGTTCGGGAGGTTGTCCGGGCTGGTGCCGCTGGTCGGGATCGTGTCCGGGCGCTGTTTCGCCGGCAACGCCGCGCTGGCCGGCTGCTGCGACGTCATCATCGCCACCGCCGACGCGAACCTCGGCATGGGCGGGCCGGCGATGATCGAGGGCGGCGGGCTCGGCGTGGTCCGGCCCGAGGAGATCGGGCCGATGGACGTGCAGGTGCCCAACGGCGTGGTCGACGTGCTGGTCGCCGACGAGGCCGAGGCGGTCGCCGTGGCGAAGCGGTACCTGTCCTACTTCCAGGGCCCGGTCGCCGACTGGGAGGCCCCCGACCAGCGGGTCCTGCGGCACCTGGTCCCGGAGAACCGGGTACGCGTCTACAACGTCCGGGCCGTGATCGAGAACCTGGCCGACGCCGGGTCGGTGCTGGAGCTGCGGCCCGGGTTCGGCGCCGGGATGGTCACCGCGCTGATCCGGATCGAGGGCCGGCCGATGGGGTTGATCGCGAACAACCCCCGCCACCTCGGCGGCGCGATCGACCGGGACGCCGCGGACAAGGCGGCCCGGTTCCTGCAGCTCTGCGACGCGTTCGCGCTGCCCGTGGTGTCGCTGTGCGACACGCCCGGGTTCATGGTCGGCCCGGACTCCGAACGCGATGCGACCGTGCGGCACTTCTCCCGGATGTTCGTGATCGGCGCGAACGTCGAGGTCCCGATCGGGATGATCGTGCTGCGCAAGTGCTACGGGTTGGGTGCGCAGTCGATGGGCGGCGGGAGCACGAAGTCCCCGGCGTTCTGCATCTCCTGGCCCACCGGCGAGTTCGGCGGGATGGGCCTGGAGGGTGCGGTGCGGCTGGGTTACCGCAAGGAGCTGGAGGCCGTGGCCGACCCGGTGGAGCGCGAGGAACTGTTCGCGAAGCTGGTGGCGACCATGTACGAGGACGGCAAGGCGACCAACACCGCGACCGTCTTCGAGATCGACGATGTCATCGACCCCGCCCGGACCCGGCGCTGGATCGTCGAGGGCTTCCGGTCGTTCCGGCCGGTGCCTGCCGAGGGCAAGCGCCGGCGGAACGTGGACACCTGGTGATCAGGCGACGAGGACGTACAGTCCGTAGCCGACGATCAGCGCGCAGGCGAGCAGGCAGAGTCCAGCGACCGCGGTGCCGGCAGGCGGGCCGGTCGTGCGTTCCCCGTGGCCGCCCGGGTGAGCGGATCGTTCAGTTCAGCACGTACCGCGCCGGCCAGCCGCTCGACCAGCGCAGCGGGGTGAGCACGGGCATCCGGGATACGACGGTGAGGGCATCACCTGCCATGGACTGGCCGCCGACGGCTCGCGCGGCGGGTACCGCCACAAGCAGCCGCCACACCCCCGCAAGGCCGCGCAAGGCCACGACGTCCGCGTTCCACACCACCGCGCTGCCCGGGTCGGCGACCGAGACTGCCACATCACTGCGCAACAAGCCGGTCAGCAGGGAATGAAGCCGGGGTCCTCCCGCAGCGCGGTCGTCGCCGCGGACGCCCACCGTGGCGACCGCTCGAGACGCAACGCTCGCCCGGTCACCGCGGTCGCGATGCCCATGGCATCAACGGCGAGCGCGCCCCACGCCGGCGTCGGACGTTGCCCTGGCGTCGTTGCGGACGGAGTCGGGTCCGCCGAAGCGGTGGAGGGTCAAGACGCCCGAGAACGTGACCCGTGGATAGCCGGTCTGATCATTCCGTCACCCTTCTGCAGCGGGTCCTGGCTGGTCATGGCCGGGACGGCGATTCGTGCACGGCGGCGCTGCGCCTGCATCTGATGGCTTCTCAGAACTGTTGCCGCGCCAGGCTGGGCGGGCCACGCTGGAACTGGGCCAGGGAGGAACAGACCACGCCGGAACTGGGACGCGGAGGGGTGTGGTGATGCGGATTACGGCGATGTCGTTGGTGGCCGCCACCGGGGTGCTGGTCCTGGCCGGCTGCGCGTCGAGCTCGACGGCGGCCCCTGCGCCGTCGACGATCACCTTGGATCCGCTCGACGCCGCCCCGTACGTCGGGAAACCCTGCGATCTGCTGCGCACCGATCACGTCGCGCAACTGCAGCTGGTCGCCCCGGGCACCCCCGAACCCGGAGCCGGCGGGCCCGTCTGCAGGTGGGCCTCCACTCGTCCTGGGCGGCCGTCGTTCACCGCCGGTGTCGACCCCGGCCACGGACTGGCGGACCTGTACCGGCAGCGAGCAGAGCATCCGTACTTCTCCCCGACCACCATCGCCGGCTATCCGGCCGTCGACACCGGCGAGGCACCGGCGGCGCAGGATGGGCGATGTGCGGTCGAGGTCGGGGTGGCCGACCACTCACTGATCATCGTCGGAGCCGGGCCAGGGGCGACGTCGTCGCCCGCCCCGCCGGACCCGTGCCTGGAGGCCAACCGGGTGGCCACGGCCATCGTGGGGCAACTCAACGCCGGCAGCCCCTGAGCACCGGTCGCGGTCGCCCGGGCGTCCGGGCGGCCTCACGGCAGTTCACGGCGGCGGCGCCCCGCCCGAGGCGCCGCGCTCGCCGGGATCGGCCCTGTCGCCCTCGCTGTCGGCCTCGCTGGTGGTGGCGATGAGCTGTTCGGTGGTGGCGACGATGATGCGCAGGGCGGCGTCGTCGGCGAGCCCGAGGGTATGGGCGAGGGTGTGTTGGTCGGCGCCGTCCAGGGCAAGGCGGGCCGCGGCCCAGACCGTCTCCAGCGGGGTGTCGAGATCGGCGAGGCTGTCGGGGAGCCCGGTGTCGGCCCAGCGGCGGGGATGGTCGCGGGCGACGGTGCGGGCCGGCAGCCGGGCGATGTCGCCCCAGCGGTCGGGTGTGGCCCGGTCACCGTCGGCGGCGGGTGGGGTCGGGGTCGCGTCCACGGACACGGCTGGCTCCTTTGCTCTCAGGTGATCATCGTGCCCGACGGGCGGTGTGCGGCGCTTGATGAGGCGGGTGATGTGGCCGCGGCGGGTGGGTCATGACCAGCGGTATCCCGGTCACCCGGGCGATCTCGTGGGGTTGCGTCCGTGCCGCCGCATCGACGCCGCCACCGCAACCCCGGATGCTGGGCCGCCCCTCACCGGGGTGCCTCGCACCCGGGCCGCGGGTTGGAGATCATCAGCTGCCTCTGACTCATCGGTCGGCATAGCGGCCGGGTCCTCACCGGACCGGGTCGTTCCCCACCGACACGCCCAGCCTGACCAGCCGGGTCACGGCGAGGGCCACGCCCAGCCCGGGGACGGCCTCCTCCAGCACCGGCAGCAGCAGCGCGGTGGCCAGGGGCGCCAGGGCGCGTGCGGCGCCGGCTACACCGTCCCGGCAGTCCACACCGGGAATCGTGATAGTGATCGACATGGCAGGCCTCCTCTCGCCCCAAGGGGTGGAGAGATCGGCTCGGCACCACCCACCGAAACAGTGGCGGTCTAACGGGTGAGCGGGCGGGCCACGGAGGCGGGCGTGCCGAGGAACACAGCAGTGGACTCGTGGCAACTACTGCCGGATGTCATTCCGCACCACCTCCTGCCGTCAAGACACATGCGGGTGTCGCTACAAACGCCAGTCGCAGCGAGGATGCCCTGGGCCAGATCAGGCGCGACGGGCTCGGGCACCCCCTCGTCAGAGCTTTGGCACTGCGCGGCGTGATCCCGCCCTGCCGGGTTGGGAAGCCACCTGGGGTCACCCCTTAGGCCGGGGAGACCTGTCCTGACCCGGGGCGTCTCTCGACGTGGGGGGTCAGTGGCCTGTGTCCGCGCAGACGCCTCACCGAACGAGGTGCTGCAATGCCTTCGAGTACACGCCCGCCCGCGGCCACTTTCAAGCGGTCGCGCAAACGTTAAGACTCTTTTAACGCGGGGCCCGCACAGCCGCGCCGACGACGGCAGCGGCGCGGGGCAGCGCGCCGGCATCAACTACCGCGACAACCACGCCGCCGAGGCGGTGCATCGATGACGTGCAGAACATGTCACTGACCGGCAACGAGATCGTGGACCAGATCAGCCATGCCCTCTCGCTGCGGACCAACGCGACCGGGCCACGATCAGTGGGAGCAGCCCGTGCTGGCGGCAGTGGACGTTGAAGGGGCTTGCGGCGGGGCCGCGCGTCAGACGGGCCGATCCACGCTGCTCCTGTCGAAGGAGCGGGTATGTGGCCGCGGGGGCGGCCGGGTCTGCGGCGGCCGCGGTGCCGCGGCGTGGCCATCGTCGATGGCTATCGGGCAGCCCGCATTGAGCGGTGTCCGGCCGTGTGGGGGCTGGTGGTCGGGGTGGCGTGGTCGACGAGGTGCTCGACGAGGGTGATCACGGCGGGGTCCGCGGCGCGGTAGATCTGGCTTCGGCCGTGGCGGCGGGCGGTGACCAGTCCGGCCAGGCGCAGTTTGGCGAGGTGGTGGCTGACCGCGGGAACGGTCGCGCCGACGCGGTGGGCGAGGTCGCCGACGTCGTGGTCGCGCTGGCCCAGCAGCCACAGCAGGTGCAGTCGCAGCGGGGCGGCGAGCAGGCCGGCCAGGCGCGCGGCGGCAGCCAATGGGTCGGCCGGATCCCTACTGCCGGGCAAGGGCGTGGTCTCGGATGGGTGCATGGTCGTTGCCCTCACCTCCTGCAGGGAGAGGAACGCCGTGGCCACCGTCGTGCGCAATGTGACCGCGGGGTGGCGCGCATCATATCAATTGCGCATGTACTTGACAGTCGCGTCGGTGGGGAGTGGAGTGGGTGGCGTAGCACCTCGTTCGGTGAGGCGTCTGCGCGGACACAGGCCACTGACCCCCCACGTCGAGAGACGCCCCGGGTCAGGACAGGTCTCCCCGGCCAAAGGGGTGACCCCAAGTGGCTTCCCGCCCGTGAAGGGTGGGATCACGCCGTGCAGTGCCAAAGCTCTGACGAGGGGGTGCCCGGGCCTGACCGTGTGCTGGTCGCCTCTGCTGCGTGGACGTGCTGGTGGCACCCGCGTGTGCCGTGACGGCGAGGAGGTGGGGGACATGGGTTCCGACGGCAGTTCCAGTCCGGTTCCTCATTTCCACTTCGCGCGCCGGCCACGGCTGACCCCGGGACTGCCCGGCTGGGTCTAGCTCGCTGCCGGGTGCTTGTCCGACGGGATCACCGCGATGAGCCACCTTGTGTTGCACGCCATTGTCCGCTCCGCCCGTCCACCCGGTTTCCTCTCGCCTCGGCACCTGCTGGCGCCCGCCCGGCGGCCGGCCTGCCGGGGAGGGCGTGATGACGTCCGGTTGACGGTTGACGTGGCGTCCGCGGCGGGCCGGGCGGGTCTGCTGCGCGCCGGCCAGGCGCCTGCGCCGCGACCGATGTTGATGACCGCCGTGTTCGGCGGCCGCACCGCCGCGCCCGGGCGTGGGCGAGCACCCGCGCTCGGGTCTGGCGAAGGGATGATCCGATGACCTCGAACCCGCCGGCCCCGAACCCGCCGGGCTCGCCTGCGAAGGTCACGGCGCGGTCGCCCGCGCCGGCGCAGACCGGCGCCCCGCCGGGTGGGAGCGCGGTGCTGGACGAGGCCCACCTGGGCGACATTCAGGGCGCGCTGGGCACGATCCGTCGGGGGGACGAGGGCGCCCGGTCCACGCTGTCGGCGCGGGTGAAGACGCTGCTGGCGATCGTCGGCCCGGGTCTGATCGTGATGGTCGGGGACAACGACGCCGGCGCGTTTTCCACCTACACCCAGGCCGGGCAGAACTATGGCACCCGGCTGCTGTGGACGCTGCTGCTGCTGGTCCCGGTGCTGTATGTCAACCAGGAGATGGTGCTGCGCCTGGGCGCGGTCACCGGGGTCGGGCACGCCCGGCTGATCCTGGAACGCTTCGGCAGGTTCTGGGGCGCGTTCAGCGTGATCGACCTGTTCGCGCTCAACGCGCTGACCATCATCACCGAGTTCATCGGGATCAGCCTCGGGCTGTCCTACCTCGGGTTGCCGAAGATCCCCGGGGTGCTGATCGCCGCCGTGGCGGTGGTGGCCGCCGCCTCGACCGGCAACTTCCGCCGCTTCGAACAGGTCTGCCTGGTGCTGGTGGCCGGGTCGCTGCTGCTGGTGCCGATCCTTGTCATGGCGCACCCCCCGCTGGGCCAGGTTGCCCGCGATTTCGTGGTGCCCGGGCTGCCGGGCGGGTCGGAGCTGTCCACGGTGATGCTGCTGATCATCGCCATCGTCGGGACCACGGTGGCGCCCTGGCAGCTGTTCTTCCAGCAGTCCTACGTCATCGACAAGCGGATCACGCCGCGGTTCATCGGTTACGAGAAGGCCGACCTGTGGATCGGCATCGTCATCGTCATCCTCGGGGCCGGGGCGATGATGGCGTTCTGCGCGGCCGCGTTCACCGGCACCCCCGAATTCGGGCAGTTCACCGACGCCGGCGGGGTCGCCGAAGGCCTCGCGACGTACGTGAACCGCACCGCCGGGGTGCTGTTCGCCCTGGCCCTGATCGACGCCTCCATCATCGGCGCCGCCGCGGTCTCGCTGGCCACCGCGTATGCGATCGGCGACGTGCTCGGGCTGCGGCACTCGCTGCACCGCAGCCCGCGCGAGGCCAAGGGCTTCTACGTCGTGTTCGCCGGGCTGCTGGTCGGCGCCGCGGTCATCGTGGTCATCCCGGGCAGCCCGCTGGGCCTGCTCACCGAGGGCGTGCAGACCCTGGCCGGGGTACTGCTGCCCTCGGCCACGGTGTTCCTGCTGCTGCTGTGCAACGACCGCCAGGTCCTCGGCCCCTGGGTCAACGGCCGCGCGCTCAACGTCTTCACCTCCGCGGTGATCGCCGTGCTGGTGATGCTGTCGATCGTGCTCACCGCCGCCGTGGTGTTCCCCGGCATCACCGACACCGCGATCCTGACCATCCTGGGCGCCGGTACCGGGCTGGCCCTGCTCGCCGGGCTCGCGTTGGCGGTCCAGCGCCGGGTCCGCCCCGCCCCCGCGGACACGAGCGAGCCTGCGTCCGACCGCAGCCAGCGCGCCACCTGGCGGATGCCCCCACTGGCCCTGCTCACCCGCCCGCAGCTGAGCACCGGGCGCCGGATCGGGCTCACCGTGCTGCGCGGCTACCTGGTGATCGCCGCCGGCATGGTCGTCGTCCGCGTCGTCCAACTCGCCCTCGCCGGCCACTGAGCCGATGCCCCCAGTCCCTGCCCGTGCCGGGCTCCGCGCGCCAGGATTGATGAGGCCCGTCGCGGTGACCCCACGGTGACCCCATGGTGACCACGGAAGGAACCTGGTCATGAGCATCACCCCCCAGCAGCCGGCCAACCCGGCTGCTGGGGGGTGATGCTCATGAC
>NZ_JAAXLA010000136.1 GCF_012911935.1 Pseudonocardia acidicola | reverse complement strand
GGGCGGCTGCACGCCGTTGCGGGGCTGGTCGTTCTGCGGGCGGGTCTCGCCCGCGTCCTGGTCGCCGCGGGCCGGACCGTTCTGGCCGGCCAGCGAACCGTCGGGGCGCAGCGACGAACCCGGTCGCGGTGTTCACCGCGGCCGGGCTGCCCAAGCGGCGGCCCCGGGCGCGGTTGGTGCCCGGCAGTGCAGCAGGATCCGCGGTACTGGCCGCTCCGAGCTCCCCGGCCCGGACGGCCGAGGCCGTGCGCGGCAGGCTGGCCAGCTACCAGCAGGGTGTTCGGCAAGGCCGGGAGAGCAGGCTCCGCCAACAGAGGGAATCCACCTCCGAGGCGCAGCGGGCGGGCGGCAACTCTCGTCCGGCCACGGCAGGTGGGCACGAAAATGAGGAGACCAGGTGACCGCACCACAGACGCAGCCGAGCCGGTTCGGATGGCTGGTCACGAACTTCGCAGAGCGCGTGCCGGGTGTCGCGCACGCCATCGTGGTGTCCGCCGACGGGCTCCTTCTGACGAGTTCGGACCGGCTACCCCGGGACCGTGCCGACCAGCTGGCCGCAGTGTCATCCGGCCTGGTCAGCCTGACGCAGGGCGCCGCACGTTGTTTCGATGCGGGCGGCGTGGTGCAGACCGTTGTGGAGATGGATCGTGGGATCGTGCTGCTCATGTCCATCAGCGATGGTTCCTGCCTGGCGGTGCTCGCATCGCCGAGCTGTGACATCGGCCTGATCGGCTACGAGATGACGCTGCTGGTCGATCGCGTCGGCCAGCTCCTCACCCCGGAACTGCGTGCAGAGCTGCAGGGCTCGTTCGGCCCCTGATCCGCCCCGCGCGACCCCTACGACGACGCACCCCACCACGATGATCGGCAAAGGCAGGTGAGGTCTGATGACCACCGGTCCCGACGACGACCGCCGGCAACCCGCGGAGCCGACATTCGCCGACGTGATGAACGGCTTCAGTCTGGACAGCAGCCGTGGCATCAAGCGCCGGCGGTGGGGGCGCCGTCGCGGTGAGGACGTCGAGCTCGGGGAGACCGGCCCGCCCGGGGACACGGCTCCGCCACCGACACCGGCCCCGTCGTCGTCCGAGTCACCGGTGACCCCGTCCACCAGCCCGATCGACGTTCGTACGATGGACCCGACGCCGGTGGAGGCCGCCTCCGGCGCGGCCGCGGTCCGGCCCTACGCCTGGACCCGGGGCCGCACCAAGTCGGGCTTCAACCTGGCGATCGAGACCCTGGTGTCCACGAGCCCGCAGGGCCGCAACCAGCTCGGTCTGCTCCAGGTGGAGCACCGCGCTGTCGCGGAGCTCTGCGAGCAGACCCGCTCCGTCGCCGAGGTCGCCGCGCTGCTCTCGCTGCCCCTCGGGGTGGCCCGGGTGTTGCTGGGCGACATGGCCGGGCTGGGCGTGGTGACCGTGCACCAGACCGCGAGCAGCGCCGGCAATCTGCCGGACCTCGCCCTGATGGAAAGGGTGTTGAGTGGACTCCGTCGGCTCTAGGCCGCATGCGGTCGCCACGTCGGCGACCATCTCGGCCAAGATCGTTGTGGCCGGTGGTTTCGGTGTGGGCAAGACGACCTTCGTCGGTTCGGTCTCCGAGATCGTCCCGCTGACCACCGAAGCCGTCATGACCGAGGCCAGCGCCGGTCACGACGACCTCTCGGCCACTCCGAGCAAGCGAACCACCACGGTGGCCATGGACTTCGGCCGAGTCTCCCTGGACTCCGACCTGATCCTCTACCTGTTCGGTACGCCCGGTCAGCACCGGTTCTGGTTCATGTGGGACGACCTCGTGCGTGGTGCCATCGGCGCCGTCGTCCTGGTCGACACCCGTCGGCTCGCCGACTGCTTCGCGGCCATCGACTTCTTCGAGGACCGCGGGCTGCCCTACGTCATCGGGATGAACGCCTTCGACGGCCTGCTGCAGCACCGCGTCGAGGACGTGCGCGAGGCCATGGCCATCGACCCGTCGGTACCCATCATCAGCTGCGACGCCCGGGACCGGGCGTCGACCAAGCAGACCCTGATCGCGCTCGTCGAGCACGCCATGCAGCACCGGCTCACCGCCGGCGCACGGTAGCGCTCCCCACCGCGACCCACCCCGGACCGCCCGGCAGCTCGGCTGCCGGGCGGTCCGGCGTCCGGCAGCGTCAGTCCTCGACCAGCGCGATCGAGGTGATCCGGTGCAGTGGCACCCGATAGATGTCGCCGTTGACGCTGTCGCGGCCCTCCACGACCCCGCCGCCGACGTTCACCGGCTCCAGCACTCGCTCGCCGGCGACGCCGTGGCCGTCGACGAACCCGATCCAGACGGTGCGCCGGGCCCGCGCCGCGTCCTGCAGGGTGGCCAGCGTGGCCGAGGAGCCGTTGGCCGGCATCGCGGACCCCGAGACGCTGCGGCGCACACCCGCGAGCGCGTCGCCGGAGCGCATCCGGGACACCACCGCGTCCAGGTGTGCCCCGGCGGGCTCGGGCGGCGCCGCGGGACGGGCACCCCGGGAACGCCGGGGGTCGATGCGGCGGCCGCGGTCTCTGAGGTCGAGCACCCCGCCGCCCGCGTCCTCGGCGGCCGGGCTGAACCCGGCGGCGCGCAGCCCGTCGAGCAGTTCGACGAGCGGGAGCGGGCTGACCACGACGGTCGGTGCGATCCGGCGCAGTTCCAGCACCGTGCTGTCCGGGTGCGCCAGCACCTCGGAGAGCAGCACCTCATCGTCGGAACGCAGGAAGGATGCCGCCGCTCCGCCGCGCAGCCGCCCGTGCCGGCGCGCGACGTCGTCGACGAGGTAGCTCAACGCCTGCGGCACCGGGGTGGCCGACCGCGCGGACAACAGGTCACGCAGCTCGGTCGCGGTGCGCCCGGCGTCCAGGGCGCGGCGCACGCTGGATTCGGTGAACCGGTAGACCGTCGCGCCGCCCGCCGACTCCACGTCGGCCATCAGGTCCAGATCGCGCTCCAGCTCCGGGACGAGCGGTCCGGGGGCGATGGCGGTGAGGTCCGCCTGCAGCAGCACGTGGCCGACGGGCTCAGGCAGCGCGGCGCGCAGCGCGGCGACCGCTTCCGCCGGCTGGTTCAACAACGCCCGCCCCGGCCCGGAGATGGCGTCGAGGGCGACGACGCCGAGCACGGTGGCCTCGGCCAGGGTCCAGCCGACGACCTCGTCGCGCAGCCGGCCGCCGCGGCGCGGCGCGCGCCAGGCCAGCAGCTGGGAGAGCGCCTCCGGGGCACCGATCGCGGTCCCGGGCGGCAGCTCGGCCAGCCCGGCGAGCACCCGGCGGCGGTCGCGCACCGCGAGCGGCCGGCGCAGCGGCTCGGAGAGCGCCGCGATGGGCCGGTCGGCGTCGTCACGGCGACCGACCAGGCCGGGCAGCCGCGGCAGCTCCAGCCACGCGCGGGCCAGCAGCGCCCAGCGCTGCTCGGGCCCGCCGGCCGCCCAGATGTCGGCCGCGGTGGTGGGGGTCCACTCCGGGGCGACGCCGTCGCTCTCCCCGATCAGGTCGGCGGCGACGGCCACCTCCACCAGCAGCGCGGCCACCGGCTCGTCGACGTCCATCTCCCTGGCCGCGCGGCGCAGCTCCCGCACCCCGAGCCCGCCCGAGCGCAGCACCGGCGGTGGCGTCTCGCCCCAGAACGCGATGAGCGCCTCGACCTGGCGCAGCGCGGCCAGCGCGGCCCCGGCCGCGGTCCCGTCGACCATCTCGGCGCCGCGGTCCACGGTGGCGAGGTCCGGCGGTTCGACCTCGATGCGGCCCAGCGGCCGCTCACCGCGCAGCGCGAGCCCGACCTGGCGTGGCAGCTCGACGGTCTCGGGGTCGACGCGCAGCAGCAGGCCCCGGGCGAGCAACCGGCCGACGGGGCTCGTGGGGTCCGAGCCGGCCCGGCTGCGCCCGATGGGTGGCCCGGCGGCGAGGGCCTCGAGCACGCGCAGCTCGTCGGGTTCCACCGACGCCAGCAGCTCGCTCAGCGCGCCCGACCCGACGGGCCCCGGCGCGGGACGGCCGAGCCCACCGGGGTGCCGCGGAACGACCTCACGGGCGGCCGGGACGAGGGACAGTGTCCCGTCGTCGTCCGCCTCCCACACCAGGGCCCGCTCTCGCAGCGCCCGCAGCGCCGCGTCGAGGGCCGCGGCGGGCACGTCCGGCCCGAGCAGCCGGCGGATCTCGGCGAGCGGGGCGGGCGCGGTGTCGGCGTCGGCGACGACGAGAGCCTCGAGCACCGCCAGCGTGACGGTGTCGAGGTCGTCGCAGGCCCGGTGTACCGACGCGCGGATGCCGGCCCGGGTGGCCAGGACGGTGAGATCGGCAGGAGGGGGCACGGCCAGGTCGGGGCGCAGCCGGAGCAACGTGGCCAGAGTCTCGTCGTCCTGGGCGCGCAGCCAGTCGACCAGCGGGATCTGCATCGGTGCCCACGGTAGCCGCCGCCATCCGGACGCCGCCGGGGGCAGCCGATGGGGATAATGAGAGCAACTGCCGACACCATTGGAGGTCACCGTGGCCAACCCCGACCGTACGGGCCGCATCGACCCGTCCTGGCCGGACCTGCCCGACGGCGAGCACCCGCTCACCGAGCTCCTCGGACCGGTGCAGGGTTCGATGTCCCCGTTCGGCGACATCGAGTTCCCGCTGGACAAGGTGCCCTACGAGCACCCCGTCACCGAGATCAACAAGTAACCGTGCCTGCGGGCCTGCTCCTGGCGGCCGGGGCCGGCCGCCGGATGGGCGGGCCGAAGGCGCTGGTCGAGCTGGAGGGCGAACCGCTGGTCCGGCGAGCGCTGCGGGTGCTGCACGAGGGCGGGTGTGCGCCCTTGATCGTCGTCCTGGGAGCGGCGGCGGAGCAGGTCGCGCCGCTGCTCCCGGACGGCGTGCTGCCGGTGCTCGCGTCCGACTGGGCCGAGGGCATGGGCGCCTCGCTGCGGGCCGGGCTGACGGCCCTCGAGGCGCTGGACGAGGGCCCGGACGCGGCGCTGGTGCATCTGGTCGACCTACCGGGCGTCACGGCAGGCGCGGTGGCCCGGCTGGCCGCGGGCAGCGGACCGGACACACTGCTGCGAGCCGCCTACGGCGGCCACCCGGCCCATCCCGTCCTGATCGGACGGACGCACTGGGCAGGGGTGCGGGAGTCCGCCGCCGGTGATGCCGGGGCCCGCGGGTACCTGGCCGGCCACCCGGCGCTGCGGCTCGTGGAGTGCGGCGACCTGGCTGATCCGCAGGACGTCGACACCCCGGAACAGCTGGCTCGTTACCGCTCGGGCTGAGAGACGTCAACGAGAAGGGCCCCGGAGCCGCTGCTGCGGCTCCGGGGCCCGACCTCGTCCCTAGAGGGCGACGTGCTGCCCCGGGAAGATCAGATTCGGGTTCCCGGCCAGCATCGGGTTCTTCGCGAGCAGCGCGTGCAGGGTCATGCCGTGCGCCGCCGCAATCGCGCTGAGGGTGTCGCCGGCCTTCACGACATGGCCGGCGCGGGACATCGGCGCGCTCGCGGCCTTCGGCGCCGCGGCCGGCGCCGGCGCCGGCGCCCGCTGCGGCGCCGGCGCCGCAGCGGGCGCAGGTGCGGACGCCGTGATGCTGCGCGGGGTGACGCCCTCACCGGTGGCTCCGGCCTTCACCGAGCACACCGGCCAGGCGCCCCAACCCTGCACGGCGAGGACCCGCTCGGCGACGGTGATCTGCTGGTCGCGCGTGGCCAGGTTGGCCGACGGCGCGAACTGGGCGCCACCGAAACCTGCCCAGGTGGACGGGGTGAACTGCAGACCGCCCTGGAAGCCGTTACCGGTGTTGATGGACCAGTTCCCGCTGCTCTCGCACTGGGCGACTCGGTCCCAGGTCGCGTCGGTGGCGGCATTGGCCGCCGGCGCGGCGATGACGAACGGGGCACCCGCGACGGCACCCGCCAGAGCGGTCCCTGCGATGACACGACCCGTTTTGGTCGCCTTGCGGTGTCGGCCGCGATAGCGAGGCATGGCAAATCTCCACCGCTGCGCGCCGAATACGCGCTACCTGGGGAGGAGGCAGCGGCGAGCCGTGTGGCCCGCGATCCGTCCCTGTCCCGCGTGCTTTTCGGGGGACCGACACCACCGGACAGGGAGCGCGCTGTGGCATCGGGGCGCGTTCGCTGGGGAGTCTTCGAACGGCCGCCGGAGACGCTACGTCGAGGCGGCGCGACGGAAAAGCGCACGATCGGGAACGCGGCCGAACCACCGCCCGCCGGCGCGGCGATGTGCTAGCACGCGTCTTTCCTGGTCAGAGCGCATGTATAACGAGTAGGAAACGGTTCGGATACGGAACGAATGGGTTGCCTCGGTGTGATATGAATCACTCTTCATGACCGCCGCGCACGTGACGGGCACCGCACGCCGCCCCACCCGCCGCCAGGTCGTAGGGTCAGGGGTGTGGAGCTGACCCACGTCGACAGCACCGGCGCCGCCCGGATGGTGGACGTCACCGGCAAGGAACCCACCGCGCGGACCGCGGTGGCCACCGGCACGCTGCGCACGACCGCCGAGGTGGTCGGCCTGCTGCGTCGTGACGGCCTGCCGAAGGGCGACGCGCTCGCCACCGCCCGGATCGCCGGCATCATGGGCGCCAAGCGCACCCCCGACCTCATCCCGCTGTGCCACCCGATCGCCCTGAGCGGCGTCGTGCTCGACCTCGAGCCCGAGGGCGCCGAGGTGCGGATCCGCGCCACCGTGCGAACGACCGACCGCACCGGCGTCGAGATGGAGGCCCTGACCGCGGTCGCGGTCGCCGGACTGGCCCTGCACGACATGGTGAAGGCGGTCGATCCTGCCGCGGTGCTCGACGGCGTCCGCGTGGAGCGCAAGGACGGCGGCAAGACAGGCAGCTGGACCCGTCCGGAGGACCGGACGTGACGACCGCACCCGCATCGTTCCCGGCGCCGAAGCGGGCGCACGTCATCACCGCCTCGAACCGGGCCGCGGCCGGCGTCTACCCCGACCGGGGCGGCCCGCTCATCGTCGACTGGCTGCGCGAACGCGGCTACGAGTGCCCGGACGCGACCGTCGCGCCGGACGGCGAGCCGGTGGCCGACGCGTTGCGAGCGGCCATCGCGACCGGCGTCGACGTGGTGCTCACCACCGGTGGCACCGGGATCTCCCCGACCGACGCGACCCCTGAAGTCACCCGGGCCCTGCTCGACTACGAGGTGCCCGGACTGGCCGACGCGATCCGCGCCACGGGGGCACCGAAGGTGCCGACCGCGGTGCTGTCTCGTGGCGTCGCGGGGGTTGCCGGGCGCACCCTGGTGGTGAACCTGCCCGGGTCGACCGGGGGCGTCCGCGATGGGCTCACCGTGCTCGCGGACGTGCTCGACCATGCGGTGGACCAGCTGCGAGGAGGCGACCACTGATGAGCGCCCCGGAAGAGACGACGACGGGGGCCGCCGTGCTGCGCGCCGCCGTCGGCGAACAGCCGCTGGACGTGGCCGAACACGCGCGGCTGGTCGACGATGCGGCCGCCGGGGCGGTCGTCACGTTCGCCGGGGTGGTCCGCGACCACGACGGCGGGCGGTCCGTGCGCGGGCTGGAGTACAGCGCGCACCCGAGCGCGGAGAAGATCGTCGCCGAGGTCGCCGCGGACGTGGCGAGCCGGGCGCACGGCGTCCGGGCGATCGCGGTGAGCCACCGCGTCGGCCGGCTGGCGATCGGCGACGTGGCCCTAGCCTGCGCCGTTGCCGCCGATCACCGCCAGGAGGCGTTCGCGGTGTGCTCCGAGCTGGTCGAGGAGGTCAAGCGCCGGCTGCCGGTCTGGAAGCACCAGGCCTTCACCGACGGCTCCGACGAGTGGGTCAATTCGACCTGATCCGCTGATCCCGCGGGCGGCACACCGGCGGCGCGCCAGGGGCGCGCGAGGCGCCGCCCGCGGCGATCGGGCGGGATCAGGCCAGGCGGAGCTGCTGGCCGATGGACAGGAAGTCCGGGTCGGGGAGACCGTTGAGGGTCTGCAGGTTCTGCCAGTTGGTGCCGTTCGCGGCGGCGATCTCGGAGAGGGTGTCGCCGGCCTTCACGACGTAGTTCGCACCGGCGGGGGCAGCCGGCACCGGGGCAGGGG
>NZ_JAAXLA010000135.1 GCF_012911935.1 Pseudonocardia acidicola | reverse complement strand
GGGGCGGGGGCGGGGGCGGCCCAGCGTTCCTCGATGCGGCCGAACCGCCAGATGCCCAGGGCGACGATCCAGGTCACCGCGAACAGTCCGACGATGACGTATCCGACGTATTCCAGGTTCAGCGACCCGATGAAGCCGAGGAATCCGCCGGATTCGGGGCCGACACCCAGTTCGCCGGCGACCAGCTGCAGCAGCTCGATCAGCCCGATCACGAGCGCCACGATCACCGACAGCGCCGTGATGGTGATGTTGTAGAAGACCTTCCGGACGGGCTTGAGGAACGCCCAGCCGTAGGCCGCGGACATGAACACCCCGTCGGCGGCGTCGAACAGGGACATGCCGGCGGCGAACAGCACCGGCAGCGTGAGGATCGCGTACCAGGGCAGCTCGAAGGCGGCCGCACCGCCGGCCAGCACCAGCAGCGACACCTCGGTGGCGGTGTCGAAGCCCAGCCCGAACAGGAAGCCGACCGGGTACATGTGCCGGGGCTTGCCGACCGTACGCATGACACGGCCGAGCAACCGGGTGAGGAAACCCCGGGATTGCAGGTGCCGCTCGAGCTCGGCGTCGTCGAGCGGCTCGGTGCGCATCCGCCGGAACACCCGCACGATGCCGGCCAGCGCGACCAGGTTGAACAACCCGATGAGCAGCAGGAAGACCCCGGAGACCAGCGTCCCGATCAGCCCGGTGGTCTGCTGCAGCTGCGACGCGCCGTCCTCGACCTGGCCGGCCAGCGCCCTGAGCCCCACCCCGAGCAGCAGGCACAGCAGGAAGACCACGCTGGAGTGCCCGAGGGAGAACCAGAACCCGACGCCGCGGGCCCGCTTGCCCTCGCCGACGAGCTTGCGGGTGGTGTTGTCGATCGCGGCGATGTGGTCGGCGTCGAACGCGTGCCGCATGCCCAGCAGATAGGCGGTCAGGCCCAGCCCGATACCGAACACGCCCGCGCTGCCCACGGCGTAGTGGTGCGGCGCGACGATCCCGGCCAGCACACCCCAGCCGACGATGTTCAGCAGCGCGATGAATCCGGCCATTCCGGCGATCGCGCCCCAATCGGCACGGTCGAAGCGATTCCGCCGGTGTCCTCCGGGCCGCGGTTCATCAGGAAGGGGAGCGGTCATGCATCCGATCGTGCGCGATCGAGAGGCTCTTGCATAGATGCTGCAACAGACCGGCCGCTTCACCTGTCCACCTGGAGGGGATCGCCGGGTGGTGAAATCGGACGGACGGGGACATATCCGCTCACCGCCGTGCGACCGGCCCCTGCCGCACCGCACGCGCGCCGCCCCGGCACACCCGCGCCGCTCGCCGCGTCGGGCCGCGCAGTCGCCTCACCGCCGGGGACGATCCCGGCGATCCGGATGTCCTTCCTTTACGTTTGCTCACGGATCAATGACGGCACGGTCACGAAAGGGACACGGATACCCCGATCCGCCGGCACCCCGACCGGACGTCCGCCGGACCGTCGATCCGGAAGGCAGATCGTGGCTCGGCACCGCTCCCCCGAAGGCCGCCGCGAGCTCCAGGGACTGCCGGCGGCCACTTCGGCGCCGACCGGTCCCGGTGCGTCGCGGCCGGTTCCCACTCGCTCCACGCGCGAGCGCGGCGTGCCCTCCCGCGTCCGCCGCGGCGCGGCCGTCGTCGCCGTGGCCGGTGGCGCGCTGTCGCTGGTCGGCGCGGCCGCTCCCGACCCGGCGACGCCGACCGGCGCCGTGGACCCCGCGGACGCCGGTGCCACGACGGCGCTGCGGCTCACCACCGACGCCTCGGCCGCCGAGGCCGCCGTCCCGCCGCTGGCCGAGCAGCGCAGCCTGCGGCCGGTCGCCCCGGCGACCGACGTGCTCGACGCGGCCGGGCTCGTCAAGGCCGTCCGGCTGGCCGAGCGGCAGGCCGTGGCCGAAGCCGAGCGCAAGGCCGCTGCGCAGCGGGCCGAGGCGGAGCGGAAGGCGGCCGCCGCCAAGGCCGCCGCCGTGACGGGCTCACTGGGCTGCACGCTGAGCACCGCCGGGCTGGGCCCGGTGAAGCCATGGGTCGCGGACGCCGCCGAGTTCCTGGGCTGCCTGTTCGGCCGGCCGCCGATGATCGGCGTCGCCAGCCGCGGCAACGCCTCGGACCACCCGAGCGGGCACGCGCTCGACTTCATGATGCGGGGTGCGGCCGGCGACCGGCTCGCCGCGTGCGCCCTGCGCAACAAGGAGGCGCTCGGCATCACCTACGTGATCTGGAAGCAGCGGATCAACTACGGCAGCGGCTGGGAGACCATGGATGACCGCGGCGGCGAGACCGCCAACCACTACGACCACGTCCACATCTCGTTCGCCACGAGCGCGCCGGGTGGCAGGCCGGCGGCCTGTTAGGAGCGCGAGTACTCCGACGCGCGCCGCGCCTGCTCGCCGGTGGGCCGCACGCCGGTGTACAGCGCGAACTGCTCCAGAGCCTGCAGGGCGATCACCTCGGTCCCGGTGATCACCCGCCGGCCGCGCTCCCGGGCCCGCCGGACCAGCGGGGTGTCCTCGGGCATCGCGACGACCTCGAAGACGGTCTCGGCGGCGTCGACGACCTCCGGTGGCGCCGGGAGCGCCTCGGCGGCCGGGCCGCCGGCCATCCCGACCGGCGTCGCGTTGACCAGCAGCCGGGGCCGCGCCGTCCCGGGATCGGGCTGCCAGCGGTAGCCGTACTGCTCGGCCAGCGCACGCCCGGTCCGCTCGTTGCGCGCCACCACGACCCCCTCGCCGAACCCGGTGTCGCGCAGCGCCGCAACCACCGCCTTGGCCATCCCGCCGCTGCCGAGCACCGCGACGTCGGCGTCGACGGGGACCTCGTGGGAGGCCAGCAGCCGCGCGATCGCGAGGTAGTCGGTGTTGTAGGCGTGCAGGCGGCCGTCGTCGTTGACGATCGTGTTGACCGAGCCGATCACCGCCGCCGACGGGTCGAGGGAGTCGACGAGCGCGATGACGTCCTCCTTGAAGGGCATCGAGACTCCGCAGCCCCGGATGCCCAGCGCCCGGATGCCGGCGACCGCGGCGGCCAGGTCGGTGGTCGTGAACGCCTTGTAGACGAAGTCGAGGCCCAGCTCGTCGTACAGGTAGTTGTGGAAGCGCGTCCCGATGTTGCTCGGCCGGGCGGCGAGCGACATGCACAGCTGCGTGTCCTTGGAAATCGTCGGCACCTGTAGAACGGTGCCATGGACGTCCAGGGTGAGGTCGAGCTGCACTTCCACGGCGAGGTGGTGCGCAGCGGCAACCACGTGAACCTCTCGGCGGTGCGCACCGACGGGGAGTGCCTGTGGCTGGCCGGTGACGAGACGGCCACCGTGGAACGGCTCGTCCTGGACTCGGCCACCACGCCGAAACGCGCGGACGACCAGCTCAGCGTCCGGCTTGCCGACCTGGTCGAGCTGCCCGGCGGGCCGGACGACGAGGCGGACATCGAAGGGTTGGCCCGGGCCGGCGAGCACCTGTGGGTGGTCGGTTCGCACAGCCTGGTGCGCAAACAGATCAAGCCCCGCAACTCCGAGGCCAAGGCGCTGCGCCGGCTGGCGACGGTGCGCCGCGAACCGAACCGGTTCGTGCTGGCGCGGCTGGCCGTGCAGCCTGGCCCGGACGGCCGCCCCGTGCCGGCCCGGGTCACCGATGACGGCCGGGTCAGCGCGCTGGCCGGCGCCCCGGGTGCGGTCGGCCTCACCGACCTGCTCACCGACGACGAGCACCTCGCGCCGTTCCTGGCCATCCCGTCCAAGGACAACGGCCTGGACGTCGAGGGCCTGGCCGTGCACGGCGACGCCGTGTACGTCGGGCTGCGCGGCCCGGTGCTGCGCGGCTGGGCCGTCGTTCTCGAGGTGCGCCCCGTCGCGGATCCGGACGATCCGGCCCGGCTGCGGTGGGGCGCGTTCGCCGACGGCACCCGCTGCCGCAAACACCTCCTCGACCTCGGCGGGCTGGGGGTGCGCGACCTGTGCCCGCACGGCGACGACCTGCTCGTCCTGGCCGGACCGACGATGAGCCTGAGCGGCCCGGTCCGGGTCTACCGCTGGCACGGCGCGGCCCGCGCCGAGACTCCCCGGGTGGTCCGGGGTGAGGAGCTCACCGTCGAGACCGAGTTGCCGCACGGCGACGGCGAGGACCACGCCGAGGGCATCGCGCTGCTGCCCGGGATGCCGCCCCGGCTGCTGGTCGTCTACGACAGCCCGTCGGCGCGCCGGCGGCCGACGCCGCACTCCGTGCTGGCCGACGTGGTGGCGTTGCGCTCCTGACCGCGGCGGCTCCGGCGGAGCGCCGCTCGGCGCGCGAACCGTCACGACCACCTCACCGCGCGTGACGCTTTCGTCCGTTTCGTGACTGACCCGCTACATTCGGCGCGATCATGACGGCCCGGCTCCCTGACGGACACGGATTCCCTGATCCGTCGGCCACCCACGCCGAGTCCGCCCGGGCCCGATGATCTCCAGAAGGCAGGTCGTGTCCCGGCACCGCTCCTCCGCGCTGCTCACACCCTCGGCGCAGGCCGCGCTGCGCAACGGCGTGACCGCCGCCGCGGTGACCGGCGGCTCGCTCGGCCTGATCGCGCCGGCGATCACGCTTGTGACCAGCACCGAACCCGGAACCGGCCCGGCGGTCCTGCAACTGGCGGCGGACGAGAGCCGTCCCGCCGGCGCCGCCGCGGTTGCGGCCGGCCGCCCCGGCGGCGCGGCGCCCGGGATGCCGCCGGGCATCGTCCCGGTCACCGCCCCCGAGGCACCCGACCGGATGGATGCAGCCGGGCTGCTCAAGGCCGTCGGCCTCGCCGACCTGGCACGCCGGGCCGAGGAGGAGCACGCGGCCCGGGAGGCGGCCGCGCGCTGCGACGTCGACCTCGGCGGCCTCGGCCGGGTCAAGCCGTGGGTGGCCGCGGCCGCCCGGTTCCTCAGCTGCCGCTACGGCCATCCCGACCTGATCGGCGTGGCCGGTCGCGGCCGGGTCTCCGACCACCCGCGCGGTCTCGCGCTCGACTTCATGGTCCGCGGCGAGCGCGGCGACCGGATCGCCGAGTGCGCGCTGCGCAACCAGCAGGCCCTCGGTATCACCTACGTGATCTGGGAGCAGCGGATCAACTACGGCGACGGCTGGGAGCCGATGGGAAACCGCGGCAACGACACCGAGAACCACGTCGACCACGTGCACATCTCGTTCGCCGGGACCGCCCCCACCGGCACCCCCACCGTCGAGCTCTGCGGCTGACGCCGGCTACTGACCGATCCTGCCCGGCCGGTCGTTGCGGCCGATCCGCCAGATGGTGACCACCGACGGCCGCGGCTGACTGCCCGGCCCGTCCGGCCACCGCGACGCCGGCGCCTGCGGCGAGGCGCCATCCAGGTCGCCCGGATGCTGCACGGAGATCAATGCGAAGTCGCCGGTGACGACCGGCCCGCAGCACTCCGCGCCGATCGGCACGCTGGCGAACAACGTGGTCCGTCCGCGGGTCGGGCCCTCCAGCGAGACCCCGTACAGCCCGTCGTTGATCGACAGGGCCTGCGTGGAGTCGGTGGCGATCCACAGGTTGCCGTAGGGGTCGAAGGCCAGGTTGTCCGGCGAGCTGATCGGGCTGACCTGGCTCTTGTCGTACCCTCCGAAGTAGCTGCCGGGGTCGTTCGGGTCGCCGCAGACCAGCAGGATCGACCAGCCGAACGTGGTCGCCGCCGGGTCCCGGTCCCGCTCGATGAGCTCGATGACGTGCCCGTGCTTGTTGCCGGCCCGCGGGTTGGGCTCGTCCGGGGCGGCCTTGCCCGCCTTGCCGCGGTCAGAGTTGTTGGTCAGCGCAAGGTAGACGCTGCCGGTGCGCGGGTGCGGCTCGACGTCCTCGGGCCGGTCCATCTTCGTGGCCCCGACCCGGTCCGCGGCCTGCCGGGTGTACACGTAGACCTCCTCGGCGCTCATCCCCTCGACGAACGAGGTCGAGCCCTGCGCCAGCCTGATCCACTCACCGCTGCCGTCGAACGCGCCGTCGGCGGGCAGCGTCCCGGTGCCGTCGATCTCCGCCGCCGGGCTGTCCCCGCTGAACTTCGCGACGTAGAGCGTGCCGGCCGAGAGCAGGGTGCGGTTGTGCTCGCGGGCGCGGCGGCTCTCCCCGCGCATCATCCGGGCGTCGGAGACGAACTTGTAGACGTAGTCGAAGCGCTCGTCGTCGCCCATGTAGGCCACCGCCCGCCCGTCGCGGGTCAGCGCGATCGTCGCGCCCTCGTGCTTGAACCGGCCGAGCGCGGTGTGCTTGACCGGCGGGGCCTGCGGGTCCTGCGGGTCGACCTCGACGACCCAGCCGAAGCGGTTGACCTCGTTGGGCTCCTTGGCCAGGTCGAAGCGGGGCTCCAGGCGTTCCCACTTGCGCTCCGACGGGCCGGGCCTGAGACCGTAACGCTTGTGCCGGGGGTCGGCCGGATCGGCGCCCGCGAAGTACTGGTTGACGTTCTCCTCCCCGGACAGGAACGTGCCCCACGGCGTCACCCCGCCGGAGCAGTTGTTCAGCGTGCCGAGGACCGTCCTGCCGATGGGATCGGCCGAGGTCCTCAGCAGCGCCGACCCGGCGGCGGGTCCATCGAACACGAACTCCGACGAGGCGGTGTACCGGCGGTTGTGGCGCTCGTCGAGGACGACGGTCATCCGGCCGGTGCGCCGGTCGCGCTCGACGGTCACGACCGAGAGCCCGTGCGCGGCCATCCCGATCCGGATCTGCTCGTCGGTCGGGTTCGCCGGGTCGTAGCCGCGGAACATCAGCGGCTCGATCGTGTACTCGTGGTTGCTGAACATGAGGTAGCGCCGGCCGGGGCCGGGGAGCTGCACCAGCCCGCAGAAGTCGTTGTTGTAGCCGAACTGGCCGGCCTGCGCCTCGGGCGTCTGGTTCTCGAAGTCGAACGCCGGCGCGCCGGGGACGACCGGGTCGCCCCAGCGGATCACCACGTTCTGCGCGTAGCCCGCCGGCACCGTCACGGCGTCGGCGGTGTTGGGCGCGACGGTCTCGTACTCCAGCCCCCGGGGCGGACGGGCCGGTGGGGCGGCGGGAGCGGCGCCGGCGGCGGAGGTGCCGGTGGCCGCTTCGGCGGTGTCGGCCGGCAGGCCGGCGGCACCGGCCGCGAGGGTGAGCACGGCGCCGGCCCGTAGCGCGCCGCGGCGGCTCAGCGCCCGCGACAGCACCTGACCGAAGTACTCGTTCGGCGAGGTGTTCGGCGCCTCGTGCGAGCACGCGTTTCCGCAGCGGTACAGGCAGGTCAGCCCCTGCCGGGCGGGCCGGCCGGGGGAGAACAGCGGCAGGCCGGCGGCGGGGGTTCCGTCGGCCGGTCGCGGCTCGTCCGGGCAGGGCTGCGCCATGGTCGTCCTCCTGGGTGGGTCGATCGGTTCAATCCGGGCAGGCCGGACGAACCGTAAGTAATCAACCCGAGGAGACGGTGGCTCCGAGGTGGCCGACGAGTGAACGCCGCTCCCCCGTCGGGGTGAGCCCGCTCTCAGGGGGTGGCGCCGTGGCGCGGCTGCCCCGGGGTGCGTCGGCGCTGCTTCATCTCGGCCTCGAAGACGTGCCTGCGACCGGCCATCGTGTCGTCCTGCACCTCGCGCAGCAGGCCCCGGAAGGCGTCGTAGTAGCCGTCCTCGAACTCCTCGACGATCTGGAACGTCCACCGGCCGGCAACGACGTTGCGGCCGATCAGCTCGGTCTCGACCCGGTCCGCCCAGTGCTCCTGGGCCGCCTTGCGCAGTTGCTCGACGACGTCGTCGAGCAACCCGTCCGCGCCCCCGATGAGCTGGTGGAAGTCGTAGAGCGCGCCTCGGGCCCGCTCGATCCGCTCCAGCGCCTCGGAGAACTTCCCGACGGCCGCGACCAGCTCGTCGGAGGCGCCCTCCGGGCGCGCGTGGGCATCGTCGACCGACCTGGCATCCGCATCGCCTCTGGCGCTCACGAACGACCCGATACCCCGCGCCGATCACCGCGCAAACCCGGGCGGCGACCCCGCCGTCCGCTGCAGGCGAACATCCCCGCCCCCGGCGAACACGCCTCCGCCACCGGCGCCGGGTGGCTAGCGTCGGTGCCGCCGCCGACCCGGAGAGGACCCCCGCGATGCGCACCCCGCCGACCCACGCCGCGGTGCCGATCAGGTCGGGTTCCTCCGGCGGGGCCTTGGCCAGCCGCCACGCGTAGGCCGCGAAGATCGAGACCAGTACGGCGGCGTCGGCCAGGGTCAGCGTGTGCCGC
>NZ_JAAXLA010000134.1 GCF_012911935.1 Pseudonocardia acidicola | reverse complement strand
TCGTCGTGATCCTCTCGGTGAGTTCCTTGGTCGGTACTCATCAAGATCACGCGGTGGCCGTCTCACGTCACGACGCCACGCCGCTCACCAGCGAGGGACTCGTACACCACCTCCGGGGACGCAGCCGCGGGTCGGCTGCGGACAGGCTCCGTCAACGCAGTTCCCCGGCAATATCGTCCTTGACTGCCGGTACGCCCCAGCGGGCAACATCGACGGCCAAACTGCCTATTGACCTCTCCGGTCGCCGTGGCACCCGGTGAAGCGGGTGGCTCATCCGCCGGAGCGGGACGCTCGGGGTAGGCCGGCCCCGCGCTCGACGCGGCCGGCCTGCCGCTGGGCCTCCGGTGGAGTGGTAGGGCGTCTCCGATCTCCTCAGCCGATCACCGCGGGCGCCGTCTTGGCCGGGAAGCGACTGGCCGGACGCGTCCCGGTCACCGAGGTCTTTCCGTACGTGGCCATCCCGAACCCGTCGTAGCCGTGTGCCGCGACCTCCTCGCAGATCTTCCGGTAGTTTCCGACGCCGCCGACATACGGGTAGAGGTTGCGCGGCTTGCCCGGGATGTTCGCGCCGACCCACCACGAGTTCGCCATCGGCAGCAGCGTCGTCTGGGTCACCGCGTTGTGGTGGGCGACCCAGTCGTCCTCGGCCTCGGGCAGCGGCTCGATCTTGTCGAGTTCGTGCTCGCGCATGTATTCGATGCAGTCTGCGATCCAGTCGACGTGCTGCTCGATGGACACCGGCATGTTGCTCAGCACCGACGGGCTCTGCGGTCCGGTGATCATGAACATGTTCGGGAAGCCGTAGGTGGCGACGCCGAGGTAGGTCCGCGGCCCCTCGGCCCACTTCTCCTTGAGACCGACGCCACCCCGACCGGAGATGCCCATCTGGAACAGCGTGCCGGTCATGGCGTCGAACCCGGTCGCGAACACGATGGCGTCGACCTCGTACTCCCCGTCGCGCGTCCGCACACCCGTCGGGGTGATCTCCTCGATAGGTGAGCGCCGTACGTCGACCAGCGTCACGTTGTCCCGGTTGAACGTCTCGTAGTAGCCGTTCTCCAGCGGCGGCCGCTTCGTGAAGAAGGGGTGGTCCTTCGGCGCGAGGAGTTCGGCGACCTCCGGGTCGTGCACCCGCGCGCGGATCTGGTTGCGGACGAACTCGGAGGCCGTCTCGTTGGCCTGCGGGTCGATCAGGAGGTCGTTGAAGGTGAGGCCGATGCGGAAGCCGCCCTGCGCCCACGCCGTCTCGTAGATGCGTTGCCGCTCCTCCTCCGACACCGAGAGTGCGGTGCGGTCCGGAGCGTCGTAGGGGAAGCCGAAGCTCGTCTCCCGCGTCCGCTGCCAGATCTCCTTGTAGGTGGCCTTCGTCGTGCGCACGTACTCGTCGGTCAGCGGCCCGTTGCCCCCCGCGATGTCGTAGTTCGGGGTGCGCTGCAGCACGTACACGTGGGCCGCCTGCTCGGCGATCTCCGGGATGGCCTGGACCGCGGTCGCTCCGGTGCCGATCACCGCGACGCGCTTGCCGGTGAAGTCGACGCCACCGTGGGGCCAGCGCGCGGTGTGGTACTGCTCGCCCTGGAACCTGTCGCGTCCCTCGAAGTCGGGCGTGTTCACCGCGGACAGGCAGCCGACGGCCGTGATGAGGAACTTCGCCGTCACCCAGCCGCCGTCGTCGGTGCTGATCGCCCAGCGGTTGGCCGCCTCGTCGTAGTCCGCGGCGGTGACCCGGGTGCCGAACCGGATGTCGCGCCGGAGGTCGAACCGGTCGGCGACGTGCTGCAGGTACTTCAGGATCTCCGGCTGGGCGGCGAAGCGCTCGCTCCAGGTCCACTCCTGGAGGAGGTCTCCGGACAGCCGGTCGGAGAAGCTGTAGAAGTAGCTCTCCGAATCGCACCGCGCGCCGGGGTAGCGGTTCCAGTACCAGGTGCCGCCGACGTCGTCCGCCGCTTCGAGAACACGCACCGACAGGCCGAGTGTGTCGCGCAGGCGATGGAGCATGTACAGCCCCGAGAACCCGGCCCCCACGACGACCGCGTCGAATTCGGTGCCCGGTTCGGTGCCGGTTCCTGCGGTGTTCTGCTGCGCGTCGGACATACCTGTCTCCCGGTTGGTTCTCCTGGTCGCGTACTACCTCCGGCAGGACCTGCCGGCAGGGGAAGGGCATTGTTCGATCAGGCGGAGCGTGCGGTTCCACGCAGTTCTCAATGGCACTCCACGGATCGTCGAGGCTCAGCCGAGTCGAGTCGCGGCCGTCGCGTGGGCGACCGATCCCGCCAGGTGCTGCGCGGTTGCGTTCCGCCATCTCGACCCGGCGCGGCACGAATTGCGCCGGGCGGTGGTGTGCCGGAGTGTGAGCTGAGCCACGGCGTAGTGTCAAGGCTCGGCCGGCTGCCGGCCAGGTCTGCCGGTGGTCGATGACGTCGATACCGCAGGCCGGACCGAGTGTGCAGCGCCGAAAGGGATCTGCTCACTGCAAACGCTCGAAAGGCGAGCAGGTGGCAGCACGTCCGAGCTGACGTACGGAACTGTTGTCACGAGAATTGGGGTGCGTCGAACCTGCATCACCGGGCGATCGTGGGTTGTCCAGGAAGAAGACCACTCATGACACGTTGGGCAGCGGCGGTCGCGAGGATCGGTGTGGCGGGGGCGCTCCTCGTGGCTGTTCGGCGTCCACGGCGCTGCAGAACGACAGCGCGGCCGGCCCCACGGAGTCGACCCGAGCCCTCGCGGCGATCGAGTACCAACCGCGCTGCCGGCAGTCGGACCGGGACTGCGCGGTCCTCGGCCAGAACAGCGGCGACGTGCAGGCCGCGCAGAACGCCGAGACGACGTTCGACCCGCTCCCACCATGAAGACCTACGCGGTGGCGACCGCCGTGGCGGCGTACGGTCCGGACATGACCGACCTCGGGTACCGGCCATGAGCGCGTTCCCGTTCGACGGCGCCGGCTCCGACGACCGGGGATGGACGACGCCGACGGCCCTGAGACGGGGCGATGCGGCCTTCGACGGTGAGGGCGACGGCGTTGAGGCGGTGATCCAGCGGTGGCCCGGCGCGGGCTGCATCGACGCGTTCGGCCGTGGACTCGTGGAGGTTCAGCGGGCCAGAGCTGCACCGTCCGCGTTCAGTGCCTCAGCAGGCGACCCGCATCTGCCCGACGCCCAGGTCGGTGCCCCGGGCACCCGGGCTCGGCACGGCTGACGATCAGGCCGCACGCGAGATGGTCGCTTCCGCTGAGACCGCCGCGCTCGCACCGGCACCGAGGTGCGGCGGCGTGGGACCGTCGGGACAGGTGCAGCGACTCAGGTGACGCATGCAATTGGACGCGAAGCACATGTCGTACCCGATCCGCTCACCGGTCGCCGTGATCACGTACCTGCACTCCGACCTAGGGACGGAGAAAGTTCGCATACGACAAATAACAATCTCGCGGGGCGAGATGTTCCCGCGACGACCGGTGACGCACGTCGCCGCACCAGTGCGTCACGATCGTCCGACAGCAGGAGGACATCCGGTCGGGTCATCGGGTGGCACGGCACAACCGACCGGGTCAGCCGCGGATGTGGCGTTGCCGACTCGGCCCCGGCAAGGTACGTAGAGTAGGCAGTGTTGGCCTGTGGCGCAGCCCACAACGAGATGATGTCAACGACCAACGGGTGACGATGTCGACGACCCACGGCGCGGTGTCCAGTCCACGGTTGGCCTGGTCGTGACGCGCGGTCCCCGGGGTGAAGCGGGCGCATGCTGTCCGGCGTTGGGGATGGACCGAAGGCGGTTCTCCGTCATGAAGGATGTACACCGACTCGAGCCGACGTCGGCGAACCCGGGCGAGGACACCGTGTCCGCGGTTTGGGAACGGTTCGTGCAGGGCGAGGATCACGTCTCCGGCGTCCGGCCCGAAGTGGCGATCTCCTGGCACGGCTGCCGGGGGCAATATCGGGTGGACCCGCACCTGAGCGAGGCTCCGGTGGCTGTCGCGGAGATCGACCACACGCTCGAACACGACGTGGTGTCCACTGATGTGGGCGGTCTCGCGGCGTCTGTGGTACGAGAGTCGGACGGTTTCGCCGGCATTGTCGCCGTCGTCGACGCCACTGGCCGGATCCTGGCCTCGTGGGGCGATCGGACCGCCCTGACCAGAGCCTCCGACTCCGATCTGGCGCCCTGGTACTGCTGGTCGGAATGCGCGGCCGGCACGAACAGCAGAGGCACGGCGCTGGAGGCGTACGGGCCGGTGGTGATCAGGGGCGCGGAGCACCGGTGCCAGGCGTTCCACGACTCGGTGTGCGCGGGTATCGCGGTGCGTGATGTGCTGACCAGGGAGCCGATCACGGTGCTGAACGTCTCCTGCTGGCGCACCCAGCTTCCCCGGGCCGCGGGCGGATGGCTCGCTCACGCGGTCACCAAGACCCGGGGCACGCTGAGAAGGCGCGCCCGGGACAGCGGCGCCGAGTTGGTCGCCGCACACACCCAGGCCGGCGCCCGCTCCACTGCGGCGCTTGCCGCGGTGGACACCGCGGGCAGGGTGGTGATCGCCGATGAGACGGCGAGCGTGCTCATGGGTGTGCCCGCCCCTGCACCGGCGGTCGACCCCACGGCGCGATGGAACCCCGGGCTGCCGGAATCGATCCGGGCCGCCCGGTATGCCAGTAGGCAGGCGGCCCGCAATCCTGACCGGGTCGGTTTCGCGGTGGAAGGCGTCAGCGGTGCGCCGGGCGCTGGACATCTGAGTTTGTGAGCCCAACCTCCGTTCTCCGGAAGGATTCCCGTGTCTAGCCCTGACACCGTTGTTGGCCAGAGGAACGACCGAGACCGGGGTGCGGGTGCGCTCGGCGTCCCAGCTCCCGGCGCCCCGTCCGGCAAGCCCGGCCAGGCCCCCGCTGATGGCGGCGCGGGCGGACACACCGTCTCGGACAGACGACGCAATCACCCGACCGCGGGCGCGAGCAACCGCGACTGGTGGCCGAACCAGCTCAACCTGAAGATCCTCCGCAAGCACCCCGCCGTGGCCAACCCGATGGGCGAGGACTTCGACTACGCCGCGGAGTTCGCGACCCTCGACCTCGACGCCCTGGCGAGGGACGTCGACGAGGTGCTGACGACCTCGCAGGAGTGGTGGCCGGCCGACTTCGGCCACTACGGGCCGCTGGTGGTCCGGATGGTGTGGCACTGCGCCGGCACGTACCGCATCGACGACGGCCGAGGCGGCGCGGCCACCGGCATGCAGCGCTTCGCGCCGCTGAACAGCTGGCCGGACAATCGCAACCTCGACAAGGCGCGCCGGCTGCTCTGGCCGGTGAAGGAGAAGTACGGCCGCAAGATCTCCTGGGCCGACCTGATGATCTTCGCGGGCAACCGCGCCCTGGAGACGATGGGTTTCAAGACCTTCGGTTTCGCCGGCGGCCGCGCCGACGTCTGGGAGCCGGACGAGGACGTCTACTGGGGCCCGGAGCGCACCTGGCTCGGCGACGAGCGCTACCGCGGCGTCCGGGAGCTGGAGAACCCGCTGGCCGCCTCCCAGATGGGCCTCATCTACGTCAACCCGGAGGGTCCGAGCACCGTCCCGGACCCGTTCACCGCGGCCCGGGACATCCGCGAGACGTTCCGGCGGATGGCGATGAACGACGAGGAGACCGTCGCGCTGATCGCGGGCGGGCACACGTTCGGCAAGACCCACGGCGCGGCCGACCCGGACAAGTACCTCGGCCCCGAGCCCGAGGGCGCCCCCCTCGAGGAGCAGGGCCTGGGCTGGCGGAACAGCTACGGCACCGGAATGGGCACGGACGCCATTTCCAGCGGGCTCGAGGGCACGTGGACACCCACTCCGACGAGGTGGGACAACAGCTTCTTCGAGAACCTGTTCGGCTACGAGTGGGACCTGGAGCTGAGCCCCGCCGATTTGTGGCAGTGGATTCCGAGGGACGGCGCCGGGGCCGGCACCGTGCCGGACGCCCACGACCCGTCGAAGACACACCACCCGACGATTCTGACGACGGACCTCGCGCTGCGGTTCGACCCGGTCTACGAGCCGATCTCGCGGCGCTTCCTGGAGAACCCGGACCAGCTCGCGGACGCGTTCGCCCGGGCGTGGTTCAAGCTGACGCATCTCGACATGGGCCCGATCCACCGCTACCTCGGGCCACTGGTCCCGCAGGAGACGCTGATCTGGCAGGACCCCGTCCCCGCGGTGGACCACGAGCTCGTCGGTGCGGAGGACGTCGCCGCGCTCAAGCGCCGGATCCTCGACTCGGGGCTGTCGGTCTCCGAGCTCGTCTCCACCGCGTGGGCGTCGGCCTCGACGTTCCGCGGCAGCGACAAGCGCGGCGGGGCGAACGGGGCACGGATCCGCCTCGAGCCGCAGCGAGGCTGGGAGGTCAATGAGCCCGACACGCTGGCGCGGGTGCTGCGCTCCCTGGAGGGGATCCAGGAGTCCTTCAACTGCTCCCAGGCCGGGGGAAAGAAGGTCTCGCTGGCCGACCTCATCGTGCTGGGCGGGTCCGCCGCCGTCGAGAAGGCGGCCGAGGATGCCGGCCACGACGTGCAGGTGCCCTTCACCCCGGGACGCACGGATGCGTCGCAGGAGCAGACCGACGTCGAGTCCTTCGCTCCGCTCGAGCCGACCGCCGACGGGTTCCGCAACTACCGCGGGAAGGGCAACCGGCTGCCGTCGGAGTACCTGCTGATCGACCGCGCGAACCTGCTGACCCTGAGCGCGCCCGAGATGACCGTCCTCGTGGGTGGCCTGCGTGTGCTGGGCGCGAACTTCCGGCAGTCCCCGCTGGGCGTCTTCACCTCGACGCCCGGGTCGCTGACCAACGACTTCTTCACGAACCTGCTCGACACGGGTACGGAGTGGAAAGCGACCGAAGACGGCCCGACCGCGGCGGCCTTCGAGGGCCGTGACCGCGCCACCGGCGAGGTCACGTGGACCGGCAGCCGCGTCGACCTCGTCTTCGGCTCGAACTCCGAGCTGCGCGCACTCGCGGAGGTCTATGCGAGCGACGACGCGCGGGAGAAGTTCGTGCGCGACTTCGTGGCCGCGTGGGACAAGGTCATGAACCTCGACCGGTACGACCTCACCTGATCCTCTGTCGGGCGCTCAGATGTCGGGAGGGGCGTCGTGACCGGCCCGCCGGTGTTGATCAGGCGATTGATCAAGCCTGTTGCAGCCTTGTTCCTCGTAACGGTGGCGTATCGCCTACGAACGGTACCTGGCGGCGTACGAACGGCGCGCGCCAGCCCGAATTGGCGTTTACCCTTGTCGGCATGATTCATCCGGCGTAGAGTTCTGACTGATTACAGATTCGTGATCAGGCGTCGGACCACACAATTGGCTCGACGCGATCTCTCCTCATGCCGATATGTGCTGTCACAATCGCAAACAGATGTGCAATCACACTGAGACAAGGGAGTTGAAGTGGGAGTGCGTCGCGAAGGCCGTCGCCCGGCCGATTCGAGTAGACCCGGAAAGCTCCGAGGTCAAGTCGAAGACGAATGAGTCGGCAGTTGTAGCGGGTCACTGGTGATGGGCGGGCGGGGCTACGGGCGCATGAGCGACCTTCAGGGTCGACGCGTCCGAGTTCGCTGCCGACTGCTGTGCCGTGGCGAATCGGTAACTTGGTCAACAGGGCCATTTCTCATGTCGACCGGGTGTGTTCGTGTGCTCACCGGAAGGTTCTGAACCGGCTGCGAGGCGCCGCCGTGATCGCGGCCGACGCGAAAAGATGATACAGGGATCAGGGATTGGGAGGTGAAGTCCCATGACGACCGCGCAGGAGCGGGCCGACCTGCTCAGTAAGATCGGGTTGGACGTGCAGAACAAGGCAGGGATAGGTCGGGTGCTGGGGACCGGAAGCATCGGACAGGCCACGGAGAGAGCTGACGGTCGGATGGAAGCGCAGATCCGGATCCGGCCCGATGAGCTGAGCTTCGATCCCTCGATCCTGGTCATGCCGCATGGGGGTGACATCGAGCTCGAGCTCATCAACGATGATCTGAACACGCACTGCGCGCTCTTGCCGTCCAATGGCGACAGGAAATTCATCTGGTTGGTGAACCATTCGCGTGGAAGGGCGACCCTCAACCTTGACGGCCCGGGCTGCTACTACTACAGCTCGCCCACCGGCAACGACGAAGGCCGGGGACTGACCGGGGCCATCGTGGTGCTGGGGGATGTTCCGCCGGAGGCTCGCCTCGACCGTCCCGACCAGCCGCGGCCGTAGAAGGGAGCCGGTGATGACCGTTGAGTATGTAGACGCGGGTGAGGCTGTCGATCAGGGAAC
>NZ_JAAXLA010000133.1 GCF_012911935.1 Pseudonocardia acidicola | reverse complement strand
CCTGGCTGCAGCTGGCCGAAGCCACCGTGACCGGTCGCATCCTGCACATCACCGCCATGCTCGGCACCTCCGACCGGACACTGGCCCTGAGCCGGGCCGCCCGACTCGGCCTCTACATCCCGCGGATACTGATCAAGCGGCGACGCTGAGGCTTTCACGTCGAGATCGAGAGTCCAGATCAACGACGAAGGCCCTGGTCCGGCTCCCCCGAGGGAGGCTGTGACCAGGGCCTTCGTGCGGTCGGGGTGACAGGAGTTGAACCTGCGATCTCTGGGTTATGAGGCGATCGGGCATTCTGCCAGGACTCTGATCGCGACCCGCATCGTCTGGCATGCCCGCTGCTCGGCCAGCCGTCCGAGGCGTCTTCGCTTCGCGTATCCCGAACCGGTCAGCGCTTGACCGTGTAGTGCAGGTGCAGCACGCGGTCGCCCTGGACCACCTGGTCGGGATCGTCGAGGAGCACCGTGCCGGCGTGGCTGCCGAAGAAACGCACCCCTTCGCCCAGAACCACCGGAGCGACGTCCATCGCGACCTCGTCGACCAGCCCTGCCGAGAACGCCTGCCCGCCGAGATCGCCAGCCGTCACGCAGACGAGACCGTCGCCCGCGAGCTTCTTGGCGAGCGCGATGCCCGCCTCGACGGAGTCGGCGGTGTGGAACGGTGCGTCCGGGTGGTCGGCGAGCCACTCCTCGGGCAATGGCCGGTGGGTGACGACGACCAGCTCGTCTCCCGCGGCTGGCTTGCCGTCCCAGCCGTTTGTGGTGTCGAACAGGTGACGGCCGATCACAGTTACCTTGATGGCGTCCCAGAAGGGCTGGACGTACTCGGCGGAGGTCCGCGAGACACGGAACGTCCAGCCGCTCGCCCTGGCGGACACCTCGCTGTCGCCGTTGAAGTACCAGTCGAACAGCGGCCCGACCGTGTCATCGGGATAGGCGATGTAGCCGTCCACCGACACGACCGCCTGCATGATTACCCTGGCCATCTCCGCTCCTCAGTCGAACGTCGGGACGATCACGTGCGCCGGTTCCACGAGGAAAGCCTCGCGGTCCTCGCGGTGCGGGTACGGGCCGCCGGTGTACTTGGCGAAGATGCGATCGACGATCTCCCAGCCCGCATCGCCGCCGACCCGCTTCACGACGCGGCCGCGGACGAGCGCACTGCGGACCAGGTTCTCCCGGTCGGTCACGGAGATCGCGATGCGATCGTCCAGTTGGAGATTGCGGCCCTTGCGCGAGTTGGGTGACGTGAAGAACGCAAGGTATTCGCCTTCGATATCGATCATCACAGGAACCGAATGCGGCCCGCCATCGGGCAGGAGCGTGGCGATGTGGGCGATGTTCGGCCCGGCGAACAGGTTGCGGGCCTCATCGTTGAGCACGGTCATCCTGAGTCCTCCTGGGTGTCGGTGAACAACTCGAGGAGAGCCACGCCGTCAGTGATCATGCCTGGTGAGCCAGTCGGCGTAGTCCGATACGGTGCGCTCGATGTCGTAGTCGGGCCGGAAGCCGGTGTCGTCCTGCAGCCGGGTGATGTCGAGGTAGTTGTCCGGGGGACGGTTGGGATTGCGCCCTTCCGGGAGGGTGGTGTTCGCGCCCGGACAACGGCGTTGATCGCGGCGGCGACCTCGCTGTAGCGCACCAGTCGACCGCTGGAGACGTTGTAGGTGCGGTGGTTCAGCCGTTCCGCGAGCATGAGGAGCGCGATGGCCCGGCCGCAGTCCTTGACGTAGCAGAGGTCGGTGGCGTCCTCGGCGTAGGCGAGTGGGCGGGGCGGGGTGAGGTCGGGGTCCTCGCCCCAGACCGCCGCGCTGAGCAGGCGGGGAAGTGCGAAGAACGGCGAGTCGGGCAGGCTGAGGGGCCCCAGATGGTGCCGATCCGCAGGTTGACCACGTCGAACCCGGCGTTGTCGCCGATCAGCGTGGCGAACAACTCCGCAGTCTTCTTGAACACCGGGACCTGGTGGGCTGCCACCACGGGCAGCGGGTAGTCCTCCCGCCACGGGACCTGCTCCACTCCCGCGTACACGGCGATGGAGCTGGCGACGGAGAACCGCCGCACGCCCCACACCGTCGCCGCCTTGAGTGCGTTGAGCAGGCCGAGGGTGTCGGTGCGGAGGTACTCGCCCGGATCGGGCAGGTCGTAGCGGGCCGCCGCGAGGTGCACGATGCGAGTGACCTCGTGCCGCTTTCCGATGTCGAGGAAGGCCGTCTCGTCCGCGGTGTCCAGCAGCTCGACGACGACCCGACCGTCGGGCTCGTCGGCGAGGTACTCGGGCACCCGGGTGGACCGGTGCGCGGTGAGCACGACGGATTCGCCCAGGTCGAGCAGCGCCCGTGCGGTGTGCGACCCGATTGATCCCAGGCCACCGGTGATGAGTATCACTCGCGCCCCTCTACAGCGTGTCGAGGCCGGCCGTTCTCGGTTCGTCGGACCATCCGCGTCGGCTCACGTGCGAACTCGGACCCGGAACAGGGAAGATGCACGATCGAGACGCTAGGCCAGGATCGGCCGCCGCTCTTGTACGAAACGGCCGTCCCAGGGTCGGAGCATCGGGACGTAGGACGCAGCGTGGTCGTGCCCACAGGTGCACGCGGCGCTCGACTGCGCGAGGAACTCGCCCGGCGTCACCCCCAGGAGCCGGCGGCACTCGCGGCTGAGGTGTGCCTGGTCGTGGTACCCGGCCTCGACGGCCCACCGTGTGAGATCGATGGCTGACGCGCTCTGCTGGGCGATCGACGCCTGGACGCGGGCGATGAAGCCCTGCAAACGCAGGATCCGGTGCAGCTCCTTCGGACCGACGCCAACCGCTGCCCGGCACCGGCGCCGCAACTGGCGTTCGGAGATCGACAGCAGCGCGGGCAGAGCGGCCGTTCCGCTGCTGTGCCACGGCATGAGGTTCCGGACGGCCTCGTTCACCAGCGGGTCCAGTTCGTCGGCAGACTGCGCGACGAACGACTGCAGCTGAGCGAGCGCGGCCCGCGGTGTGACGGCTTCCCCGAGAAGATCCGTCAGATGGGCCATGTCGCGCCAGATGTCGGTGCCCGCGATGTCCTGATCGACGAGCTCGTCGGCCGACATCCCGACGAGACCACCGAGCACGCCCGGACGCAGCCGCACCCCGACGACCGTGCCGCCCGCCGGGATCTCCTGATACGCCGCCGTCGTCAGCGGCCCGAGCAGCCGGGGTGCCTCACCGAGCACACATCGCACCTCGGCGCCGCCGTGTGGCGCGTGCCGCTGCTCTACGGGCCGGTCGCCCACCTGCTGGATCCAGACAGCCGATGCGAACGCCGCAAGTGCGGGCGTCGGCGCGCGCTCCACGTAGGACGATTGCCCGGCCACCCCACCATCCTGCCGACTCGGTTGTGGATCAGGAACGTACATCTCGGCTCTGACCAGGTTCAGCCCCACGACTCCGATGATGATCAGGGCCAGCGGCCCGTCCCTGATCCAGATCATCGACTCCCCGAGGAACAGCACGCCGATCGTCGCGACAAGGGCGACCCCGAGCCTCTCACGAGCCGGTGCGCCGGGCGAGGGCGCTGCAGGCTCGTGGGCCTGGCTCGGCTGTCAGATGCGCCGTGTAGTCGGCCACGCCGACGGCCGGCCGATCCACCCGGAAACGATCACCGAGTGGTTCACCCGGCTGAGTTGGGAGGCCGGCCTCCCGCCGATCCGGCTGCACGACGTCCGGCACAGCTACGCCGCCGCGGCGCTGCGCGCCGAGGTGCCCGTCAAGGTCGTCAGCGAGCGGTTGGGGCACTCGTCGGTGTCGTTCACGCAGGACACCTACATTCACATGATCCCGGGATGGACGAGCACGCCGCACAGGTCGCGGCGGCGGCGATCCTGGGTCCGGCGACGGCCTCCGTGACCACGGCCGTGACCATCGGGGCGGATTCGCCCCTGGTCTGAGTACGCAAAAAGCGAGAGGGCCGCTAACCTTGCTGGTTAGCGGCCCTCTCGGGTGGTAGCGGGGGCAGGATTCGAACCTGCGACCTCTGGGTGATGAGTCGGGCGTAGATCGTCTCGCGGAGTCTCAGGAGTGGCCGCAGTAGGGCTGCGAACTCTACGAATTCGCCGCTACCGTCTCACCCGGTCTAAGCCGTAACCAGCCGTACCAACGTGCCGCGGTCACAGATCTAGTCACGTCTGCCGGCACACTGCCCGCCCGCACCGCCGACCTCCTCGCGTCCCCCGTCCTGGCCCACTTGTTCGTCGCGGTGGCGGTGTCGAGGGTAGCCGAGGCCATCGCGTAGCGACGCCGTAGACGCCGCCGCCCGCGCCCTCGGGCAACTCGTCGGCGCCGGCGCCCTCGACCACGCCACCGCGGCCGCCGATCTCACCCGCGCAGCCGGGCACATCGTCGCCGGCCCCTGCGACTGCACCGCCCGCGACATCGCCGCCACCATCGCCTCCGGACTCGCCTACGGCGCCCGCCGGCCCCGGCGACTCCCCACCCCTGTCGAGCACCCCGCCCGCACGGCGGGCGAGGGGCGGCGGTCGGCATGAGCAGCATCCCCCAAGGACTGCGGGTGGTCCGGCCGACACCCGCGGTGGAGCCGGCCGTCCTGCTCGACCAGGTCGCCGCGTTCGTGTCCCGATTCTCGGTGTTCCCCGACCAGCACTGCGCGCCGACGTTGGCGCTCTGGTACGCCCACACCCACGCCGCCCCGCACTTCTACACCACCCCCCGGCTGATCCTGGACTCCGCCGAACCCGGCTCCGGGAAGACCCGCGTGTTGGAGGTCGCCCAGTACCTGGTCCGCAAGCCGGAGATGACCATCTCCATCACCACGGCGGCGATCTTCCGGATGCTCACGGACGGCCCGGTCACCCTGCTGTTCGACGAGATCGACACCATCTTCTCGGCCAAGGCCGGCGGGAACAACGAGGACCTGCGCGGGCTGCTCAACTCCGGCTACAAGCGCTCCGCCACCGTGTCCCGCTGCGTCGGGGACGCCTCCCGGATGAAGGTCGAACGCTTCCCCGTGTTCGCCCCCGTCGCACTCGCCGGGATCGCCGGGGCGATGCCCGCGACGATCACCACCCGCGCCATCACCATCCACATGCGCCGCCGCGCCCCGCACGAGCGGGCCGAACCGTTCCGCGAACTCGTCCGCTACGGCGTCCGCCCCGGCCCCCTCCGCATCGGCGGACAGCCCACGAAGGGCTACCAGGTCGGCGGCGCGCTCACCGACGCGTGGGCCCGCTACCTCCCACCCGTGACCGACGACCCGCCGCCGGGCCCCCCGCCAGGGTCGGTTACGTCGGTTACAGCGGTTACATCGAAGGTCAGACCCGTAACCGACACCGACCGCGTAACCGTCACAACGGTTACACCCCCTGTCGAGCCACCACCCGACCCACCCGCTGAACCCTGCGGCGTAACCGACGTGACGGTTACGCCCCCGACAACGGTTACGCCCCTGACCAGGCATGTAACCGACGTAACCGCTGTAACCGCAACCGACGGGGGCGCCTGAACCATGGCCAAGCCCACCGAGCGCCTCACCCTCGCCGAGGTCTGCGCCGAACTCAGGATCTCCCGCTCAACCTTCTACGACTGGCGCGCCAAGGGCCGCGCACCGCGCTGCATCAAACTCCCGAACGGAGACCTCCGCATCCGCCGAACCGAACTCGAACGCTGGCTCGACACCTGCGAGGAGGCCGCCTGATGGACATCTCCTACGACGCCCGGATCTGGACGACGCGGGTCTACACGGGAACGACCACAACGACGTACTTCGTCCGTTGGAAGGTGGCCGACTCACCGTTCCAAGAGGGATTCAAGACCAAGGCGCTCGCCGAGAGCTTTCGCTCCCAACTCGTGACGGCCGCCCGTCAGGGCGAGGCGTTTGCGCTCGCCGACGGGCTACCGGTGTCGCTCCGACGGACGGAGAACACCGCGAGCTGGTTCGACTTCGCCTGCTCGTACGCCGACATGAAATGGCCGGATTCGGCTGGGAAGTCCCGTATGGGCGTCGCCGAGACACTGGCGACGGTGACCCCCGCGTTGCTGAAGTCGACGGCCGGCCAGCCCGATCAGGACAAGATCCGCAAGGCACTCTACGGATGGGTGTTCAACACCCGGGCCCGCGAATCAGGCCCGCCTCCGGCGGACCTCGCACGGACGGTGCAGTGGCTGGAATCCAACACATTGCCCGTCGGCGCCCTGAACGAGCCCGACGTACTGCGGGCTGCGATGGCAGCGATCGGTCGCAAACTCGACGGGAAGCCGGCGGCAGCCAGCACGACCCAGCGCAAGCGCGCGGTCTTCTACAACGCGCTGGAGTACGCGGTGGAACGGAGGCTCCTCCCCCGCAACCCGCTGGCCGTCGTCAAGGTCAAGAATCGGAAGACGGCTGACGAGGTCGACCGCCGAGTGGTCGTCAACATCGAGCAGGCGCGGCGGCTACTCGACGCTGTTGCCCGACAGGGGAGATCCGGCCCGCGGCTCGTGGCGTTCTTCGGGCTCATGTACTACGCGGCTCTCCGCCCCGGCGAGGCCGCGCACCTCTCGACATCAGCGCTGCACCTGCCCGCTGACCAGTGGGGGGAGCTGTTCCTGCCCGGCTCAGCTCCGGCAACCGGCGCCGCGTGGAGCGACAACGGTAAGCGTCGGGACGAGCGTGGGCTGAAGCATCGGGCCCGCGAGGCGGTCCGAGTCGTGCCCTGCCCCCCACCGTTGGCCGACCTCCTCCGATCCCATCTCGCCGAGTTCGGGACAACTCGGGATGGCCGCCTGTTCGGCGCCATGCGGGACCGCGAGGGCGACCTATCGGACAGCGTCTACGGCCGGGTGTGGGCCAGCGCCCGGACCGCCGCGCTGACACTCGAAGAGGCCGCTTCCCCGCTCGCCCGCCGGCCCTACGACCTCCGGCACGCGGCGGTCTCGACGTGGCTCAACGCCGGCGTACCTCCGACCCAGGTTGCCGAGTGGGCCGGCCACAGCGTGGCGGTGCTGCTGCGGGTCTACGCCAAGTGCATCTCGGGTCAGGAGGACGCCGCTCGGCACCGCGTAAGCCTGGCCCTCGGGCTGCCGTAGACCTACCGGACAGCCTTGCCACGCATTTGCCACAGCCCCCCGGTGATCACCGGCCCGAGCCGGACGCCACCGGACACAACGAGAACGGCCCCTGACCGCGTTTCCGCTGGTCAGGGGCCGTTTCCCGTGGGGGTGGCAGGTGAAGGATTCGAACCTTCGTAGGCTAAGCCGACGGATTTACAGTCCGCTCCCTTTGGCCACTCGGGCAACCTGCCGGGTTGCGATCGGCTGGCCGATGCGCAGGAGAAGGATACGACAGCGAAGATCCGGGCTCACAGGGGCCCGGTCTTGAGGAGGACAGACCATGGCCGACCCGTCGTTCGACGTGGTGAGCAAGGTCGACCGGCAGGAGGTCGACAACGCCCTCAACCAGGCGTCGAAGGAGCTGTCACAGCGCTTCGACTTCCGCGGCACGGGCACGTCGATCGCCTGGTCCGGCGAGGAAGCGATCACTCTGGAGTCCGAGACCGAGGAGCGCCTCAAGGCCGCGATCGATGTCTTCAAGGAGAAGTTGATCAAGCGGAACATCTCGCTGAAGGCCTTCGAGGTCGGCGAGCCGGCGGTGTCGGGCAAGACCTACAAGGTCACCGGCAAGATCCTGCAGGGCATCGCCTCGGACAAGGCCAAGGAGATCAGCAAGGTCATTCGCGACGAGAAGCTCAAGGGCGTCCAGGCCCAGATCCAGGGCGACCAGCTGCGCGTCTCGGGCAAGAAGAAGGACGACCTGCAGAGCGTCATCGCCCTGCTGAAGAGCAAGGACTTCGGGATCGCCCTGCAGTTCACCAACTACCGCTGACGCACCGCCGCCCACCTGCGGAAACAAGTTGGCGGGTGGAAGCGGGCACAACCTGGATACAACCGGGCGCGGAGTCGACCAGAGAACACGTCTGGCCGACCGCGTCCGGTCAGGACCCGAGGTAGGTGCTCAGCGTGACCGTCGGCGTCGTGTGGTCCGTCGCGAGCTGGACACTCGTCACGTTCCCGCCGCCGACGAGCGGCGCCGTGACGGACAGTGGCCCAGATCACGCCGCCGTAGCGGTCGGGTAGCCCAGCCCCCTTTGGCGGCCCGGGCGCCCGTCGCGATGAGTGAACAGCAACGACGCCGGCCGGGAGGATCCGCCGTCCGCCCCGCCAGACGTGACTCCGTTCTGGGGGTGTCCCACGAGATCCGCGGTGGAACCATCAGCGCCTGCCGTCTCGCGCATCGGAGACGCCATGACGGAATTCCGCAATCCACGCCGAGTAGTGACGTCTTCGGTCCGCGGCCCACCCCGGAGACGGCGAGCCGGCCCTGGTCGAGCACCACGTTCACGCACGGGTGCGGCAGCAGCGTCACCGACGCCGTCCGCCCCTCCGGGACCTCCCAGCTGACCAGCCAGTGCCGCTCCACCAACGCGGCGAGGCCGGGTGCGGGTCCGAACCGGTCGAGCCGGAAACCGGCATCCCGCACCCCGACCACGCCGTACTCGCTCGTCGTGGCGACCATGGGCACAGGATGGCGCACGACACCGACAACCTCACCGTGACAGCATCGGGGCCGATGAAGGGCATCATCTTGGCCGGCGGGGCCGGCACGCGGCTGCATCCGATCACCCGTGCGGTGTCCAAGCAACTGCTCCCGGTCTACGACAAGCCGATGATCTACTACC
>NZ_JAAXLA010000132.1 GCF_012911935.1 Pseudonocardia acidicola | reverse complement strand
GGCGGGGACTGCGTGACGGTGGGTGGTGTGGGAGTCGTCGTCGCCGGGCTCGCGAGCGGCGGGGTCGACGGCGGGGTCGACGACGCGGTCGACGACGCGGTCGACGACGCGGTCGAGGTCGGCCCGAATCCCGGGACGGGCACCGCTGCCTGCGTGCCGGAGCCGGACCAGGCGACCGCGACGACCCCGACGGCCACGACCGCCATCCCGGCGACCAGGCCGGCGCGGGCGGGCCGCCCGACGGGTGGTTCGCGGTGTCGCATGTAGATCCAAGCACTGATCGCGGCCCACCCGAGAACCAGCAGTGCCCCGACCGCGACCCCCCACCGCCCTGACACGCCGACCTCCTCCTGCACCGCCCCCGGGGCCGCCGACCGGCACGGTCCATCGTGGAGCTCATCGTCCGAGGCGGTACGGCCTCAGCAGGCGTTACGGCCGACGGGCGCGAGGGTGCGAGCGCCGGCGCGTCGCCGGTGCCACTGTATGACCGGCCGCTGCGCTCCCGTCGAGCGGCCTGTCGATCATGCCTCGTGCTGCACCGGCAGCAACCCCCGCGCGACCGCCTTGACCAGAGCCTGGTGGTCGGCCTCGGTCTGATCGGCGTAGGCGCGGGCGAAGCGGCTCATCGCGAGGTCGACCTTGTCCGAGGTGCCCATGTAGCCCGCGATCATCGACGCCCCGCTGGTCCGCGCGTGCCCCTTGGCGAGCAGGTGCCCGACGATGCCGGCGTAGTCGGCCAGTGCCGCGGCGTCGATCGAGTCGAGCGCGACGCTGCCCTTCATGTTGCGGAACTGCCGCACGTAGTACTGCCGGCCGTCCACCGTGGTCCACCCCAGCAGGGGGTCGCTGACGGTCTGCAGCGCCTGCTGGTACTCGACGACCCGCTGCCCCTGGTGGGCGTGCCACGCCGAGTCGCCGTGCACGAACCGCGCCAGGACCGACCGGCGGGCCTGCTTGAGCTGCAGGAACACCACGTCGTCGGCACTGCTGCCCTCGAGCAGTGCGACGTAGGCGCGCAGCCCCACGCTGCCGACGCCGACGACCTTGTGCGCGATGTCGACGAGGGTGTAGCCGCCGAGCGCGCGGCGCCAGTGCGGGGCGAGCGTCGCCAGGTAGTCGTCGAGGCCGGCGGCGAGCTGCTCCGCCTCGCCCGGGCCGACCCGGGTGATCAGCGGTGGTTCCTCGACGATGCGCCTGCGGCCCTCGCGCTCCTCGGTGAACCGCGGCAGCGCACGGTCACTCGTCCGGTTCCGGGCCCGCTTCGCGGCCCGCTCGATCTCGGCGCGCAGCGTCTCGTCGGAGGCGCTCGCGCGCAGCCGGTCGGCGTCGAGGCGCTGGTAGGAGCGGGACAGCAACGGCTGGTCGGCGAGTTCGCGCACCTCCGTGCGGTAGGCCGCGACGCAGGAGACGACGGCCGCCTCGCAATCGTCCTCACCGGATCCGTTCTGCCGGCCCGCCACCCAGATGCTGGCCACCAGCCGACGCAGGTCCCACTCCCAGGCGCCCGGGTGGGCCTCGTCGAAGTCGTTGAGGTCGATGACCAGGTCCTGCTCGGGCGAGGCGTAGAAGCCGAAGTTGCCCAGGTGCGCGTCGCCGCACACGACAGGGGTGATCCCGGTGGCCGGGAGGCGCGCCACGTCCTCGGCCATGACCACCGCGGTCCCGCGCAGGTAACCGTACGGGGAGGCCACCATCCGGCCGACGCGGATGGGCACGAGCCGTCCCAGGCGGCCCTCGTGCGACTCCATGATCAGCTGCACCGGGTCGGGCCTGCCGACCGGCGGTCGCCACTCCCCGAGCGTCGGGCGCGGCACCCGCTTGCGCAGCCCACGACCGATCTCGTACCGCTCGGCACGGGAGACGGCGCGACGGCGTAGCGACGTGTAGGTCTCGCTGTCGGCGTCGGCGAGCACGACGTGGCCACGCGGGACGGCGAGCCGGTCGGTCATGTCAGCACCCCGGATCTGTCGTGCGGACCGCGATGATCCTACGCAGCCGGCGGCGCCGCGTCGGTCACGACGCCGTCGGTGCCTCGGCGCCGCGCAGCCGCAGCCGCAGCGACTCCCGGTCCGCACACGCCGCAGGCGTGGTGGTGAGGAAGTCGAGCAGCAGCCGGGCGAAGCGCTGCGGGTGCTCGACGTGCGGGAAGTGACCGGTGGACTCGAAGATCTCCAGGCGGCTGCCGGGCAGCCGGTCGTGGGCGCGCAGCGTGTGCTCGACCGGGATGGTCGTGTCGTTGCGCCCGCCGACCAGCAGCACCGGCGCGTCGAGCAGCAGGTAGAGCCGGGCCAGGCCGTCGAGCCGCTGCCCGGCCAGGGTCAGCGCGCTGCGCGTGGTCTGGACGAAGGCACCGCGCGCCCCGCCGTCGGCGAGGGAGGCGAGCGCGAGTGCGAGTTCGTCGAGATCGGCGGCCGAGGTCAGCGGCATGGCCGCCGCGGCCCGGTGAGCGAGCCGGGCCACCCAGCGTGGGGTCAGCGCGTGCAGCGCCTGCAGGACGGCCGCCGTCCCGGGCAGGCTCGCCACCCGCAGCGCGACGTTCACCTCCCGGCCGAGCCCGCCGCTGGCCACCAGCCCGAGCCGTTCGGTGAACTCGGGGAACTGGTAGGCGAACTGCATCGCCACGCCGCCGCCGAGCGAGTGGCCGACGACGCTGGCCCGGTCGACGCCCAGCGCCACGAGCAGGTCGCGCAGCCCGGCTGCGTAGGCGCCGAGCGAGTAGTCCCCGTTCGGTGGTTTGGCCGACTGTCCGTGCCCGAGCAGGTCCGGCGCGATGACGTGCAGGTGGCGACCGAGCAGCGGCAGCACCGGCTGCCAGGTCGTGGAGCTGCCGGCCAGGCCGTGCAGCAGCACCACGACGGGCCCGCCGGAGTCGGCACCGCTCTCCCGGTAGGTGACCCGCTGACCGTGCAGCAGGATCTCCTTGTCCAGCACCTCGACTCGGCGTCGTGAGGTGGTCGCCGGCGGCGCCGGTTCGGCCTGGCTGCGCCTGCGCGGCCGCGGGGGCCGGTGTTCGACGACCGTCGCCGCCATCGCTGTCTGCACCTTCCGCCGCGCGCAGGCGCCGGGTCTGCGTCCCGTCAAGGGCGGCGGCCCGCAGGCCACCGGTCGCGCGCGCGGGGCGCGGACACCCGGGAATGCCCGCAGCGGGCACGGTTTACTCCTCTGCGAGACGCGCGACACGGCCGGGCCTCACCCGGACAGCTCGACGATCCCCTTGCCGAGCAGGTAGACGCCCACGGCGCCGAACACGCCGACGACGATCGCCCGCTCGTGGTTGTGCACCCAGCCGCCGACGCGGTCGACCAGCTCACGGGCCTTCTCGGGCCGGAACACCGACACCGTCAGCGTGCCGATCGCGGTGCTGAACCAGATCACGTCGTACACGACGACCTGCACGACTCCGCCGGCCACGGTGGCGGCGGTGGCGACGATCGCGTTGAGCGCCGCGAGGTAGATCAGGCCGGGCAGGTGGGTCACCACACCCGCCAGGGCCGCACCGGTCGTCGACAGGTCGTCGAGGCGGCTGCGCACCCACGAGCCGCGACGGTGCGAGCGATCCGGGTCGCGGCGCGCCCGCGGCAACCGGTCGGTCCACTTCCCGACGGCGAACCCGAGGGCGGCGGCTCCGAGCACGATGTCGACGAACGCCGGGTACTGCAGCGTGGCGATCGACGGGACCTCCCCCTGCAGGACCGCGACCACTCCGATCCCGACAGCCAGGGTGAACGCCAGACCGGCCAGCAGATAGGCGAGGAGCAGCCGCCGCGGGTTGCGGGAGCTGAGCATGGCGTACAGCGCGGCCATGCTCGTCGGGCGCACGACGCTGGACAGCGCCAGGACGAGCACCGCCGGATTCACCCGCCCGATCGTCGCGGTCACGGACCGCGATGGCCTCACCCAGCGCGGATGATCGGTCTCGCCACCCTGCACGTGCCCGTCGCGGCCGCGGTCACCGCCCCGCGCGCCCGGACCGCACCGCCGCCACCACGGCCACGACGATCAGGGCCAGCAGCAGCAGGACGACCGTCACGGGCAGCAGCAGCAGCGCCAGGACCAGCGCGGCGACCAGCGCGATCTTGGCCCCGGTGCTCAGCGCCGACACCGCCCCGGTGACCGCCCCCCAGAGCGGGTTGCGGCCCTCGAGGGTGGATCGCAGACCTCCGAGCAGGGCGTTCAGACCCACCCCGCCGCGTGCGGCGATGTCGTCGAGGGAGCGGGCCAGCCGCTCGACCTTGTCCAGCGCGATCCCGACGGCCCGGTCGAGGAGGGTGGCGAGCAACTGCCGCAGGCTCGCCTTCAGCTGCTCGGTCGATGACGGCGCGGGACCGCGTGGGGCCGCCGGTGCCCGGCGCACGGTCTGCCTCGCGGGCTCCCGGGCGGCCGGGCGAACGGCGGTGCTACTCACCGCGGTCGGCCCGGTTCGGCCGCCCGCGGCCCTCCGTCCGCTCCGTCCGCGATCCCGGGCGGGCCCCGCCACGCCCCGGGACGGGTTCGGCGGGCACCGAACGCACCGGCTGCGGGCCCGAGGTGCCGGTGCGCGGCCTCCGCAGGCCGCGGCCCCGCGGGGCCCGGACCTGCTCGCCCGGTTCGCCGCCCTCGGCCGGCCCGTCCTGCTCGGCGCCGGCGGCAGCCGGGTCGGCCGGGGCCGTACGTGGCCGGCGGGCGAGGCGACGCAGCGCCTCGAGCAGGTGGAGGGCCAGGCGCTGCAGGAACTGCAGTATCTGGACGGCGCGGAGCACGACGAGACCGAATGCGGCACCGACCCGGGCACGCACGCCCGGCCCGGTCTTCCCGGTGGCGGCCTTGCGGGCCGAACGGGGCGGGGCGGGCCTACCGGTCAGCGCCTCGCGCAGGCCGATGCCGCCCTCCGCGACGTCGTCGAGCCGGTCGGCGACACCCTCGACCCGCGAAACGGCACGGTCGACGACGACCCCGAGCACCCGCCTGCCGGCCTCGCTCATCGCCGCGCGGGCGACCTCGCGCGCAGGATCGGCGGCCACCGCGCGGCCGGCCCGGCGGGCACCGCCGGTGGCGCGTGTGGCGGTGCGCGTCATGGTGTTGGCCATCAGGTCACGTCCCTTCTCGGTCGGCCCGCCCAGGAGGGCCTGCCGCTCCCGCGGGCGTCGGCCGCGTTCTCCGGTATCGGCCGCGTACCACTTTCGAGGGACCGCTACTCACGCTGCGCAACCGGGCGTACCCGGCTCGGCCGATCAGCGGAGGGTCACCGCGTGGCCAGCTGCCCGACGGCGTGCGCGATCCGGATCAGCAGGGGTTCGCTCCACGCCGGCCTCCGCCGCCACAGCGGGCGGACCGGGCAGCGCAGCGAACGGGGTGCGGGAACCGTCGGGACCTCCGGCGCCGGAGGCGGTCAGTGTGCGGGCCGCACGACCTCGGTGGCGTATCTGGACATGATGTCGGCGACGGCCGCCGGGTCGAGTCCCCCCGGATCCCCGGACAGCCGCTCGAGCTGCCGGAAGTAGTCGATGTAGAGATCCGGCGTCACGGTGCAGAGCAGCACGGCCGGGACGTCGCCCGGGTTGGCGAAGGTGTGCGGCGCCCCGATCGGCGCGGCGACCAGCGCGCCGGGTTCGGCGGTGATCGTCTCGGTGCCGCAGGTGAAGCTCGGGGCGCCCGAGATCACGTAGAACGTCTCGTCGTGCTTGTGGTGGACGTGCTGGGGTGGTCCGTCGACGTGCGGTGGGATGGTCAGCTCCACCAGACCCAGCCGGTGCTCGGTGCGCCCGCCGTCCTCGAGGATGCGCATCCGCATGGGGCCGACCGAGACGGTCTCGCCCTGGGCCGCACCGACGATCGCGATGCTCATGATGGTGTCTCCTCGCTCGGTTCGCCCACGCGATGCCACGACGCCACGATGCGACGCCGCGCCGTCGCATCGTGGCGTGGTGGCACCTGGGCGGCCAACCGCCGAGGGACGGACCCCCGGACCACGAGCCACGACACGTCCGCGCGTACTTGCTTCACCCGCCCGGCCGGGACACGCTGGGCCGGTGAGTGACAAGCCGATCGAACTCGATCTCGACGACGCGGGCGTGGCCTCGAACCTGCCCCGGCCCGCACATCCGCGTGACGCGGTGCAACAGGTCCCGTACCGGCCGGTGCAGTTCCGGGACGACGACCTGCCGAGCGCGCTGGAACGGTCGGCGACGTGGCTGCGCGGCGCCCAGGAGTGGCTGGGCGAACCCGTGGACGTGATCGCGATCCACCTGGACTACGACGACCGCGACGGGGCGCCGTACTACGACGTCAAACTGCTGTGCAACGAGGAGGACCTGGCGGGCGCGCCCATCGCGGTACGCGAGCAGGCGGCAGGACAGACCGGCGCGTAACGGATCCGACGGTGAGAAAGGCCCCCGACGACAGTCGTCGGGGGCCTTTCATTCGTGGTGGGCGATACTGGGATTGAACCAGTGACCTCTTCCGTGTCAAGGAAGCGCTCTCCCACTGAGCTAATCGCCCGAGGCGGAGGCGGGAATCGAACCCGCGTACAGGGCTTTGCAGGCCCTTGCCTAAACCACTCGGCCACTCCGCCCGGTTCCTCCGGACGCGTTCCGCAGGATTCAGGACCTGGAAGTCCGGCGGAGACCCGAGGTTCCTCCGAGCGGACGACGGGATTCGAACCCGCGACCCTCACCTTGGCAAGGTGATGCGCTACCAGCTGCGCTACGTCCGCATCGGCACCGTGTCGGTGCGATGGGAGAACCTTAGCGCAACCCCTCCGCCGCCATCGACGCACCCCGGGGGCCGGGCGCGGGCAGCGTTGCGTGACCTGGTCGGGCGGCCCGGAGAGCCGATCGGGCCTCCTTGTCGTCCCTGGGCGCCGGGCGTAACGTCAGTCGTCCTCGCGCGGGTTCCGATAACCGTGCTGCGGCAGGGTCCCCGCGTTGTGCCCAGGGGCGGGTGGGGTGATGGATGTGGTCGCGGAGGAGTACGAGTCACCACCGCGCGTGGTGGGGCGCGGCGCCGTGTTCGTGGAGCATCGGCACAAGACCCCCCGGGTGGCCGAGTCGACCTATGTCGCGCCGACCGCGGTGCTCTGCGGTGATGTCACCATCGGGGCCCACAGCCGGGTGCTGTTCGGTGCCGTGGTCACCGCCGAGGGCGGCCCGGTCGAGATCGGGGAGAACTGCGTCGTCATGGAGAACGCCGTCGTCCGGGGGGTTCCGGGTCATCAGACCCGCCTGGGCGACCACGTGCTGGTCGGTCCGCACGCCTCGCTGACCGGGTGTGTGGTCGAGGGCGACACGCGGATCGCGACCGGGGCGGTGGTGTTCAACGGGGCACGCATCGGGGTGGGCGCAGAGCTCGAGTTCCACGCGGTGGTCCACGTCAACACCGTGGTCGGCCCGGGCACGGCGGTGCCGATGGGCTGGTTCGCCGGCGGCGACCCCGCCGAGCTGATCCCCCCGGGCGACTGGGAACGCATCCGGGCGCTGATGGGCCGGCTGGACTACCCGGGCACCGTCTTCGGCGTCGGCGACACCGATTCGCCGATGCCGGACATCGCCCGCCGGTACGCGCGGGGACTGGCCCTGCACCACTACGACCGCATCCTGCGGTACAAGCACCGCGAGGCCCCCGAGGGGCAGCCGGCCGGCAAGCGCCCGGCGCGGCGCCCGACCGTGCGCGTGCGGACCACGTTGGACGCCCCGCACACCCACTGACCGGCTCCGGACCGCCGGCCGGTGATCTTCCCTCAGGCCTCGAGGTGCAGCCGCATCAGCATCGTGTTGTAGGGCCACCACTGGCTCATCTGGAAGTAGGGCGTGTCGTCCATGGCCGAGAAGGGGTGGAAGAACGCCCCGTAGAGGGCGGGCCAGTCCGCGGCGGTGGCCACGACGTGCGGCGGCGACCACGGCCCGGTCACCCGCGACGCGGTGTGGACCACGATGGCGTCGAGGCGTTCGTGGTAATGGGCGGCCAGCCACCGGCCCGACGCCCAGTGGAACATCACCGACAGCTCGGAGGCCGGTGCGGGGATGACCACCGCGGCCCGGGACTGGTCCCGCGTCCAGCCGGCCCCGGTCCACTGCTCGCGGGCACCCAGGTCCAGCACCGCGTCCTCCGGAACACGGGCCAGCCGGACCGGACCGGCCCGCCCGTTGGGGGTGCCGAAGATGTAGACGAAGCCGCCGTCGCGGGCGAACGCGCACATCTGCCACCCCTGAGACCCGTCGGGCAGGTTCGCCCAGCGCACCGCGTCGGGCTTGTGCCAGGTCTCCCCCACGTCGTCGGAGTACGCGATCCCGGCGTAGTTGGTCCGCCACCGGCCCGGCGCGCCCCATCCGCGGACCGACATGTACGCCATGAAGTTCCGCCGCCCGACCGAGATCCCCGCCGTCGGGATGACGGTGAACTCGCGCACCCCCGGCCGCTCGTCGCGGGGGATGACCTGGCGGGCGTGCCCGGGACGGTCGGTCAGCCACGAGTCCAGCCGCATGCCCGCGGCCAGGGTGGAGCCGGCCGACCGGGCGAGGACGTTGCTGCGCCAGTCCGCCTCCGCGGGCGTGGCACCCGGGCCGGCGGCGCCGCCCGCGCCCGACCACCCGCGCCCGAACGTGTCGCCGAAGGCGACCAGCACCCCGCCGGACCCGTCGGCCCAGGAGATACCCAGATCGGTGCCGTACACCGCGGCACTCTCGCCGGTGCGGTTCGGGGAGTGCTGCCCGGTGACCCGGCCGACGGGTTCGGCGTACAGGCGGTTGCCCCGGCGTCGCGGCGCCGGGGGCCGAGGCGGTGGCGGCGGCGTGGTGTGGGCCGGCGGGACCGGAGCCGCGCGTGCGGCGAGCAGTGCCGCCGCGCCGCCGCCGAGCATCCCCAGCAGCCGGCGGCGATCCACGCGCCGAGGCCCTCGGGTGGGACG
>NZ_JAAXLA010000131.1 GCF_012911935.1 Pseudonocardia acidicola | reverse complement strand
CCATCCGCAGCTTCGCGAGGTGCTGCGAGACCGCCGGCCGGGCCGCGTCCACCTTCTCCGCCCCGGGCCGAGCAGCCAGGCGCGGGACTCGTAGGACAGGAACGGGCGGCCGTCGTGGGCGAACACGATCTGCTGGCCGAACTCGTAGGGGCGCGTCAGAGGGCGAGGAAGACCGTTTCGGCCTCGCCTTGGAGATGGATGTCGAACCGCAGGTGTCCGGGGGCGGCCTGGTGAGCGACGAGGGTCGGGACGCGGTCGGCCGGGACCTCGGACAGCAGCGGGTCGGTGGCGTTGGCCGCGTCCTCGTCCGGGAAGTAGATCCGGGTGACGACGCGGTCGAGCAGCCCGCGGGCGAACACCGAGACGTCGATGTGCGGGGCCTCACCGGGCAGCGCGCCCGGCTTGACCGTGCGCACCTCCCACCGGCCCTCGGCGTCGGTCGCGCTGCGGCCGAACCCGCGGAAGCCGGGTACGGACGGCTCGACCGCACCCCGCGGGTCGTCCGGGTGGGCGAACCGGCCGTCCGGGTCGGCCTGCCAGGTCTCGATCAGCCCGTCAGTGATCGGCTCGCCGGCGCCGTCGTAGAGCACGCCGCCGATCCGGATCTCCCCCGGCGTCCCGGCGGGGACCACGTCCGCGCCGTCGGCCCAGGTCAGGCCGATCGACAGGAACGGCCCGACGGTCTGGGAGGGGGTCAGGCCGAGCTGGCCCTGGGACTCACTCATGGGGCTCCTCGAAGGGGGTCTGCTCGCGGCCGCGCAGCACGATGTCGAAGCGGAAGGCCAGCGCCCGGTCCGGGCGGGTGGCATCCAGGTCGAACGTGGAGATCATCCGCTGCCGGGCCTTGGGGTCGGGCACCGAGTTGAAGATCGGGTCCTGGGCGAACAGCGGGTCGTCCGGGAAGTACATCTGGGTGACCAGGCGCTGGGTGAAGGCCCGGCCGAACAGCGAGAAGTGGATGTGCGCGGGGCGCCAGGCGTTGTGGTGGTTGCCCCACGGGTAGGCGCCGGGCTTGATCGTGGTGAACGAGTAGTTGCCCCGGGCGTCGGTGACCACCCGCCCGCCACCGGTGAAGTTCGGGTCCAGTGGGGCGGGCCAGTTGTCCCGCGCGTGTGCATAGCGGCCGGCGGCGTTGGCCTGCCAGATCTCGACGAGAGTGTCGGGCACCGCCCGCCCGTCCGAGTCGAGCACCCGGCCGAACACGATGATCCGCTGGCCGAGCGCCTCGCCGGCGTGCTGCGTGGTCAGATCGTGGTCGGACGGGCCGATCCGGTCGCCGGCGAGCAGGGGGCCGGTGACCTCGGTGAGGCGGTGGCGCACCACGATCGGCGCCTGCGACGGCGCCCGCAGCCCGGTGCTGCGATAGCCGGCGAAGTCCAGCGGCGGATGGGTGCCGTCCGGCGCGGGCCGGTAGCCGGCGACGGGCAGGGACAGGGTCATGGCGCAGCTCCGTAGGGAAGTCCGACGTAGTTCTCGGCCAGGCTGGTCGACGCCGCCCGCGACGACACGGTGTAGTGCAGTTGGGACAGTTGCAGCCGGCGCCCGAACGGATCACCGGCGGGGTCGGTGTCGTCGAAGCGGTGCAGCATCGACGTCATCCACCAGGAGAAGTGCTCGGCCCGCCAGACCCGGCGCAGGCAGGTGGCGGAGTACTCGTCGAGCCCGGTCTCCGAGCCCGAGCCGAAGAACGAGCCGAGGGCGTCGGCGAGCACCCGGACGTCGGCGACGGCGAGGTTCATCCCCTTCGCGCCGGTGGGCGGCACGATGTGGGCGGCGTCGCCGGCGAGGAACAGCCGGCCGTGGCGCATCGGCTCGACGACCACGCTGCGCATCCCGGTGACCGAGGGCCGCTCCAGGAACGGGCCCTCGTTGAGGGTGAAGCCCTCGGCGGCGAGGCGCCGGTTGAGCTCGTCCCAGATCGCGGCCTCGGACCAGGTGGCCGCGTTGGTGTCCGGCGGCACCTGCAGGTAGAGCCGGGTCACCTCGGGGCTGCGCATCGAGTACAGCGCGAACCCGCGCTCGCCGGCCGAGTAGACGAGCTCGGCATGCGTGGGCGCGGCCTTGGCCAGGACCCCCAGCCAGCCGAACGGGTACTGCCGGTCGAACGCGGTCAGCGCGCCGGCGGGGAACGCGTGCCGGCTCACCCCGTGGAAGCCGTCGCACCCGGCGATCACGTCGCAGTGCAGTTCCCGGGCCACGCCCGCGGCGTCGACGTAGGCGATGGACGGGCTGGTCGTCTCGATGTCCTGAAGGTGCACGCCGGAGACCTGGAACTCGATCGCACCACCGGCCTCGACCCGCGCCGCGATCAGGTCCTTCACGACCTCCTGCTGGCCGTAGACGACGATCCCCTTACCGACCAGGTCGGCGAAGTCGATGCGGTGGTCCGCGCCGTCGAAGCGCAGCGAGATGCCCTCGTGCGGCAGACCCTGGGCATCCATCCGCGCACCCACGCCGACCTCGCGGAGCAGCTCGACGGTGGGGTGCTCGAGCACGCCCGCCCGGATCCGCTTCTCCACGTGGTCACGGCTGCGCGCCTCCAGCACGACGGACTCGATGCCCTGGCGGGCGAGCAGATGGGACAGAAGCAGTCCGGCGGGCCCGGCCCCGATGATGCCGACCTGGGTTCGCATGACGCCGAGCCTGGCCCAACGGGGCCGCCCGTCTCGACGGCACTTCCGTTCACCGGAAGACTGACCGCGTGGCAGGCAGACCGTCGGTGACCGCCCGCGTCCTGGACGTGCTCGCGGCGTTCACCACCGACCGCCCGCGGCTCACCCTCACCGAGATCAGCCGCCGCTCGGAGCTGCCGCTGACCACGACGCACCGGCTCGTCGGCGAACTGGCCGCGTGGGGCGCACTGGAACGCGACGAGGACGGTCGCTACGGGATCGGGCTGCGGTTGTGGGAGGTCGGCGCGCTGGCCCCGCGCAGCCTGGGCCTGCGCGAGAGCGCGATGCCGTTCCTCGAGGATCTCTACGAGGTGACCCGGGAGAACGTGCAGCTCGCCGTGCTCGACGGCACGGAGGTGGTCTACGTCGAGCGGCTCTCCGGCCGGGCGGCTGTCAACGTGATCACCCGGGTGGGCATGCGGCTGCCGCTGCACGCCACCGGCGTCGGCCTGGTACTGCTCGCGCACGCCGACGCCGAACTGCAGGAGCGGGTGCTCGCCGCGCCGCTGCGCCGCTACACGGACAAGACGATCTGCTCCGCCGATGAACTGCGCCGGGTGCTGGCCGACGTCCGCCGCACCGGGGTCGCGATCAGCGACGGGCAGATCGAGTTGGTCGCACTGTCGGTGGCCGCGCCGGTGCGCGGGGCGTCAGGGGACGTCGTCGCAGCACTCTCGGTGGTCGTGCCGGCCACCGGGACCAACCCGCTGGCCTACGTCCCGGTGGTCCGCGCGGCCGCCCGCGGCATCTCCCGGGTGCTCGGCCACCACTGACCCCGGCCGGTATCGATCAGGTCTTCCGGCCAACGGAAGTGACCGAGACCACGTCGTCGCGGATCCGCATGCTGGCCCGGCCGACTCCCCGGCGTCGAAGGAGTACGTGTGATGCCAACGCAGCCGGTCCTGGTCAGCGACCTGGACCCCTTCTCCCGCGAGTTCCTGGACGACCCGTATCCGGCGCACGCCGCATTGCGCGACGCCGGCCCGGTCGTCCGGCTGGCGCGCTACGACATCTGGGCCACCGCCCGGCACGAGCCGGTGCACACCGCGCTGCTGGACCCGGAGGCGTTCTGCTCGGCGGCCGGTGTCGGGATCTCGGACTTCCGCAAGGAGGAACCGTGGCGCCCACCGAGCCTGCTGCTCGAGGCCGACCCGCCCGAGCACACCCGGGCCCGCCGCGTGGTCAACGGGGTCCTCTCGGCCGCGGCGATCCGCCGGCTCACCGAGGCGTTCACGGGGGCGGCCGACGAACTGGTCGCGAAGCTGGCCCACGGCGGCGTGATCGACGGCATGGCCGAGCTGGCCCGCGTCTACCCGCTGCAGGTCTTCTCCGACGCCGTCGGGCTGCCCGCAGAGGGACGGGAGAAGCTGCTGGTCTACGGGAACATGGTGTTCAACACCTTCGGGCCCCGCAACGAGCTGTTCACCGCCGCGGTGGCCGACGCCGGCCCGATCCGCGACTGGATCATGCAGCACTGCGAGGCCGAGCACCTCGCCCCCGGCGGCATGGGCGCCCAGATCCACGAGCGCGCCGCCCAGGAGGGCTTCACCCCGGCCGAAGCCGCGATGCTCGTGCGCTCGTTCCTCTCCGCAGGGGTGGACACCACCGTGCACGGGCTCGGCAACGCGCTGCTGTGCCTGGCCGCCCACCCCGGCCAGTACGACGTGCTGCGCGCCGGCCCCGACCGGGCCCGGGCGGCGTTCGAGGAGGTGCTGCGCTTCGAGGCGCCGGTGCAGACGTTCTTCCGCACGACCACCCGCGAGGTCGACCTCGACGGGGTCGCGATCCCCGCCGGGGAGAAGGTGCTGCTGTTCCTCGGCGCAGCGAACCGGGACCCGCGGCACTGGGACGACCCGGACATCTTCGACATCGACCGGCGCGCCACCGGGCACGTCGGGTTCGGGTTCGGCATCCACGCCTGCGTGGGGATGGCGATGGCCCGACTGGAGGGCGAGGCGGTGCTGTCCGCACTGGCCCGCAGGGTCGCCCGCATCGAGCCGGCCGGCACCCCGGAGCGCATGCACAACAACACGCTGCGTGGGCTGGCGTCCCTCCCGCTGCGCCTCATCCCGTCCTGACCCCCCTGTTGCGGCGGGTGACCCTTGCGCGCTCACGCATCCGCGGACGACGATCACCGCCGTGGACGTCGTGGAGTACCGGCCCGAGCGCGAGCAGTACGTCTGGACGTTCGGCGGGGTTGCGCCGAGCCACCGGATCACTCCCGGCACGCTGCTGCGGCTGTGGACCGAGGACGCCTTCTCCGGGCGGCTGACCCGCACCTCGGACCGGCCCAGCGCGGTGCTGGACATGACCGAGGTCAACCCGCAGACCGGCCCGTTCTACGTCGAGGGCGCGGAGCCGGGCGACACCCTCGCGCTGCACATCGTCGATCTCACCCCGGCCCGGAACTGGGCGGCGTCGACGACCATCCCGTTCTTCGGCGCGCTGTCGGCCACCGACCGCACCGCGCTGCTGCACGATCCGCTGCCCGAGCAGACCTGGATCTACCAGCTCGACCGCGACCGCGGCACGGTGCTGTTCGAAGCCCAGCGCAGCGACCTGCGTCTGGAGCTGCCGATCAACCCGATGCTCGGCACCGTCGGCGTCGCGCCGGCCGGACGCGAGGTCCGCAGCTCACTGGTCCCCGACAAGTTCGGCGGCAACATGGACACCCCGGAGATGCGCGCAGGGGTCACCTGTTTTCTCGGGGTCAACGTCGAGGGCGCGATGTTCTCGATCGGCGACGGGCACTACCGGCAGGGCGAGGGCGAGAGCTGCGGCACCGCCGTCGAGGGGGCGATGGACGCGACGATCCTGGTCGAGCTCGTCAAGGGCGGCGCACCCGAGTGGCCGCGGATCGAGAGCGACTCGCACTACGTCGTCGTCGGGTCGTCGCGGCCGCTGGAGGACGCCTGGCGGGCCAGCCAGATCGGCATGATCGGCTGGCTCGGCGAGCTCTACGGCCTCGACCGGCTCGACGCCTACCAACTGCTCACCCAGATCAGCGAGTCGCCGCTGGCCAATGTGGTCGACACGAACTATTCCGCGATCACCAAGGTCGCCAAGGACCTGCTCCCGGCGGGCGCGGCGTACGGCGGCATGCACCGTTACCTGCGCGACCAGGCCCGCACCCTGTAGGAGAGGACGTCTCATGGATCTGCAGCTCACCGGACGCAAGGCCATCGTCACCGGCGGCACCAAGGGCATCGGCCGGGCGGTCGTGGAGGGGCTGGCCGCCGAGGGCGTCGCGGTCGCCTTCTGCGCACGCACCGAGGCCGACGTCAAGGAGGCCGAGCAGGCGATGCGCGCCGACGGCGCCGAGGTGATCGGCTCGGCGGTGGACGTCGGCGACGGAGCCGCGGTCACCGCGTGGGTCCGCGCCGCGGCCGAACAGCTCGGCGGCGTCGACATCGTCGTGGCCAACGTGAGCGCGCTCGCGATCGGGGAGAGCGAGGAGAACTGGCGGTCCAGCTTCGAGGTGGACCTGATGCACACCGTCCGGATGGTCGAGGCGGCCATGCCGCACCTCGAGCGCAGCGACGCCGCGTCGATCATCGGGATCTCCAGCGTGTCCGGCCGCGAGATCGACTTCGCCGCGGGGCCGTACGGGGTGATGAAGGCGTCGATCGTGCACTACCTGCAGGGCCTTGCCCACCAGCTCGCCGCGAAGGGCATCCGGGCCAACACCGTCTCGCCGGGCAACACCTACTTCGACGGCGGGGTCTGGCAGAACATCGAGCAGAACTCCCCCGACCTGTTCAACGAGGCCATGGCGCTCAACCCGACCGGCCGCATGGGCACCCCCGAGGAGACGGCCTACGCCGTGGTGATGCTGGCCAGTCCGCGGGCGAGCCGGATCAGCGGCACGAACCTCGTCGTCGACGGCGCGCTGACCCGCGGGGTGCAGCTGTAGTGCGGACGTTCCGCGTCGACATTCCCCAGTCCGACCTGGACGACCTGCGCGACCGGCTGTCCCGCACCCGCTGGCCCGAACCGTCGACGGTGGACGGTTGGGCACAGGGGGTGCCGCTGGGCTTCGCGCAGGAGCTGTGCCGGTACTGGGCACAGGAGTACGACTGGCGGCGCTGCGAGGCCGAGATCAACGCCGTCCCGCAGTTCGTGACCGGGCTCGACGGCGGCGGCGACGACACCGTCGACGTGCACGTGCTGCACGCGCGCTCACCGCACTCCGATGCACTGCCGCTGCTGCTCACCCACGGCTGGCCGGGCTCGATCGTCGAGTTCCTGGACGTCGTCGAGGCCCTGACGAACCCCGCGGACCCGGCGGACGCGTTCCACGTCGTGTGCCCGTCGCTGCCCGGGTACGGGTTCAGCGGGAAGCCGGCCCGGCCGGGATGGGGGGTCGAGCGGATCGCCACGGCGTGGGCCCAGCTGATGGACCGGCTCGGCTACACCCGCTACGGCGCACAGGGCGGAGACTGGGGCTCGATGGTCACGGCGGCACTGGGCACCGGCGATCCCGAGCACGTCGCCGGCATCCACCTGACCATGCCGCTGGCCCCGCGTCCCGACGACGACGATCGGCCGCTCACCGAGGCCGAACAGCAGGCCGCCGCCGACCGGCAGCAGTTCCTGCGCCTGGGCACCGGGTACTCCGCCGAGCAGTCGACCCGCCCGCAGACACTGGGCTACGGACTGCTCGACTCGCCGGCCGCGCAGTGCGCATGGATCGTGGAGAAGTTCTGGGACTGGACCGACTGCGCCGGCGATCCGGAGAACGTGATCTCACGGGACCGCCTGCTCGACAACGTGATGCTCTACTGGCTTCCGGGCACCGGCGCGTCGTCGGCCCGGCTGTACTGGGAGAGCTACGCGTCGCGGCGCCTGGACACCGTCGAGGTGCCGACCGGCGTGACGCTGTTCCCCAAGGAGTTGGTCCGGCTGCCCCGGCACTGGCTGGAGCGCCGTTTCGTGAACCTGCAGCACTTCGCCACCCCGGACACCGGCGGGCATTTCGCCTCACTCGAGCAACCCGAGGTGTTCGTCGACGAGCTGCGGACGTTCTTCCGCACGGTGCGCTGACGCCGGTTCGCGGATCGACCTCGACCGTCGCCGCAGGTCACCACATACAGGTAAGCGCACGCTCGGATTAGTACCCGGTCACACCGGGTGTCCGGATTCGTACTCGAAATGGTGACGTGGGCCACACTCGGTCACCTGCTCGTAACCCCATCGTGTGCCGGTCGTTGAAGAGGTAGTCGCAGCGGTGCGACCCCGCCTGACCCGCCCCACCACCCGCTCTTCTGCCACAACGGCGCGATTGTGTCCACTGTGGACTGAGTGGGTCAGGGAGTCATGTCCGAATGAGGAGACACACTCCAATGCAGATGAGCAAGACCGCCCGCCGTGTCGTCGCGGCCTCCGCGCTGGCCCTGCCGCTCGCGATGGCGGCCCCGGGCCTGGCCAACGCGGGCACCGGTCACGACAACGACACCGACTGGGGCAAGAGCCACAACGGTTGCGAGGACCAGAACGCAGCCCAGGGCGGGAGCGTGGTCGACCTGCTGGCCCAGGTCAACCCGGCCACCAACGTCGGCGGGATCCTCAGCGCCGCCCCGGTCGCGCAGAACGCCCTCGGCTCCAGCGACGCCAACTCCGGCATCCAGCAGTTCGGCGCGCACTGCAGCGGCGGCCAGGAGGCGTTCCAGGCCGCCGACCTGGTCTCCGGGCTGGTGCAGGTCAACCCGGCGACCAACGTCGGCGGCATCGCCAACGCCAAGCCGGTCACGCAGAACGCCACCAGCGACAGCAGCGCCAACTCCGGCATCCAGCAGTTCGGCGGCAAGGGCGGCGGCAAGAGCTGCGACGAGGGCGGCAACGGCGGTAACGGCGGCGGCCACAACGGCGGCGGCGGCGGTAACGGCGGCGGCCACAACGGCGGCGGCGACGGCGGCAACGGCGGCGGCAACGGCCACAACGGCGGCGGCAACGGCGGCGGCAACGGCGGCGGCAACGGCGGCGGCGACGGCCACAACGGCGGCGGCAACGGCGGTAACGGCGGCGGCCACAACGGCGGCGGCAACGGCGGTAACGGCGGCGGCCACAACGGCGGCGGCAACGGCAACGGCGGCGGCGGCGACCAGCACGCCTTCCAGGGCGGCAACCTCATCGGCGTCAACGCCCAGGTCAACCCGGCCACCAACGTCGGCGGCATCGCCAACTTCGCCCCGGTCCACCAGAACGCCAACGCCGACAGCTCGCAGAACACCGGCATCCACCAGTTCGGCGGCAACGGCGGCCACCACCGCGGCGGCGACCAGCACGCCTTCCAGGGCGGCAGCCTCATCGGCGTCAACGCCCAGGTCAACCCGGCCACCAACGTCGGCGGCATCGCCAACTTCGCCC
>NZ_JAAXLA010000130.1 GCF_012911935.1 Pseudonocardia acidicola | reverse complement strand
GGCGGGGGAGTGAGCGCGCGGGCAAGCCAGGCGGGCAGCTCGGCGATCGGCGCGCGGTTGACCGCCCGGTAGTAGCCCTCGTCGCGGACCGAGGTGGCCGCGACCACGTACCCGCCGCAGGCCCGGGTGTCGATGCGCCAGCCCAGGGTCCCGGCGGTGTTGCGGAACTTCGTCCCGGCCGGGGCGCGGAAGTACAGGTGCAGCCCACCGGTCGGGGTGGACACGGTGTAGGTGCCCGCCGGTGCCGGCTGCCCGGCCTTCGCGGCCAGGCGGGCGAGCACGTCGCGGCCGCCGCTCGCTCCGGTCCACGGCTCGGGCGCGGGCTCGCCGTGGGCGTCGTCGAGGTCGACCACCACCAGCCCGCTCGGGCCGCAGGCCAGCGCCAGGTTGTAGGGCCGTGTGCTCCACCACTGCCGGATCTGCTCCGGGTCGCGGGTCGCGGCCTGCTCCCACTTCTCCACCGCGGGGAACTTGGTGCGCGGGTGCAGCGGGAAGACGTGGTGCCCGGCCTCGGCGGCGGCGAGCGCGGCCTGCCCCAGCCGGCCCAGCTTGCTCGTCGGGTGGTTCGTCATGTCCCCTCCTCTCAGGGGCGGGCCGGTGGCCACCTGTGGGAGGTGGCCACCGGCCCAGGGGGTCAGAGTCCGGCGGCCTCGGCCAGCAGGGTCGCGACGCCACCGTCGCCGAGGGCCTTCGCGGCCTCCCAGAGCCGGTCGAGTCCGCTCGGCACGTCCACGCAGTCCCCCTCGTCGTTCGCGGACAGGAACAGCGCGTTGCCCGCGTAGGGCTGCAGGGCGAACCGGTCGAGGTCCGGGTCCCCGTGCGTCGGGTGAATCTGGAAGGCGTGCGCGATGAACGTCGCCACCTGGTTCAGCCGCGGCGTCGCGGTGCACAGCCCGTCCTCGTCGACCCACATGTCCAGCGTCGGGACCGTCGCGAGCGGCACCCGCTCGACGGTGCGGCAGCCGATCGCCCGGTACATGCCGCGCAGCACGTCCTCGGCGGGCAGCTCGACCGTGCTGACCTGGCGGTCGACGGTGACGAGCACGCCCCGGATGGTCTCGACGGTGGCGATCTGGTTGGTCATCTTCTGGCTCCTTCGGGTGCCTGGTTGCGGATTGTCGTCTCGGGCTTGTCGTCCCGTTCGGACAGTAATTATTTTACAGTCTCGCGCGGCGCATCGTCAACAGGAAAGGCGCTCTGAGCTGGGAAAACATGCGTTCGCACGGCGGCGATCTCGGCGATTCATCGCCTCGACCTCAGCTGGCGCGGGGCAGCTGGCGCCGCTGGTCGCGCTGACGGCGGAGCAGGGCGCGGCGCTCGTCGGCGGTCAGGCCTCCCCAGATGCCGTCGGGCTCGCGGCGGGCGAGCGCATCCTCCAGGCACTCGGCGCGGACGGGGCAGGCCTCGCACACCTCCTGGCCTCGGCGATCTGCTCGGCAAAGGCGCGTCCCTCGCCGAGGGGATAGAACAGCTCCGGGTCCTCGTTGCGGCAGCGGGCGCGGTTTCGGTAGTCGGCCACGGCGGGCCTCCTTTCGGGTTGTGGTTGCGCGGTGTCGGGCGGGGTTGTCGGTCCCCGCCTGACCACCGGGGGCCGGCCCCGTGCAGGGCCGGCCGTGGTGGGTCAGTGCACCTCGGGGGCGCGGGAGAGGGTGGTGACCATCCCGTGGCCGGCCCCCGGCCGGGCCGGGGTGCTCAGAGCACCCGCAGGGCGATGCAGCGCCAGTCGCCGGCCTCGGCGAGTTCGAACCGTGCGGCCAGGGCGCGGGCGCGGCGCCCGATCCGGCACAGGGCGGCGACCTCGGCCGCACCCTCGTGGGGCTGGCTGACGTGACAGGACAGCACGCGGGAGGGGGAGTGGTCGCGGCGGTAGAGCTCGGCGGCGACGCGCAGGTACCGGATGACCTGCGGGGTGGCCAGGGCGACCATCTGGGAGTACGGGCGGCGGCCGTCCAATGCTTCGAGCAGGGTCACCAGCACCCGGTGGGCGCGGGGACCGACGGCGGGATCGCGAGTGACGTCGGCGGTGATCTCGCCGAGCAGCGCGGGGGCCGGGCGGGCCGCGACCTGGGCGGGGGCGGACTCGGTCAGGTCGTGGCCGCACTGCGGGCACTCGGTGAGCACCACCGCGGCGTGCTCGTCGGGGATCGGCTCGTAACGGGCCCGGCTGACCACGATGGGGCCACAGCTGGCCTCGGTCGTCTCGGTCGTCTGCGCGGTGTCAGTGGTTCGCATCTCGGCGCCTCCTCGGGTGTTCGGCTGCGGTGCGGGGCTTGTCGTTCCCCTCGTTGCATCTCTGATTTTACAGTCGGCTGGGTGGGATGGTCAACAGGAAACCCGTGCTGAGCGGGGGAAATGTGGGCGGGGGCGGCCTGGGTGCGCGGGTCCGGCGGTGTCCTCGTGTCGGGTGGTGGTGCGCTAGCCTGGCGGGACTGCTCTGGTCATTCAGGGGCTCTCGGGTGCCTGGTTGCGGGCCGGGGCACAGATGGCCGGTGATCACTTGTCGGCGCCTTTTCGGAGGCGAGCCCGCGAGGGCTTGGTCACCGGCCATCGTCCATGTCCGGGGTTGTTCGGGCTCTCTGAAGCGAGGCCGGGTCCGGGCAGCGCCCGGCCCCCGGAGGGATCCGGCCCGCCAGGGCCGGCGCATCAACCGGGGCGCGGGCACACCGCCGCCCGGGAAGCTGGTGGGTCTCTCCTCGCGTCGGCGCGACGGAACATGCCCGGGGTTCTGCCGGCGGGCCAGGCTCGCCGCAGGCGACCGCGAAGCGGCCGAAGGGCCTGGCGTGCCGGCAGGTTCCCGGGCACCGTCGAGACCGACGACGCGAGGAGAGACCCCACCCGCGGCACCAGCCCGCACCCCACCACCCCCGACCCCGGCAGCCGCTGCACGCCGGCCGGCCACGGTGCCACCTGGTGCTGATGTGACCGGGCGGCCGACCCCGGTATTGGGATCGGCCGTCCGGTCGGGTTGATCAGGCCGCGGGGGCGTCGTGCTCGCCGTCCTGGCCGGTCTCGTCGGTGTCGGCGGTCCATTGGCACCCGGCGGCAGTGGTCTGAGTCGGGGCGGCGTGGCAGTCCTCGCAGTCCTCGCAGTCCTCGCAGTCCTGCTCGTCGGCGCCCGGCTCGTCCTCCTGGTCCTCGTCCTCCTCGTCCTCGGCCTCGGCGGCTGCCCGTGCGGCCTGCTCGGCGGCGCGTGCGGCCTGCTCGGCGGTGTAAGCGGCCTGGGTGGCGGCGCGGTGCTCGACCTCGGCGGGGGTGATGTCGTAGCCGAGGGTGGTGAGCTGGTCCCACCACCACAGGGCGGCCTCGTGCTTGACGTTCCAGCCGCGCAGGCGTTCGGCGTGGTCGTCGATGCCCAGGACGGCGGTGGCGACGGCGCACTGTTGGATGCGGGCGGGGGTCCACTGCTCGGGCTGGGGGCAGAGCTGCTCGGCGAGCGGGTGGCGGTGGCCGGCGTCGATCAGGTCGGGCCAGCGCGCGGCGATGGTGAGCAGCAGGTCGGTGTGCTTGGCGGCGGCCTTCTGGCTGCCGATGAGCCTGCGCAGGAACTTCGCGCGCACGTCGCGGGCGGCGCTCATCTTCTCCGCGTGCTCGCGGCGGGCGGCCTCCTCGGCTTCGCGGCGGGCGATCTCGTCGGGGGAGACGTAGCCGGTGGGGCGCAGCCGGGTGTGGCCGTGGGCTTCGGGGGCGCGGCAGATGTGCACCGGGCGGGGCTCGGCGTAGCTGGCGCTGTCGATGAACACGGCGTGCCCCTCGGCCAGGCCGTATTCGGCGACGGTCAGCGGGTTGCCCTCGGCGTCGGCGAGGTCTCCCAGCTCGGCCTCCCGGCTGGACCAGGGGAAGTCCTTGGGCTTGCTGACCAGGACGTAGCCGTCGGCGGTGAGCTGCTCGCGCAGCTGCGCGGCCTTGGCCTTGCGGTCGCGCTTGTGGCGCTCCTCGGCCAGGGCGTAGCCGAGGTGGCTGCCGCGCAGGATGCGCTCGACGGCGTTGGCGTCGTCGGCGAACTCGTCAAGGCTGGCCGCCTCGTCGAGCCCGAGCTGGCCCGTCGCCAGCGCCTTCTGTGCGGCCTCGGGCAGGGCGGCGACCTTGTCCGCGGCGCGGACGGTGGCGAGCTTGATCCCGGTGGCGCGCGCGATCGCGCGGGCGTCGAGCCCGTCGACGAGGGCGAGCTGCAGCCCGCGGGCGCGCTCGGCGTCGGTCAGACTCAGGCGCTCGCCGTTCTCGGCGATCTGGGTGAGCACGTCGCGCCCGGCGAGGTCGGGGCGCTCGTAGCAGGGGACGTGGTGCAACTGCTCGGCCCGGGCGGCGGCCTGCTCGGCGCTGAGGTCGTAGTGGTCGGGGTCGGCGACGAGCAGCTCGGCGGCGCGGCGCACGGCGTCGCGGCGGCGGTGTCCGGCGTAGATGGTGAACCTGCCGTCCTCGCGGGGGATGACGGTCAGCGGTTCGAGCAGGCCCAGCTCGGCGATGGACTCGGCGAGTGCGGCGACGTCGCCGCGGTCCTCGCGCAGGTCCCGGTCGGCGTCGAGGTCGACGAGCTGGTCGATGTGAACGGTCTGCATTCGTGGCTCCCTGTTCGGGGTTTCGGTTGCAGTGTCGAGACAGGCTTGTCGGTCCCTCTCAACAGATCGTATTTTACAGTCACTCGGACCTTGAGTCAACTCGGAAACCGGCTTTGAGCTGGGCTTTTGAGGGCGCGAGCGCCCCATCATTCGGCTCTACCCGACCCGCCCTCGATCGCTAGGAAGCGGGCGGAAATGCCGCCTCACATCCCCCGGCGCCCGGGCTTGCAGGCGTGGACCTGCGGGGGCCGCCCTTATCCACAGGTGTCATCCGCAGGCTGACAATAGGCAGCATGTTTCTCCTAGGCTGACGCCATGAGTGATCTGTGGCCGGATCCGGTGGCCGGCGCCCCGTACACCTCGCGGTCTCTGGCGCATCTCGCGCTCGGAGCCGTCGCCCGGGAGGCCTCGGACTTCGCCCGCGGGCTGGTGCCCACCGGGGCGGGGCGGGGTGGGTACGACGGGGCGTTGCTGGCCGATGCGCTGCGGATCGCCGAGCTCGCCGAGCAGGTCCTGGCGGCCGCGGTGGTGGTGGAACGGGAGGACGGCACGACCTGGGAGGAGATCGGCGCGGTCCTTGGTGTCACCCGGTCGTCGGCGCACAAGCGCTGGCAGCCGGTGGCGCAGCGGTGGAACGAGCAGATGGAGCGGGCCGCTGTCCGGGGCCGGGTCGACGACGAGGGGTTGCCCGAGGTGCTCGCCGACCCGCCGGGGCTGGTGGCGCGGCGGCTGGATGAGTGGGTGGTGCGCCACCGGGAGCCCGGCGATCCGATCGCCGGCGAGCATCCGGTCAGCGACGCGCTGGAGCGGATGAACCCGCTGCGCGAGCTGCTGCACCTCGCTGGGGTGCGCCGCCAGCTGTGGGCCTCCTACGAGGGCGCCCCACCGCCGGGGCTGCTGGCCCCGATCGCGGAGCGGGAGGCCGAGCTCGAGGAGGCCCTCGCGAAGACTGCTCCTCCCAACGAGGCTGGCGAGCACGCCGCTGCGGCGGCGAAGGCCCGCGCCTACGCCGCGCAGCTGCGCGACCAGACCACCCCCGACTAGCGGCTCGACGCCCCACCGTGGTCGCCGCAGCCAAGGGCGGAGTCGCGCAACGGACGAACCCCCACCGCCCATGACGGGTGGTGGGGGCTCGTCTTCTATGCGCGCCCGCGGGTGCGTGACAACCTCGCGCGGGGTGCGCAGCCCGAAGCCGGGACGGCAGGGGGTCAGAGCCCGACCGAGTCCGCGCCGTGCTTGGCCTGCGCGGCCGTGAAGCCCTCGTACTTGAGTTGGTCGATCAGGCCCTGGCGGGAGAACGCGCTGAAACTGAGGTAGCTCTCCGCGGACTTCGCGGCTTGCTCGTTCCAGTCGACGGTGACGTGGTCGGCGGCGTACGTGGCGTCGGCGGTGGAGAAGTCCTCGTACTTGAGCTGGTCGATCAGGCCCTGGCGGGAGAACGCGCTGAAACTGAGGTAGCTCTCAGCCGACTCGACCGCGTTCTGTCGGCTCACCGACAGGGCAGGTGTGGTCGGCTCCGGCGGGGCCGCAGCAAACGTTTCGGGGGCGGACGCCGTGTTGTTCGGTGCGGGCACTGCGGCCGGGGGCGGTGCGGCGATCGGGGTGGGCGGAATGACGGCGGGCGCGTAGGTCGGAGCCGCTGCGGTCGGGGACTCTGTGCGTCCATCGTTGGCGCCCGCTGCGGCGGCGACGACGACGATCAGCACAGCGGCGCCGCCGACGATGAAGGGCCACTTCCGCCGTCGTTTCGGAGCCGGGGGCTGCGGCGGCTGCTGCGCCCAGTTTGCGGGCGGCGGGCCCCACTGCTGCGGGATCTGGCCCTGCTGCGGGTACTGGTCGGGCGGGATGTTCTGGGAAGGGCCCTGCGGGGCCTGCGAGGTTGTCACAACCCCTACGTCGCGCGGGAGGATCGGGTGTTGCAGTTGGCGACACCGGATCATCAAAACTGTGGAAGCCCTGCGCCGCCAAGTATGTAAACGGCCCCTAGATGAGTAATTCCTAACGTCGGGGCGACCGTAGACGTGGACGGAGGGTGTTCAAGATCAGTTTGTGACGACCGACCTGAACACCCTCCTTACCGCACTCTACGTCAAGATCGACGACCATCTGGGCCGTCGCACCCGCACGGGTAGACCGCCCAGGCTCTCCGACGCCGAGTTGCTCACCCTCGCCGTGGCCCAGGTCCTGCTCGGGGTCCGCTCGGAGGCCCGCTGGCTGCGGTTCGTGCCCCGGCACCTGCCCGGCGCGTTTCCGTACCTGCCCGGCCAGTCCGGCTACAACAAGCGCCTGCGGGCGGCGGTGCCGCTGCTCAAGCGCCTGATCCGGGCCCTGGCCACCGACACCGACCTGTGGACCGACCCGGTCTGGGTGGTGGACTCCACCCCGGTGGAGTGCGCCCGCTCGCGCCCGACGGTGAAGCGGTCGAACCTGGCCGGCTGGGCCGGCTACGGCTACTGCGCCAGCCACTCGCGGTTCTTCTGGGGGCTGCGCCTGCACCTGGTCGCCACCCCGGCCGGGCTGCCGATCACCTGGGCGCTGGCCGACCCCAAGCTCGACGAACGCCAGGTCCTGATGGCCATCCTGGACCACGACCCCACTCTCACCGGCGACCGGCCCGGGCTGACCATCATCGCCGACAAGGGCTACGTCTCCGCCGAGCTCGACCGCTACCTGTCCGAGCGCGGGGTGACGCTGCTGCGCCCGTCCTACCGCAACCGCACCCCGCGCCCCGGAGAGCACCTGCTCAAACCGATCCGCCAGCTCATCGAGTCGGTCAACGACACCCTCAAGGGCCAGCTCGACCTGGAGTTGCACGGCGGGCGCAGCATCGACGGCGTCGGTGCCCGCGTCGCCCAGCGGCTGCTCGCTCTGACCGCCGCGATCTGGCACAACCGCGCCACCGGCCAGCCCGTCACCCGATCCCTGATCGCCTACGACCACTGATCGAGTTGGGACTTACTCGTCTAGGACGACCGCGGCAACCGTCGCCATGCCAATGATCGCGGTGGTCGGCGGAGTGGTGCAGGTCTGGGACTGGCCCGGCGACGTGCACTGCCCGGCCGATTCGATACCCGCGAGGTCGACGCGATCTATGAGATCGCGCGGCGCTCCACCACGTGGATCCACGTCTGACCACGAGGACCCGCCCGCCCGAGCCCGCCGCGGTGATCAGCCCGGGCCGTAGGCGATCGACGTGCCCGGCGGGGCCGGGGTGTCCGGGTCGGTCACCGGTTCCCCGTTCAGCCACACCCGGCCCGCGGCCAACATCGACTCGAACCGCTCCGGGTTCATCTTCGCGGCCAACACCCGCTCTCGTACGGTCCGCGGCTTCTCCACCTGCTGCCCGTCCTCGGCCACGGCTCCCATCTGACGTCACCACGGGGCCGGTGCAGGGGCCGAGCAGCAGCATGGGCCCTTCCGAGTTCTCTGCGGACTCGGCCCCGCCGGCGCGGGCTATGAACCCCCACCCGCCGACCAGCAGGACGCGAGTAACCCCTCATCAATCGGCGTCGGACACCGGTCGATCAGTCCGAGTGGAGCGAAGCACGCAATGCCGCGACCTTGCGTGCCATCCCGAGCAGGCTCGGCGCGTCACCGATGCCGTGTAGAACATATGTTCGAGTCTTGTGCTACTGTTCGGTCGCGGCGTCCGGGGTGGGGGAAGCACCCCGGACGCCACACCGCGTCGGAGGAGCCTTGGCCGTGGGCAGCGACAGTCGCTACGACCGGAACCGGCGGTGGGGACTGCGAGGCTGCCGAGGCCCGGCGCGTTGCACACCATCGCCGAGCTGCTCGCTGGTCATCCCGGGCTCGTGACCAACCGGGCCGCCGCGGGACAGATCGCGCACATACTGCACAACACCGCGATCGAGCTGGACGCGGGCCGGCGGGTGCCGAACGAGAGGTACGCCGCGCGGTGCGGGCGCTGGCCGACGCGCTGCGCGTGGCGCTGGACCCGCGCGGGCGAACCTGACCACGGCAACGGCGGGGAACCCCGGGTGGGATTTCTTAAGACAGCCTCATCCTGAGGTTTGACCTAGCGGCAGAGCGCGATGGCCTACGGCAAGGTTCAAGGCACGGCCGCCTCGCCGGGCTGCGCGATTCTTCCCGCGGCGGCGTGGCGGTGCTGCTCCAGGTCGATGCCGGGCAGCATGAGCCCGCAGGGCCGCCGTCCGACTCGTCCAGCACACGAGGATTGCCGACCGCGGCGAGCAGCTCCGTGGCGATCGGCTGGGGTGGGGATCTCGACGGTTCGTGGCGGCCCCCATCGCCGAACTCGAGGATGGGCAGGGGCCAGCAGCCCACTGGAGCAGGCCGAGGTATCCAGCAGCGGGCGTCCGCTTCTCAGTTCTCGCGCGGGCGCATAGGGGATAGGCACGCGTCTTCCTCCAGTCCGCCGCTCCTGCCGGGCACTTCCTGGCTCCCCGCAGCTCGAGGGGCACAGACCGACGAGGCAGCGCTGTGCAAGGTCCGCGGTCCCGCACTCAGCGCGCAGCCCGGCCCCGACGCAGCACCACGGCGACCGACCAGCGACCTCGCTGCGCCCGCTCCCGCCGCCACCAGGGGGTGGGGTCGCCGGTGCACTGATCAGCGAGGCCACCCGCGACGTCGACGACCGCACGGGCCGGTTCTCGACCAGATCCGCCGCCTTCTCCGGAACTCCGGTGGACGCCCATACCCGGCCTGCATGCCCGGGCGTCGGCGGTTTCTGCCCGGCGCACGGGCGCCGCGGACTCGGGCTCCGCGGACGGCCGCCGTGCGGCGTGCAGCAACGTCAGCCGCTGACACGCTCCAGCCAGCGCCGCCCGTCGAGCCGAGTTTCGACCTAGGCACACCTAGATTGATTGACATTCGATGTTTAGACTCATATGTTCATCGAATCTCGATGAAGGAGGCGTCTTTGCCTGACGTGGCGATAGTTCGGAAAGCCCTCGCCGACAGGGGTGTGGAGTTCGTGTTCGGGTTCTACGTCGATGTGCATGGGGTCCCGAAGAGCAAGTGCGTGCCGCTGGCGTCGCTGCCGGCGATGGCGGCTGGTTCGGAGCTGTACACCGTCG
>NZ_JAAXLA010000012.1 GCF_012911935.1 Pseudonocardia acidicola | reverse complement strand
GGTCACCACCGCCACGCCACCGTCCGTCATCGCGCCGCCCCTCCTGAAACACTCCCGTACCCGTCCGACACCGAGCATCGGTACCACGGCGAGCACGGCCGAGCAGAGGCCGCACCCGTGCGGGTGGCACGCGTACCGTGCGAGGTGCCACGGCGGTCTGCTCCGGCAGCACGCACCGCCACCGCAGGGAGACCGCCATGAGCAGCACCCCGATCGCCGATCACGCTCTGCTGTCCGACCGGCACGGCGCCGCCCTGGTGACCCGCGCCGGCTCCGTCGACTGGCTGTGCCTGCCCCGCTTCGACTCGCCGTCGCTGTTCGGGCGGCTGCTCGACGACACCGCCGGGCACTTCCACCTCCGGCCGGCCGGCGGGGACGCGGAGGTGACACGGCGCTACCTCGACGAGACGATGGTCCTCCAGACCACGTTCCGCACCGGTGACGGCACCGTCGCCCTCACCGACGCGCTGGCCACCGGCGCCGGCGCCGACCCGCACGCCCTCGGCGCCGGCGCGCCGCGGCTACTGGTCCGGGTGCTGGAGTGCACCGCGGGCACGGTCGACGTCGAGGTGGAGTTCGCGCCGCGCCCGGAGTACGGCCTGGTGCACCCGCTGATCACGGTCGTACCGGGTGGCGCGGTGGCCCGCGGCGGCTGCGACGTGCTCGCGCTCTCCTGCCCGGCGGCGCTGACCGTCTGCGGGCCGACGGCGACCGCCCGGATCATGCTGCGGGCCGGTGAGCGCGCGACCCTGGGCATGCTGCACCGCACGACGTCGGAGCCGTTCCCGGCCCCGCTGCCCGCCGCCGAACTCGACGCCGCGCTCACCGAGACCGTCGACGCCTGGCGGGCGTGGTCGCGGCTGCATCAGAACTACCAGGGGCCGTGGCGGGAGCTGGTGCACCACAGTGGGCGGGTGCTGCAGGCGCTGTCCTATCAGCCCACAGGCGCGGTGGTGGCCGCGGCGACGACGTCGCTACCCGAGGAGGCCGGCGGCGAGCGCAACTGGGACTACCGCTTCGCGTGGGTCCGCGACGCCAGTTTCACCCTCGAAGCGCTGTGGGTGGCGGCCTGCCCCGACGAGGCGTACCAGTTCTTCGACTATCTCGCGGCGAGCTCGGCGGGCCAGGTCCACTCGGGTGCGGACCTGCAGATCATGTTCGGCATCGGCGGCGAGCACGACCTGTCCGAGCGCGAGCTGGGCCACCTCGACGGCTGGCGGGCCAGCCGTCCGGTGCGGGTCGGCAACGGGGCCTGGAGCCAGCGCCAGATCGACGTCTACGGTGAGCTGCTCGGCTCCGCGTACCGGCTCGTCGAGCAGCTCAACCCGGACCACCCCGGCGCGACGGCCTGGCGGGAGTTCCTCACCGCCTGCGCGGACACCGCGGCACGGCGCTGGCGGGAGACCGACCAGGGCATCTGGGAGCTGCGCGGGCAGCCGCGGCACTTCGTGTACTCCAAGCTCATGTGCTGGGTCGCACTGGATCGGGCGATCAGGCTGGCGGACACGCTGCGGGCCGGCGACCGCGTCGAGCGATGGCGGGCGGCGGCGCAGGAGATCCGGGAGGCCATCCTCACCCAGGGCTGGGGCGACACCGCGAAGTCGTTCACCCAGGCCTTCGGCTCGCCGGATCTCGACGCGTCCAACCTGATGATCCCGTGCGTCGGCTTCCTGCCCGCGGAGGACCCGCGGGTGCTGGCCACGATCGATGCGGTCGAGCAGCGGCTCACCGACGACCGCGGGCTGGTCTACCGGTACCGCACCGTGTCCGGCGCGCCCAGCCCGGACGGGCTGGCCGGCGAGGAGGGCACGTTCCTGCTGTGCACGTTCTGGCTGGCCCACGCGCTCGCGCTGGCCGGCCGGGTCGGCCGGGCCCGGGAGGTGTTCGAGCGGGCCATCCGCCACGTCAACGACGTCGGGCTGCTCGCGGAGGAGGTCGATCCGGCCGGCGGCGAGCTGCTGGGCAACTTCCCGCAGGCATTCAGCCACATCGGCCTGATCAACGCGGCCTGGGCGATCGCCGAGGCGCAGCGCCGCCGGGGGTCGGCACTCAGCCCAGCGGCGGGATGACGCCGGCCTGCTGCAGCCAGCCCAGCCGGTCCCCGTGTGGTTTCCGGCCGGCCCGTCCCGGCCGCTGCACCAGCGACCCGATCAGCAGCCCACGGAGTAGAACAGCACGGTTACGGAGAGCCGTGGACGGCGTTTCCGACGACGGATTCGCGTCTTGTCCGCCACCTGCGACGTCGGTCGGGGCGACCGGGAGGCTGCCGTGGCTCAGACGGGCCGCAGGCCCCAGCTGCCGGTCCAGGTCTCTCCCGGCGCCAGCGTGATCAGGTCCTGCCCGGAGTTCAGCGCGTCGGGTGGGCAGGTCATCGGTTCCACCGCGACGACGCGACCCCGGCCGGGGCGGTCGTCGGGGGTGTAGACCTGCACCCAGCGGAAGTCGGGATCGGCCCACAACTCGACCGCGCCGTCCGGGGCGTCCAGCCGGTGCCGGACGAGATCGTCCCCGGGTGCCGGCGCGGCACCGCCGAACGCCGCGTCGAGCACCCGCCCGCGCAGCGGCAGGCCGCCGCGGAAGTCGTCGTCGCCGGTGACGGGCACCGCGGGACCGGCAGGCAGCTGCCGGTCGTCGAGCGGCAGCACCGTGCTCGCGGCGAGGGTGAGCACGATGTCGTCGGTGGCGGCCTCGCCGACCCGCGGGTAGGGATGCGCACCGACGCCGAAGGGCACCGGCTCGGGGCCGGCGTTGCGCACGGTGTGGGTGACCCGCAGCCCGTCCGGGCCGACGGCGTACCGGACGGTCGTGGCCACCGGCACCGGCCACCCGGGTTGCGGTACCGCCACCGCGGCCAGCGTGATCGAGTCCGGGGTGCGCTCCACCGGCCGCCACTGCGTGTAGCGCAGCAGGCCGTGGATGGCGTTGCCCGCGGCCGGCTCGGTCAGCGCGAGCTGCTGGGTCGTGCCCCGCCAGGTCCAGCGCCCGTCGCGGACCCGGTTCGGCCACGGCACCAGCACCGAGCCGGACCCGCGCGGCGGGCGCTCGGTCTCGTCGAAGGTCTCGGCATAGGCGCGCCCGTCGACCTCGAACGCGCGCAGCACGGCGCCGACCTCGGTGACCACGGCGCGGGTGCCACCGTCAGCGATCACGAACTGCTCGCCGGTCGGCGGCATCGGTGCGTTCACGGCGTACAGACAACCATCCTCGCTCATCGGTGGTGCCCGCCCTCCCCTCCGCCACCCGGTGAAGGGGCCGCGGTGTGAGTCCGCCGCCCGCGCTACGGCTGAGCCGCCAGGTCCCGCTCGATCCCGGCGACCGCCCGGGACAGTGCGCCGACCAGGCCGGGCAGCCGGTCGCGGTCGAACCGGACGCTGGGCAGCGAGACCGACACCCCGGCCAGCGGCACGCCGTGCGGATCGCGCACGGCCATCCCGACGGCCATCACCCCGGGCTCGGTCAGCTGGTCGTTGATCGCGAAGCCGCGCTCCCGGATGAGCTCGAGCTCGCGGGCGAGCACGGCCCGGTCCGGTCCGCCCGCGGCGCAGCGCGCGTCCACCTCGGACGGCGCCAGCGCGGCCAGCAGCGCCTTGCCGCCGGAGACCAGGTGCGCGGGCAGCTCGCGGCCCTCGCGATCGCCGACGCGGAGCACCTGCTCGCTCTCCACGGTGGCCACGAACCGGATCACCGTGCCCACCAGAACCTGCAGGTTCGCGGTCTCCCCGGTGCGCTCGACGAGTGCGCGCAGGTGCGGCAGCGCGACCCCGCGCAGCACCGTGACCGGTTCGGGCGTCACGCTCGCCGGGCGCAACGCCGGTCCGGCACGGTAGCGGCGCTCGTCGTCCTGCACGGCGAAGTCGCGGTAGACCAGCATCGCCAGCAGCCGGTGCGCCGTGGACCGCGCGATGCCCAACCGCTCCGCGGCCTCGGAGACCCGCAGCGGGCCCTCCACCTGCAGGATCCGGGCCAGACGCAGGGCGTGGTCCACCGACGTGATCGCGTACGCGGGCTGGTTCCGCACAGCAGAACGATAGATCCCGGCGAGCAGAACCCACTTACGGTGCGGGCGTGCACACTGTGACGGGTGACGTCGATGTGGTCGTCGTCGGTGGGGGCATCGGAGGCCTGGCGAACGCCTACGCGCTCTCGCTGGCCGGTCTGCGGGTGCGGGTGCTCGAACGCGCGGCCGCGTTCGGCGAGGTCGGGGCCGGCCTGCAGCTCGCGCCCAACGCGACCCGGATCCTGCGCGAATGGGGCCTGCTCGACGAGGTCGTCGGGCGCGGCTGCATGCCTCGCAGGCTGGTCTTCCGTGACGCGGTCGACGGCACCGAGCTGACCCACGTCCCGCTCCGCGACGACGTCGAGGCCCGGTACGGGGCGCCGTACGCGGTGATCCACCGCAGTGACCTGCTGGACGCGCTCTACGCGGCCTGCCGGCGGATCGGCGTGGACCTGGTGACCGACAGCGCCGTCACCGACGTGCGGACCGACGGCCGGTCCGCGACCGCGATCACCGCGCGGCAGCAGCACACGGCCGCGGTGGTGCTCGCCGCCGACGGCCTGCACTCCACGCTGCGCGCCCGGTTGAGCCCCGACGAACCGGTCTGCTCGGGTTACGTGGCCTACCGCGGCACCGTCCCGACCGCGGACCTCGATGCCGACCGCGCCGCCGCACTCGACGACGTCACGGTGTGGTTCGCCCCCGGCTGCCACCTCGTGCAGTACCCGCTGCGCGGCGGTGCGCTGCTCAACCAGGTCGCCGTCTTCGCCTCCCCCGCATGGGCGCACGGCGCGAGCACCTGGGGCACCCCCGGCGAACTCGACGCCGCCTTCGCCGACACCTGCGCCCCGGTGCGCGGCGCGCTCGGCGACCTGTGGCGGGACCGGTGGTGGCCGATGTACGACCGGGCGCCGATCAGCCGTTGGGTCGACGGCCGGCTGGCGCTGACCGGTGATGCCGCGCACCCGATGCTGCAGTACCTCGCGCAGGGCGCCTGCCAGGCCCTGGAGGACGCGTACGTGCTGGCCGAGCAGGTCGCCAAGGGCGGTGACGGCGGCGAGCCGGACTGGGACCGGGTGCTGCGGGCCTACCAGGAGCTGCGCGAACCCCGCACCACCCGGATCCAGCGGACGGTTCACGTGTGGGGCGACATGTGGCACTGCGACGGGCTCACCCGCACCTTGCGCAACGCCCTGTTCCGCGACCGGGATCCGCTCGACCACAAGCACATCGGCTGGCTGTGGGGCGGCTGAGGTACCGGGCGGGCAGGCCTGCCCCGTCCTCAGTCCAGGACGTGCAGCTCCATCGCGAGCCGGACCAGCTCGGCACGCCGTCGCAGCTCGTGGCGCCGCAGCATCGTGGTGACATGGAACTTCACGGTGTGCGGGCTGATATGGAGCCGCTCGCCGATCTCGTGGTTGTTCTCCCCCCGCGCGATCCGGCGCACGATCTCGAGCTCGCGTTCGCCGAACGCCTCGGGCGTCGCGGACGGCGATGCCGACCGGCGCAGCAACCGGCCCGCGATGCGGGGGTCGAAGTAGCTGCCGTTGCGGCGGAGCTCGCGCAAGATGTCGGGGATCCGGGCGGTGCTGGTGTCCTTGAGGACGTAGCCCGCCGCGCCCGCCCGGATCGCCTGCGACAGCAGCTCGGCGTTGCCGTAGGCGCTGAAGACCAGAACGGTCAGCTCGGGAAACCGGCGGGTGAGCTCCGCGCACAGGTCCGTGCTGTTCTCCTCGCCCAGCCGCAGGTCGAGCAGCAGCACATCGGGCCCGGCCCGCTCGATCAGGGCCGGGGCGTCGGCCGGGGAGGTCGTCGCCCCGGTGAACTCGAGGTCGTCCTCGCGGGCCGCCATCGCCCGCAGGCCGTCATGGACGATCTCGTGGTCGTCCACCACGCAGAAGCGGATCACGCCGGTTCCGGCCGGGCGTCGTGCGGGATCACCGCGCGCACGGTCAGGCCGCCCGCGGTCCCCGGCTCGACGCAGACGTGGCCGCGGGCGCGCTCGGCCGCCGCCCGCATCGCCCGGAAGCCGAGGTGCGTTGCCGCTCCGGCGAGCACCTCGTCGAGCGCGGCTGCATCGAGCCCGCAGCCGTCGTCGCTCACGGTCAGCACAGCGTCGGTCGCGGTCATCTCGAGACAGATGCTCGCACGCCGGCACCCGGAGTGGATCTCCGCGTTGACGAGTGCCTCCCGGCCGATGCGGACCAGCGCGTCCGCGATCGGGCCGGCGAGCAGGGTGTCCGGACCGCGCAGCTCGAACGAGCGGGTGACGCCCGCCCGGCGGCCGGCTGCGGCGACCCGGTCCAGCACCTCCGACGCGCGGGGGCCGACCGGGCCGTCGCGGTCCTCGGTAAGCAGCACGAGCTGGCCGCGCAGCTTCTCCATGCACTGCTCGGCGGCCAGCCCGATGGTGGCCAGCCGGCTGCGCAGCGCCGGATCCGTCGCGGTGAGCCGGCCCTCCTCGGCCGCGAACCCGATCTCCACGAGCCCGCGGACGACGGAGTCGTGCACGTCGAAGGCCAGGCGTTCGCGCTCCTGGCGCTGGATCATCCGGACCCGGTAGTCCTCGACCGCGCGCCGCTTGAGCCCGAGCGTGGCGTATCCGGCGAACTCCCCGAGCAGGTCCTCGTCGAGGTCGGTGAACGGCCGCAGGCGCCGGTTGCCGATGTAGAGCACGGCCTTGATCTCGTCCTCGACGAGGACGGGGGCCGCCATCGCCGACACGATCCCCTCCCGGACGGTCTCGGCGACCGGCGCGGCGTACAGGCGCCCGTCTCCGGCGTAGTCGAGGGAGCGCACCGGGCGCTGCAGCGAGCGGGCCAGCCCGCCGAGCCCCTGGCCCAACCTGATCCGCAGATGCCGGAACTCGGCCGTGCGGATGCCCAGGACCTGGTCGAACGTGAACGTGTCCACGTCGTGCTCGGGTAACGAGAGGTAGGCGACCTCGGACCCGAACAGGTCGCGTACCGAGACGAGCATCGACGCGAGCGCCGCCGCCACGTCATCGCTCGTCACCGCCGCCTCGGCGACCTCTCTGACGGCCCGCTGCAGGTCGGCGTTGATGCGCAGCGCGCCGGCACGCCGGCCCCGCCGCAGGGCGGCGCCGACGGCGCGGCTGCAGCGCGCCTGCATCTCCGGCTCGGCAGTGCGCGGCAGGGGCTGCGGTGAGGTCGTGCCGACGACGACGGCGCCAGCCCCGAAGGCATCGGTCCACGGGATGGCGACGGCCGAGCGCAGCAGCAACCGGTAGGGCCGCAGGGCCGAGGCGATCTCGAGATCCACGAGCACCCGCGGCGATCGCCGCGGTACCGGCCGGCCGAGCACCAGTGGCTCGTTCGGCAGTGGCAGGTCGCCGGGATCGCGGGCGCTGGCGGCGAGCACGAGGACATCGGCGCCGGGCGTGTCCGGTCGGTAGACGACGAGCCCGATGTCGGCGCCGAGCAGCATGCGGATTTCCGCGAGCACCGGCTGCAGGGCGTCGTCGATGGCGTTCGAGCGGCCGGCGTCGACGTGGTACTCGGGGCGCAGACCCACTGTTGACGTCGGGGGCACCGGCGCCCTCCCTTCCGCTGCCGACCGGGCCCGCCCAGTAAAGCCCCACACCGGGCCCGGCGAAACTCCGGCGCACCGGTCGGGATTGCCCGAACGGGCAGGTGTCGCATGGCCGTCTCGGCATGGGTTTTCTGCCGACACCGGTACCTGCGGTCTTGATTCACTCGGCGTGCCGCCCGCCGATCCGCGTCCCACGAGGAGACACCGCATGACATCACCCACCCGGACGTCGTTCGTGCTGCCCGGGCTCACCGAACCCGCGGAGATCGTCGTGGACCGGTGGGGGGTGCCCCACATCTATGCGGAGAGCACCTACGACGCCTTCCGTGTGCAGGGCTTCAACGCCGCCCGCGACCGGCTCTGGCAGATCGACTTCTGGCGCCGGCGCGGGCTGGGCCGGTTGTCCGAGGTGTTCGGCGACGAGCACGTCGAGCGGGACCGGGCCGCCCGGCTGTTCCTCTATCGCGGCGACATGCACGGCGAGTGGCTGTCCTACGGCTCGGACACCAAGCGGGCGTCCACGGCGTTCGTCGAGGGGATCAACGCCTACGTCCGGCTCACCCGCGACGACCCGGACCTGTTGCCGGTGGAGTTCCGGGAGCTGGGTTACCAGCCGGCGTTCTGGGAGCCGGCCGACGTGGCGCGGATCCGCAGTCACGGGCTGTTCTACAACCTGCGCGAGGAGGTCGCCCGCGCGCTGACGCTGCGCGACCATCCGGCCGAGGTCGAGGAGCTGCGCCGCCGTCGCGAGCCGGAGCGCACGCTGTCCATCCCGGACGGACTCGACCTGAGCCTGATCCCGGACGACGTGCTGCGCGTCTACGATCTGGCCACCACTCCACCGGTCTTCGCCCCGCCCGCTCCGTACGACGCCGGGGGCAAGGTCCTCCCCGAGGGCAGCAACAACTGGGTACTGGCCGGCGACCGCACCGCGACCGGCCGCCCGATGCTGGCTAACGACCCGCACCGGGCGGCCGCGGCGCTGCCCGGCCTGCGCTACCTGGCCCATCTGTCCGCCCCGGGCTTCGACGTGATCGGCGGCGGCGAGCCCGGGCTGCCGGGCATCTCGATCGGGCACAACGGCCGCATCGCGTTCGGCCTGACGATCTTCTCGATCGACCAGGAAGATCTCTACGTCTACGAGACCAACCCGGAGAACCCGCGCGAGTACCGCTACCAGGACCGCTGGGAGCCCATGCAGGTGGAGCGGGAGACGATCGCGGTGCGCGACGGGGCGCCGGTCGAGGTGGAGCTGCTGTTCACCCGGCACGGACCGGTGATCTACACCGACGAAGGCAAGCGGACAGCGTTCGCCGTCCGGGCGGCCTGGCTGCAGCCGGGGATGGCCCCCTACCTGGGCAGCATGGACTACATGCGGGCCCGGGACTGGGACGAGTTCCTGGCCGCGATGAACCGCTGGGGCGCGCCGCCGGAGAACCAGGTCTACGCGGACACGGACGGCAACATCGGCTGGAAGACCGGCGGGCTGACCCCGATCCGGCCCAACTGGGACGGCACCCTGCCGGTCCCCGGTGACGGCCGCTACGAATGGGCCGGCTTCTACGACATGGACGAGCTGCCCGGGTCGTTCAACCCCGAGCAGGGCTTCATCGCCACCGCGAACGAGATGAACCTGCCCGAGGACTTCCCGTCCGACCGGCACATCACCTACGACTGGTACGCCCCGTACCGGCGGCACCGCATCGACGAGGTGCTGGCCGCCGCGACGGCGCCGACGCTCGCGGACATGGTGGCGTTGCAGGGCGACTACGTGAGCGTGCCCGCCCGGCGGATCCTCGCCCGGGTCGCGGCGCTGCCCGTGCAGGCCGACGTCGACGGTCTGGATCTGCTGCTCGGCTGGGACGCCGACCTGCGGCCCGACTCGGCGGCCGGCGCGCTGTTCGAGGTCTGGTACCGCCGCCACCTGCGCCCGGCGCTGATCGCGAAGGCCCTCGAACCGCTGGTCGGAGCCGAGCGGGTCGCCGGCACGATGGCGCGGATCGCGAACTCCGAGGACCTGCTGGCCGACGCCCGGATCGACCTCGAGCTGATCGAGAAGCCCGGCGACCGGCTCGGCGCCGACCCGGAGCGGTTCCTGACCGGCACCGTGGCGGCCACCCTGCCCGCCGCCGTCGCCGAGGTCGAGCAACTGCTGGGCCCGGACCGGGCGGCCTGGAGCTGGGGCCGGTTGCACGTCGCCCGGGCCGTGCACCCGCTCAAGGCGCTGCTCACCCGGGTGCCCGAGGACCAGCTGGTCGCCGGCCCGCTCCCCCGCGGCGGCAGCGGCGACACCGTCGGCAACACCGCTTACGGGCAGAACTTCGTGCAGAGCGCGGGTTCCACCTTCCGGATCGCCATCGACGTCGGCGAGTGGGACGCCTCGCTGGCGATGAACGCGCCCGGGCAGAGCGGGCGCCTCGACGATCCGCACTACACCGACCTGTTCGAGCCCTGGGCGCAGGGCGCTGCGTTCCCGCTCGTCTACTCGCGCGAACGCGTCGACGAGGCCGCCGAGCAGATCATCTCGCTCGCTCCCCCCACCAGCTGATCCCCACGAGGAACGGAGACCGACGCATGGGACACCTGCAACTACCCGCCGGCAAGAAGATCGCCGTGAACCTGGGTACCGACTTCGACGCGCAGTGCCTCTGGCTCGGCGCCTTCAACCGGACCAGCCCGGCGTTCATGTCGCGCGGCGAGTTCGGCGCCGAGGTCGGCGTGCCGCGGCTGCTGGAGCTCTACGACCGCTACGACGTCACGTCGACGTGGTTCACCCCGGGCCACTCGGTGGACACCTTCCCGCAGTGGTGCAAGAAGATCCTCGACGCCGGCCACGAGTTCGGCCACCACGGCTACTACCACGAGATCCCGCCGGCGATCAGCCGCGACACCGAGCGCCGCCTCGTCGACCTCGCGTTCGCGACCTACAAGAAGGTCCTCGGCATCCGGCCCACCGGGTACCGCTCGCCGTACTGGGACTACAGCGAGAACACCCTCGACATCATCGAGGAGTCGGGCTTCCGCTACGACACCAGCCTGATGGCCCGCGACCTGGTGCCGTACCACCCGCGGCGCTGGCAGGTGAACTGGGAGCAGGGCAACGTCGCCGGCAAGGCCAGCGAGGTCCTGGAGATCCCGGTCAACTGGTACCTCGACGACTTCCCGCCGCTGGCCTACACCGGCACCTCCACCGGCATGCAGGACACCGAGACGATCTTCCGGCGGTGGCGGGACATCTTCGACTACGCCTATGAGCGCGTCGAGAACCCGGTCTTCGCCTCGTGCGTGCACCCGCAGATCATCGGGCAGGCACACCACATGCTCTGGTACGAGCGGCTCATCCAGCACATCGCGTCCAAGGACGGCGTGTGGTTCGCGACCTGCGACGAGATCGCCCAGGCCTGGGTCGACGACGAGGACGACAAGAAGCTGATGGCACTGGAGGACGTCCGCGGGGTTCAGCCCCCGCCCGCGGACTCCAGCTGGGCGCAGTAGCGCCCGTGCGCCCGGCGGCGGCCACTGACAGGCCGTCGCCGGGCGGATGACAGGCTGGGGCCGGCCCGGGCCACGGACCCGGCAGGACAGGAGCGCCCATGACCGCGACGGCAGCCGATCCCGTGGCCGTGGTGGGCGCCGGCGCGGTCGGCAGCACGCTCGCCGCCGGACTCGCCGAGGCCGGCCACCCCGTCGTCGTGTGCGGCGGGACCCCCCTCGACGCGATCACGCTCACCGACCACCGCGGCACGCACCGCTACCCGGTCCGCTGGGCCGAGCGCCCCGGCGACCTGCCGCAGGTCCGCTGGGTGTTGCTCGCCACCAAGATCCACCAGACGCCGTCGGTGCTGTCCTGGCTGTCCGCGCTGGCCGGCCCGGACAGTCACGTGATCGCCGCGCAGAACGGCGTCGACCACCGCGACCGGCTCTCCCCCGTCGTCGACGGCGCCGTCGCACCCGCGCTGGTCTACATCAACGCCGAGCGCACCGCCCCCGGCACCGTGCGCGCCCGCTTCACCGAGCGCGAGCTCGTACTGCCTGACGACGAGGCCGGCCGCGCCGCCGCGAGCCTGTTCGGCGACACCTGGGTGCGCGCCGAGGTCGTCGCGGACTTCCGCACCGCCGCCTGGCGCAAGCTGCTCACCAACGCCACCGCCAACCCGATCACCGCGCTGACCGGGCGCCGGATCGAGGTGCTCAGGGAGTCCGTCGTCGCCGAGCTGGCCACCGGCGTGCTGCGCGAGGCGGTCGCGGTCGGCCGCGCCGAGGGCGCCACGCTGCCCGACGAGTGCGTCGAGCAGACCCTGCGCTGGCTGCAGGACCTGCAACCGGGCAGCACCTCGTCGATGTTGCAGGACCGGCTGGCCGGCCGGGCGCTGGAGTACGAGGGCCTGACCGGCACGATCGTCCGGCTCGCCGACCGGCACGCCGTCCCGGTGCCGGCCAACCGGGCGCTGCTCGCGCTGCTGAGCGCGCTGGAGCCGGGCTCAGGCCGGTCCGGCTAGTCCCGTCGAAGCGCGCCCGGATCACGTCGCGGGCCGCGCCGGCCCGATCGGCGGGCTCAGGATCGGGAGATCGACGCCGGCCTCTCGGAAGGCCGCAAACCGTTCCTGACAGCGCATGTCCACGCGCATGTCCAGTGGTAGCGCCGTTCGTGCGGTTGCGTTTTCGACGACCCCTGCTGGGTACGTGGGATTCGGCGGACCGAGACGGCCCCGGAGCAGGAAGGCGGACCTCCATGACCCAGCCAGACACGAAGGTCGACAAGGACGACTGGCGACGCGTCCTCGACCAGCTGACCGCGGAGCACGAAGGCGACTACATCACCATCGAGCTCAACGCCCCCGAGATCGGTCACGAGCACGAGGCGGAACAGAAGCCTTTCGCCTATGCGACCTACGACCCGAAGGACGACGTCGTCATCGTCGCGGTGGGCCAGGACGATCCGGAGGAGCCGGTGCTGCGGCACATGGTCTGGCACCCCACCGAGGTCATCGCGGCGCTCGATTCCGACAGCCCACCGGCGTTCGAGGTGGTCGAGCCGGACGGGACAACGACGCTGGTGACGTTCTACCCTCAGCATGTGATGGCCTGAGGTTGTAGATACCGATCGGAGAATCCGATGACAACCGGTGCGCAGACCCACGCGGATCACGATCACGAACACGGCGCCGGCTGCGGGCACGTCGCGTTCCAGCACGGCGACCACACCGACTACGCCCACGGCGGACACGTGCACAGCAAGCAGGGCGATCAGTGGGGCGAGTGCGAGGTCAGCGGGCACACCACCCACGACGCCCATGACCACCAGCACGAGCACGGCTGCGGGCACGTCGAGGTTCCGCACGGCGACCACGTCGACTACGTGCACGACGGCCATCGGCACGCCGCCCACGCGGGTCACTTCGACGAGCACTGAGCGGCGCCGACCTCTGGCCCGCCGAATTCCCGGCGCACCGCGGTGCGCGCCGGAGGGCTGCCGCCAGGCGAGCCCGCGCGCCGGGCGGGATGGTCGTGGGATGGCCGAGGCCGTACTGATCGGCGGGGCGTGGGACGGTCATCGCGAGCAGGTCGCCCTGGGCGTGGACGGCCTGCCGCCCGAGGGCCTCCCCCGCTTCCGGGAGACGACGATCTACACCGAGGACACCGGGCACATGCCGGTCCGGGTCCCGGAGCGCGGTTGTCGCCGCCGCGGCCCGGATCCCGAGGACCCGGCGGGAACCCGCTGGCTCTACGAACCCGACGACGACCCGTTGGCTCAGGCGCCCTTGACGAACGCGGTGACGGAATTGGCCACCAGTTGCACCGCAATGGCCGACAGGAGCAGACCCGAGATCCGGGTGATGAGCGTGATGCCTCCGTCGCGGAGCAGATGGAGCAGGCCCACCGAATAGCGCATGATGAGCCACAGCGACAGGTGTACGGCGGTCACGCCACCGGCCAGGGCGATGGCGTCTGCGACGGTGTGGACCTGCCGGACGAAGACGATCGTGGCCACGATCGCTCCGGGACCGGCGAGCAGCGGCGTCCCGAGCGGGACCAGGGCGACGTTGACGTCGCCCGCCTGGGCCGGCATCTGCTCGTGCCCGGTCAGCAGTTCGAGGGAGACGAGCAGGAGCAGCAGCCCGCCCGCGCCCTGCATCGCGGCCACCGTGATGCCGAGGTAGTTGAGGATCGACTGGCCGAAGAGCGCGAAGACCGCGATGACGAAGAACGAGACGAGAACCGCTTGTCCGGCGAGCCGCTTTCGCTCCTGACGGCTGCGGCCGCCGGTCAACGCGAGGAAGATCGGGATCGTCCCGACAGGGTCCATGATGACGAACAGCGTCACGAAGACCGAGATGAAGAACTTCAGGCTCGTCACGGTCGGGTCTCGACAGCCACGTTCGGCGTCCCTTCGATCGTCCACGCCGGCCAGGACGGACGGATGCCGGGCCGCCGTGCGGCGGCCCGAAGCCTTGATTGCCACCTCGGGCCGCCGGAAAACGGATCGGGCTCCATCAATCGCGGCAATTCCCGGCACACTGCGGTCGTGTCCTCGGCGCGCTGGGTGCTGCACGTCGACCTCGACCAGTTCATCGCCGCCGTCACCGAGGTCGCCACGCTCGCCCGCCGGGTCGCCGCCGACGTCGTGGCCGACGGGCGCCCGGCCGTCCGGGTGGGCGTGAAGGTGCGGTTCGTGCCTTTCCTCACGCGCACCCACAGCCCGACGCTGGACGCCCCGACCAGCGACGCCGCTCACCTGGAGGCGGCCGCACCGGAGGTGCTCGAGCGGTTCGACCGCGACCGGCCGGTGCGCCTGCTCGGGGTGCGTGCGAAATTCTCGGAGTGACCGGCGCCGTCCGGGCGGCTGCACGATGTGCAGCCGCCACGGCCCGTCGGCACTCGGGTTGACCGTGATGTGGCGCTCGGCCGGCGCGACATCCTCGACGAGCAGCCCCCCGGCCCGGTGCGCACCGAGGTGCCGTCACCGGCGTAGGTCACGAGGTGGCCCCGCGCTGTGTTGCACAGGCTCTCCTGACGTGCATGGGCCTCAAAATTTCTACACTGATGACTACAGAACTCTTGCATCTACTGATGCATGTCGCCCATACTTTCGGGCACAGCTCCACGCTGCAGGTGGCATCGCAGTCCGAGCCTCAGAAGGGAGAGATCCGCGATGCTGATGCGTACCGACCCGTTCCGGGAACTGGACCGACTGAGTCAGCAGCTGTTCAGCACGACCGGTACCGCGGCGCGACCGGCCGTCATGCCGATGGACGCTTTCCGCCAAGGCGAGCAGTTCGTCGTGCAGTTCGACATCCCCGGCGTCGACCCCGGCTCGATCGATCTCGACGTCGAGCGCAACGTCCTCACCGTCCGGGCCACGCGCGACGGGCAGCTCCCCGACGACGTCGAGATGCAGGTCGCGGAGCGCCCGCGCGGGGTGTTCACCCGGCAGCTGTTCCTCGGCGACACCCTCGACGCCGACAAGATCGACGCGACCTACGACTCCGGCGTGCTGACCCTGCGCATCCCGATCGCCCCGCAGGCCAAGCCTCGCAAGATCCAGATCGGGGGCGGGTCCGGGGTACAGCAGATCGACGCCTGACCCGCGGGCGACCGGCTGGAGTGACGACCATGCCTGCACCAACACCGCACGGACGGTCCGCATCAGGCCCGGAAACCGAGCAGTTCGCCGAGATCATCTGCAATGATGCCGACTGGCTCCGGCAGGAGTTCGACGCGATCGTCGCCGCCGGCTGGCCCGTCGCCGACCATCCGGTTCCCTGCTCGCCACCGCCGCGGGTCGGCGTTCGCTGCGCCCGGCTGCCGGTCCCGGCCGGACTCCCGGGGCCGCACCGGCTCGTCGCGTCACCCGGCGTTCCCGGGCCCCCGCCCGGGCCCTACGAGCGGTCCCCGCCGCGGGGCACACCCGGATCGCCGTCCTCACATCAGCCAGGAAGCCGCACCACGGACGGAGGTGATCGTCTGGATCGACCGGCGAACATCACATCGACAAGAGTTTCTCCCTGACGGCGGGGCCCGGCGCGGTGCCGGGCCCCGCTCCGTGTACGGCTGCCCGGCCGACCCGCCACCACAGCCGTCCCCTGCGAACCCGGAGTGATGATGGCCCTGCACAACGTCTGGATCGCGACCGCCAGCGACGGCCTGGTCCGCGCCGATCAGATCGTCGGCATCGGTACCCACCAGACGCCCCGGCTCGCCGGCAAACCCGCCCACTGGCTGTTCTACGTCAACGTCGCCGTGCCGGCGGGCAGCGGCACCCCGGGCGGCTGGGACGTCGGCATCCTCAACCGCACCATCGTCCAGTGCTCGCAACAGCCGACCGAGGCGCCGGTCCAGCTGGCGCAACTGCTCTCCCACCTCGACGCCACCGGCGCCGCCGGGCTCGTCGAGGCCCGTTACTCGGGTCCGCGCGGCAACGGCGGGGACACCGCCGAGGTCGATCTCGGCTTCACGCCGTTCCCCGTCCTCGCCGCGCAGTCGCGAATCCACGCCGTGCAACCACAGCCCCCCGCCGACAGGACGTGACCGTCGGCGGTCCTCAGGGTCAGGCCGCGGGCAGCCGGGCGGCGTCGCGGCCGGGCAGCCCGTGGGCCTCGGCGACCTCGCGGCTGACCAGCTCGCCGTCGTGCGTGCTCAGGCCGCGGGCCAGGGCGGGATCGGCGGCCAGTGCCCGCTGCCAGCCGGCGTCGGCGAGGCGGGTGACGTAGGGCAGCGTGGCATTGGTGAGGGCGTAGGTGGAGGTGTGCGGCACCGCGCCGGGCATGTTCGCCACGCAGTAGAACGTCGACCGGTGCACGACGTAGGTGGGGTCGGCGTGCGTCGTCGGCCGCGAGTCGGCGAAGCAACCGCCCTGGTCGATGGCGATGTCGACGAGCACCGAACCGGGCCGCATCGCGGCCACGAGATCGTTGCCGACGAGCTTCGGCGCGCGGGCACCGGGCACGAGAACCGCGCCGATCACGAGGTCGGCCTCGGTGACCGCGCGCTCGACGGCGAGCCGGCTCGACGCGATCGTGCGGACCCGGCCGCCGAACCGGGCGTCGATCTCGCGGAGCTTCGGGATGCTGAGGTCGAGCACGGTGACGTCGGCACCCATCCCGACGGCGACGGCCGCAGCGTTCTGCCCGGCCACCCCACCGCCGAGGATCACCACCTCGGCGGGCTTGACACCCGGGACACCGCCGAGCAGCACCCCGCGCCCGCCCGCCGCGCGCATCAGGTGCGCCGCACCGGCCTGCGGGGCCAGTCTGCCGGCGACCTCGCTCATCGGGGCGAGCAGCGGCAGCGACCCGTCCGCCAACTGCACCGTCTCGTAGGCGATCGACGTGGTCCCGGCGGCGAGCAGTGCCTCGGTGCAGGCGCGCGACGCGGCCAGGTGCAGGTAGGTGAAGAGCACCTGGTCGCGGCGGAGACGGTGGTACTCCGACTCGACGGGCTCCTTCACCTTCAGCAGCAGCTCCGATTGCGCCCAGACCTCGTCTGCGGTGGGAACGATGGTCGCACCCGCGGCGACGAACTCCTCGTCGGTGATCGAGCTGCCTTCCCCGGCACCCTGCTCGATGAGCACCTGATGGCCCGAGCTGGCGAGCTCGTGGGCACCCGCCGGGGTCAGCGCGACGCGGTACTCGTGGTTCTTGACCTCGCAAGGAACTCCGATTCGCATACGGCAAGCATGAAGATTATGCGGATCTGCCGCAACAATTCCGCAGCATGTTCGGTAAACTGCCGCGATGAAGCCCGACAGTTCGAAATCGATCCGATCGCGGGGCCGTCCACCGCAGGATGTTCGGCCCGTCACACCCGCCCTGGACGACACCGACCGCGCGATCCTGCGCGCGCTCGCCACCGACGCCCGCATCCCGAACAACGCGCTCGCCGAGCAGGTGGGCATCGCCCCCTCGACCTGCCTCGCCCGGGTCCGGGCGCTGCGCGAACGCGGCGTGATCCGCGGCTTCCACGCCGACATCGATCCCCGGGCCGTCGGCCACGACCTGGAGGCGATGATCGCGGTCCGACTGCAGGCACATGCGCGCAGCAACATGGCCCAGTTCGTGGCCCGCATCAGCGCATTGCCGGAGGTCCTCGACGTCTACTTCGTCGCCGGCGCCAACGACTATCTGATCCACGTGGCCACCTCCAGCACCGATGAGCTGCGCTGGTTCGTGGCCGAGCAGCTCAGCCGCCACCCCGACGTCGCGAACACCGAGACGAGCCTGATCTTCGAGCACATCCGGGCGGCCGGGCGCAGCGCCTGACGGATCGAGGCCCTGGTCAGGGCCGGTCGCGGAGTATCGCCTGGGCAGCCTCCGTGACGATGTCGCGCATCGCCCGTTCCGCCGCTGCGACGTCTCCGGCCTGCACAGCCTGCGCGACGTCGGCGTGCAGCCGGATCGCGGCGGGTTCGGGATGAGGCGGCATCAGATCGTGGCGGGTGCGTCCGGCGAGCACCTCGGCCACGACGTCGACGAGCGCGGCGAGCATCTCGTTGCCAGAGGCCTCCAGCAACGTCCGGTGGAACCGGACGTCGGCCTCGAGGTAGGCCTGCAGGTCCCCGGAGCGGCCGTGCACGGCCATCTCCATGACCGCGCCGGTCAGCGCACCGCACTGCTCGGGGGTCGCACGGCGGGCGGCGAGCGCCGCGGCCATCGGTTCGACCCCGCCGCGCAGCTCGGACAGGGACCGGAGCTGGTCGGCGCGGCCGTCCCCCTCCAGCCGCCACCGGATGATGCGGGGGTCGTAGACGTTCCACTGCGCCCGGGGCGCCACGGTCACCCCGACCCGGCGCCGGCTGGTCACCATGCCCATGGACTCCAGCACCCGGATCGCCTCGCGGACCACGGTGCGAGAGACCCCGAAGCGGTTCTCCAGCTCGTCGGTGCGCAGTACCCGGCCCTCGGCGAGCTCGCCGGCGGCGAGCAGCCGGCCCAGGCCGTCGAGCACGCCGGCATGCAGTCCTGAGCCACCCGGGGTCGCCGTCACGCCCGAATCCTCGCACCTTTCCACCCAGCCAGGCCGCAGACGCTCGAATAGTACTATCTATATCGATTCAGTCTTGCAATAGTCATACTTTTGACGCACGCTCCCCTCACCTCATCCGGACCGGCGCTCATGAGAGGACTGCAACGATGCCCGTCCACCCACTCCCGGCACCCCCGCCGCTGCTGACCGTCATGGGCGTGTCCGGCTCGGGCAAGACCACGGTCGGCGCCGCACTGGCCCAGCGGCTGCGGGTGCCCTTCACCGACGCCGACGACTTCCACCCGGCCGCCAACATCGCCAAGATGTCGGCCGGGCGCCCCCTCGACGACGCCGACCGGATGCCCTGGCTGCGCGCGGTCGGCGCCTGGCTCGCCGGCCACGCGCAGACCGGCGGCGTCCTGAGTTGCTCGGCGCTCAAGCGCGCCTATCGCGACGTCCTGCGCGGATCGGCGCCCACGGTCGCGTTCGTGCACCTCGCCGGCAGCCCCGCCCTCGTCGCGCGCCGGGTCGCCGGCCGCCCCGGCCACTTCATGCCGGCGGCACTCGTGGCCTCCCAGTTCCACACCCTCGAGCCGCTGCAGCCCGACGAGCCCGGCGTCACGCTCGACCTGGGCCTGTCCGTCGACGACCTCGTCGAGAGCTACCTCGGCTACGTGGCCGCCGACGGGCGCCCCCTCGCGCAGGGGGCCTGAGCCATGTCCACCGCCACGTTCGCGCTGGCCCAGGCGGCCACCGCCTCCGGCCCGCGACTGCTCGCCGCGGCGCTCATCGGCATCGCCCTGATCGTCCTGCTGATCACCCGGTACAGCGTGCACCCGTTCCTCGGGCTGACCCTCGGCTCACTGGTCGTCGCCGCGATCGCCGGCCTACCGGTAGCCACGGCCGTCGACAGCTTCACCAAGGGCTTCGGCGACACCGCGGCCGGCGTCGGCACGCTGATCGCGCTCGGCGCGATGTTCGGAAAACTGCTGGCCGACTCCGGTGGCGCCGACCAGATCGTCGACACCATCATCGGCCGCTCGAGCACCCGCGCCCTGCCCTGGGCGATGGCCGTGGTCGGCGCGTTGATCGGGCTGCCGATGTTCTTCGAGATCGGCCTGGTGCTGCTGATGCCGGTGATCTTCCTGGTGGCCCGGCGGTCCGGGCTCTCCCTGATCCGGGTCGGGATCCCCGCGCTGGCCGGGCTGTCGGCGATGCACGGCCTGGTCCCGCCACACCCGGGCCCGCTCGTGGCGGTCGACGCCCTGAAGGCCAACCTGGGGATCACGCTGGCCCTCGGCGTGCTCGTCGCGGTACCGACCGTCGCGATCGCCGGACCGCTGTTCGCCCGCTACGCGGCGCGCTGGGTCGACGTCGGGGCGCCGGCGCTGTTCGCGGCCTCGCAGGTCGCTGACGAGAGGCCGGGCGCGGGCCCGGGTGCCGCGACCGCGCTGGAGACGCGGACCGTGCGGCGGCCGTCCTTCACGATCACCATCGCGACCGTGCTGCTGCCGGTCGTGCTGATGATGGGCAAGGCGCTCGCCGACATCTTCGCGACCGAGGGCCATCTCGCCCGCACGGCGCTGGACTTCCTCGGCACCCCGCTGATCGCCCTGCTCATCGCCGTGGTCGTCGCGATGTTCACCCTCGGCGGCGGAGCCGCCATGGGCACCAAGGCCGTCGCCGCCTCGCTCGAGCAGGCGCTGCCCCCGATCGCCGGCATCCTACTCGTCGTCGCGGCCGGCGGCGGGTTCAAGCAGACCCTGGTCGACACCAAGATCGGCGATCTGATCGCGGGCTGGGTCGAGGGCAGTGGGGCGTCGGTGCTGCTGCTGGCCTGGCTCGTCGCCGTCGCGATCCGCCTGGCCACCGGCTCGGCGACGGTCGCCACCGTGACCGCATCGGGCATCCTCGCACCGCTCGTGGCGCACCTCGACCCCGGCCAGACGTCGTTGCTGGTGCTGGCGATCGGCGCCGGCTCGCTGTTCTTCTCCCACGTCAACGACGCGGGGTTCTGGCTGGTCAAGGAGTACTTCGGGCTGAGTGTCGGGCAGAACATCAAGACCTGGTCGCTGATGGAGACGGTCGTCTCCGTGGTGGGCCTGGTGTTCGTGCTGCTGCTCGGCCTGCTGGTGTAGCCGGTGCGGTGCCCGGGCCGCCCGCCCGGGCACCGCACGCCGGACCGCACCGGCGGTGATCAGGTCTTCACGATGGCCTGCACGTCCAGCGTGATCTCGATCGTGGAACCGATCACGGGCAACCCGTGCGCGAGGGCCTGTGTCCAGTTCAGCGTGAAGTGCTCGCGGTGCAACTCGGTCCGCGCGATCGCGCCGGCCCGCGTGCCGTTCCATTCCTGCATGCCCAGGAACGTCGTGTTCAGCTGCACATCGCTGGTCAGGCCGTGCAGGGTGAGCTCGCCGTCGATGAGCCACTTGTTGCCGCCCCGGCCGGAGAACCGGGTGCTGGAGAACCGCAGCCACGGGAACCGCTCGACGTCGAGGAAGTCGGCCGAGCGCAGGTGGGCGTCCCGCTGCGCGATCTGGGTGTCGACGCTGGCCGCATCGATGACGACGTCGACGTGGGAGTCCTCGAACGGTTCAGCGATCTGGATCTGACCGCGGAACCGGTTGAACCGGCCGAACACCCGGGACATCGCGATGTGCCGAGCCACGAAACGGATCGAGGTGTGGTCCGGGTCGATGTCGTAGATCCCCGCTGCAGGCGGGGCCGCTGTGATGTCGGGCCGCAGTGTCAGCCGGCCGACCTCGGCGTGCCTGCCCCACTGGACCTCGACCACGTTGTCGACGGCCTGGAAGCCGCCGGCCTCGGCTCGGATCCGGTGCTCTCCGGGTGCGACGGCGGCGGCGAACAAGCCGTACGCGTCGCTGTCGACATGGGCCACGCGGCGGGTGGACCGGTCGAACACCGAGATCACGGCGCCGGCCAGGGGCCGCCCCTCGACGTCACAGACCTGGCCGCTGAGCAGCCCCCCGGTGAGCGGGATCGGGATCAGGGCGTTGCGCCCGGCATCGACCCCGCGTCCGGCCCGGTCACCTCGTCGCAGGAAGCCCAGCATCCCCAAAACAGCTCCATTCAGTCATCGGCCGCGATCGATTCACCACCCTCAGACGGTCCCCGCCTGCGGGGCGCCCTGGCACCCGCTGGCGCGGGCCGGAGGCCCCGGCCAGCCGTGGCGGGGCACTCCACCACGGCGCCCCGGGTGGGCAGCACCTGGGGCGGACCGCCCCGCCGGGGAGCGCAGGGACAACCTGACAGTAACGACGGCCCCCCATTCGTACCACGCAGCTGGGGTGAGCGATGACGCGTTAGCGGCCGATAGTCGCCCTCCGTAATCAATCCGCACGAACGCGACGATCAGGCCACGACCCTGCCGGAGGCGCCGCGTCACGGCCGCGGACTCAGCGCAGCGCCTCACGGCGGCCCTGCGGGGCAGGTCGAGAGAGTGCTCGGCACCCGCGGTCTAGAGTCATCAGGTGGCTGCTCCGCCGTCAGGTCCCCACGAGGCAGACGCTCGGCCTCGGGTCGACCGGATCACGGACATGCTGCGCGAGGCCATCCTGTTCCACGAGTTCGCGCCCGGCGAGAAGCTGCGCGCGGTCCAGCTCGCCGAACGGTTCTCCACGAGCCCGACACCGGTCCGCGAGTCGTTGGCCCGGCTGGCCGGCGAGGGGCTGGTCACCTACTCGCCACAGCGCGGCGCCCGGGTCGCCGAGCTGTCACAGGCCGAGATGGTCGACGTGTACGAGATCCGGGCCCTGCTGGAGCCGCTGGCCCTGCGGCGGTCGCTCGCCCGGGCGACCCCGGAGTGGATGGAGGCGGTGAACACGGCTCACCAGGCCATGGCCGACGCCCTCGTTCGCCCCTTCCAGGACATGAGCGCAGCGGAGTACGCGACCTATGAACGGCGGCACCTGGCCTTCCACAAGGCCCTGCTGGACAACTGCGGTTCCCGGTGGCTGCAGCAGTTCACGTCGCTGCTGGCCGAGCAGTCCAGCCGGTTCCGGCGGCTCTCGCTCGACGCGCGGGGCGGGCACACCGCGGTGAGCGCGGAGCACCAGACCATCCTGGAGGCCTGCCAGGCGCTCGATCCCGACGCCGCCTCCGCGGCGATGCAGGCGCACATGACGCGTACCCAGAACGCCATCGCCCATGTGCTGCCCGATTGAGGTCGCGTTGCCGGCCGGGCAGGACCGGATCCGTCAACGCAACGGGACGACCTCGGGCGCATGCAGGATCCGGGACCGGACGGCCCCCAGCCGTTCGATCTCCAGGACGACCTCGTCCCCCGGCGACAGCCAGGGGTACGCCTGCTCGCCGTGCACCCGGGAGAGTTCGAGGATGCAGCCGGTCCCCACCGTGCCGGAGCCGATGACGTCGCCCGGGCGCAGGGTCGTTCCCCGGGAGGCGTAGGAGATCATCTGGGCGAACGACCAGTGCAGGTCGGCCAGGTTCCCGGCGCTGTAGCGGCGGCCGTTGACCGTGGCGGTCATCGGCAGGTCGAAGGCGTTGCCGCCGCGGTGGTCGGCCAGCTCGTCGGGGGTCACCAGGTAGGGGCCAAGGCTCGTCGCTCCGTCCTTGCCCTTCGCCGGGCCGAGGCCTTGGCGCATCTCGTGATCCTGCAGGTCACGGGCGCTCCAGTCGCACAGGATCGTGTAGCCCGCGATGTGCGACTCGGCGTCCTCCACCCGGATGTTCGCCCCGGGCCTGCCGATGATCGCCGCGGCCTCCAGTTCGTAGTCGAACTGCGTGGAGCCCGGCGAGATCTCGACGTCGTCGCACGGGCCGCGCACCGCCGCGGGGTTGGTGAAGTAGAAGACCGGGATCTCGTACCAGACCGGATCGACGGTCCTTCCCAGCGCGGCCATCGAGGTGACCACGTGCTCCTCGAAGGCCATGAAATCGCGGATCGACGGGGGCACCGGGACGGGCGCGCAGAGCGTCGCGTCGGCCTCCGGGATCACCTCCAGCGGGTCGGACTCGATCGACCGGGCGGCCTCGGCGAGCCGCTCGCCGTCGTCACCGAACAGGTCCAGCAGCCGGTCCCGACCGCGGAGCCCGGCCACGGCCCCGCCGCGCACGAGGCCGATGTGCTGCTGCCCGTCGGCCGGGGAGAGATAGGTGACCCAGCGCATCGTCCGTCCTCAGGCGTAGCAGGTCAGCGGCTTGCCGCCGTTGTAGGTCACCATGTCGGCCAGCGCGGCGGCCAGATCGATCCGGGCCCCGCGCTCGGCGCCGTCGAGCTCGGCGTAGGCGCGGTGCAGGTTGCCGACGATGCGCTCCGCATCGAGCAGATCGGCGAACCGTCCGAGGTCGGCCTGCCGGGCCGCGTCGAGCGGGGACAGGCCGGCGGCCTTCGCCTCCCGGGCGGTGTCGCTGACGAAGCGCAGGTAGTCCAGGACCGGGTCGATGATCTCGGGCCCCCCGACCTCACCGTGTCCGGGCACGATCGTCGTGGCCGGGTACTGCTTCAGACCCTCGACGGCCTCGATCGCACCCGCGATCGAGCCCATCAGCAGGAACGGGGTGCCGCCGTTGAACAGCAGGTCGCCGGTGAACAGCACCGACTGCTCGGGCACCCAGAGGATCGAGTCGTTGGTGGTGTGCGCGGGCGTGCCGACGTGGCGCAGCTCGCAGCGCACGTCGTCGACCCAGACCGACACCTGATCGGTGTAGGTCAGGAACGGCGGGGCGAGCTCGACGTCGCCCCAGTCCACGTCCTGCCAGAACGGGGCCGAACGCGGCGGGCCGAAGGCCAGCATCTCCTCCCGGATCCGCTCGTGACCGACGATCGTGGCGCCGCGGAACAGGTAGTTGCCGAAGGTGTGGTCGCCGTGGTGGTGGGTGTTGATCAGCGTCCGCACCGGCTGGTCGCTGACCGTGGCGATCGTGTCGAGGTAGGCGCGGGTCCGGGCCTCGGTGGAACACGCGTCGACGCTGACGACCCCGGTCCGGCCGACGAGGAAACCGGTGTTGTTGATCCACCAGGTGCCGTCGGGCTGGATGTAGGCGAAGACGTTCTCCGCCACCTCCTGCAGGCGCGCGTCGGTGATGGCGACTCCCGGCGGCGGAGCGGACGTGCTCATCGTGACCTCCTCCTCATCGGTGACATCGTCAGGATTCTCCAGCCGCGGCGCAGCCGCGGACCCGGGCCGCCGCGTCGCGGATGGACGCGACGATGCGCTGGTAGCCGGTGCAACGGCAGAGGTTGCCGGCGATCGCCTGGCGGATCTCGTCGTCGCTGGGGTCGGGATGGGAACGGATCAGCTCGCGCGCCGCGAACAGGTGGCCGGGCAGGCAGAAGCCACATTGGAATCCGTCGTTGTCCCAGAACGCCTCCTGGATCGGGCTGAGGTCCCCGGGAGATCCCATGGCGTCCACGGTGGTGATCTCCGCACCCTCGGCACTGGCCGCGAGCAGCAGGCAGGACTTGACGATCCGGCCGTCGAGCTCCACCGTGCAGGCCCCGCAGTCCCCGTTCAGGCAGCCGACGTGGGTTCCCTTGAGGTTCAGCTGCTCCCGGATCACCTCGACCAGGAGCTGCCGGTCCTCGCAGCTCACCTCCCGCGGCCGGCCGTTCACCGTGAGGGTCAGGCGCCGGGCCGGAGCGGTACCGGTGGGGTCAGGGGTTTCTGCGACGCTCATCGCCGTTCACCGTTCCCGGTCTGTGCCAGGGCCCTGCGGGCGACCACGGCGGCCACGTCCAGCCGGTAGGACGCGGGGGCCAACTCGTCCTCCCACGGGTCGTCGATGTGCGACCGCACGAGCTCGTCGAACTCGCCGTCGTCGAGGGGCAGGCCTCCGGCGGCGATCACGGACGTGGCATCGATCCTGATCGGACGGCCACTGACCGCGCCCAACGTGATCACCGCACCCGCATCGTCGACCGTGGCGGCGGCGGTGGCGATCGGCCAGCTGCTCTCGGCCAGCTTGAGCTTGTAGTAGCCGGTCCGGGCGGGCCGCAGCGGCACCCGGATCGCCGTCACCATCTCGTCCGGCCGCAGTGCGGTACTGAAGGCGCCGCGGAAGAACTCGCCGGCCGGCACGTCGCGCCGCCCTTCCGGGCCGTGCAGCCGCAGCACGGCATCCACGGCCACCAGGCAGCCCGGGATGTCGGAGGCCGGATTCGCGTAGGCGGCAGAACCGCCGACGGTGCCCTGGTTGCGTAGCTGGGTGCCGCCGGTGATCCCCGCCGCGGCCGTGCGCAGCACCACGGCCGACCCGGCGAGCCCACGGGCGGCGAGGAGGTCCGAGTAGGTCGTCATCGCACCGATCTCGGCCCAGCCGTCCTCGATCCGCACGCCGGCCAGTCCCAGTTTCCTCAGGTCGACGACGTGGCCGTAGGTCTGGTCCCCGCGCACCATGGCGGGGACCAGCACCGTCCCACCGCCGAGCACGGCCGCCGATCCGCCGTGCTCGGCGAGCAACGCGGCAGCGGCGTCGAGGCGCTCGGGCGCGTGGTGGGTGAGAGGTGATCGGATCATCGCCGGCCTGCCTTTCTGATCGCCGCGAGGATCCGCGGAGCGCTCAGCGGCATCCGGTGGACGGACACCCCGAGGGGTGACAGTGCATCGTTGACCGCGTTCGCGACCGAGGCGACCGCGCCGGCCGTTCCGCTCTCCCCACTGCCCTTCATCCCGAGCAGGGCGAACGGCGACGGAGTCACCTCGTGACCGGTGCGGATCCACGGCAGGTCGGGCGCCCGCGGCATCAGGTACTGCTTGAACGTCCGCGCCCGCAGCCGCCCGTCGGGGCCGTAGGGCAGCTCCTCCCACAGCGCGCCGCCGATGCCCATCGCGATCGCGCCGAGGAACTGGCTCTCCACGAGCACCGGGTTGATGATCGTGCCGCAGTCGTGCACCCCGGAGTAGCCGCGCAGCGTCACCACGCCAGTGCCGGGATCGATCTCCACGACCGCTATGTGCGCCGAATAGGGAAACGACGGGTAGGGCGACCATCTCCCCTGCTCGTCGGGGAGGTTGTGCACGTTGGCGGGGGTGTAGGTCCGGGTCGACTCGAGCTGGGCGTCGTCGAGGCCGGCCACCGCGACGGTGCGCCGGAAGACCGCGCCGGCCAGGTCCCGGATGCTCATCGAGCGTTCCGGCGCCGCGACCCGGCCGCCGGCAAAGACGATCTTCTCCGGTGCCGTCTCCAGCAACACCCCGGCGGCACGGGCCAGGGTGTTGCGGACGTCGCGGGCGGCGAGCACCGCGGCCGCGCCGCCGACGGTCAGCGACCGGCTGCTGAAGTTGCCGTACCCGTAGGGGCACAGATCGGTGTCGCCCTGGATGACCGTCACGTCGCCGGGCGACATGCCCAGCTCGGCCGCGACCAGCTGGGCGATCGCGGTCTCGTTGCCGGTGCCGGGGCTCGTGACGCCGGTGAGCACCGTGGCCCGGCCGCTGGGGTCCATCCGGACCGTCGAGGTGTCGAAACCGCGCAGCAGCGCACCGGAGAAGTCCCCGCCCTCGGGCGTGAGCTCGAAGCCGATCCCGACACCGACGAGCCGGCCTGTCGCGCGATCCCGGGCCTGTTCGCGGCGGAGGTCGTCGTAGCCGGCCAGTTCGAGGGCGTGATCCAAGGTGGCGGCGTACCGCCCGCTGTCGAGGTGCTTGACCGCGGTCCAGTACGGGAACTCCTCGGGCGGGATGAAGTTGCGCCGGCGGACGCCGGCGGGGTCGAGCGACAGTTCGGCCGCGACGAGATCCACGATCCGCTCGATGGCCAGCGCGGCGGACTCCTTGCCGTAGCCGCGGGCGCCGTTCCACGGTGGCTTGTGGGTGACGACGGCGACCGACTCGACGTCGTAGTCGGTGATCCGGTACGGCCCCGGAAAGGCCATGCCGGCCACGAAGGCCATCCCCCACCCGCCGCTCGCGCCGAGTGCCCCGACGTTGGCGAGAATCCGGTCCCGCAGCGCGAGGATGCGCCCGTCGTCGTCGAAGGCGACCGTGAAGCGGTGCACGAACTCGCGGGCGCCGACGAGCATGCACTCCTCGCGGCTCTCCACCCACTTCACCGGTGCGCCCACCATGCGGGCCAGCAGACAGACCAGGGATTCCTCGGGGTAGCCGTGGAACTTGTGACCGAAGCCCCCACCGAGCCGGGTGGCGACGACCCGCACCGACGACTCCGGCACGTCGAGGATCTCGGCCAGATGCGACCGCAGTGGATGCGGGTTCTGGGTCGAGGCGTAGAAGGTCAGCCGGCCGTCGGGGCCCCACGAGGCCAGGTAGCCGCGAGTCTCCATGGGGGCGGTCTGGTACCGGGCGATGTGGATCTCGCCGTCGAGGACGTGCGGAGCCGAGGCGAGCACGGCGGCCGCGTCGCCCTCGGCGAACGGCAGCCGGATGAGCACGTTGTCGTCCCAGCCCTCGAAGAGCGTGGGGGCCTCCGGGGCGAGGGCCTCGTCGGCGTCCAGCACGAAGGGCAGCGGCTCGTAGTCCACGACGACCGCGTCGAGTGCCGCCTGGGCGTCGTGCACGGTCTCCGCGACCACCGCCGCGACCGGCTCCCCCTCGTAGCCGACGGTGTCGACGGCGAGGCAGCGGAAATCGGCGGTCCTGCCGCCGACCAGCGCCGGATCGAAGAAGTGCGGGATGATCCCCGCGGCGTCGCGGGCCTCCTGACCGGTCAGCACCAGCCGAACGCCCGGCCGGTCGTCGGCCGCCGAGGTGTCGATCCCGCGGATCCGCGCGTGCGGATGCGGGCTGCGCAAGACGGCGGCGTGCAGGGTGCCCGGGAGCACGACGTCGTCGAGGTATCCGCCCCGTCCGGTCAGGACGAGGTCGCCGTCCTTGCGGCGGATCTGCTCGATCGGCGGTGCTGCCGGAACCGGCGAGGGGGTTGTATCCACCTGCGGAGCGACGATCTCGGTCATACGGACCCGCCTTCGTTGGAGGACCCGCGAAATCTATAGATTTTTCGGGGGCAGGACAAGGGCCCGTTCATCCCAGCGAGCGGGCCCGGCACGCGAGCTGCAGCATCAGCACGGCGTCCGGATCCTCCGGGTCGACGTCGAGCAGCTCGAAGATCCGCCGCACCCGATAGGCGATCGCGTTGCGGTGCAGGTGCAGCACGGCCGCCGCACGGGTGGTCGAGCCCTGGTTGTCCAGGTAGACGCGCAGGGTCTGCAGCGCGGTCCGGCTCTTCTGGGGGCCGAGGTCGTCGAGCGGGCGCAGCAGTGAGTCGACGGCCTCGCGCGCGCTGTCGGAGGCGAACCATTCGATCAGCGTCCGCTGCAGCCCGACCTCGTCGAAGCTCGTCGGCACGTTGATCCGGCGCCCCGCGTGCCCGGCGGCCAGCGCGGCGCGGGCCTCGGCCAGCGTCGTCCGCAGGCCGGTGGCGCCGACGTGGGTGCTGCCGACACCACACACCAGCGCGATCTCCGGGAGCCGGGAGAGGATGCGCCGCAGGATCTGCGCGGCGGCGTGCGCGACGTCGCGACCGCCGCGGCTGCCCAGGTCGTGGCGCTCCATCCGGGTCAGCAGCAGCCCGGACCCGATCCGGGCCCGGTGCCAGACACCACCGGTGGCGCGGGCGGCCTCCAGGCCGAGCGTCGCGACCCGGTCGGTGATGCGCAGCGAGACCAGTTCGTCCTCCGCCGCGAGGGCGGGGAGGTTCTCGATGTCGATCAGGATCGCGGTGTGCCAGCCGTCGATGGTCAGGCCGGCCGCCCGCATGCGCTCCAGCAGCCGGTCGCCGTGGTCCGGGCGCGCGAGCACGAACTCGGAGATCAGCTCGCCGCGGGAACGGATCGGCGCGTCCTCGGCCTGGCGGGCGGCGGCGCGGGCCCGGGCGACGGCGGCCGCGGCCAGGTGCACGACGGCGTCCGCCGCGTCCTCGGCGTGGCCGTCTCCGCGCGGAGCGCTCACCATCGCCTCGATCTCGTCGGAGACGACGACCGGCGCGGCGATGTCGGCCGGCCCGGGGTCGCGCAGCTCGACGGGCGCGCCGAGCGCGCGCGTCGCGGCGCGCAGCAGGCCCTCGGGGGTGGCGGCGTCGGCGGTGCCGCCCTCGAGGGCGCGCAGCGCCGCCCGGATCCGCGCGAGCGCCACCTCGGGGCCGCCCGCCAGTTCGCGGTGCAGGGCCAGCAGCAGCGCGGCCAGGTCGCAGTCGGCGCGCGTCCGCAGGACGGCGACCGAGACCCGGCGGGCGAGCGCGGCGGCCGTCGGGGCGATGCCCTCGCGCCCGTCGGTGAGCACGACGGCACTGATGTCGCGCGAACCCACCGTGCGCAGCGCGACGTCGAGCCGGTAACTCACGGCGTCCTGCGACGCGGCGTGCGTCAGGACCGCGAGCGTGGCCTCCTCGAGGTCGCCGAGCCGACCGAGGTCCTCGACGAGGGCGATCCGGCGCACCGGGGCGTCGGAGTCCGGACCCGCGAGGCGCCGCAGCAGCAGGCGCAGGTCCGGCGCGTCCAGCAACGCCTGCAAGGAGTCCACGGCGCTGAAGTATCGAGTCGCGGTGCATGATGCACAAGAACTCGCGTGTTCAGTGGCGGACCGCCCAAAGACCGACACGGATGGGCGACACATACTTGCGGCCGAGGAGCGGAGCCACCATGACCCAACGCCAGGAGCGGGGCCGCGACAGCGGAACCCCCGCCGCGCGAGCCGACCGGGGATCGATCGACATCGACGATCTCCCGGCCCTCGCGCGCGGCTGCGCGGTCATGGGCGCCGGGGGCGGCGGCGATCCCCTGGTCGGCGTCCTCATGGCGCGCGAGGCGATCCGGCAGCACGGTCCGGTGCGGCTCGTCGGCCTCGACGACCTCGCCGACGACGGCCTCGTCATGCCGTGCGGGCTCGTCGGTGCGCCGACCATCGCGATCGAGAAACTCGAGAACGGCGGTGAGGGCGGCCGGCTCGCCGACGAGGTGGAGGCCCTGACCGGCCGGCCCGTCGCGGCGATCATGCCCTTCGAGATCGGCGGCGCGAACGGGCTCATCCCGCTGACCTGGGCGGCCCGGCAGGAACTGCCCTACGTCGACGCGGACGGCATGGGCCGCGCCTTCCCGACCATGCCGCAGATGACCATGAACCTCGCCGGGGTTCCCTCGAGCCCGTGCGTGATGGCCGACGAGCGGTTGAACACCCTGGTCATCCGGGCCGGCAGCGTCGAGTGGACCGAACGGCTGCTGCGCTCGTCGACCGCGGCCTTCGGCGGCGCCGCCGTCGCCGCGCTGTACCTGATGGACGTGGCGACCGCGCGCCGCGCGACCGTCCCCGGGTCGGTCTCCCGGGCGCTCGAACTCGGCGCCGCGATGACGCGCGCCGGCGCCGCCCCGATCGACACCGTGGTCGGCGAACTGGCCGCGGTGGAGCTGATCCGCGGCAAGATCATCGACGTCGAGCGGGAGACCTCCGGCGGGTTCGTCCGCGGTTCGGCGATCATCGAGGACGCCGCCGGCGAGGGCAGGCTGCTCCGCCTGGAGATCCAGAACGAGAACCTCGCCGCGCTCGAGGACGGCGAGGTCCGGGCCTGCGTGCCGGACATCATCACCGTGCTCGATGCCCGCACCGGCGAGGCGATCGTGACCGAGCGGCTGCGCTACGGGCAGCGGGTCGGCGTCATCGCCTTCCCCGGCCCGCAGGTGTGGCGAACCCCGGCGGGACTGGCGGCCGCCGGCCCGGCCGCGTTCGGGCTCCGCTTCCCCTACACTCCCGTCGACACCGGGGGCCTGCATGCGAGCTGACCTGCGCCTGGGGATCGACGTCGGCGGCACGAACACCGACGCCGTCGTCGTGGACCGTGCCGACGTGCTGCTGGCCAAGGCCAAGGCACCGACGACACCCGATGTGACCGCCGGCATCGCCGCGGCCATCGAGGCGGTCCTCGACGGGCTCGGCGAGGGCCGCGACCGCATCACGCACGCGATGCTCGGCACCACCCACGCCACCAACGCGCTGCTCGCCCGCGACGGGTTGCGCCGGGTCGCCGTGCTGCGGATCGGCGGCCCGGCAACCCTCGCGGTCCCGCCGCTGGCGACCTTCCCGGCGGACCTGCGGGCAGCGGTGGCGGTCGGCGCGACCGTCGTCGCCGGGGGCATGGAGTTCGACGGCACCGAGATCGCCCCGTTCGACGCGGACGCGACCGCCCGGTTCTTCGACTCCGTCGCCGGCCGGGCGCAGGCGGTGGCCGTCACCAGCGTCTTCCCCGCCGTCTCCGACCGCCACGAACTCGCGGCCGAGGCGATCGCGCGCGCTGTGCTGGGTGACGTGCACGTCTCACTCAGCCACGAGATCGGCAGCATCGGCCTGATCGAGCGCGAGAACGCCACAGTGCTCAACGCCGCGCTGGTGGGGGTCGCACACACCGTCGCACACTCGTTCGGTGACGCGCTGGAGCAGCACGGTCTGCGGCCGGCCCGCTACTTCGCGCAGAACGACGGCACGCTGATGGAGCTCGAGTACGCGCTGCGCTACCCGGTGCTGACGATCGGCTGCGGGCCCGCCAACAGCATGCGCGGAGCGGCCCACGTCAGCAGCCTGCGCGACGCCCTGGTCGCCGACGTCGGCGGCACCTCCACCGAGGTGGGGGCCATGGTGAACGGCTTCCCCGGGGAGTCCAACGAGTCCGTGGGCATCGCCGGCGTCCGGACGAACTTCCGGATGCCGGCCCTGGTCACGCTGCCGCTCGGCGGCGGCACGATCGTGTCCGGCGGAGACCGGCCGGTCCGCGTCGGACCGCAGAGCGTGGGTTACCGGCTGGCCGAGTCGGCGCTCGTGTTCGGCGGCTCCACGCAGACGCTGACCGACGCCGCGGTGGCCGCGGGGCGGGTCGAGGTCGGCCACTGCGCGCCGCACCCCCGGCACCACCCCGCGCTCGCCCAGGCGCTCGCCTGCTCCGACGCGATGCTCGCCGAGGCGATCGACCGGGCGAAGGTCGTGCCCGGGGACCAGCCCCTGGTCGTGGTCGGTGGTGGCGGGTTCCTGGTGCCCGACGACGTCCCCGGGGTCAGCGAGGTGCACCGTCCGCCCGACCACGAGGTCGCGAACGCGATCGGTGCCGCCATCGGGCTGGTGAGCGGCCAGATCGAGCGGATCGCGCGCTTCGGGGCCGGCGGCCGGACCGCGGCGATCGCCGAAGCCTGCGAGAGCGCCCGGCTACAGGCGGTACGGGCCGGTGCTGACCCCGAGTGCACCGAGATCGTCGACGTCGAGGAGGTCCCGCTCGCCTACCTCACCGATCCCGCGGTGCGGATCAGGGTCAAAGCCGCCGGGACCCTGCGGTTCGTCTGAGACCGCGGCCGAGCTCCCACGACGTGCGACAAGGAGGACGACACGCCATGACAACAGCAAGTCCACCCCGGCGGACCGACCCGGGTGCGATCACCCGGTCCGAGGTGCGCCGGCCGGCGTCGCTCGCGGACGCGATACGCGAGCTGGCCGAGCTCGGCACGGACGGCGCCCCGCTGGCCGGCGGCACCTGGGTGATGCGGGCGCCGCTGCGCGGCGCGCCGGTCGCCCGGGTCTACGTCGCCCTCGACGGTCTCGCGGAGCTGCACGGTATCCGGACCGGTGACGACGCGGTCGAGATCGGCGCGATGGTGACCCACGACGAGCTCGCGGCCCTCGACGCTCCCCCCGCACTGGCCGGGCTGATCGAGGCGGCCCGGCGTTCCGCCTTCCCCGCGGTACGCAGCGTCGCGACCGTCGGCGGCAACATCGCCGCTGTCGGGTTCCCGGAGGCCGACCTGGTGCCGGCGCTGCTGGCCGCCGAGGCCCGCGTCGTCGTGGCCGGCCCCGACGGGGAGCGGACCGAGGACCTCGCCGGCCATCTCGCCTCCCGGCGCGAGCGCCTCGCCGGCGAGCTGATCGCCCGCATCGTCGTCCCCACCCCGGCGGCCCGGCGTTCCGCGTTCGAACGGCTGACCGTCCGCGGCGGCGGCGAGTACGCGATCGCATCGGTGGCGCTGTCGGTGGACATCGAGGGCGCGACCGTGGCTGCCGCCCGGGTCGGCGTCGGCGGCGTCGAGGAGATCGCCCGGCTGTCCGACGCGGCCGCCGCGGTGCTGGTCGGCGCTGCGCTGGACGACGCGGCCGCCGAGCGGGCAGGCCAGGCCGCCGCGGACGAGTGCACCGCCCGCGAGGGCCTCGACGCCCCCGGCTGGTACCGCCTCGCCGTGCTGCCTGCGCTGGCCCGCCGCGCCGCAGCCACCCTCACCACCGCCGACGACCAGCAGAAGTGAGCAACCGATGCCCCACGCGTTCACACTGAACGAACGGCCCGTCGAGGTCGACGCGCCGGACATGACCCCGCTGTTGTCGGTACTGCGCAGCCGGCTCGGTCTCACCGGTGCCAAGCCGGGCTGTGCCGAGGGCCGCTGCGGCGCCTGCACCGTGCTCGTCGACGACCGGCCCGCCGTGTCCTGCCTGACCCCGGTCGCGCTGGCGCAGGGCCGAGCCGTGCGCACCGTCGAGGGCCTCGCGGACCCGGACGGCCCGCTCAACCCGCTGCAGGACGCCCTGCTCGAGCACGGCGGCGTGCAGTGCGGCGCCTGCACACCCGGCATCCTGATGTCGCTCACCGCGCTGTTCGAGCGCAACGCCACCCCGGACGAGGCCGCGATCAAGGAGTCGCTGGCCGGCAACATCTGCCGCTGCACCGGCTACCACAAGATCGTCGAGGCGGCGCTGGCCGTCGCCGGGGCGAACGGGGGCCGGTCGTGACGCGCGTGGTCGGGACCAACGCCCGCCGCGCCGACGGCGACGACAAGGTGCGCGGCGCCGCCGTGTACGGCATGGACTACGGCCAGACCGGCACGCTGCAGGCCAAGCTGCTGCGCTCGCCGGTGCCCGCGGGCCGGATCCGGCGGCTCGACACCGCGCGGGCGGCCGCGCTGCCCGGGGTTCGGGCGATCATCACGGCCGCCGACGTCCCGGACACCACCTCGGGCTGGATCCTCAAGGACCAGCCGATGTTCGCCCGCGAGGAGGTCCGCTACATCGGCGAGCCGATCGCCGCGGTGGCCGCGGACACGCTCGCGCAGGCCGAGGCCGCGGTGGCCGCGATCGAACTGGAGATCGACCCCCTGGAAGCGCTGACCGACATGGACGCCGCGCTCGCCGAGGGCGCCCGGCTGATCCACCCGGCCTGGGAGTCGTACCAGATGCTGGCGCCCGGGCCCCGCTCGGGCAACGTCGCCTGGGAGTCCACGCTGGACCGCGGCGACGTGGACGCCGCGTTCGCCGCTGCGCACCTCGTGGTGGAGGACGAGTTCAGCACCCAGCGCCAGCACCAGTCCCCGATCGAGCCGCACGCCGCGGTGGGCCGGTTCGAGGGCGGCCGCTACGTCGTGCACAGCCCGGCGCAGTTCCCGTTCCTGGTCCGCGACCGGCTCGCCGAGTGGCTCGGCATCGCTCCCTCCAAGGTCCGCGTCGTCGTCACCACGATCGGCGGCGGCTTCGGCGGCAAGATCGACGCGATGCTCGAGCCGTTCGTCTGCGTGCTCGCGCGCAGGACCGGCCGCGCGGTGCGGCTGGTCAACACCCGGGCCGAGGAGCTGCAGACCGCCGGGCCGCGGGAGAACGCGAAGATCCGCATCCGGACCGCGGTCTCCGCGAACGGCGAGATCCTCGCCCAGGAGGCCGACACGATCGCCGACAACGGTGCGTACAGCGGCGAGATCGTCGCGTGCGCGGCGGTGCCGGGGCTGGTGTTCGGCGGCACCTACCGGGTGCCGGTGGCCCGCTACCGCACCCGGGTCGTCTACACGAACACCGCCCCGACGGCGGCGTTCCGCGGTGTCAACGGCCCGTACGCGATGTTCGCCCTCGAGCAGCACCTCGACCACATCGCGGCGAAGCTCGGCATGGACCGCCGGGAGCTGCGGCTGCGCAACGTGGTCAAGGCCGGCGAGGCCATCGCCAACGGCCAGGTCCTCGACGATGCGGTCTTCGAGGAGGGCTTCGCGAAGGTCGAGCAGATCGCCCCGTGGGCCGCCCAGGCCCCGTCCGGCAACCCGAGGGGGTTGCGCGGCAAGGGCATCGGCGCGGTGACCTGGCTGACCAACCCGGGGCCGGGCGGCGCCACCGTCAAGATCAACGAGGACGGCACCGCCGGGGTGATCTGTGCCGGTGCCGAGATCGGCACCGGCGCGGTGGCCGCCGGGCTGCGCCAGATCGTGGCCGAGGAGCTCGGGCTGACCCCGGACGACGTGATCATCCTGGCCGCGGACACCGACGCCGGGACCTACGACGGCGGCGCCCAGGGCAGCCGGACGCTGTTCTCCCTGGGCAACGCGGCCGTGCAGGCCAGCGCGCAGGTCCGCGAGCAGCTCCTCGAGGTGGCCGCGAACCTGCTCGAGGCCAACCCGGCCGACCTCGAGCTCGCCGACGGGCACGTCCAGGTGACCGGATCGCCGGGCGCGAAGGTCCCGCTGGCCGCGGTGGCCCAGACCGCGCTCTACACCGCGGGCCCGATCTCGGCCACCGGCCGGCACATCACCCCGCCGGTGCAGTTCGACTCGGGCTGCCTCACCGGGGCGCTGTTCACCGGGTTCGCCACCCCGACCTACCACGTGCACTCCGCCGAGGTGGAGGTCGACCCCGACACCGGCAAGGTGACGATCCTGCGCTACGTCGTCGCCCAGGACGTGGGCCGCGCGATCAACCCCCAGCAGGTCGAGGGCCAGATCCACGGCGGCGTGCTGCAGGGTGTGGGGTACGCGCTCTACGAGGACCTGCGCGTGGCCGACGGCGTGACCGTGGACCACAGCCTGGAGAACTACCGGCTGCCGACGGCGTTCGAGGCACCGCCGATCGACATCGCACTGCTGGACAACCCGTGGCCCGACGGCCCGTACGGGGCGAAGGGCGCCGGCGAGCCCTCGCTCATCCCGGTCGCCGCGGTGATCGCCAGTGCGGTCTCCGACGCGATCGGCAAGCCGATCCGCTCTCTGCCCATCACCCCCTTCGACGTCCTGGCGGCACTGCGCGAGGAGTCCGAGAGCCCCGCGAAAGGAACAACGCGATGACCACCCCCGCAACTGACGGCTCCCCCGTCGGCCTGCTCGTCTCCAGCCAGGTCCAGCCCGAGCTGATCCCGGAGATCTCGACGCTGGCCGAGCGGGAGGGCTTCGGCGAGCTGTGGATCCCGGAGGACTACTTCTTCTACGGCGGCATCTCCGGCGCGATGGCGGCGCTGGGTGCGACCAGCGAGATCAAGGTCGGCGTCGGCGTCGTGTCGGCGATGGCGCGCCACCCTGCGGCGCTGGCCATGGAGCTCGCGACGATCGACCGCATGTACCCCGGGCGGGTCTGGCCCGGCATCGGCCTGGGCGTCCCGCACTGGGTGGAGCAGATGGGCGCCATGCCCAAGTCGCCCTACACCGCGATGCGTGAGACCGTGACCAACGTGCGCCGGCTGCTCGACGGCGAGGAGGTCACCTTCCAGGGCAAGGTCTACTCGTTCGACAAGATCCAGCTGGTGCACCCGGCCGCGACGAAGCTGCCGATCTACATGGGCGTGATCGGCCCGAAGATGCTGAACCTGTCCGGCGAGGTCGCCGACGCCACGCTGGTCTCCGTGCTCGCCGGCACGAAGTACCTGGGCTGGCTGCGCGAGCGGGTCGCCGAGGGCCAGGCCAAGGCCGGCCGGACCGGCGAGCACCACCGTGTCGCCACCTACGCCCTGTACTCGGTCGACCCGGACGGCGCGAAGGCCAAGGCGGAGGCGCGCACCGTGGCCGCCTTCTACCTCGCGGCGGTGCCGAAGTCCGGGCTCACCGACGTCTACGGCATCGGCGACGAGCTGTGGGACATGTACCAGCGCGGCGGCGACAACCCCGCCGAGCTGATCATGCGCGAGATGCCCGACCAGTGGGTCGAGGACCTCGTGGTCGCCGGGGACCCGGACGAGTGCGCGGCGAAGATCCAGGCCCTGATCGACGCGGGCTCGGACTCGGTGGCGCTGGCCCCGGTGGCCGCCGACCGCGTCAAGGAGGTCGTGGAGCTCACCTCCCGCGAGGTGCTGCCGAAGGTCCGGCACCGGGCGGGGGCCTGATGCGGATCGGGATCGACGTCGGAGGCACCAACACCGACGCGGTGCTGATGGACGGTGACCGGGTGCTGGCGGAGGTCAAGAGCCCGACCTCCGCCGACGTCACCACCGGCATCCTCGCCGGCCTGCGCAGCCTGCTCGGGCAGAGCGGGGTCGCGCCGGAGTCCATCGAGACCGTCATGATCGGCACCACGCACTTCACGAACGCCGTGGTGGAGGCGCGCCGGCTGCTGGAGGTCGCGAGCGTCCGGCTCGGGCTGCCCGCCACCCGCGCGCTGCCGCCGCTGATCGACTGGCCGGACCGGCTGCGCGCGGCCGTGGGGCAGCACGTCTACCTGTGCCACGGCGGCCACGAGTTCGACGGCCGCGAGATCGCGCCGCTCGACGGCGGCGAGCTCAAGCGGGTGGCCGACGACATCGCGGCGAAGGGCCTGCGTGCCGTCGCGATCTCGTCGGTGTTCTCCCCGATCAACGACGATCTCGAGCGGCGCGCCGAGGAGATCATCCGGGAGACCGTGCCGGACGTGGCGATCAGCCGGTCCGCCGAGCTCGGCCGGATGGGGCTGCTCGAACGCGAGAACGCGACGATCATGAACGCGAGCCTGGCCGAACTGGCCGTGCACATCACCGACGCGTTCCGCGCCGCGCTGCACGAGTCGGGCATCGACGCCCCGATGTACATCAGCCAGAACGACGGCACGCTGATGACCGTCGAGCAGGCGGAGCGCTACCCCGTCTCGACGTTCGCCTCCGGGCCGACGAACTCGATGCGCGGGGCGGCGCTGCTCTCCGGGTTGCAGGACTGCGCGGTCGTCGACATCGGCGGCACCACCTCCGACATCGGCATGCTCGTCAACGGCTTCCCCCGTGAGGCCAAGTCGACGATCGAGGTCGGCGGGGTGCGGACGAACTTCCGCATGCCCGACGTGCTCCCGCTCGGTATCGGCGGCGGCAGCTACGTGCGCTCCGACGCCGACCCCGTGGTCGGACCGGAGAGCGTCGGCTACCGGCTGCCCCAGCTCGGCCGTGTCTTCGGCGGGGACACGCTGACCGCGACGGACATCGCGGTGGCCGGGGGCCGGGCCGAGGTCGGCGACACGAGCCGGGTCGCCGGCGTGGACCCGGCTCTGGTGCGCCGTGCGCTGGAGAGCATCGAGGCCCGGATCGCCGAGGCGGTGGACCGGATGAAGACCACCTCGGACCCCATCCCCGTGGTGGTCGTCGGCGGCGGCAGCATCCTGCTCGGCGACACCCTGCCGGGCGCCGCCCGGCTGGTGCGCCCCGAGCACCACGCGGTCGCGAACGCGATCGGAGCCGCGATCGCGCAGGTCGGCGGCGAGGTGGACCAGATGTTCTCGGTCGGCCCGCAGCTGTCCCGGGACGCGGCGCTGGAACAGGCGCGGGAACTCGCCGCCGAGCGGGCGGTGGCCGCGGGTGCGGTGCCGGACTCGGTCCGGGTCGTCGACCAGGAGGAGCTGGCGCTCGCCTACGTGCCCGGCAACGCGGTCCGGATCAGGGTGAAGGCCGTGGGAGATCTCCAGCTCGGAAGGAAGACCGTTGCGACTCGTTGACGAGCGGCAGCTCACCGACATCGCCCTCGGCGCCGGCATCCTCGGCACCGGCGGCGGCGGAGACCCCTACATCGGCATGCTGCTGGCCCGCGACGCGATCCGCGAGCACGGGCCGGTGGAGGTCGTCGACCTCGACGAGGTGTCCGACGACGCGTTCGTGATCCCGTCGGCGATGATGGGGGCCCCCACCGTGATGGTGGAGAAGCTCCCCAGCGGCGACGAGGTCGTGACCGCGTTCCGCAAGCTCGAGCACCACCTGGGCCGGCGGGCGACGCATACCATGCCGATCGAGATCGGCGGGCTGAACTCGATGATCCCGTTCTGCCTGGCGGCGCGGGAGCGGCTGCCGGTGATCGACGCGGACCTGATGGGCCGCGCGTTCCCCGAACTGCAGATGTGCATGCCCACGCTGTTCGGTGGCAAGGCGGCGCCGATGTCGATCGCCGACGACAAGGGCAACGCCTCGATCATCGATGCGATCGACAACCGGTGGACCGAGCGCCTCGCGCGGTCGCAGACGATCGACATGGGCTGCGCCGCCCTGATCGGGCTGTACCCGCTGGCCGCCGCGCGGCTGCGGGACTGCACGATCCCGAACACCCTGCGGACGGCCGAGGAGCTGGGCCGGCTCGTGCGGGAGGCCCGGGAGGCGCACGGCGACCCGGCAGCGGTGGTCCCGAAGTACCTCGGTGGGGTCCAGCTGTTCGCCGGCAAGGTCGTCGACGTGCACCGCCGGACCGAGGGCGGCTTCGCCCGCGCCGAGGTCCGCATCGAGGGCCTGGGCGACGACGCCGGCGCCATGCTGCGCCTGCAGACGCAGAACGAGCATCTGGTCGCCGAGCGCGACGGCGAGATGCTCGCCTCGGTCCCGGACCTGATCATGGTCCTGGACTCCGAGACCGGCCAGCCGATCACCACCGAGGACCTGCGCTACGGGTTCCGGGTCACGGTCGTCGCCGCGCCGTGCGATCCGCGGTGGCGGACCCCGGCCGGGCTCGAGGTCGTCGGCCCGCGCTACTTCGGCTACGACTTCGACTTCGTGCCGATCGAGGAGCGCATGGCAGTGCGCTGAAGCCGCTGCGCCGGTACCGGTGCCCCGGGGTGCCGGTACCGGCGCAGGCCGGTGCCTCCACCGGCAGCATGATCGACGTATCCGGGACATTCCGGCCACGGATGGCCGTACGGTCCCGAAACCGGCGATCATTGCAGCGGCGGCTCAGCCCGTCCCGGTCAGCGACCAGCCGGCGAGGACCGGTTCGGGGAACACCGACAGCAGGACCAGGCCTGCCACCGCCACGGCGATCGCGACCGCGATCGGACGGCGCAGCGCGCCGAACGCGGCGCCGTCGGCCGCCGGTGGTGCGAACAGGCGGACCGCCCAGGCCAGGTAGTAGTACAGCCCGATCACGGTGTTGACCGCCACGATCACCGCCAGCCAGCCGTGGCCGCCGTCCACCACCGCCCGCACCACGACGACCTTGGCGAAGAGCCCGGCCAGCCCCGGGGGCAGCCCGGCCAGGCAGGCCAGGAAGAACGCGAACGCCACACCGACGACCGGGTGGGTGCGGGCCAGCCCCCGGTAGCCGTCGAGGTCGGTGCCGTCGTTCCCCGGCGTGATCCGGCCGATGAAGGCGACCACCGCGAACGCGCCGGTCGTCATCAGGGCGTAGATCACCAGATAGCCGACGGACGCCGCGACCAACTCCTCGCGCAGCTCCGGCCGCCCGGCCATCCCGGCCAGCGCCCCGAGCGGGGCGAGCACGTACCCGGCCTGCGCGATCGAGGACCAGGCCAGCAAGCGCAGGGCACCTCGCTGGCGCAGCGCGACCAGATTGCCCACGGTCATCGACGCCGCGGCCAGCACCGCGACGAGCGGTGCCCACACCGGTGCGAACCCGCCGAACCCCAGGACCAGCACCAGCACCAGCCCGGCGAACCCGGCGACCTTCGAGACCACGGCGAGCACCGCGGCGACGGCGACCGGAGCGCCGGCGTAGGTGTCCGGCGCCCAGGTGTGGAACGGCACCGCGGAGACCTTGAAGCCGAACCCGACCAGCACGAGCACGATGCCCACCGCGGCCGCGGGTGGGGCCGCGGCCGGGTTCAGCGCCACGGCGATGCGATCCAGGTACATCGACCCGGCCAGCCCGTAGACCAGGCTGATCCCGTACAGCATCACCGCGGTCGAGGCCACCGACACCAGGAACATGGTCAACGCGGACTCGGTGGACCGGCCGTCGTAGCGGCGCAGCGCGACCAGCGCGAAGACCGGCAGCGAGACCAGCTCCAGGCACACCACGAGCGTCACCAGGTCGCGGCCCGCGGGCAGGGCCACCGCACCGGCCACCGCGGTGAGAAGCAAGAAGCAGAACTCACCGGCGGGCAGCCGGGTGCGCCGGATCTCCGGCACCGCGAGCAGCAGCGCCGCGGCGCCGGCCAGCAGCGCGACGAGTCCGAGCAGGACCGCGAACGGATCCACCACATAGGAGCAGGACGCCGGCCCGGTCCCACGCAGCGCCGCAGGCAGGCAGAACGTCGCCCGCGACCGGCCACCGCCCAGGACGTCGGCGGCCAGCACGAGTTCGGCGGCCAGGGCCAGCCCGGCCCCGGCCAGGGCGGTGGTCGCGACCAGGCGGGCCGCGGGCCGGAAGGCCTCGACGAGCAGCACCACCAGCGCCGCCGCCGCGAGCAGCATCGGCGGCGCGATCGCGAGCAGGTCGACGCCCTGCACGGCGGTCGTTGCCGGACCGGTCATCACCTCACCCCCAGCAGGGCGCGCACCGCGCCGTCGGTCACGCCGAGCACGACCGCCGGCCAGAGCCCGGCGACCAGCACCGCGGCCACCAGCGGGCTCCAGGTCAGCAGTTCGGCGCGGCTCATGTCGGGCATCGGGACCGACGACCGGGGCACGCCGTAGACCACCCGGCGCAGCATCACCAGCAGGTAGGCCGCGGTGAGCACCATGCCCACACCGGCCACCGCGGCGAGGGCCACGTACAGCCCGCCGGGCAACTCCGCAGCGGGCCGGAACGCCGCCAGCACGGCGAGTCCCTCGCCCCAGAAACCGGCCAACCCGGGGAGCCCGAGGCTCGCGACGGCACCGAAGACGACCAGCGCGCCCAGCCGCGGGGTGGCGGCGAGCAGCCCACCACCGAGCCGGCCCATGTCCGTGCTGCCGTAGCGCTCGGAGATGCCGCCGACCAGGAAGAACAGCAGGCCGGTGATGACGCCGTGGGCGATGTTGGCGAACAGCGCCGCGTTGATCCCGACCGCGGTGAGGGTGGAGATCCCGAGCAGCACGAACCCCATGTGCCCGATGCTGGAGAACGCCACCAGCCGCTTGAGGTTCGACTGCCCCAGGCAGGCCAGCCCGGCGTAGACGATGCCGACCACCCCGAGCACGCCCAGCACCGGGGCGAACGCGGCCGCGCCCTCCGGCAGGATCGGCACCGCGATCCGCACCAGCCCGTAGGTGCCCATCTTCAGCAGCACCCCGGCCAGCAGCACCGATCCCACCGTCGGCGCCGCGGTGTGCGCGTCGGGCAGCCAGGAGTGCAGCGGCCACACCGGGATCTTGACCGCGAGGCCGCCCGCGATGGCGAGGAACCCGACGACCTGCACGGTGTGGCTCAACCCGGCGCCGCCGCGCTGGGCCAGCACCACCATGTCCAGCGTCCCGGCCGCCACCCCGACCAGCACCAGCCCGACCAGCATGACCCCGGAGCCGACGAGGGTGTACAGGATGAACTGCCGCGCCGACGGGCGCCGGTCCGCTCCGCCCCAGCCGGCGATGACCGCGTACATCGGGACCAGCACGATCTCGAAGGCCACGAAGAACAGCAGCAGGTCCAGCGCGACGAACGTGCCGAGCATGCCCACCTCGAGCAGCAACAACAGGGCGACGAACGCCTGCGGCCGGGCCGGCCGGGCCGCCGACCGCAGCAGGTAAGCCGCGCAGAGCGTGGTCAGCAGCGCGGTGAGCAGCACCAGCGGCAGCGAGATGCCGTCCACGCCGAGGTGGAACCGCAGCCCGATCGCCGGGATCCACGCCGCGTCCACATCGGACCGGCTACCGCGGGCGTAGTGCACCGCGAGGGCGACGGCGTCGAGCAGGGTCAGCGCGGTGGCGGCGAGGCCCACGGGCAGCGCCCGGTGCTGCGCCCATCCGCGCGGGGAGACGAGCAGGACCAGGGCGCCGGCCAGCGGGACGGCGAGCAGGAGGACCAGCAGCACGTTCATCCCAGCATCGCCACCCCGACCGCGATGAGCAGCACCCCGGCGAGCACGCCGGTGACGTAGAACTGCGGGTTGCCGGTCTGCGTCAGCCGCAGCGCCCCGCCGAGTCGCCGGGCCGCGTTCCCGGTGCCGCGCACCGCCGCGCCGACGCCGTCGTCGGCCCGGACCACCCGGGTGGCCAGGCGCTGCACGACGGGGACCAGGGTGCGCTCGTACAGGTCGTCGGTGCCGAACGCGGTGGCCAGCACCCGCGGCGCCGACCAAGCCGGCGCGCGGCGCCACCCGAGGTACCCGGCGACCACGCCGGCGAGAGCGAATCCGGTGCAGGTGAGCGCGACCGCCCGGTCCACCCGCAGCGCCCCGGTCGTGACCCAGTACACCCCGAGACCGAGAGCGGGCACCGCGAGCGCGACCAGCGGACCGGTCAACAGCGCCGGCACCTCCCGGACCCCGGGCTCCCGCACCGGCCCGGCGAAAGTACGCAGCCAGGCCCGGGTGACGTAGGCGCCGGTCACCGCGGTGGTCAGCAGCGCGCTGCCGAGCAGGATCGTGGCGACGGGGCCGCGGCCGTGCCACATGACGTCGACGACTCCGTCCTTGCTGACGAACCCGCTGGTCGGCGGCAGCGCGGCGAGCGCCGCGAACCCGACCGTCGCGGTGGCGAACGTGACCGGCATGCCGCGGCGCAGCCCACCCATCCGGCTCAGCTGCGAGCCGCCCACGGCCACCGCCACCGCGCCCGCGGCGAGGAACAGCAGCGCCTTGAACGCGGCGTGCGCGAGCAGGTGCGTGAGGGCGGCCGTCGCACCACCGGCCGCCAGCGCGCCGAACATCAGCCCGAGCTGGCTGACCGTGGAGTAGGCCAGCACCCGCTTGAGGTCCTCGGCACCCAGTGCCGCCAGCGCCGCGCCCAGCATGGTGATCGCGGCCAGCACCCCGAGCACGGCGAGCGTGACCGGTGCGGCCAGGAACGCGGGATAGAGCCGGACAACCAGGACCACCCCGGCCGCGACCATGGTCGCGGCGTGGATCAGCGCGCTGACCGGTGCCGGGCCGGCCATCGCATCGGGCAGCCACGAGTGCAACGGGAACTGGCCGGACTTGGCGACCACGCCCAGGGTGATCAGCAGGGTGCCGGCAAGCACCGGGCCCGGGGACATCCCGGGCACCGCGTCGAGTACCGCGGTGATCCGGAACGACCCGGCGGCCAGGCCCAGCACGACGATGCCGAACAGCAACCCGACGTCGCCGACCCGGGTCATCAGGAACGCCTTGAGCGCCGCGGCCGTCGTGGGGCGGTCCTCCCAGTGGTGGCCGATGAGCAGGTAGGAGCACACCCCCATGACCTCCCAGCCGACGTAGACGATCAGCAGGTCGGCGGAGAAGACCACGGTGAGCATGGCCGCGGTGAACAGCGAGATCAGCGCGGAGAACGAGGCGTAGCGCGGCCGGCCGCGCATCAGCCCCGCCGAGTAGACCTGCACGGCGAGCGCCACCACCCCGACCATCACCCCGACCGTCGCGGACAGCGCGTCGACCCGGGCGCCGAGCACGATCGGGATACCTCCGGTCGGGGTGAACGGCACCCACGCCTCGGCCGGCCCGGCCCCGGCGCCCGACGCCACCAGGACGGCGAGCACCGCACAGCCGGTGGCACCGGTCACGGCCACCACGGCCGGGCCGCCGGGTGAGCGGCGGCCGGCCAGCAGCCCGAGCGCGGCGGCGAGGAAGGGGACGAGCACCGCGCAGGTGGCGAGCGCGATCACGGACGTGATCATCGGCGCACCGCCTCACCGCGACCGTCCAGAGTGTCCACCGAGATGCTCGCCCGGTTGCGGAACAGCAGCAGCACGATCGCCAGGCCGACCCCGACCTCGGCCGCCGCGATCACGATGACGAACAGCGCCAGCACCTGCCCGGAGCGCGACGGGTCGCCGAGCAGCGCGTCGAACGTGACGAGGTTCAGGGTGACCGCGCCGAGCATCAGCTCGACCGACATCAGGATCAGCACCGCGTTGCGCCGGGCGAGCACGCCGTAGATCCCGATCGCGAACAGCACCGCGGCCAGCACGGTCGGATAGGCGATCCCCATCTCAGCCCTCCCGGCCGGAGACCGGCGCGCCGGGCACCTCGCGTGGGCCGACGTCGGCGCGGGTGAGCACGATCGCGCCGATCAGCGCGGCGAGCAACAGCACCGAGAGCACCTCGAAGGGCCACACCCAGCCGGCGAACAACGCCGTCCCGACCGCCTCGGCACTGCCGGCCACGACGGCCCCCGGCCCACCGATCGGCAGCCGCGCCCCGGGGAACGCCGCCGGCACCACCGCCACCAGGACCGCGCCGGTGCCACCGGCCACGAGCAGCGCGGCCGGCCGGTTGCGCGAGTCGGCGTCGGCGGACGGCGCGATCGGTGCCCGGGTGAGCATGATCCCGAACAGCAGCAGCACGACCACCGCGCCGACGTAGATCAGCACCTGCACCCAGGCCACGAACTCGGCGGTGAGCACGATGAAACAGCCGGCCAGCGCGCCGAAGGCGACGACGAACCAGAGCGCGGCGTGCACCATGCGCCTGCTCGTGACCACCAGCAGCGCGGCGCCAAGGACCACCCCGCCCAGCAGCACGATCATGATCTCGCTTCCGGTCATCGCGTCATCGACTCCGGTTCGGGCACCGGATCGGTGCCCGCCCTCTCGGGCACCGCGTCCAGCCAGCGGCCCAGCATGTCGCGCTCGTGGGTCAGCTCGACCACGTCGTAGGCGGCGTAGTCGAACGCCGGCGCCCAGTACAGCGCGTCGAAGGGGCACACCTCGATGCAGATCCCGCAGTACATGCACAGCGAGAAGTCGATCGCGAAGCGGTCCAGCTGGTTGCGGGTGCGCTCACGGCCGCCCTCGGTCCCGGCCGGCTCGGTCTCCTTGTGCGACTCGATGTAGATGCACCAGTCCGGGCACTCGCGGGCGCACAGCATGCAGGAGGTGCAGCTGTCCTCGTGCAGGGCGATGACCCCGCGGCTGCGGGGCGGCAGCTCGGGCTGAACCTCCGGGTACTGCTGGGTCACCGAACGGCGCAGCATCCGCCGCAGCGTCACGGCGAGCCCGGTGACCAGGCCGGGAACCTTCACGACATCACCACCCGGATCACGCCGGTGAGCGCCAGCTGGGCCAGCGCGAGCGGGACGAGGACCTGCCAGGCCAGCTTCTGCAGCTGGTCGCTGCGCAGCCGCGGATAGCTGGTGCGCAGCCACACCACCACGAACGCCAGCGCGAACACCTTGAGCAGGGTCCACAGCCAGCCGAGCTGCGCGTCGAGGAACGGGCCGCGCCAGCCGCCCAGGAACAGCACCGTGGTCAGGGCGCAGACCACCACGATGCCGGCGTACTCGGCGAGCAGGAAGAAGGCGAAGCGCAGTCCGGTGTACTCGGTGTAGGGGCCCATGATGATCTCGGCGTCGGCCACCGGCATGTCGAACGGCGGCCGGTGCAGTTCGGCGAGCCCCGCCACGAAGAAGATCACCGCGCCGGTGCCCTGCCAGAGCAGCCACCACGGCGACCAGGCGCCGATGATCCCGGTCAGCGACAGCGTGCCGGCGGCCAGCGCGACCGAGGCCGCGGTGAGCACGAGCGGCAGCTCGTAGGCCATCAGCTGGGCCGCCGAGCGCATGCCGCCGAGCAGCGCGTACTTGTTGGCGCTGGCCCACCCCGCCATCACCGAGCCGAGCACCCCGACACCCAGCACCGCGAGCGCGTAGAACAGCCCGATGTCCAGGTCGAGTGCCACCAGGCCGGGGCCGAGCGGGATCACCAGCAGCACCAGCAGGTACGGCAGCAGCGCGACCGCGGGCGCGAGCGAGAAGATCGTCCGATCGGCGTGCTCGGGGACGACGTGCTCCTTCTGCGCGAACTTGACCCCGTCCGCGATGAGCTGCGCCCAGCCGTGGAAGCCCCCGGCGTGCATCGGGCCGAGCCGGGACTGCATGTGCGCCATCGCCTTGTGCTCCATCTGCCCGACCAGCAGCGGGAGGGTCAGGAACGCCACGAACACGGCCACGAGCCGCAGCCCGGTGTCGAGCAGGCCCATGGGGCTACGCCCCCGCGGCCCGGCCGGCCGCCGGGCCCCAGTGGGCCGGGTCGGGCACCCCGGGCGGACGGTTGCGGCCCGGGCGCCGCGCCGCGTCCCCGGCCGACTGGCCGGGGTTGACCGCACCCGGCCACGCCTTGGCCACCCGGGAGGCCAGCACGAAGTCCTTGCGCAGCGGATGGCCCTCGAAGCCGTCGGGCAGCAGCAGCGGGTCGAGGTTCGGGTGGCCGGTGAAGACCACCCCGAACATCTCGTGGGTCTCCCGCTCGTGCCAGTTCGCGCCGCGGAACAGCCCCGTCGCGGTGGGCAACCGGAGGTCCTCGGCCGGCGCCACGGTACGCAGGAGCAGGTGGTGGCGCCCCCGGGGGCAATGCAGGTGCGCCACCACCGAGATCCCGGCAGGGGCGGCGTCGCGTTCGTCGACGCCGCACAGGAAGTCGAAGAACGTGCAGCCCAGCTCGTCACGTGCCCATTCCAGGGCCGGCAGCCAGGCGGCGCGCTCGACGCTCACCGTGAGCAGACCGTGCTCGATCGCGGTCTCGCACACGGCGAGCGCCGCGCCGGCCAGCAGGGCCATGTCCTCGGGGTCGATCCCCGTGCCGGCGGTCCGCAGCCGGCTGTCGACGTCGCTGCTCATCGGCCCGCCTCCGGGCGCAGGACCTCGCCCAGCGACTGCGCGGCGATCTTCTTCTGCAGTTCCACGATCCCGTGCAGCAGGGCTTCCGGCCGGGGCGGACAGCCGGGCACGTAGACGTCCACCGGCACGATCTGGTCGACGCCCTTGGTGACGCAGTAGGAGTCCCAGTACGGGCCGCCGCTGTTCGAACAGGAGCCGAACGAGATCACGTACTTCGGCTCGGGCATCTGCTCGTAGAGCCGTTTCACGGCGGGCGCCATCTTGTCCGTCACCGTGCCCGAGACGATCATCAGATCGGCCTGGCGCGGACCGTGGGCGAACGGGATCACGCCGAGCCGGATGAAGTCGTGCCGGCTCATCGACGTGGCGATGAACTCGATCGCGCAGCACGCCAGCCCGAAGTTGAACACCCACAGCGAGTACCTGCGGCCCCAGTTGAGCACGAACCGGATCGGCTCCGGGATCTGGTCGAACGCATCGGCACGCGGGCGCCGCGACGGCGGCGACAGGTCGATCACACCCACGTCAGGACTCCCTTGCGCCAGGCGTAGACGACGCCGGCCGCGACGATGCCGAGGAAGACGAACATCTCCGCCAGCGTCACGGCGCCGAACCCGGGCCGGGCGAACACCGTCGCCCACGGGAACAGGAACACCGCGTCGACCGCGAAGATCAGGTACAGGAACGCGAAGACGTAGTAGCGGACGTGCGACTGCGCCCAGCCGCCGCCGGCCGGGTCGAGCCCGCACTCGTATCCGCGCCGCTTCTCCGGTGTCGGGCGGTGCGGCCGCAGCAGCCGGTTGGCCGCGAAGCTCACCGCCACGAAACCCGCCCCGACCACGAGGAGCAGGCCCACGAGGGCGTACGAGCCGAAGTATCCGTCCACAAAGGCATCCCGTCGACCGAGGCAGGAAGGACCACACCGGCCGGCGGAGAACCGCAGACCGTCCTGTGTGCCGCTCCACCATGGGGGCCGCGAGACACAACTGTCTATTGAGACTTCACCGCGAACCATCAAGGTTCCGTTTGATGGTCTCCGCCTCCCCCGCCGGCTCCCCCGCACCGGGGAGGTACCGGTGCGGGAGAACCCCTACCGTGGCCGCGATGCAGGCCACCGTCGCGTCCTTCTCCCCCGAATCCCGCATCGGCACCGTGCTGCTCGACGACGGCGCCGAGCTGCCCTTCGGCGCGCCTGCCTTCGACGCCAGCGGACTGCGCCTGCTGCGCTCGGGTCAGCGCGTGGCCATCCGGGTGCGCGACGGGGTCGTCGTCGCGCTCAACCTGGCCACCCTGCCCCTGGACGGGCCGCGCTGAGCGCCTCTGCGATCAACCCCGGTCAGCGGTCGACGTCGCCGACCACGAAGAACATCGATCCCAGGATCGCGATCATGTCGGCGACCAGGGCGCCGGGCAGCATCTCGCCGAGGACCTGGATGTTGTTGAACGAGGCCGACCGCAGCTTGAGCCGCCACGGCGTGGTCTCGCCCCGGGACACCAGGTAGTAGCCGTTGACGCCGAGCGGGTTCTCGGTCCAGACGTAGGTGTGCCCGGCCGGCGGCCGGATCCGCTTGCCGGTCGGGGCCGCGATCGGCCCCGGCGGCAGCTCCTCGAGCTGGTCGAGGCACGCCTCGGCCAGCCGCAGCGAGACCCCCACCTGCTCGGCCAGGCACTCGAAACGGGCCAGGCAGTCACCCGCGGTGCGGGTCACGACCGGCACGTCCAGCTCGCGGTAGGCCAGGTACGGGTCGTCCCGGCGCAGGTCGACGTCCAGGCCGCCGGCCCGGGCGATCGGCCCCGACACCCCGTACTGCGCCGCCTGCGCCGCAGACAGCACTCCGACCCCGCTGGTCCGGGCCCGGAAGATCTCGTTGCCGCCGATGAGCGCGTCGATGTCGGCCATGCCGCGGCGCACCGCCGCGATCGCGGCGCGGGCGCGGCCCGGCCAGCCCTCCGGGATGTCGGCCGCCAGACCTCCCACCCGGTTGAACATGTAGTGCATGCGGCCGCCGGAGATCTCCTCCATGACCGCCTGCACGGTCTCCCGCGCGTCGAACGCGTAGAAGACCGGGGTGATCGCGCCGAGCTCCAGCGGGTAGGAGCCGAGGAACATCAGGTGGTTGAGCACCCGGTTCAGCTCGGCCAGCAGGGTGCGGAGCCAGACCGCGCGCTCCGGCACCTCGATGTCCAGCATCCGCTCGACGGCCAGCGCCACGCCGAGTTCGTTGCCGAACGCCGACAGCCAGTCGTGCCGGTTGGCCAGCATGATGATCTGGCGGTAGTCGCGGACCTCGAACAGCTTCTCCGCGCCCCGGTGCATGTACCCGACGATCGGTTCCGCAGTGACGATGCGCTCCCCGTCGAGGGTGAGCCGCAGCCGCAGGACGCCGTGCGTCGCCGGGTGCTGCGGGCCGATGTTGAGGACCATGTCCTCGGTCGCGAGCCCGGCGGCGCCCGCTCCCATGCCGACCGTCCGCTCGACGGTCATCGGGCCGGGGGGACAGGGAACGCGGCGGATGCGTCCATGTCGATCGTCTGGACGAGCCAGCCGAATCGGCCGAGTCCGCACGGATCCATCAGTTCTGCCTCCTCTCCTGCGCGCTGGAGTTCGCGCAGGTAGTGGGTGGGAGCGGAGTGGGCGAGCTGGTGCGGGGGCCGCGCGCCCCGCAGGCCCAGGGCGCGCAGCGCGGCACGCTGGGTGGTGAGCAGGGTGTCGTGGGCCCCGGCCCGCGCGCCCGCCGCCGCACAGGCGTCCAGCGCGACGTGGGCGGTGATGTCGCACGACCCGTCAGGGACCGGGACGACCGCCCGGCCGCCGCGGTAGCCGGCCAGCGTGCCGAACGGGGGCCGCGCCGACCGGTCGTGGGCGTAGTCGGCGGCGACCGCCAGTCCGCGGTGCAGCCGCCGGACCACATCGGCCCAGGCCTCGTCCCGTGGCCGGCCGACCTCGGCCCGGTCGCCCGGCTCGGTCAGCGGCCACCAGCGTCGCAGCCAGGCCGCGTCGGCCGCCGTGGGCGCCGGGCCCCGTCGCTCGTCCCCGGTCACCGGGTCCACCAGCAGCAGCCGGTCGCCGTCCGCGGTGCGCACGACCACGTCGACCGGGATGTTGTCCAGCCACTCGTTGGCGATCACCACACCGGTGATCACGTCGGGCGGGCAGGATCGCCAGCCGATCTCCGGGGCAAGCCCGTCGGGACGCGCGGCCCGTTCCACCGCCGTGAGCCGCAACCGGGACCGGAGCTCGGCGGGCGCCGCGGCGCGCAGGCCGAGCAGCAGCTCCGCGCGGCCGGCGCCGACGTCGACCACGTCCAGCACCGCCGGGTGCCCGAGCGCCGCATCCACCCCCTGCAGCAACGTCGACAGCGCCGCGGCGAACCGCGCCGACGCGTGCACCGAGGTGCGGAAGTGCCGGCACGGCGCGCTGCGGCGGTAGAAACCGCGCTCGGCGTAGAGCGCCCGGTCGGTGGCCGCCCGCCACCCCGTCCACATGTCAGGACGCCGGTGCTACGCGCTGGAACGTGCCGATCTCCCACGCGCAGCGGACGAGCAGGGCGGCTGTCGCCGCCGACCGCCCGCGGTGCGCGGCCAGGAACAGCGGCCGTCGCAACGGGGTGGCCCCGGTGGGGACCTCGACGAGCTCCCCCGAGGCCAGTTCCGCCGCGACGCCGTCCCGGGAGACCAGCGTGACCCCCAGGCCCAGCAGCACCGACTTGAGGACGCCGCCGTTGGACCCGACGGTCATCGTCCGCGGGGTGAGCCCGAGCTCGGCGAGGACCGCCTGGGTGCTCGCCCGGGTGTTCGAGCCGCGCTCCCGCAGCAGCCAGGTCTGCTGCCCGAGCCAGGGGACGGTCGGGGACACGCCGCTCTCGGCGAGCAGCTTCGCCGGCGCGACCACGATGAGCTCGTTCGGACGGACGCCGACCACGACGCCGAGGTCCTCGGGGCGGGACCCGATGGCCAGGTCGACCTCGTTGCGGGCGAACAGGGTGTGTACCCGTTGCTGGTTGTCGACCTCCAGCAGCACCCCGGCCTCGGGATGGCGGTCGCGGAAACCGGCGAGCAGAGCGGGCAGGACGTGCTCCCCGGCGCTCGTGACGGCGGCCAGCCGGACCGTGCCGCGCTCCGGGTCGGCCTCGCCCGCCGCGGCCAGCCGGGCCTCGTCGAGCAGGCCGAGCACCCGCTGGGCGTACCCGGCGTAGACCTCGCCGGCCGCGGTCAGCCGCAGCCCGCGGCCCTCGCGGCAGACCAGCTCCACGCGCAGCGAGTCCTGCAGGGCGGACAGGGCCGCCGAGACCGCCGACGCGGTCACCACCAGGCGGTCGGCCGCGGCGCGCACCGAACCCGCCTCGGCCACCGCGAGGAACGTGCGCATCTGGGTCAGCGTCACCGGTGATCCCCCGGGCTGCGTAGCGGCGCGCTCAGCGTCCGGCCTCCAGTACGTGGTGCAACAGCAGCAGCTGGGTGATCGCCAACGGCTCGCTGCGGGCGCCGGAGCCGCCGAGCAGACCCAGACTCTCCGGAACCTCCCCCGGTTCGTCGAGCTGCGCCCAGATGATCTTCTGCAGGGTCCGGCTCTCCTCGGTCGGGACGTAGCCGTGCACGTGCAGTGTGTCGACGGGCCTGCCGTCGGTGTCGCGGGCCAGCTTGAGGTGCATCGTCCGGAGCCCCTCGGCAGGCGCCGCCTGCGCCAGGACGGCGCTCAGGTCCGGGTGCCGGATCGTCGGGCGCAGGAGGAGCTCGGCGGACAGCGGGGTGCCCGGGGGGTCGTCGCGGACCGGGATCGGGGCGAACCGGACCACGATGTCGGCGTGCCGGCGCTGCGGCCGCACGTACGCCGCCGAGTCCGGCTCACGCCGCTGCAGCTCCGCCAGCACCTGCGCCGCGGAGTACCCGCGGCTGGCGGTGTCCCGGGCCAGCTTCCAGGCCCGGCGGACGTCCTCGGCCGGGTCGAGGAACACGGTCACGTCGAAGCACGCGCGGGCCAGCCTGCTGTGCAGCGGGAACAGTCCCTCGACGATCATGAACTCGCGCGGCTCCACCCGCTCCGGGCGGGTCAGCAGGCCGGTGGCGTGGTCGTAGACCGGTTTGAGCACCGGCTGCCCCGTGGCCAGCAACTGCAGGTGCTGCTCCATGATGTCGAGGTGGTTGCAGTCGGGGTGCAACGCGGTGAAGGGCAACCCCCGACGCTCCACCCGGTCGTAGCGGTGGTAGTCGTCCACGCACAGTGACGCGCAGCGCTGTGGCCCCAGCGCCTCGACCAGTCCTCGCGTCAGGGTGGTCTTACCGGCGGCGCTGTCGCCCGCGATGGCCACCATCACCGGTCTCGGGCGAGAGGCGCCCGCACGCGCCATCCGCATCGCCTTGTCGGCCATCTCCGCACCTCCCACCGGCCCGGGCGGTCCGGTCGCCCACTCGGAGGTGCCGAGGCTAGGAGGGATGCGGCGTCGCGGACTCCCCCGCTGTGGGGGTCGGACGGGGGATCCGGGCGGTGCGGCGCTAGCTGGCCGCCTGGTCCAGCGCGAACGGGTTGGTCACCTGCACGCGGCGGGTGCGCTTCTTCGGGGCCTCGGCCGCCTCGGCGGCCGGCTGCTCCGGAGCAGCCGCGGCGGCCGGGGCCGAGTCGCGGGCCTCGTAGGCCTGAAGGATCTGCGCCGGGATACGTCCGCGCGCGGAGACCTGGTGGCCGTTCCCCCGGGCCCAGGCCCGGACGGCGTCGTTATGAGCCCGATCGACCGGGGACGTCACCCGTCCGCGCGCCGGTGCCGCTGCCCGGCGTCCTGCACGACGGGCCGCGGCCAGGTACGGCCGCAGCATGTCGTCCAGCCTCCTGCGGTTGTCCTCGGACAGATCGATCTCGTAGTCCCGGCCGTCGAGCGCGAAACTGACGGTGGTCGACGCCTCCGACCCATCGACGTCGTCGATCAGCCGAACTTCGACCTTCTGAGACATGGAGACGTCCGCCTTTCGAGTCATGCAGTGATTACCGTCGATTTTCCGGCGGCAACCGGACCTGTCAAGCTCGACAACCCCCTCGTGGCCGGAGGCACACTGTCGCCCATATCACAGATCCTCCATTGTTTCAGTAAATTCGACGAGTCGAACGGAGCGTCGGCGCACATTCAGCGCCTTTTCTCGCGGCGCCCGCCCGCGTGCGGAGTCAGACCAGCCGACCACCGCCGTCGACGTGCACCGTGGCACCGGTCATGAACGGGTCGGCCAGGGCCACCAGGGCCGCGGCGGAGATGTCGGCAGGCCGCCCGATGCGCCGGGCCGGAATGCGCGCGGCGACATCGGCGAACATCTTCTCCTTCTCGGCGCCGAGGTGGTCCCACGCCCCGGAATCGACGATCCCGGGCGACAGTGCGTTGACGCGCAACGGCGCCAGTTCCACGGCGAGCGCCCCGGCGAGGAAGCTCACCGCACCGTTGGTGGTCGCCATGACCACCAAACCCGGTTCGGGCTTCCACGCCGCGATGCCGGAGAACAGCAGCATCGAGCCACCGTCGCGGAAGCGACCGGCCAGATGTTTGGCAAGCAGCAGCACGCCGATGACCTTGGCGTCGAAGGCCCGCACGATCGCGTCTCGCCGAAGCTCGGTGACGGGCCCGTTGGCGTGGTTCGCGGCCAGCGACACCAGGTGGTCGAGCTCCCCGACCTGCTCGGCCAGCGCGATGACGGACCCTTCGTCGTCCAGATCGAGCCGGGCGGTATCGACCTCCCCGATCAGCTCGGCCGCGGACTGCTCGAGTCGGGCCTGGTCGCGGTCGGCGAGGACGACCGAAGCGCCCCGGTCCAGGGCGTCACGGGCGATGCGCCTGCCGATGCCGGAGCCGCCTCCGACGATGACGATCTTCTTGTCACGCAACGCTTCGTCCACCGTTGCTCCTCCCGGGTCCGGGTCCGTCCGGCCGATCGCGCCCGGACTGAGGCGCACCCCCGCCCGTCGGCACCGGATGGTTCCCGCCAGGGCCGGATGCATGCGTCGCGGCGCAGCCGCCGGGCGCGGCCGGGCCCTGACGTGCGCACGATCGCCACCGGGGGCGTGCTTCCGGTCGCCCGGCTGACATGCGGACGAACAGCGACACACGCCCGGGTGATCCGCCGGAGGCCCGCAGCGTCGACGACCCCGGTCGAAAGCTGCCGATTCGCTCTCACTGCCAGATTGCTCCCGCTTCTACATGGATGCCGACCGGCACCCACACGGCCGATTTTGTGACTTTCCGTGTTCGTAAATGCTCCTTTACCGCTCCTGCTGTCAATTCGGTCGCATCCGCTGCTGACATAGCTCGTTGAGTCGGCATCTGACCTGACGGCACCCGCTGCTCTCCCGTTCAGGCAAGAAGAAGGGACTGTCGATGCCCGCACATCGCCGTGCACCCCTGCGAGCGGCCCCCGGACGCCGCGACATGGGCCGCCGTCGCTTCCTCGGTTACCTACTGGCAGCACCGACGTTGGCGGTGGCGGCCGGAGTGACCTGGGAATCGATCAAACCCGACTCGGCGGAGGCCGCGATTCCGTCGGCCCCGGCGCCCGAGGAGGCTTTCGATCTCGGCGATCTCCAGGACCTCGCCGCGGCGCCGACCTCGCACCTGATCTCGATCCAGGTGAACTCCGACGGCACCGCGTCGTTCGCGGTGCCCCGCGCGGAGGTGGGACAGGGCATGACCACCGCGGTCGCCATGATGATCGCCGATGAGATGGACCTGCCGCTGGACAAGGTCACCGTCACGCTGGCGGATGCCCGTCCCGAACTGGTGTTCAACCAGCTCACCGGCGGATCCAACTCGATGCGCAGCCTCTGGGTCCCGGTCCGTACCGCGGCGGCGATCGCCCGGCAGCGATTGGTCGACACCGCGGCGGCACAGTGGAAGGTGCCGGCCTCCGAGCTGAGCACGAAGGGCGGCGTGGTCACGCACCCGAGCGGGAAGACAACGACCTACGGATCGCTCGCGGTCCCGGCCGCCGTGTCCACGCTGACCTCGACCTCGGTGCTGCTCAAGCCCTCGTCGCAGTTCACGATCCTCGGCAGGCCGCAGAACCGCATCGACGCGCTCGACATCGTGACGGGCCGCAAGACGTTCGCGATGGACCTCGAGATCCCGAACGCGAAGCCGACGATGGTGCGCCGGCCACCGACGATCAACGGCACGGTGACATCGGTCAACAACGCCGACGAGGTCAAGAAGTTGCCCGGCATCACCGATATCGCGGCGATCACCCACGGCGTCGCGGTGCGCGGGGAGACCTTCGGCCAGTGCATCGACGCGATCCGGGCGCTGGACGTGACCTGGGGCCCCGGCACGGTCGACGACGAATCCGACGACACCGTGCTGGCCAAGCTCAAGGCGGCGGCCCTGCCACTGGCGGTGCCGAAGCTGCTGACGAGCTCGATCGACGCCGAGTTCACGTTCGCATTCGCCAGCAACAGCCCGCTGGAGCCCGACTGCGCGGTCGCCGACGTCCGGCGCGACCGTGCCGAGATCTGGGCGAGCCTCAAGGTGCCGATCGACGCCCAGGAGGAGATCGCGCAGATGCTCGGCCTCCCGACGAGCGCCGTCACGATCCACGTGACCCAGGGCGGCGGCTCGTTCGGACGCCACCTGTTCCACGACGTGGCCGCCGAGGCGGCCGAGGCGTCGCAGAAGATGGGCAAGCCGGTCAAGCTGATGTGGTCGCGCACCGACGACTTCCGGCAGGGCCGCACCCACCCGATGTGCCTCGCCCAGATCCGCGCGACCTACGCGGGCGGAAACGTGGTCAGCTACGAGCAGCGGCACACCAGCGTGCAGACCGACTTCAGCCACGGACTCGGAGAGATGATCACCGCGACGGCGGCCAAGGCGCCCATCGCCGGCAATCTGAGCTTCGCCCAGACGATCTTCGAGCTGACCCAGTCCTCGCCCTACAACTTCGGCGTCACGACGCAGCTGCTCAACGAGGTACCGCTGACGTTCAACACCGGCAGCATGCGCAACATCTACTCGCCGAATGTGGTGTGTGCACAGGAACTCGTCGTCGACCAACTCGCCGCGAAGATGGGCCAGGATGCGGTGGACTTCCGCCGCGCGTTCCTCAGGGACGACCGGTTGAAGGCCGTACTGGAGAAGGCCGTCGATGTCGGCGACTGGGGTAAATCACTTCCTGACGGGGTCGCGCAGGGAATCGGGCTGCACTCGGAATATCGAGGGGCCATCGCGGTCCTGGCCGAGGTCGACTGCCGGCCCGAAACCGTGAATCGGAAGATCCGGGACGCGGTGACCGGTCCACGCGTGACGAAGGCGTTGATCGTGGTCGACCCGGGCCTTGCCATCAATCCCCGCGGGCTGGAAGCACAGATGATCGGCGGCATGAACGACGGCATCGCCATGGCGCTCACCTCGAGCCTGCACATCAAGAACGGCATCCCGCTCGAAGGCAGCTGGGACAACTACTTCTACACGCGGCAGTGGAACACACCGCTGGAGATGCAGGTCGTCATCATGCCGACCACGACGGGCAAGCCCGGTGGCGCAGGCGAACTGGCCGTCGCGCCCGCGTTCGCCGCGGTCGCCTGCGCCTACGCCCGGGCCACGGGAACCATGCCGACCTCGTTCCCGATCAACCACAACACCCTCGGCTTCGAGCCGTATCCGGCGGAGCCGTCGTCGCCCCAGTCACCCACCGACGGCCTGGACTACGCCTACTAAGGAGCCCCTGTGCCGACACACACCTTCACCCTGAACGGCAACCAGGTCTCGGTCGACTGCGACGACGACGTCCGGCTGCTGTGGGTGCTGCGCGATCTGCTGGGCGTTCACGGCCCGAAGTACGGCTGCGGCCTGGACGTCTGCAAGGCCTGCACCAGCCACATCAACGGCAAGGCGTTCAACCCCTGTTCGGTGCCGGTCTCGAAGATCGCGCCCACCGACGAGATCACCACGATCGAGGGCCTGCCGGCGACCGTCGGCAAAGACCTGCACCCGATGCAGGAAGCCTGGCTCGAGATGGACGTCGCCCAGTGCGGATACTGCCAGCCGGGTCAGATCATGACCGCCGTCGCGAAGGTCAGGCAGGCGAGGGACGCCGGCCGCGACATCACCGACGACGACCTCGACGAGATCCGCAACATCTGCCGATGCGGCACCTATTCCCGCATCCGCCAGGCCATCAAGGCGGGCGCCAAGAAGATGTAGGAGTGCTCCGCGGGCGCCGCGTGCTTCCGGATCCGGCTCACGACCCGGCCGTCTGCATCAGCGCCGTGAACTGGGCCAGCCCGATGTTGCCGCCGGAGAGCACGACGCCGATGCGCCGCGGGAGCGACTCGATGCGCCCGGCCAGCAGGGCGGCGAGCCCGGTGGCGCCGCTGGGTTCGAGGACGATCTTCAGCCGCTCGAACCCCAGGGCCATCGCGGCGCGGATCTCGTCGTCGCTGACGACCACGACGGCGTCGAGCAGCTTCTGGTTGATCGCGAACGTCAGCTCACCAGGGGTCTCGGCGGCCTGGCCGTCGGCGATGGTGCGGGGCACCGGGATCCGCACCCGGTGGCCGGCGGCGAGCGAGCGCCGGGTGTCGTCGCCGTTCTCCGGCTCGACGCCGATCATGCGGATGCGGCTGTCGAAGGACGTCGCCGCGGTGGCGCACCCCGCCATCAGCCCGCCGCCCCCGACCGGCGCCACCAGGGCGTCGAGCGTCCCGACCTCCTCGATCAGCTCGAGGCCGGCGGTGCCCTGCCCGGCGATCACGTGCGGATGGTCGTAGGGCGGGATGATCGCGAGCCCGCGCTCCGCGGCGATCCGCTGCCCGATAGCGACCCGGTCGCCGGTGTAGCGGTCGTAGCTGACGATCTCGGCACCGTAGCCGCCGGTCGCCGCGAGCTTGATCGGTGGCGCGTCGCCGGGCATGACGATGACCGCCCGGCTGCCGAGTTCGCGCGCCGCCAACGCGACGGCCTGGGCGTGGTTGCCCGACGAGTAGGTGACCACGCCGCGCCGCACCTGCTCGGGCGCCAACCGCGAGATCGCGTTGTAGGCACCGCGGAACTTGAACGCACCGATCCGCTGCAGGTTCTCGCACTTGAGGAAGACCTCGGCCCCGACCAGGGCGTCGATCGTTCGCGAGTGCACGACCGGCGTCCGGTGCGCCACGCCGCGGATCCGCGCGGCGGCGTCCTCGACGTCGTGGATCGTGACGGCGGTGTCGACCATCGGCGCGAGCCTCCGTTCTCCGGTGCGATCGAGATGTCGCACCGGTAGCCTCCACCATCGTGCAAGGCGACGTTGAGGTCCCCGGTCCGGACATCACGCACCGCGTGGCGGCGCTCGAGTCGATCCTCGTCGAGAAGGGCTATGTCGATCCGGCGGCGCTCGACGTCATCATCCGGACCTACGAGTCGGAGGTCGGGCCGCGCAACGGCGCGCAGGTCGTCGCGAAGTCCTGGGTGGACCCGGACTACCGCGCCTGGCTGCTCACCGACGCCACCGCGGCGATCGCCTCGCTCGGGTTCACCGGGCGGCAGGGCGAGCACATGGTCGCGGTCGAGAACACCACGGCCACGCACAACCTCGTGGTCTGCACCCTGTGCTCGTGCTACCCGTGGTCGGTCCTCGGACTGCCGCCGGTCTGGTACAAGTCGCCGGCCTACCGCTCGCGCGCCGTGATCGACCCGCGCGGCGTGCTCGCCGACTTCGGCGTCACCCTCGATCCGTCCACCCGGATCCGGGTGTGGGACTCCACCGCCGAGATCCGCTACCTCGTCGTGCCGATGCGTCCCGCGGGCACCGAGGATCTCTCCGAGGCCGAGCTCGCCGAACTGGTCACCCGCGACTCGATGATCGGCGCCGGATTGGCGGGCCGATGAACGGCGCACAGGACCTCGGCGGGGCGATGGGGTTCGGCCCGGTCGAGCCCGAGCCCGAGGACGTCCGGTTCCACGCCGACTGGGAGAAGCGGGTGCTCGCGCTGACCCTCGCCGCCGGCGCGACGGGCACCTGGTCGATCGACGCGAGCCGGTACGCGCGGGAGAGCCTGCACCCGGCCGACTACCTCGGCTCGACCTACTACGAGATCTGGACGAAGGGGCTGGAGCGCCTCCTCGTCGACCACGGCCTGGTCTCCGCCGAGGAACTGGCCGCCGGGCGCTCGCTCGGCCCGGGCCGGCCGGTGCGTCGGGTGCTCGGCGCGGCCGACACCCCGGCGCTGCTGGCCGCGGGCACGCCCTACGACCGGCCCGCGGCCGCGCCGGCCCGGTTCGCGGTCGGCGACCCGGTGCGCACCCGCAACGAGCACCCGACGGGGCACACCCGGCTGCCCCGCTACGCCCGGGACAAGCACGGCGTGATCGAGGCGGTCCGCGGCGTGTTCGTCCTGCCCGACACCAATGCCCACGGCGCGGGTGAGCACCCCCAGTGGCTCTACACGATCCGGTTCGACGCGCACGAGCTCTGGGGCCGCGGCGCCGACCCGACCCTCACCGTCTCCATCGACGCGTGGGAGAGCTACCTCGAAGCGGCGAGTGCCGCACCACGGTAGTTCGATCTTGGGCAGACCACCGTGACGTGACGCTCGGCGGGCGTCGCTCAGGCCGTCGGCGCACCGGGGAGAGCTGCCAGCCGGATGCCAGGCCCTCGACGGTGACCACGTCGGGCCCGTCGGCCGACAGCTCACGGTGTGGACCGGGCCACCCGGGCCCAGACCGCCACGACGAGCGCCGCGGCCAGGTACACGGCGGCCACCACCGCCCAGGCGGGTGCGAAGTGGACGCTGCCGTCCACCGCCTGCCCGAACACCGCCGGCCCCGTCGCGAACCCCGCGTAGAGGCCGAAGGCGAGCACGGCCGATGCCCCACCCACGGCACCCCCGCGGGCCCGTCGCACCACGGCGAGCATGACGACCGCGTTCGACCCGAGCGCCGTCGCCCCGTGCACCAGCGCCGCCGGCCACACCAGCCAGGCGAGCCCGAGTCGCTCCGCGGCGACCAGCAGCAACGCTCCCCCGGCTGCGGCACTCGCGAGGCCGATCAGCAGCGGGCGCTGGCCGTCGGACCCGCCGGCGACCCGCGACCAGCCGATACGGGCCACGACGCCCGCCCCGCCCGCGACCGCCGCGGTCGCCCCGGCGACGGCCACGCCGATCCCGAGCGAGTCGTGCGCGAACAACGGCAGGTAGACGTTGGTCGCCTGCAGCGCGGACGCAGTGAGCACGGTGTAGCCGAGCAACCACCACACGTCCGCGGGTATCCGCGCCCGGCCGCCCCGCGACGCCCCGGTGGCGGAGACGACGCGTCCGGGCACGGCGCGGCGGACCAGCAACAGCCCCGACGTCGCGACGACGGCGGTGCACGCGGTCGCGGTCCGCCACCCGGCGAGCGCGGCGAGGCCGGGGAGCGCGGCGCCGGCCGCGAGCTGTCCGAGCTGAACCCCCGACTGCTTGACCCCGACGAGCAGGCCCAGCCGCTCGGGCGGGACGTGCGCCGACACCAGCCGGTTGGTCACCGGGTTGGACAACGACTGCGCCGCGCCCGACACGACCACGGCCGCCAGCAGCCACCCCAGACCGGACGCGACGGTCACCAGCCCGAGCGCCACACCCCCGCCGACGAGCACGAACGCCGTGACCAGCCGCTCCGGCACCCGGTCGGCGAGCGAACCACCGAGCACCGCGCAGACCGCCGCGACGAGGAACGCGGCCCCGGCCAACGCCCCCAGCGACGCCCGCGAGAGCCCGAGGTCGTGCACCAGCAACGGCGACAGCGCGGTGATCGCGTAGAGCGCCAGCGGACCGGCGCCCATGGTCAGGACCAGCAGCGTGGCGAAACCCCGTGGCGGCGCCTCGGTAGGGGCGCTCACAGGTCGAGCACGAGGCGCGGGCTGCGGGAGCGGCCGACGCAGATCATCATCGTCTCGCCGCGGCCCCGCTCGGCGGCGCTGAGGATCGTGTCGTGGTGCTCCGGCTCGCCGTCGAGCACCCGGACCTCGCAGGTGCCGCAGAAGCCGTCCTCGCAGGAGGACAGCACGTCGGCGCCCGCCGCCCGGACGACGTCGAGCAGTGTCCGGTCCGGGGGCACCGCGAGCACCGTGCCGGACCTGCGCAGCTCGACCTCGAACGCGCCCCCGGCCGCCACCGCGGGCGCGGCCGTGGCGGCGAACCGCTCGGTGTGCAGGTCCAGCTCGCCGCAGGCCTGCTCGGCGGCGCGCAGCAGCCCCTCCGGCCCGCAGCAGTAGACCGCCGTGCCGGGGGCGGCGGCCGCGGTGAGCCCGGCGACGTCGAGCAGACCGCACTCGTCCTGCGGCACGATGTGCACGCCGTCCGGGTGCAGGCGGCGCAACCGGTCCACGAACGGCATCGACGCCCGGTCACGGCCGCCGTACCAGAGCTCGCAGGGCCGCCCGCGGCGGCGGATCTCGACCAGCATGGGCAGCAGTGGGGTGATCCCGATGCCGCCGGCGAGCAGCAGGTAGGCGGGAGCGTCGACGAGCTCGAACCGGTTGCGCGGGCCACGTACGCCCAGCGTGGTGCCGACGAGCGCGGTCGCATGCACCTCGGCGGAGCCGCCGCGCCCGGCCGGCTCCCGGCGGACCGCGACCAGATAGCAGGACCGGTCGGCAGGGTCGCCGCACAGCGAGTACTGGCGCACCAGCCCCGACGCCAGCACCAGGTCGACGTGCGCGCCGGGCGACCACTGCGGCAACGCGGCGCCGCCCGGGTCGACCAGCCGCAGCGCCAGCACGCCGTCGGCCTCCCAGCTCGCGCGCTGGACCAGCAGCGTCCGGGTGCCCGCTGGGGCCTCGGCGGTGAGCACTGCGGTCACCTCACGCCCCCTGCGCGCTGGGCCGGGGCGCCGAGCCGCCCCGCACCACGTCGAGGAACGACGCTGCGAGCCGCACGCTGCGCACCACCACGAGCATGTCGACGGCCTCGCGCAGCGAGGTCATCCCCGGGCCGGTCAGCGGCCCGTGCCCGTCATCCACCACGACGGCGGCGACGAGACAGCCGGCGAGGCGGGCGACGGTGCCGATCCGGTCGACGTACGCCGCGTCGACCTCGGTGAGATCGGCGGCGAGCAGTACCACGACGTCGGCCCCGGCTGCGGTCGCCTCCAGCCCGTGGCCGTTGCCGCCGGCCCCCTGGTAGGTCGCCACGCCCTCCAGTCCGAGCTCCGCAGATCCCCGCGCCACACCCGAGCCGGACGCACCGAGCGGGGCCAGCACCACCCGGGCCTCGTAGGACCTCCTGGTCACAGCGTCTCCTCTCCGTCCGGCCACGGCCGGACCACGACGTGCGGGGTGTCCGGCCCCTGCCCCGCCGCGAGCCGGTCGAGCATCTCCCCGACTCCGTCGAGCCCGACGTGCGCGGTCGGGACCGCGGCCAGCCCCGCACCGCCGGACCCGAGCACCGCGACCGCCTGAGCGACGCGCTCGGGAGCCCGGCCGCGCACGGCCCGGACGGTGAGCACCCGGCGCACCAGGTCGGCCGCGTCCAGCTCGAACGCGGCGGGGGACTTGATGCCGCCGATCACCAGCCGCCCACCCGGGCGCAGCAGCGCGAGGCCGGTGGCCACGCTGGCCGCGTCGCCGCCGGCCAGGTCGAACACCACGTCGGCGAGCCCGTCACCGGTGAGCCCGCGCAGCGTCGCGGCCTCCTGCCCGGTCTCGGCCGTGGCCGCGCCGAGGTCACGCGCGATCCGCAGCCGGGCCCGGTCGGAGGCCAGCCCGCAGGCCAGCACCGTCGCCGCGCCGCCGTGCCGGGCGGCGGCCACCGCGGCGAGGCCGTGATAGCCCGGCCCGAGCACCACGACGTCCTCCCCCGGCTGCAGCGCCCCGGCGCCGAGCGTCCAGTCCAGCGCGTTGGCCAGCGGCAGCGCCCATACCGCGAGCGCGGTCGACAGTCCCGCGGGCAGCCGGTGCAGGACCGCGTTGGCCGGCAGATGCAGGTACTGGGCGTTGCCGCCCCACAACGACGGCGCCTCGGCGACGCCGACGGTGCCGAGCCGGCGCCCGCCGCGCCACAGGTCGGTGTCCGGGCACAGCCGGTAGCGCCCGGCCCGGCACTGCGCGCAGTGCCCGCACGGCAGGTACTCCTCCAGCACCACGTGGTCGCCGGGGTGGACCCCCCAGCGCCGGGCGGCCCGGTCGCCGAGCGCGACGACCTCACCGACCGCGTGGTGGCCGAGCACGCACGCCTCGGGCACGCCCTTGGCGTACAGCGCGACGTCGGTGCCGCAGATGCCGGACGCCTCCACCCGCAGCCAGCCGGTGTCCGCGTCGCACGGCGGGATCGCGAACTCCCGCAACTCCGTGCGCCGCGACGGCAGCGCGACGCTGGCCAGGCCGGTCGCCGGGGTCACCGGCGCCACCCGCGGCGGTGCCCGGCCACGGCCGCCTCCTTGCTCGCCCGCTGGCTCGCGGTGACCTCGTCGCGCAGGTGCTGCCAGATGTCGTAGACGATCTCGCCGTACTCCGGGCGCTGGCGCAGCTCGAGCACGCTGCGGGGCCGCTCGAACGGCACGTCGACGAACGCCTTCGCCCGGCCCGGCCGCGCGGTCATGACCATGATCCGGTCCCCCAGTGATACGGCCTCGTCGACGCTGTGGGTGATGAAGACGACGGTCTTGCGGGTCTCCTCCCAGATCCGCAGCAGCTCCTCCTGCAGCAGCGTCTTGTTCTGCTCGTCGAGTGCGGAGAACGGCTCGTCCATCAGCAGCACGTCCGGATCGTTGGCGAAGGCCCGCGCGATGGACACCCGCTGGCGCATGCCGCCGGAGAGCTGGTGCGGGTAGGCGTCGGCGAACTGCGTGAGGCCGGTCTTGTCGAGGAAGTGGTCCACGACGTCGCGGATCTCGCCCGCCGGCCGGTTGCGCATCCGCAGCCCGTAGGACGCGTTCTCGCGCACCGTCATCCACGGGAAGATCGAGTCGCCCTGGAAGATCATCGAGTTGGCCGGGCGATCACCGCTCGCCCCGGACAGCGTGACCTCGCCCTCGGTGGGCTGTTCCAGTCCGGCCAGGATCCGCAGCAGGGTCGTCTTCCCGCAGCCGCTGGGGCCGACGATCATGAAGAACTGTCCGGGCTCGATCGCCAGGTCGACCGAGTCGAGCGCGACGACCTCGCGGTTGTTCACCGCGAAGCGCTTCGACACGCCCACGAGTCCGATCTTGGGCCGGGCCGGCGCGGCAGGTGCGGCGGCTGCGGGCAGGGTGGTGGGCACGGCCGGGTCCTTCCGGTCCTGGGACAGGGCGGGGCTCGCGGCGCTCACGACGACCGCTGCCAGGGCATGAGCAGGCGCCCGAGGGCGCCCAGCAGGGCGGACAGGCCGAACCCGATCAACGCGACCACCAGCAGGCCGACGTACATCGTCTCGACCGAGTAGAGCTGCCAGGCGTTCCAGATCATGAAGCCCAGGCCGGTCTGCGCGCCCACCATCTCGGCGATCGCGATGAGGATCAGGCCGAGGCCGGCTCCGAGCTCGATGCCGGTCATGATGCTCGGCATCGCGCCGGGCACGGCCACGGTGCGGAACACCTGCCACCGACCCGCCCCGAAGTTGCGGGCGACGTCGTAGTGCATCGACGACACCTGCACCACGCCGGCCATGGTGTTGATGACGACCGGGTAGAAGACGCCGATCGCCACCATCACGATCTTCGACATCTCCCCCAGCCCGAAGATCAGCAGGATCAGCGGCAGCAGCGCGCTCTTCGGGATCGGGTAGGTGCCCGACACCAGCGGGCTGATCGCCGCCCGGACCGACCGGTTCAGCCCCATCACGACACCGAGGACGATGGCCGGCACCAGCCCCAGCCAGAAGCCGAGGAAGAGCCGCTGCAAGCTGGCGCCGACGTGGATCCACAGCTCCCCCGACGCCATCAGCGCAACCATCCGGTCGAACACGCTCGACGGGGCGGGGAAGAAACGGGCGTCGATCAGGCCGGTGCGGGCGAGCACCTCCCACAGCGCCAGCAACACGATCGGGGTCAGCACCGCGATGGTGCGGTCCCGCCCGCGTGCCGTCCAGCGCCGCCGGGGGGTCCGCTTCACCGGGGACATGGTCGCGGTCGCCGTGGTGCCCGCGTCGGTGGCGAGTGTCGGGGACATCCGAGCTCCTCTTTCGTGCGATCGGGCCGGTCAGGAACCGCCGGTGGCGGCGGCCGGGCCGAGCTTCCGGACCGCCTTCTGGGCGAATGAGCCGTCCACGAGGGCATCGACGGAGGTCTCGGCCTCGAGCACGCCCTGCTGGCGGAAGAACTCGTAGTCGGTCTTCAGGCTCGCGACGTTCACGTGACCGTCCGGGTCCGCGTAGTTCGGGGTCGACCGGCGGTAGAGCTCGGGATCGATCTTGATGGCCTTCGACACGATCGAGACGATCTCGTCGGCGCCCGGCCCGGTGAGCTTCCCGCCCTTGCTCGCCGCCGCGAAGTCGCGGGCCGCGTGCAGGTAGGCGTTCATGAAGCATTGCGCCGTCGCCGCCCGGTCCTTGCTGAACGCCCCGCTGTAGAGCAGCACCGCGAGCTGCTGGCGGTCGTAGTACTGCGCCGGGTCCGCGAAACGCACCGCGACCCCGCGCTGCTCCGCGATCGTCGCGGACGGCTCGGTGGTCAGGCTCGCGTCGACGGCGCCGTTCTCCAGGCCCGTGACGTGCTCGGGGAATCCGACGTAGGTGTGCTGGACGTCGTTGTAGCCCAGGCCGCCGGCGCGCAGGATCGCCGCGAGTGTGGACGAGGTGGCGGTGGCCTGCGCGGGTTCGGCGACCCGCATCCCCCGCAGGTCGGCGATCGTCCTCACCTTCCCGCTGTCCACCAGGTTCTTTCGCACCAGCAGCGGCATGTACCCGAAGCCGGGCGGCATCGAGCCCTTGTCCGCGACGATGCGCAGCGTGACGCCCCGCGCGACGGCGTTGTAGAAGCCCGCCGACGGGGCGCCGGCACCGACGTCGAGCTGGCCGCTGCCGAGCGGAGCGATCATCTTCGCGGCGGAGTCGAACGGTGCGAACTCGACCGTCAGCCCCTCGCCGGAGAAGTAACCCTTGTCCCGGGCGATGAAGAGCAGGGCGTCGCTGGTGCTGTTGGTGATGCCGGCCCGGACGGTCTGACCGGCGCAGTCGGTGCCCCCGCCGGACTGCGCGGCCCCGCCGCAGCCGGCGACCGCCAGCGCCACCGCGACGGCGGCCCCGATGGCCGACGACCGGGCGGTGATCGATCGTGTTCTTCTCATGAGCTGCGTCCTCCTTGACGCGGCCGCAAGGCCAGTGGTGGGAGCGAGCGGGTCAGATGGACACGAAGTTCTCGCCGGGCGCGGAGACCAGGGCGTCGCGCGCCCCCTCCTGGAAGGCCACCGCCTTCGGCAGGATCACCGACGTGGACCGGACCCGCTGGTCCCCGGGATCGGCGCCGGGCGGCAGCTCACCGTCGGTCCGGGCGTCGAGTGCGGCCAGCAGCCGGCGGCGGGCCAGGATGATCGCGGCGTCGCTGGTGCCGAGCCGCTCCTTGGTGCGGTCGCAGATCGCGCCCATGCTCTCCTGCAGGGACGCGTCCTGCATGGAGATGCCCTCGACGCCGGAGAAGGTCCGCTTCTCGCGCTGGGCGACCCGGTCGATGAGGTAGTCGTTGTCCTTGCTCGCGAGGGGCCGGTAGGTGCCGGGCAGATACTTCACGTGGATGCCCTCGCCGCGGCGCATCGAGTCCAGCTCGCTGTCCGTCAGCGGGCGCGCCGGGTGGTAGTTGATGCTCCAGGCCCAGCAGTTCTCGTCGTCGATCGGCACCCAGGCGTGCCCGCCCAGCGGGTTGTGCGTGCCGAACGGCGGGATGATCGTGTACCACGGCATGATCCACTGGGTGATCCGCCAGTAGTAGTTGTCCTCGTCCACGGTGCGCCGGGCCCCGATGACCAGGCCGCCGTCGGACTCCGCGACCTCGAACTTGGGCCGGGTGTCGGCCTTGAGGTACGTGAGCCCCTCGGTGCCGGCGTGCATGGGGTCGTCGTCGATGTTGAACCGGTGCGCGAACGACACGTGGCTCGAGTCGATCCCGCCCTCCATCGCCTGCAGGTAGTTCGACTCCTGCCAGCGCTTGGAGACGAACCGGTGGCGCTCCGGCAGCACCGCCCACTCCAGCTCGGGCAGCGGCGGCTCGGTCCCCTTCGGTCCCATGTAGGTCCAGATGACCCCGCCGAGCTCGACGCCCGGGTACGCGGTCTGCTTGATCTTCTCCGCGAACGTGCTGCCCTCCGGCTCGGAGGGCATGTCGACGCAGTTGCCCTCGACGTCGTACTTCCAGCCGTGGTAGGCGCAGCGCAGGCCGCACTCCTCGTTGCGGCCGAAGAACAGCGACGCGGTGCGGTGGCTGCAGAACTCGTCGAGCAGGCCGATCCGGCCCTGGGTGTCCTTGATCGCGACGAGCTTCTCCCCGAGCAGCTGGACACGGACCGGGTCGCAGTCCGGGCCGGGCAGCTCCTCCGCGAGCAGGGCCGGGATCCAGTACCGGCGGAACAGTTCTCCCATGGGGGTGCCGGGCCCGGTGCGGACGAGCCGCTCGTTGTTCTGCTCGGTGAGCACGATCCCTCAGCCTCCAGCTCGCGTTCATTATCGCTCTGTGATAACATCACATCGTTCTGTGAGATGAGTATTGGCGATCACACCAGAGGGGTCAAGGGTTGCCGCATGGCTGAACGCAGCGTGACCGGCCGCAGCACGGGGCCCGAGAGCGCGCACCGGGCTCTCGACGTGCTCTTCTTCTTCCGGCCGAACCGACCGTTCGGGAGCGTCAAGGAGATCGCCGCGGAGCTCGGCATCCCGCTGCCGACCGCACACCGCTACGTCGCCCTGCTGCGCGAGCGGGACCTGCTCACCGAGGCCGAGCGCGGCCGCTACCACCTGACCCTGCGCACGCTCTCCCTCGGCGAGGCGGCCCAGGCGGCCACCGGCCTCATCGAGGTCGCCGATCCGTTCGTGCGCGACCTGGTGGCGACCATCGACGAGACGGTGCTCATCGCGCAGCTGGTCGGCGGCCGGCCGGTGTGCATGCACCGGTGGGAGGCGTCGCGGCGGGTGCGGCTGTCGTTCGAGCCGGGGCAGTCACTGCCCCCGCTGCACGGGGCGAGCGTCAAGGTGCTGGTCGGCGGGCTGGCCACCCCGGAGCGGCGGTCCTACGTGCAGCAGGTGATCGGGCACGAGCCGGCACTGGCGGAGCGCCGCGCCGAGTTCGAGAAGGAGGTCCGGCTGGCCGCCGAGCACGGCTGGGCGACGAGCGTCGAGGAGATCGACGAGGGCGTCTGGGCCGCGGCGGCGCGCATCGCGGAGGGCGGCCGCGGAATCGCCGCGCTGTCGGCCCCGTGCCCGATCTTCCGGACCGACGAGGCCCGGCAGCAGGAGGTGCTGGCGCACGTCCGGGCGACCGCCGAGCAGATCAGCCGGGCACTGTCCGGGACGCTCTGACCGCGCTGCGCACCGCCTCAGGGCAGCCGCCACACCGTGCAGCGGCGGATGTCCACGCCCTCCATCTCCGGTACCGGCACGTCGTAGGCCGCCAGCGCCTCGAACCGGCCCTTCGGCATGTAGGTCCGGCCGGGATCTCCGACGAGCACCTCGGATCCGCGGGCCCGGGCCTTCTCCAGGAACGGCAGCACCCGGTCGGCCATCTTCTTGTCGTAACAGACGTCGCCGGCCAGTACGACCTCCGCATCCGGGGGATCCTGGTCCAGCACGTCAGCGGGCAGGCAGGTCACGTCGATCCCGTTGATCGCGGTGTTCAGGGCGATGGCGACGGCCGCGTACTCGTCGATCTCGTTGGCGGTGACGGCGGCGGCTCCGGCCTTCGCCGCCGCGATCGCGACCAGCCCGCAGCCCGACGCGAAGTCGAGGACGGTCCGGCCTGCGACCAGACCGGGGGCGTCGAGCAGGTAGCGGGCGAGCGCCTGACCACCGGCCCAGGCCGCACCCCAGAACGGCGGCGGCAGCCCGGTCCGGCCCAGCTCGGCCTCCATCTGCTCCCACAGCGCGAACACGTCGTCGGCGAGGTGCAGCGTGATCTCCGGGACGTGCGGCGCCGCGGCGAGCCGGGTGTGCGCGCGGATGAAGTCCGCCGGTGCTGCGGCCATGTCTTCCGCGCCCCCCGTAGCCCGTCCGCTGATCGGACGACCCTGCCATGCCGACGGCGCAGTGACTACCGTCGTGGCCGGCACAGGAGGCATGCGATGAGGATCCTCGTCGTCGGGGCCGGCGCGACCGGCGGCTACTTCGGTGGGCGGCTGGCCGCCGCCGGGCGGGACGTCACCTTCCTGGTCCGCCCGGCCCGGGCCAAACAACTCGACGCCGACGGGCTGCGCATCGTCAGCCCGTACGGCGACCTCACGCTGGCGCCGCAACTGGTCACCTCGTCCGAGCTGAGCTCGCCGTTCGACCTGGTGCTCCTCGCGGTCAAGGCCTACGGGCTCGAGCAGGCCGTCACCGATCTGGCGCCCGCGGTCGGACCGGGCACGATGATCCTGCCCGTGCTGAACGGGATGCGTCACCTCGAGGTGCTCGACGACCGGTTCGGCCCGGACGCGGTGCTCGGCGGGGTGTGCTTCATCGCGGCGACGGTCGATCCCGACGGCCACATCGTCCAGCTCAGCGGCCTGCAGGAGCTGTGCTACGGCGACCGGCGCGATCCCTGGTCGACCCGCATCGACGCGCTCGACGAGGACCTGCGGGGAGCCGGGTTCCCCGCCCGGCGGTCGGCCGACATCGTCTCGGCGATGTGGCAGAAGTGGGTGTTCCTCGCCGGCCTCGCCGCCACGACCTGCCTGATGCGCGGCACCGTCGGGGAGATCGAGGCCGCGCCGGGCGGGCGGGAGTTCGCCGGACGGGTCCTGGCCGAGTGCGCCGCGGTCGCAGCCGCCTCCGGCCACTCGGTTCGCGACGGCGCGCTGGAGCGGATCCGGGCGACCCTCACCGAACCCGGATCCGCATTGGCCTCGTCGATGTTCCGGGACCTGCAGCAGGACAAGAGCGTCGAGGTCGACCACATCCTGGGCGACCTGATCGACCGCGCCCGGCGTCTCGGCGTCGCGGTGCCGCTGCTCGAGGTCGCGTTCACCCACCTCACCGTGTACCAGCATCGCCTCGCGCACTGACCCCGGCCGCGGTGGGTCACGAGCCGAAGGGAGCCCCTCCCCTCCCCTCCCCTCCCTTCCCCCGAGTTCTCACGAACGGCACTTTCGTTCCATAGGTGTGAACGAAAGTGCCGTTCGTGGCAGGGGGCGCGGCTGGGGCGGCGAGGGGGTGCTGCTGGTCAGGCGGGCTCGCCGTGTCCCCCGAGGGCGTCGAGCACCTCATCCGACTCGCGAGTCGGGTGGATCGTGAACAGCGCCTCCACTCCGGTGAGCCGCAGCACCCGCTGCAGCGAAGGGTGCAGCCCGCGCAGGACCACCGTCCCGCCGTGCCGGGTGGCGCGGCGGTAGGCCCCGATCAGCACGGACAACCCGGCGGAGTCGCAGAACACCAACAGCCTCACGTCGAACACCAGGTGGGGGTGCGCGGTGTCCAGGGCCCGGCGCACGTGCTCCTCGAGCACGGGCGCGGTGCGGTGGTCCAGCTCGCCGTGCAGGGTGATGCACGGCGAGCGCCCTTCGATCGACGACTCGATGCGCAGCAGGTCGGGCGGGGTGCTCACCGCGGGGACCTCCCGGTGGCGGGGCCGGGATGGGAACCGGCCAGCAGCGTGCGGCCGTCGGCCAGGCAGTCCTGCGCGAACGGGAAGTCGTGCAGCCCGGCGTGGAACACCTCCGGCACGGCGTCCAGGCCCGCGGCGGGCGCGTTCCGGGCCTCCAGGACACCGGCGAGCCAGCCCAGGTACTCGACGAACAGATCGCGGTCGGTCAGGTAGACGGCGGCGGCGAGGAAGTCCAGGACCTGCGCGATGTCGTCCTCGACGCCCGCGTCCGGCGGATGGTCGTGCGGACCGGCCAGCGGGGAGAAGCCGTGCAGGCGGGCCACAGCCGATCCGATCAGCCGGCGACGGCGCTCGGTCAGGCCGGCGTACTCCGGCCCGTTGAAACCCTCGCCCGCCGGCGCGGGAGCCGCCCAGGGTTGCCGGTCGAGCAGCGCCGCCGCCTCGGCTGCGGTGCCCGCCCACGCGTCCACCCCGAGTCGGCGGGCCCACCGACCCTGCGCGCCGAACCCGGCACCGCCGGCCAGCACCGGGGTGCCGGTGCGCTGCGCCGCGATGATCGTCTGGTGGGCGGTGGGCAGGTGCGCCGGCAGCGCACAGCTCACCGCGACGACGTCCGGACCGTGCAGATGCAGGTAGGACACCAGGTGGGCGGCCGGGACGCTGGCGCCCAGGAAGGTCACCCGCCAGCCGTGCACCCGCAGGACCTCGGCCACGATCCGCCCCGGCAGGGTATGCCACTCCCCGTCCAGGCAACCCAGCACGACGTGGCCGCGCTCGGCCGTACCCCGGGTGCGTGCTCCGACGGCGGCGACGACCCGCTCGTTGACGGCGGTCGCGGCGTGCTCCTGGGCCACGCTCCACTCCGCCGTCTGCCACAGCAGCCCCACCCGTTCCTGAGCGCCGCCGACCAGCCGCAGCAGCACCTGTTCCGTCGTCGCCCCCGCGTCCAGCAACCCCGTGGCGATGTCGACGGCGTGCTGTTCGTCGGCGCGGCCGAGAGCGTCGAAGAACTCCTCGGCGGCCTGGTCGACGAGACCGTCGGAGGTGGTCGGAGGCAGGGCGGTGGTCAAGCGGTCTCCTCCGCGCTCGGATCGGGCCGGGTCGGTTGAACGGAGTGCAGGTGCCTGCGGGTGCTGCCGGTGCGCGGCGGGCTCGCCGGCAGCGGCGCCTGGATCACCAGGACGGCGATGTCGTCATGGTGCCCACTGGCGAGCCAGCGGGTGGTGTGCAGCTCGACGCGCTCGGCGATCGCCGGCGCCGGCATGACGTGGCAGCCGGACAACAGATCGGCCACCCGCTGCTCGTCGAAGGTCTGGCGGCCGTCCGGCCCGCCGCGGGCCTCGGTGACCCCGTCGGTGTAGAGCACGCAGGCCTCACCGGGGGCCAGGTCGACGGTGCGGGACCGGAACCGGGCCGACGGCACCGCGCCGACCAGCATTCCGCCGATCTCGACCATCTCGACGCCGTCGCGGCGCACGATCAGCGGCGGCTGGTGCCCACCGCCGGCGAGTTCCAGGCGCAGCCCGCCCCCCGCCGTCGGGGTCGCCGCACCGAGCACGACCGTGGCGAAGCTCGGGTCGGCGTCCTCCGGCATCGTCTCGAGCATCGTGGCGTTGAGCAGTTCGAGCAGCCGGACCGGGTCGCGCTCCAGCCGGCGCAGCGCCTGCACCGACTGCCGCAACTGCCCGGTGCTGACCGCGGCGTCGACGCCCTTGCCGCACACGTCGCCGAGCAGGAACATCACCCTGCCGCCGGGGTCGGGGTGCACGTCGTAGAAGTCGCCGCCGATCAGCAGGCCCTGCTCGGCGGGGCGGTAGGCGGCGCCGAAGGTCATCCCGGGCAGCGTCGGCAACGACGGTTGCAGCAGGCTTCGTTTGAGCACCGCGGCGGTCCTGGCCTGCTGGGCGTACAGCGCGGCCGCGGCGAGGGCGATGCCGCCCCGCTGGGCGAACTCCTCGGCCAGGGCCGCGTCGACCTCCTCCGCCGCGGCTGCCTCGCCCTCCCGGCGCACCAGCACCAGCGCCCCCGCAGGCACCCCGTTGCCGGGCAGCGGCATCACGGCCGCCTGTAGTGGGCCGGACGGCGGAGGCGGGGTCCACGGGATCTCGGCGTGCTCGACCGGCAGCGGCCGCGGCCCGTCCTCCAGGCCGCTGAGCGCGTCCGCGACCGGCGCCGGCAGGTCGGCCACGGCGAGCCGGCCGGAGGTCGGCGGCCCGGCGCGCTCGCACCGGACCCACTCGACCACGCCGGTCTGCACCGGCCGCACGACGACCGCGGCGTCGGCCAGTTCCACAACGGCCAGTTCCGCCACGGTGCGTGCCGTGCGGCCCGGGTGCAGAGACAGTCCGAGGCGACGACTGGCGGCCGCCAGGAAGCGGGAGCGCGCCCGCTCGGCGAGCAGGCTGTCCATCCGGGTGTGCTGTTCGGTGACGTCCTGGATGTGCCAGGCGGTCCAGCCGTCCGGCAGTGGCTGCCGCCGCGCGGCCAGGAACCGGCCGTCGAGGTCGAGGTCGACCTGCGCGGCGCCGGCCCCGGAGTCCGCGGTGAGCGCGGCCGGCCCGGCCGCGGCGAGCAGCTCACCGACCCGAAGACCGGGCACCAGCCGGGTCGCCGCGGCATTGACCACCCGCACCACACCGCGCTCGTCGCAGGCCAGCACACCGCTGTCGGAGCCGTCGAGCAACAGATCGGCCAGGCTCCGCTGCGGGGGGTCGACCGGATCCGGTGGGATGACAGGTGCGATCGGAACGCCGACCGACGTGGCCGGGTCACCGCCGGCCTCCTCGACGGCCCCGCCGCCGAGCCCGGCGGTGACCCGGTCCACATCGGTGTCCTTACCCCGACAGATCAATCGCGATCCCTCCGCTTGATGGCACCCACCCCGGCCATCGAGCGGATCCTCGGGGCCGAGGCTAGACGCCGCACCCGAAAGGTTCAGGATGTGGCTCGCTGCACCGGTTCGGAATAAGGGGATCGGCCCCGGGGTACCACGGGGTGTGAAATACGGTGTCGCCACATTCGTGACCGATGAAGGCATCCGGCCCGACGTCCTGGGGAAGGCGCTGGAGGAACGCGGGTTCGACTCGATGTTCCTCGCCGAACACTCGCACATCCCCGCCAGCCGGGAGACGCCCTATCCCGGCGGCGGAGAGCTTCCGCGGCCCTACTACCGCACGCTCGACCCGTTCGTGGCGTTGACCGCGGCGGGGGCGGCGACGACGAACCTCCTGCTGGCCACCGGCATCGCGCTGCTCCCGCAGCGGGACCTGATCCACACGGCCAAGGAGGTCGCCAGCGTCGACCTGCTGTCCGGCGGGCGCTTCGTGTTCGGCGTCGGCGTCGGCTGGAACCGCGAGGAGATGCGCAACCACGGCACCGAACCGCGGACCCGCGGCGCCCTGATGGACGAGGAACTCGAAGCCCTCAACCTCATCTGGACCCAGGACGTCGCCGAGTACCACGGACGGTTCATCAACTTCGACCCGATCTACGCGTGGCCGAAGCCGGTGCAGAAGCCGCATCCGCCGATCTACATCGGCGGGGAGAGCGAGGCCGCGCTGAACCGGGTGCTGAAGTTCGGCGACGGATGGTTGCCGCGCGCGGGCACCCCGGCCGAGGAGCTGCGCCGGGTGCGGCAGTGGCTCGCCGACCACGGCCGCCCCGGCATGCCGTTCACGGTCTTCGGTGCGGGCCGGGACCCCGGCGAGCTGGACGGCTACGTCGAGGCCGAGGTGGAACGGGCGGCGTTCATGCTCGACACCCTCCCGGAGGCGGAGACTCTGACCGAGCTCGACAAGCTCGCCGAGCTGGGGCGCCGCTACAGCTGAGGCGAGGTCAGCCCGGCAGAGGATCGCGCGCCCGACGGGGGCCGCAGCCCGTCGAGCACCAGGCCCAGGTAGCGCCGCCGCCGCGCGGCCAGCTCGGCGGGGCTCCCCGGGCCGGCCGCGCACGGGTCGGCCAGCCCGGGCGGGCCGAGCGTCGAGACCACCATGAGCACGACGGCCGACAGGTCGCGCAGTTCCAGGTCGGCTCGCACCACACCGGTGGCCTGCGCGCGGTCGAGGACATCGGCGAGCGGGCCGAGGAACCGGCCGACGGTCCCCGCGGTGATCGCGCCCGCGTCCTTGGCCGCACCGAGGATCGCGCGGTGCGCGGCGACCGTGGCGACGGCCGCGTCGAGCATCTCGACCAGGCCGGCCCACGGATCCGCCGCCCGGGCGGCGCGCTCCGCCAGCGGCTCGATCTCCTCGGCGAAGTACTGCTCGAAGACGGCCGCGACCAGCTCGTCACGGCCGGCGAACCGGCGGTAGAGGGTGGCCACCCCGACGCCGGCACGGCGCGCGACCTCCTCGAGCGGTGCGGCGGCGGTACCCGACTCCTGGAACACCGCCCGCGCCGCCCGGACGAGCCGCTCGTGGTTGCGCGCCGCGTCGGCGCGCAACGGGCGCGGGGCCGGAGCCGTCACGGGGCGCACGCTGACACCGGGGCCCACCGGCCCGGCGTCAGCCCTCCGACCGCAGCCGCAGCGCGCCGGACGGGCAGCGGTCGACGGCGTCGCGCACCCCGTCCGGGTCGACGGCCGCCGGGTCGTCGACGAGCGGCACGACGATGCCGTCGTCGTCCTGGTCGAACAGGTCCGGTGCGGTCAGCACGCAGTTGCCCGCCCCGATGCAGACCTCGCGGTCGATCTCCAGGTGCACGTCGCCCCTCCTCTGCGCTCACCACTCCACCGGGAGCGCATTCAGACCGTAGACCAGATGCGAGGACCGGAAATCGATGTCCTCGTCGGGCACGGCGAGTCGCAGTCCGGGGAACCGGCGCAGCAGCGCGGGGAACCCGATCCGCATCTCCATCCGGGCCAGCGGCGCGCCCAGGCAGTGGTGCACGCCGTGCCCGAACGCCAGGTGCGAGGCGGCCCGGCGGGTGACGTCGAGCCGATCGGCGTCCTCGCCGAGCTCGGGGTCGCGGTCGGCCACGGTGATCGAGCAGACGACAAGGTCACCGGCGCGCACCCGGTGCCCGCCGACGGTGGTGTCCACGGTCGCCATCCGCGGCACGCTGGCGTGCACGACGCTGAGCCAGCGCAGCAGCTCCTCGATCGCGGTGTCCACCGCGGCGGGGTCGTCGCGGACCACAGCGAGCTGGTCGGGGTGCTCCAGCAGCGCGAGCGTGCCCAGCCCCAGCATGTTCGAGGTGGTCTCGTGGCCGCCGATGAGCAGCAGCGTGGCCACCCCGACCAGCTCGGCATGGGTGATGTCGTCACCGTGCTCGCGGACGAGCATGCCGATCATGTCCTCCCCCGGCTCCCGGCGGGCGCGGGTGACCAGCTCGGACATGTACACCCGCGAGGCCGCGGCGGCCGCCGTGCGGGCCTGCTCGCCGCGCCCCACGTCGAGCATCGTGCCGGTCCGCTCCTGGAACGCGGCCCGGTCGCCGGAGGGCACCCCGAGCAGTTCGCAGATCACCAGCGAGGGGACGGGCAACGCGAACTCCGTCACCAGGTCGGCGGGTGGGCCGGCCTCCTGCATCGCGTCGAGGTGCTCGTCGACGAGCTCGTGGATCCGCGGCTCGAGCCGGCGCATCCGCTTCGCGGTGAACTCCCGGGTGAGGACGCGCCGCAGCCGGGTGTGCTCGGGTGGGTCGTAGGAGAGCAGGAAACCGGGCATCAGGGGCAGCCCGCCCGGGGCTTCACCGGGGGTGCCGTCCGGCCTGCGCACCTGGTTGCTGAAGTGCTCGGTGTCACCGAGGACCTCACGGACGTCGGCGTGACGCGTGACCAGCCACGCCGTTGAGCCGAACGGGGTACGGACCGACTCCACGCCCTCCCGGTCGCGCATCCTCTCCAGCTCGGGCAGCGGGGCGAACCGCAGGCGCTGCATGTACGCGGGCATCACCGGGGCTCGGCTCACGGGACCGCCTCCTCTGCCTTCGGTGGGGTCCGTCGCGGCCGACGCTACCACCGAATCGAGAGTTGACTCTCACTTTACCGGCTCGCCGGGAATGTGCCCGCGGTCACCGGCGTTGAGGATGAACGGAGTGAGCATCGCGAGAAGTACCGAGACGAACGTGACATGCGCGGAGTGCGGGGACACCCTGCTCGACGAGCGTGCCGAACTGGGATACGACTACTGCACGAAGCCGGACTGCCAGGCCAAACGCCACCGCGGGTTGACGATCACGGCGATCGGGGTGAACAAGAGCGCCGACAGCTTCATCGTGGCCGACGAGGACGAGATCCGCAGACGCGCCGAGACCGGGGAGTTCGCGAAGAAGGACACGAACCTCGGCATCGGCTACCGCGCCATCGGGCCACGGCCGGCGGCACAGCCGACGCCGCAGCCCCGCCGACCGGTCGCATCCGTCCGGCGGCCACCGGCCCGCCGGACGTGGAGCCCCGAGCAGGAGAAGATCGTGCGGCTGTACCACGACATGGGGCTGCGCCCGGCCCAGATCGTCGAGCGCGCGGGGCGGAACACGCCGCGGCTGGGCATCACCGCCGCGCTGGTCACCAAGATCCTCTCGTCGAACCCGGCCCGGTGATCCGGGCCCGAGGCCTGCGCCCTCTCCCGTGATCGGGAGGGGGCGCAGTCATGTGTGCCGTCAGCGCCCCCACCGGCGCGCATGTCCTCCTCGACGCCCGTGTGGCCGCCCGGGATGTCGCCGTTCGGCTCGGGCGGGCGCTCCAGAAGGGGCAGACCACGCCTGGATCGCTTCAGACGAGCGGCGGGAAGGGCACGGGTTCGCGCCGCTCGCCCTGCTCGAACAGGGCCATCGCGGAGCCCACGATCCGCGGATCGGGGGTTCCGACGACCTCGGGGTCCTTGTCGGGGTAGTCGAAGAGGCTCAGCACGTAGCGCATCGCCTCGATCCGGGCGCGCTTCTTGTCGTTGCTCTTGACGATGGTCCAGGGCGCGTCGGCGGTGTCGGTGTAGAACAGCATCGCCTCCTTGGCCTCGGTGTACTCGTCCCACTTCTCGAGTGAGGCGAGGTCGGTCGGGCTGAGCTTCCACTGCCGCACCGGATCGATCTGGCGGATGACGAAGCGGGTGCGCTGTTCGCCGCGGGACACCGAGAACCACAGTTTGATCAGGTGGATGTGGCTGCGGACGAGCATGCGTTCCAGCTCGGGCACCTCCCGGAGGAACTCCATGTAGTCACGCGGGTCGGTGAACCCCATGACCCGCTCGACGCCGGCGCGGTTGTACCAGCTGCGGTCGAACAGCACGATCTCGCCGGCCGCGGGCAGGTGCGCGATGTAGCGCTGGAAGTACCACTGCGTCTGTTCCCGTTCGCTGGGCTTGGCCAGCGCGACGACCCGGGCGCCGCGGGGGTTGAGGTGCTCCATGAACCGCTTGATCGTGCTGCCCTTCCCGGCCGCGTCGCGGCCCTCGAACAGCACGACGATCTTCTGCCCGGTGTCCTTGACCCAGTACTGCAGCTTGAGCAACTCGATCTGCAGCAGCCGCTTGACCCGGTCGTACTCCTCCCGGGACATCCGTTCCTCGTAGGGGTAGCCCTCGCGCCACGTCTCCACCGGCTTGCCGTCGGGACCGATGAGGACGGGGTCGCCGTCGTCGCTGTCGTCCACCCGCAGGTCGCCGAGGTGTTCGAACACGTCCAGCCCGCTGGGGAGCGGGCCCGGTGCGCCGGGCCGGGCCGGCTCCTGGCCGTTCGACTCCCCCCGGACCGCCAGCGGGTTCGGCGAGCCGTCCGAGCCATCGCGGTGCGCCGCGGGCGTCTTCTTCCGGGCTGAGCCCACCGCCGCCTCCTCGCGCCTCCTCGTCCGCTCCGGACGACGCTGCGGTTACCCATCCACGCGGGTGCGTGCACCTCACACCGGATGCGTCACGCCCAGTCCCCGGTGAGCAGCGGCGCGAGCGGGTGCACGTCACGCTCCAGACCCAGCTCGCTGAAGAAGGCGGCGGACTCCGGGGTCTCGTGCTCGGGGTCGAACGTGATGCCCAGTTCCCGGCCGACGTCGAGGGCGGCCCCGACGAGAACGATCTCCGCGCCGGGGTGGTCGAGGAGCTCCGGCGGGTCCAGCTCGATGAAACGCCGGCCGGAGAACTCCGCGCGCAGCCGGGGCGGGTAGGCGGGCTTCCTGGATCCGCGCGGGCCCAGCCCGGTCGGCGGGCCGACGTCGGGGTTCTTGACCATGACGACGAAGCTCGCCTCGCGGGCGATGTCCAGGTCGCGTTGCACCGGCCCCGGCGACGCCGGCAGCTCCAGCCCGTAGGCCAGGTGGGTGTGGTTGACGTGCCGGACGATCGCGTAGATGCCCTCACCGGCGGGCCGGCCCGGCGGCTCCGTGCGCGGCCCCCGGGTCTTCGTCCGGTACTGGCGGGGGTCCAGTTCGTCCTCGAGGCGCTCCGGATCGCCGGTCACGAGGTCGACGAGGCCCCAGGTGCGCTCGTGGGCCCTGGGGTCCGGGAGGCGTTTGCGGCCGATGATGATCCGCCGGAACACCGCCCGCCGGTCCGGTCTGACGATCATGTAGAAGCGCTGGACGTCCGCCGGGCCCCTGGCGCGTCCCACATCCACCCGGGGCCGGTAGCAGAAGAAGACGTGGCCCCGCTCGAGTTCCTCCGCCATCCGTCGACCTCACCTCGCCGGTGCCGACGAGCGGCCCCGCCGCAGTACCGGCGGGCCCGGCTCGACCTCCCACCACCAGCATCCACGACACCGCGGCTCCCCGTGACAGACGCCGCCGGCGGCCGGATCGTGGGGAGGTGGCAGCGAACGCCCGGGCGGCGGCCGACGATCCCCTGCTGCGGTCGCTGGCCGACCGCGGGCTCTACATCGGGGTCACGGCGTGGACCGACCGCACGCTCGTCGAGTCCGGTGAGCTGTACCCCCCGACGGTCACCTCACCCGAGCAGCGGCTGCGGTTCTACGCGGCGCACTTCCCGGTGACCGAGGTCGACTCGACCTTCTACCACCCGCCCGCGGAACGCACGTCGGAGGTGTGGGCGGAGCGCACCCCACCCGATTTCCGGTTCGACGTGAAGGCGTTCCGCCTGCTCACCTGGCACCCGACCCCGCCGTCGGAGCTGTGGCGCGACCTGCGGGAAGCGCTGCCGCCCGAGCAGGCCCGCAAGGAGCGGGTGTACGCGCGCGACCTGCCGCCCGACCTCGTGGCGGAGGCGTTACGGCGGTTCGCCTCGGCGCTGGATCCGCTGCAGGACTCCGGTCGCCTCGGGCTGATCCTGTTCCAGCTGCCGGCGTACCTGTACCCGTCGCCGGTGGCGTTCGAGTACCTGGCGTGGGTCGCCGCCGCGCTGCAGGACCGGCGGGTCGGCGTGGAGTTCCGGCAGGGCCGGTGGATGGACGCCGCGCACCGCGCGAGGACCCTCGCCTTCCTCGCCGAGCACGATCTCGTCTACGTGTGCGTCGACGAGCCGCAGGGGGTCCGCAACTCCGTCCCACCGATCGCCGCGGCCACGGCCGACCTCGCCGCGGTGCGCTTCCACGGCCGCAACGACGAGGCCTGGGATGCGCCCGGGCTGACCCCGGCGCAGCGGCACGCCTACGACTACCGCGACGACGAGCTGGCTGAGTGGGTGCCGCGGATCGCGTCCCTGCACGAGGGCGACCGGCCGGTGCACCTGCTGTTCAACAACACCTACCGGGGATACGCGGTGCGCAGCGCCCGGGCGCTCGCGCGGCTGCTGGCCGAGCGCCCGGAGGTGTGATCAGGCGTCGTAGTCCAGCTCGACCCGCTCGGTCGTCGGCCGGGCCTGGCAGGTCAGGACGTATCCGGCTGCGCGCTCGTCGTGGCTGAGCGCGTAGTCGACCTCCATCTCGGCGCTGCCGCGGACCAGCTTGGCGCGGCACGTCCCGCACGCGCCACCCATGCACGCGTAGGGCGCGTCCAGCCCACCGCGCAGTAGGGCCTCGAGCACCGACTCGTGCCCGTCGCTGTCCACCGCCGACGTCCGCCCGCCGACGGTCGCGCTGATGGTGCTGGCCACCCCGTGCTCGCCCGCGTGCGCCGGTGCGGCGTGGAACAGCTCGACGTGGATCTCGCGCCGGGGCACCGCCTGGTCGACGAGCAACGCCCGGGTGTCGTCGACCAGCTCCTGCGGTCCGCACAGGAACCAGCCGTCGACGTCACGCGGCGACAGGTTCGCGTCGAACAACGCGGTGAGCTGCTCGGCGTCGATCCGGCCGGACACGACGCGCTCGTAGGGGCCGGCGGGCTCGGGGCCGGGGTCGGCGGAGCGGAAATGGACGATCCGCAGCCGGCCCTCGAAGTGCCGGGCGAGCATCTCCAGCTCGTCGCGGAACATCGTCGACTCCGCGGTGCGGTTGCCGTAGAGCAGGGTGAACCGGCTGTCCTCGTGTACCGACAGCGTGGTGGACAGCATGGAGATGACCGGCGTGATGCCGCTTCCGGCCACGATGCCGACGTGGTGGCGCCCCTTCGCCGCGGCGGGGTCGAGGACGAACCGGCCCGTCGGCGCCAGCACCTCCAGCACGTCTCCGGCGGCGAGCCGCTGCGTCAGGTACGTCGACACGGCACCGCCCTCGATCCGCTTCACGGCGATGCGGACCAGGTCCGAGGTGGCCGAGGTGCACAGCGAGTAGGTGCGGCGCCGCTCCGCGCCGTCCACGGTGGTGCGCAGCGTGAGGTGCTGGCCCGGGGTGAAGCGGAAGCGGTCGCGCAGGTGCTCGGGGACCTCGAAGCTGATCGAGACGCTGTCCGCGGTGAGCGGCCGGACCTCGGCCACCGCCAGCGGGTGGAACTCGTCGTGGCCCGCACCCGCGGTGTCGGCGGCCGCGTCGCTGTGGAAGGACTCGGTGAGCCGGCGCCAGGCGCGGTACTCCGACGCGGTGAGCTCACGCCCCCACGCGGTCATGATCGGGACGTCACGGGTGAGGTAGGCGGCCTCGTTGTTCCGCCAGGCCTGGACATAACGGTAGAACGGGATCGCCGGGTGGAGGTGATGCACCAGGTGGTAGTTCTGGTAGAGCATCACCGGCGTCAGCAGCCACTCCATGCCCACCCGCACCCGGGTGGCACCGAAGCGGTTCTTCTGCGCCGTGTCGGTCAGCCCGTGGTGGGGCATCCAGTCGAACCACCAGGCCAGCACGGCCACCCCGATGCGCTGCGGGATCAGGTAGATCAGCGCCAGCTCCCACCCGTGCCCGGTGGCGATCAAGCCGCCGAACACGAGCACGCTCAGACCCACGGTGGCCGTGGTCTCGATGCGCTCAGCGCGCGGCCGGGTCCGCAGCCGCGGGATGTAGAACACCGCATAGCGTCCGTCGATCGTTAACCAGCGCAGCGGCAGCTGCCACCACGGCCCGTGCGTGGTCCACGCGTCCGGGTCGGTGTCGATGTCCTCGTTGGTGTTCCGGTGGTGCTCGATGTGGATGAACCGGAACATGCCGAAGCTCGCGTAGCAGGCCACGAACGGCACCGAGAGCCGCCCGAACAGCTCGTTGACCCAGTTCGACCGCCCTGCGGCGTGGTGGATCGCGTCGTGCAACACCGTGAACATGGTGAAGGTGACCAGCGCGTGCAGCGGGATGGTCACCCAGAACGGAGCGTTCCCGCCCAGGGCCAGCCAGGTCGCCACGACCCAGACCGCGAGCGAGCCGAAGAACAGCGCGATCGTCGGCGCCGCCGCTCGCGGCAGCGGGATGCCGGGATCCGGTACTCCGCGGCGCACCGCCCGGGACTCGGCCTCGCTCAGCACCGGGCCGTCGCCGGCCGGGGGGCTGACCCGCTCACCGATGGGGCTGGTGGTCACGGGCCCCTCCTCGTCGTCGTAGACGTTACGCCGGGAGCTGTTCCCGACTTTGACATGTGAGGCCGCACTGTAAACCGCGCATACGATCTTGCGCTAGAAGTACGGTGCGGTCGTGGGTACGCAGCCGGGGTTCCATGCGCGGGTCCGCTCGCTGCTGCGCGACCAGTTGCTCGACGCCGCCGCCGAGATCACCTCCGAGCGGGGCTGGGACGGGGTGACGATGTCCCGGGTGGCCGCTCGGGTCGGTGTGAGCAGGCAGAGCGTCTACAACGAGATCGGTTCCAAGGACGCGCTGGCCGAAGCGATGATCACGCGCGAGACCGACCGCTTCCTCGCCGGCGTGTCCGAGCGGCTCGCGGCGCATCCCGGCGACCTCGGCGCGGGCCTGGGCGCCGCGGTGGACTTCACCCTGCGGGCGGCCGCCGACAACCCGCTGATCAAGGCCGTCGTCTCGGCCGCGCACGGCGCCGCCGACGATCTGCTGCCGTTGGTCACCATCCGCCCCGAGCCGGTCCTCGAACGCGCGGTCGCGGCCGTCGTGAAGCAGGTGCGCACGGTCCACCCGGACCTCACCCTCGCCGGGCCCGGCGCCGACACCCTCACCTCACTCGTCGAGGTCGTCGCCCGGTTGACGCTCAGTCATCTCGTCCAGCCCACCGCGGCGATCGAGCAGGCCGTGCGGCAGGTGCGCTGGATCGTCGACTCGGTGCTCGCGGGGCGCGGTCACTGATCGCGGCGCGCCGGGGCGGGAGCGGTCTCCACCTCCCCGAACCGGGCCAGCGCGAGCGCCGCTCCCACTGCCGCCAGGAACCCGAGCAGTGCGACCGGACCGAAACCCGGCCGGGTGCCGTCGCCGAGCAGCACCACCCCGATCACGGCGGGCGGCACGGTCTCACCCACCACCATCGCCGCGGTCACCGCGGTGACCGAGCCGCGCTGCAGCGCGGTCGTCAGGCAGAGGAAGGCGAGCGATCCGGCCACCACGATCACGTAGGCCGCCGGATCGCGCAGCAACTCCCCCGGCCGGAAACCGACGAGGGCACGGCTGGCGAGCGCCACGGCACCGAAGCCCAGGCCCGACACGAGACCGAGCAGTGGCGCGGCCGGCCGGGCCGGTAGCCGCGCGGCCAGCGCACCGGCGGCGGCGAGCAGCCCGACGGACACGACCAGCCCGATGCGGAACGCGTCGCCGGCTCGCCCCGGCCCCTCCGCGCCGGCGGAGAGCCCCAGCAGGGCGAGCCCCAGGCAGACCACGACGACCGCGGTCCACTCCCGCCTGCGCAGTGTGGTGCCGAAGAACCGGGTCGCGGCGATCGCGGTGACCGCCAGGCTGGCGGCCACCGCGGCCTGCACCACGAAGACGGGCAGCACCCGCAGCGCCGCGACCATCGCGACATAACCCAGCCCGTCCAGGCCGAGCCCGAGGACGAACCGCCAGTGCCCGAGCAGACGCAGCAGCAGGCGCGGGTCGAGACGCTCCGCGCGCTGCTCGTCGGCGCGGGCCGCCACCGCCTGCAGCACCGAAGCCAACCCGAAGCACACGGCCGCGGCCAGCGCGCTCAGCAGACCCAGACTCACCCGTCGACGGTACGAGGCCGTGCCCGGCCACCGACCGGCGGTACGGCGTCACCGTCGGCGGAAGACCCTGGAGCCAGGACGGCACGGGCGGGAGGGTCGACACCCGCGTTCCGCGGAGGGAGGTCGCCGTCATGGTGGACATCGAACGATGGCGCAGCGCACGGGCGTTGCCGCCGCTGCTGCTCGGGCTGACCGTCGTGACCGCCGCGCTGGCCCTGGCCTGCGTGCTCCAGGCCGCCGTGGCGGGCAGCGTGCGGGCGCTGTCGGCGGGGACGGCCGAGGACCGGTGGGCGGCCCCGGCGACGTGACGGTCAGCTCAGGTGCTCCGCGAACTCCGGTTCCTCCGCCACGAGCATCAGCATCGCCGCCTCCGAGTGCCGCAGCCGGTCGCGCTCGGCGGCCACCCGGAACGCGTCGTCGAGGGTGCCGTCGACATAGGACTCCGGAACCCGCGGGTTGACGTAGCTCTTGCGGCACACCGCCCGGGTGTTGTTCAACCGCGCCGCCGCGGCGTCGATCGCGGCCACGATCTTGGTCTTGGCGTCGGCAGCCGACCGCGGCGGCCCGAGCTCGACGAGGGTCTCCGCGGCCGTCACCGAGCCGCCCCACGTCCGGAAGTCCTTGGCGGTGACGATCGCCCGGGTGATCGCCCGCAGATAGTCGTTCACGTCGGCCGACCCGACATGCACGACCCGGCCGTCGTCGTCGATGTAGTGGAACAGCTCCTGGCCGGGCAGCTCGTGACAGGCGTGCACGACGCTCGCGAGCCGGGGGTCGCTCAGCCGGACCCGCTGCTGCTTGCCCGATTTCGCACGGAACTCGAACTGGATCGTCGTCCAGCCCTCGATCCGGACGTGCTCGTGGTGCAGCGTGGTGAGGCCGTAGGAATGGTTCTGCCGGGCGTATTCCTCGTTGCCGATCCGGATCAGCGTCTCGTCCATCAACCGGATCACGGCACCGAGCACCTTCTCCCGGGGTAGCCCCGGCAGATCCAGGTCGGCGTCGATGTGCCGGCGCAGGCCGGGCAGCGAGCGCCCGAAATCGGCCATCCGGTGGTATTTCGTGACGTCCCGGACCTCCCGCCACCGCGGGTGGTAGCGGTACTGCTTGCGGCCGCGGGAGTCCCGGCCGGTGGCCTGGATGTGCCCGTCGGGCAGCGGGCTGATCCACACGTGCGTCCACGCAGGCGGGATGCCGATGGCGTCGATCCGGGCGCGCTCGCCCGGGTCGGCGATCTCGGCGCCGTCGGGCCTGCGGTAGACCCAGCAGCCTCCCCGGCGCTCGCGGGTGATGCCCGGGATGGCGTCGTTGACGTAGTGGAGGCCGGCCGCGGCCGCCGCCGCGACGGGGTCGGCCGCGATCAGGTCTGCGAACCCGCCGTTGTCGTTGCTGCTGCCCATGGGTCCTCCCGGTCGGACAGGCGCTCGGATTCCCCCGCCCGCCGGGACCAAACGGGCACACCGCGCCGGGCGTTAGGCTCGACCGCGATGAGGCGCAAGCTGAGGTCGCCGCTCCCCCAACGCCACGGCCTCGACCCGGTCCGGCTGCGGACGCCGGCCGAGGGGCCATGGGCGACCATCCGGGACCACCTGGTCGACCGGTTGCCCCGGGTGGCGCCCGGGCGCATCGACATGATGCTGCGGGAGCAACGGATCGTGGACCGCGACGGCCCGGTCGCCCCGGACGCCCCGTTCGTGCCCGAGCACTTCCTCTGGTTCCACCGGGACCTGCCCGACGAGGTCCCGGTCCCGTTCGAGATCGGCGTCGTGCACCGCGACGACGACCTGCTCGTCGTCGACAAGCCGCACTTCCTGTCGACCATCCCGCGCGGCAAGCACATCGTCGAGACCGCACTGGTGCGGCTGCGCCGCGACCTGGACCTGCCCACGCTCAGCCCGGCGCACCGGTTGGACCGGGTCACCGCCGGGCTGATCATGTTCGTCATCCGGCCCGACCGCCGCGGGGCATACCAGACGCTGTTCCGGGACCGGCTGGTGCGCAAGACCTACGAGGCGATCGCCCGGTACGACCCGGCGCTCGGCCTGCCGCGCACGGTACGCAGCCGGATCATCAAGGAGCGGGGCGTCATCACGGCCCAGGAGGTGCCCGGCCCACCGAACGCCGAGACCCTCGTCGAACTCGTGGAGCACCGCGACGGCCTCGGCCGATACCGGCTGACCCCGACCACCGGCCGCACCCACCAGATCCGGCTGCACATGAGCGGTCTGGGCATACCGATCCTGGGCGACGACTTCTATCCGGTGCTCACCGAGACCCCACTCGACGACTTCACCCGCCCCCTGCAACTGCTGGCCACGACCCTCGAGTTCGGCGACCCGATCACCGGCGAGCAGCGCCGTTTCGAGAGCAGAGCGAGCCTGCAGGCCTGGACCGCCTACGACGAGTGGGCGGGGACCGGCGAGCCGGCGCGCTGACGCCGGGGCAGACTGCGCGGATGAGGTTCGGCTGGATCTCCTTCACCACCGACTACGGGCTCGACGACGGGTTCGTCGCCGCCTGCACCGGGATCATCGCGCGGATCGCGCCGCAAGCGCGGGTGATCGACGTCAGCCACGGCGTCCCGCCGCAGGACGTCCGCCGCGGCGCGACGGTGCTGGCCCAGACGGCGCCCTATCTACCGGCGGCCGTGCACCTGGCGGTGGTCGACCCCGGGGTCGGCACCGCGCGCCGCGGCGTCGCCGTCGTCGCGCCGGGCGGCGTCCTGGTCGGCCCGGACAACGGGCTGCTGATCCCGGCGGCGGAGGCGCTCGGCGGCGTGCAGGCGGCCCATGAGCTGGCGAGCCCCCACCGGCGCGGCGGTCGTGTTCGTGGACTCGGCCGGGTTCGTCGCCGTCGCGGTGAACGGCGGCTCCGCGGCACGCCGGCTGGGGATCGGGCCCGGCGTCCGGGTCGAGCTGCAGCCGGCGGGCTCCGTTCCGCGGGGTGACCCCGGCGAAGGTCCGCCGCGTCCTGCGGCTCGCACCTCGGCTCCGAGCAGAGCCCGGCGTGACGGCGCCGACCTGCGTAGCGTGCCCGGCATGAACACCGCCGATCTCCTCACCGATGCGTTCGGCCGGGTCCGCGACGTGGTCCACACCGTGGTCGAGGACCTCACCCCGGCCGAGTTGGCGTACCGCATCGACGGCCACGCGAACTCGATCGCGTGGCTGGTCTGGCACTTGACCCGTGTCCAGGACGACCACATCGCCGGCGTCGCCGGGACGGAGCAGGTCTGGATCTCGCAGGGCTGGGTGGACCGCTTCGGGCTGCCGCTCGATCCGCGGGACACCGGCTACGGACACAACGACGATCAGGTCGCGGCGGTCCGGGTGGACTCCCCGGACCTGCTGACCGGCTACTACGACGCGGTGCACGAACAGACCGTCCGGTTCGTGCGGGGCCTCTCCGACGCCGACCTGGACCGTGTCGTGGACACCCGGTGGGATCCGCCGGTGACACTCGGCGTGCGGCTGGTGAGCGTGCTCTCCGACGATCTCCAGCACGGCGGGCAGGCGGCGTTCGTCCGCGGCATCGTGGAGCGGCGGAAGGCCGGCAAGGACTAGATCGGCCGCGCCCACCAGCGCCGATGAACGGCGCCGGCACACCGTTCCGACCCACCCTCACCGCCGTCAACTCACGTTGACACAATTGAGAATTCCGACGGCGTCTTTCGCGTTACACGGGAACCGCCCGCGCATTTTCCTCCTGTTGTGGGACGTTCTCGTCGTCCTTTTCGCGACAGGAGGGGCGCCCTTGACGGACGGTCGCTGCGCGGCGACCGTCCGAACACGGCCTTCCCGCAGTCCGACGACGCAGGGGCAACGGCGCCCCGAGTGGAGGAACGAATGCGAACCGACGTCCGGCATGCCGAAACCACCCCGGCCACCCACGCACTGGACCCCCTGTACGCCACCGAGATCACCTCGGTCGCGGCGATTCTCCGCAAGGACCGCGAGCTCGCGGAGTCGACGCGCTTCGTGTCGGTATCGCTGCTCGAACCGCCGAAGGCCGAACTGCTCGGATCCGTCGCCGGGGCGGGTCTCGACCGGCGGGCGTTCGTCGTGCTCTACGACCGCGCCACCAGCCGGACCATCGAGGCCGTCGTCTCGCTGACCCGGTCGACGGTCGAATCCTGGCGCGAACTGCGGGGTGTGCAGCCCAGCATCATGCTCGAGGAGTTCTTCGCCGCCGAGGACCTCACGCGGGCCGACCCGCGCTGGCAGGAGGCAGTCCGCAAACGGGGCGTCACCGACTTCAGCCTGGCGATGCTGGACCCGTGGGCCACCGGCTACAGCGCCGAGACCGAGCCCGGCCGCCGCCTGATCCGTCCGCTCACCTTCATCCGCTCGGGTCCGGACGACAACGGCTACGCCCGCCCGGTCGAGGGGCTGCTCGTCGTGGTCGACCTCGACCGGATGGAGGTCGTCGACGTCCAGGACCACGGAGTCGTCCCGCTGCCCCCACAGGCCGGCAACTACATGCCCGAACTGATGACCCGCCCCGGCAACCGGCCCGGGTTCACCGGCCTGCGCACCGACGTCCGTCCGCTGGAGATCACCCAGCCCGAGGGCCCGAGCTTCACCGTCGACGGCCGCGAGGTGAGCTGGCAGAAGTGGCGGTTGCGGGTGGGCTTCAGCCCGCGCGAGGGGCTGGTGCTGCACACCGTCGGCTACTTCGACCGCGGCCGGCTCCGCCCGGTGATCCACCGGGCGTCGATGTCGGAGATGTACATCCCCTACGGCGACCCGGCCCCCACGCACCGGTTCAAGAACGTCTTCGACGAGGGCGAGTACGGCGTCGGCTTCCTGCTCAACCCGCTCGAACGCGGCTGCGACTGCCTCGGCGAGATCTTCTACTTCGACGCCGTCGTGAACGACGCCGACGGCGACCCCGTCACCATCCCGAACGCCATCTGCATGCACGAGGAGGACACCGGGGTCAGCTGGAAGCACACCGACTTCCGCACCGAGAAGACCGAGGTCCGCCGCTCGCGGCGGCTCGTCATCTCCTGCTACGCCACGGTCGGGAACTACGAGTACGGCTTCTTCTGGTACCTCTACACCGACGGCAACATCGAGTTCGAGGTGAAGCTGACCGGCGTCATCTCGACCGGCGCCGTGGCCGACGGGCAACGTCCCGGGCACGGCACCCTCGTCGCCCCCGGGCTCTACGGCCCGCACCACCAGCACTTCTTCAACGTGCGCCTGGACATGGCCGTCGACGGCCATCGCAACTCCGTCTACGAGGTCGACTCCGAGCCGCTGCCCGCCGGCCCGGGCAACGAGACCGGGAACGCCTGGCACACCCGCAAGACCCTGCTGGCCCGGGAGAGCGACTCCGGCCGGCTGATCGACCCGTTCAAGGCCCGGTACTGGAGCATCGCCAACCCCGACGTGCTGAACGAGACGGGCGAACCGGTCGCCTACAAGCTGATGCCCGGAGAGAACACCGTGCCGATGGCAGGCGAGGGCACCCAGACCTGGAACCGCGCCGGGTTCGCCTACAAGCACCTGTGGGTGACCGCGTACGACGAGGCCCAGCGCTATGCCGCGGGTGACTACCCGAACCAGAACAAGGGCGGTACCGACGGGCTGCCGGCCTTCGTCGCGGCCGACCGTCCGCTCGAATCCACCGACGTCGTCGTCTGGTACACGTTCTGCGCCCACCACGTCGTCCGCCCGGAGGACTGGCCGGTGATGCCGACGTCGCGGGTCGGCTTCCACCTCAAGCCGGTCGGCTTCTTCGACGGCAACCCCGCGCTCGACCTCCCGCCCACCGCCCCGGCCTGCCACTCCACGCCGGAGGCAGGCGAGGCGACGAACGGGCAGGTCACTCGATGAGCGCCCCGCCCACCGGCCCGGTGAGCACCGAACTGGCGCACAAGACCATGGGCCCGATCGAGGTGCTGGCCCAGTCGGTCGCGGCCATCGCCCCGAGCGCGGTCATGGCGACCGGCCCCGCGCTCATCGTGCTCTCCGCCGGCGGCGGCTCGTGGCTGTCCTACCTACTGGCGCTGGTGACGGTCGTGCTGATCGGACTGTGCGTCGCCCAGTTCGGCACCAGGATCGCCTCGGCCGGGTCGCTCTACAGCTACGTCGGGAAGAGTCTGGGGCCCGGTGGCGCCTTCGCCGCCGGCTGGGCGCTGGTCATCGGTTACGCGTTCATCGCGATGATCGGCGTGGTCGGCTTCGCGATCTACGGCGGCCAACTGCTCGACCTGGTCGGCCTGGCGTCGGCTTCGCAGGTCGCCCAGATCGTGATCTTCATCGTGGCGGGTGTCGCCGCCGTGGCGTTCGCCTGGGCCGGCATCAAGATCTCCACACGGGTGGGCCTGGTGCTCGAGGTCGCCTCGATCGCCGCCATCCTGGTGCTCCTGGTGGTGGTGCTCGCGAAGCACGGCCTGCTCCCCGATCCGGCCCAGACCCGGCTCGGCGGCTCGTCCTCGAACGGCATCACGTTCGGTGTCGTGCTCGCCGTGCTCGGGTTCGTCGGCTTCGAGAGCGCGGCAGCCCTCGGCGCGGAGGCCAGGGATCCGCACCGGGCGATCCCGCGCGCGGTGCTGACGTCCGCCGTGGTGGTGGGAGTGCTGTACGTCTTCGCTGCGTACGTGTCGATCCTCGGGCTCGGAGTCGCCGGCCTCGGCGGCAGCACGGCGCCGATGGCCGATCTGGCCAAGACCGTCGGGCTCGCCGGGTTCAGCTACGTGATCGACCTCGGGGTGGCCGCGTCCTTCTTCGCCGTCACGATCGCGAGCATCAACGCAGCGTCCAGGGTGCTCTACACGATCGCGCACGAGGGCGCGCTGCACAGCGCGCTGCGCCGGACGCACGCGCGGCACCGCACGCCGCACGTGGCGATTCTCGTGCTGTTGCCCGCCATCGTGCTCGTTCCGGCGATCATGGTCCTGGCCGGGGTCGCGCCGCTGGACGTATACGCCTACACGGGCACGATCGGCACGTTCGGCTACCTCACGGCCTATCTCCTGATGGCCATCGGTATGCCGATCTTCCTGCGCCGGCACCACACGGTCCGGGCCTACCACTGGCTGCTCGCCGCGGCTGCGGCCGCCGCGATCGTCGTCGTGACCTACAAGAACCTCATCCCGGTCCCCGCGTGGCCGTTCAACGTGCTGCCGTACCTCTACCTCGGCCTGCTGGCGATCGGGGTCGGCTGGTACGCCGCTACCCGGCGCCGTCGGGCCCGCGTCATCACCGGCGAGGGCGCCGCGGCGATGGGCGCCGAGCTCGGTCCGTAGCGCGCGGCCGGCAACGGTCGGGGGCCTCCCACCTCATGGCGAGAGGCCCCCGACCGCGGCTAGCGCGAGATCCGGACGACGACCTCGGTATCCGTCACGCGCTCCACCCTCACGGTGAAGCCGTCGGCGGCGGTCTCACCGCCGACCGGCACGGCCACCGTCTGTCCGGCCACCTCGATCCGGGCGGTGCCCGCGTCGACGCCGACCAGCCGGGCCGTGACGCCCAGGATCGAGGCCTCGGCGGCACCGGACCGCGGGAAGGTCACCGTGCAGCCGTCCAGTGAGCAGTTCGTGTCCGAGCCGCCTCCCGCTCCACACGCGGTGACCCCACCGAGAGCGAGAGCCAGAGCGGCGAGCGGCGCGGCAGTCGCGCGACGAAGGACGGGACGGATCACGGGAAGAGTCTAGTTCGTGCCGATCCGTCGCTTTCGTCCCGGGATCTCGGCGGGCCCGGTGGACCTCAGGCCACGCCGATCTTCTTCGAGCACACCGGCCAGGCGTTCCAGCCCTGCGCGGCCAGCACCTTCTCGGCGACGGCGATCTGCTGCTCGCGGGTCGCATTCTGCGGGGCACCCTGGCCACCGAAGGCCGCCCACGTCGAGGGAGTGAACTGCAGGCCGCCGGCGAATCCGTTGCCGGTGTCGGCGGCCCAGTTGCCGCTGCTCTCGCACTGGGCCAGCGCGTCCCAGGTCGAGGCGGGGGTGGCGTTGGCGGTACCGGCGGCAGCGAGCGGAGCGCCGACCGCAATGGCACCGGCCACGGCCATGCGCAGCAAGTTCTTACGCGAAAGGATCGAGCGTCGAGAAGCCATGTGAATTGTACTCCATCTGCGCCGTCGAGAAGACTCCTGCACAGATCGGAATGCATGCCAGCTTGGGGAGCTGAAGCCGAACTCTGCCCTGGCGACGTTTGGGGATGACGCCGCCAGGTACTTCTTCGTCCCTGTTCCGAATTTCTCTTATTTACGGACCGGAACCCGCAGAACAGGGTCTGGCGCAACGGGTCCGGATGCTTTTCCGGTCGACCAGCGGGGGGCCGACCACTGAGTGAGGTTACGTAATCGAATGCGGTGGATGTCAACGCAGCAGAGCGTGACCGCAGTCACTGTTGCGGGGAACTCGCCACAGCAGAGTCGTCATCCCTGCAGGTCAACCACAGATAATCAATAATCGATCACCGTCCAGAAAATCACGGGAATCCGCCAGGATTGCGACCCGGGCCACACCGATTTGATCGATCGATCATCCGGAAAGGTGACGAAGACAACGGCGCCGATCGCCTGCCTCTGCGCCGGTCTGAGCCATGTGCCCGACGGGCCGATACGCCGAGCGGAAGAGCCCTCACAGCTGCAGTTCGGCCAGTACCGGCGGCACCTCGTCGAGCAGTTCGCGGGCCAGGAAACCCAGCGGCCCGATGCGTGCCGCCAGCCGTTCGCCCGCGGTGGCGTGCACATGGGCGCCCCAGCAGGCCGCCTGTTCCGGCGACGCGCCGCGCGCCAGCAGCCCGACCGCCAGAGGCGGCAAGCACGTCGCCGCTGCCCGACGTGCCGAGCCCGACGTGTCCGCTCTCGGCGACCCACAGCCGCCCGTCCGGGTCGGCGATGTGGCCGGCGACCGAGGCCACGGTGCGTGGCGGCGGGATCGTTCGGTCCCGTGCCCGCTACCTACCTGCTGGGGCGTGCAGAACCGTCACCGCTGCGCCGACGGGTCCGTCACGCGTTGCCGTAGACCGGGATCCGGGCGCCGCTGATCGGCCAGGCGTCGTCGCTGCACAGGAATGCGATCACCTTCGCGATCGCCGCCGGCGGTACCGCGCGGGCGGCCAGGTCCTCCGACATCCACGTCCGGTTCGCCGGGGTGTCGATCACCGACGGCAGCACGGTGTTGACCCGGATCCCCGAGCCCCGCAGCTCGTCGGCGAGCAGCTCCGTGACGCGGACGACGGCCGCCTTGGTCGTCGCGTGCGCGACCGGCGCCCGCCCGCCCACCGCGGTCTTGGACCCCACCGTGACGATCGACCCCCCACCGGACGCCACCATCCGCGCCGCCGCCGCCTGGCAGCTCCACAGCAGCGAGGCCACGTTGGTGCGCCACAGGCTGTCCACCGTCTCCTCGTCCAGCTCCGCCAGCGATCCCGGCGCGAACCCACCGGCCAGGGCGACCAGCGCATCCGGCCGGGCAATGGCGTCGACCCGCTCCCACGCGGCCTGCACCGCCGCCCGGTCGGCGAGATCGACCCCGACGGGATGGACCCCGGCGGATCGCCCCACCTCGTCCAGCGCCGCGCCGGGCAGGTCGAGCGCGACGACGGTCTTCACCCCCTGCGACCGCAACTCGGCCAACACCGCCCGGCCCAACGCGCCCGCCGCTCCGGTCACCACCACAGCTTCAGCCATGCGCCTCATGATGGCGGCTGACGCCACGGGCTAGAAGATCGCGAACGTCGCCGCGCGCACCGCGTCGTCGCCCATCCGGACGCAGCGGTCGTACTCGGCGCGCCGGGTGGCGAGGATGCAGCGGGTCATCAGGTCGCCGAGGCCGTCGGTGAGCACCGCGTCGGCCGCCAGGTGGTCGAGCGCGTCGGCCTGCGTCGCCGGCAGGGGCCGGATCGCGCTGCGGCGAGCCTGCGCCACGGTCAGCTTCGCGGGATCGTGCGCGGCCGGTTCGGGCAGGTCGAGGCCGCGCTCGACCCCGTCCAGGCCGGCCAGGACGAGACCGCCCAGGGCCAGATGCGGGTTGCTGCTCGCGTCGCAGGCCTTGAGCTCGGCGTTGGCGCTGTCGTGCTCCCGCCCGCGGAACGGTGACGCCACCCGCAGCGCGGCCTCCCGGTTGTCGTAGCCCCAGGACACCGTGGACCCGGCCCACGCCCCGGGACGCAGCCGGTCGTAGGACAGGTAGGACGGGCAGGTGAGCGCGACCAGCGCGGGCAGGTGGTCGAGCACCCCGGCGAGGAACGCCCGGCCCACCTCGGACACCGCGAACGGGTCGGCGGGGCCGGGCATCAGGTTGGCCCCGCCGTCGGTGCTCCACAGGCTGAAGTGCACGTGGGTGCCGCTGCCGATCGCGTCGGGGAACGGCCGGGGTGCGAAGGACGCGAGCAGACCGTGCCGTCCCTCGACGACGCCGCGCACGGTGTCGCGCAGCCGCAACTGGTTGTCGGCCGCGGCGAGGGCGTCGTCGTAGCGGATCGAGATCTCCTGCTGCCCCGGCCCGTACTCGTTGATGGCCTGCTCGACGTCGAGTCCCTGCTCGATGAGCGCGTCGACGATGTCGTTCACGACCCGCGCGCTGCGGTCCAGGCCCGCCGAGGAGTAGACCGGCCCGTCACCCCACGGCACCGGTCCCTGCTCGGTCGGCTCGGCGAGGTAGAACTCGTTCTCGAAGGAGGCCCGGACCCGCAGCCCGGCCTCGGCCGCCCGGTCCACGGTCCGGCGCAGGAACGCCCGCGGGCAGCAGCCCCAGTCCCGGCCGTCGTGACCGACCTGGTCGCACAGCACGCTCCCCACTCCGTCGAGCCACGGCAGCCGTACGTAGGTGGCGGGGTCGGGAACGATGCGCACCTCCCCGACGGGTTCCATGTCGGGGATCGGTACCAGATCGTCGAGCACGTTGACGGCGTTCTGCGCCCGGGTCAGGCCCAGGCCGGAGTGCACCGGGCCGGCCAGGCGCGCGGCGTGCACCTGCTTGCCGCGGATGACGCCACTGGGGTCGCAGTAGAGGAACCGCAGCAGGCGCAGGCGATCGTCGGCCACCCGCCGCAGCAGCGCCGCCTCGCCCTGCGGGGACGGTTGCGCGGTCATGGCGGCTCCTCCAACCCGTAGACCCGTCGTGCGTTGCCCGAGCCCACCATCTGCGCGACACGCACCGCGTCGGCGCCCGACCACTCCCCCCACTCCACCCACTCGCCGAGGACGGCGGTGACGGCCCGCCGCCACAGCACCGCACCGAGGTGGTGCAGTTCCGCCGGGCCCCACCCGTCGGAGGAGAACAGCAGCTTGCCGAACGGCGCCACCTCCAGCGTCTCCGCCACGACCGCGCGCGACCGCGCGCCCGTGTAGGTCACCGCGAGGCCGACGTCGCAGTAGACGTGCGGGAACACATGGGCGAGGTAGCCGGCGGTGCGGTGGTAGGGGTAGCAGTGCAGCAGCATCACCGGGACCCGCCGGTCCTGCACCCGGCGCAGGAACCCCGTCATCAGCGACGGGTCGTTGCGGTACAGGGTCAGGTCGGCGTCCCCGAACCCGACGTGGAACTGCAGCGGCAGGCCGTGCTCGACGCCGGTCCACAACAGATGACGCAGCAGCACCGGATCGGCCAGCCGTTCCTCGCCGGTCTGCCGGCGGCGCAACCACCGCCCCGCCGCGGCGCGCACCTGCCCCGGGCCGGGCGGATCCGGATCGAAGTCCAGCCCGTGCCGGTAGGCGATGACCGACTTCAGCCCCACGGCGCGACGGGCCCGCTCGTCCAGGACGGCGGCGAACCGGTCGGCGAACCCGGCCGCGTCCACCCCGTCCGCGGCCACGTCCTCGGCGACCGTCTCCAGGCGCACCACCTCGGCGGCGGTCGCGCCGCAGGTCTGCGCCATCTGCTCGGGGGTGAGGATCTGCTGCGCCCGGTAGCCGGTCTCGACCAGGAAGCATCCGACGCCGGCGGCCGTGAGCAGCCGCCGGGTGACCTCCGTCCAGCCGAGCTCCTTGCGGCGGGCGAGGTAGGCATCGGGCTCGGTGTGCGGGGGCAGGTCGAGCACCGGGGCGCACCAGCGGCGCACCGCGAAGCCGAGCTGCGAGTCCAGGTGCGTGGTCCCCTCCGGCGCCGGCCAGGCGGACTCGGTGAGACCGTCGTCGAATCCCGCTCGGTCGAGTTCACCCGTCGCCGCTCCGTGGACGTGGTGGTCGACCAGGCGCAGTGCCTCGACGACCGCCCGCAGTTCCTCGGCAGCCATGCCGGCCACGATCGCATGGATCAGTCCGGAGCGGACCACCCCGCGATGCGAGCACGGCGGGCAGAAGCGGGACTTTCCGTCCTGGTGCTCCCGGGCGGCGGGAGAACGATGGGCGTTCACCACACCCGCCGGGCCGCCCCGGGCCCATCGATGGAGGCTCCGACATGACTCTCCGGCGTATCACGGTCTCGTTGTTGCTCGCCGGTCTGGCGCTGTTCGCCACGGTGACGCCGGCGTCGGCCCACACCGGGCTGCAGAGCGTCCCGCTCCGGGCCGGCCCGATCCAGGTCACCGGCCGGCACGGCGCCGGCTGGGCAGCCGGCCCGGCCCCGGGCCGGCCGGCTGCCGGACCCGTTCAGGTGGCGCCGCAGGCCGAGGCCACGGGCGGCGGCATACCCCGGTGGGTGTGGATCGTGGTCATCCTCCCGATCGTCGGCCTCCTCCTGATCGGCGCGATCGTCACGGTGCGCCGCCGATCCTCGGGCGGCGGCGATCGCTGACCGGCCGGCCCGCTCGAGCAGCATCCCGACGCCGCCCTGGCACATCGGGCGCTGCTGTCGCCGGGGCACGACGAGTGCTGGTCCCCACGGGAACGGCAGGCCGCCGTCGCCGCCCACGACCAGGGCGTCGACATCGTCTTCTTCGGGGCCGGCCCGGTGCTCCGCCACGTACGGTTGCAGGACTCGCCGCTGGGCCCCGGCCACGAGGAGGTCGACCACCGCGACTCCGCCGAGGATCCCCTCGACGGTCGGGGCGACCCGCGGGAGGTCACCGGCAACACCTGGAGTGCTCCCGCCCACCACATCCGCGACCGAGCAGGCGCAGGCCGACGCCGCGGGGCACCGGGTCCGGCGGGCCGATCAGCGACCGGCGGGGTTCCGCCCGCCGAACGCCCTCAGCCGGAAGAACGCGTGAAACACCGGACGCGCCGCGCCCGTCCGGACACCGCCCGTAGCCGAACCGGCGCGGGACGCGGCGCGCTCGTAGACGGCCAGATGGGTTCGGGCACAGGCCTGCCAGGTGAAGCCACGGGCCCGCTCGCGGGCTGCCGCCGCCAGCGCGGCCCGTCGGCCGGGATCGGCGAGCAGCGCACACAGCGCGGCGGCGATCTCCTCGGGCCTGGTACCGCAGTAGGCCACCGCATCACCGCCGACCTCGGGCAACGCCAGCCTCCGCGTGGTCAGGACGGTGCCGCCGCAGGCCATCGCCTCCAGGACCGGCAGGCCGAAACCCTCCCCGTGGCTCGGGTAGACGACCAGTGCCGCTCCACCGAGCAGCGCGCGCAGCTGCTGTGCCGGCAGATAGCCGACGCGGATCAGCTGGAGGGGCGCCGGCACCAGCGCTTGCGCGGCGGCCACCTCGCGGTCCCAGCCGGCGCCGCCGGCCAGCGCGAGAGGTGGCGGATCAGCGAGTCCGCGGCAGGCCTGCACCCATCCCCGGATCAGAGCCGGGACGTTCTTGCGGGGTTCGAAGGCTCCGAGGAACGCCAGGTAGTGCCCGTCGCGTACACCGAGCCGGCGAGCCGACGCCGCCCGCTCGGCAGCCGTCGGCGGGTGGAAGACGGACCCGTCCACCCCGTGCGGGACGACCTCCAGCGGGCACCGGACCGGACCGGCCCAGCGCGTCACCTCGCTGCGCGTCACCTCGGACGGAACGATGCACACGGCGGCCGACCGGACCGCGTGCCGGGTGGCCGCGCGGAAGAAGACCGCCTTGTGGGCCAGATGCCTGCCCGGGTCGGAGAAGAAGGTGACGTCGTGCAGGGTCACCACCACCGGTCGGCCCGGGACCAGAGGCATCGTGTAGTGCGGACAGTGCACCACGTCGGCCCGCACCGAGTGCGCCAGCAGCGGCAGGCCCGACTGTTCCCACGCCAAGCGCACCGGTCGCCGCTCCCCCACCGGGTGCAGCGGGTGCACCGTGGCTCCGGCCGCGTCGAACGCCGCGGCGTCCCGCCGCTGGCAGGCGACGACGACGTCGGCGCCCTCCGCGGCCAGCGCGACGACGAGATTGTCGACATAGCGGCCGACACCTCCCCGCTCGGCCGGAATCGCGGTGGCGTCGAGCAGGAGACGGATCCCCATCAGTTGCCGCCCCCTCTTCTGGAGAGACCGCGCTACCGGAGAGACCGCGGACACTAATCCGCTCGTCCGCCCGCCGGAACGGCCGTTCGCCACCACATCGGCGGTACCCGGCATAGGGTCGGGCCGTGCGGGCCGCTCTGGTGGTGGAGCAGGCGTGGCATCGCGTGCCGGGAGGCGTCGCGCGCTCGATCCTGGAGACCTTGCGCGCGCTGCGTGAACGAACCGACGTCGACGTCGTGCCGGTGGCGGCGTGGCACCGCACCCCGCCCGACGAGCCCTGGACGATCCCGCCTCCCGTGCGGCACCTACCGCTGCCCCGGGTCGCGCTGTACGAGGCGTGGCAGCGGATCCGGCGGCCGGCGGTCCAGCGGGTGACGGGGCCGGTCGATCTCGTGCACGCCACCACGATGGCCGTGCCCCCGTCCGGCGGCGCCGCGCTCGTGGTCACCGTTCACGACCTGGCCTTCCGCAGCAACCCGGGTCACTTCACCCGGCGCGGCCTGCGGTTCTTCGAGCGTGGGCTCGCACTCGTGCGGGCCGAGGCCGACCTCGTGCTGTGCCCGTCCCGGGCCACCGCGCACAGCTGCGTGGCGGCCGGCATCCCGCAGCAGCGGGTACGCATCGTCGCGCAGGGTGTCCGCGTGCCCGCGGTCGACGCCGACCAGGTCCGCCGCCTCCGCGAAGCCCACGGGCTGCGCCGCGACTACGTCATGTGGTGTGGCACGCTGGAGCCACGCAAGAACGTCCCGGCGCTCCTGGCGGCCTTCCGGCAGCTCGTCGAGGACGGGCTGGACCTGGACCTGGTCCTGGTCGGGCCCGCGGGATGGGGCTCAGTGGACACCGCCGTCGCGGGCCCGGCCGCCGAACGGGTACGCCGCCTCGGCTTCCTGAGCTCGGCCGACCTGCACGCCGCCTACGGCGGCGCGCGGGTCTTCTGTTACCCCTCGCTCACCGAGGGGTTCGGCCTGCCGGTGCTGGAGGCGATGGCGCACGCGGTCCCCGTCGTGACCTCGCGGGGCACGGCGGCCGAGGAGGCGGCCGGCGGGGCGGCCCTGTTGGTGGAGCCCACCGACGTGCAGGGCCTCGCGTCAGCGCTGGCCGCGGCCGCCGGCGACCGGCACGACGAGCTCGCCGCGGCCGGCGCGGCCCGGGCCGCGCAGGCGAGCTGGACCGCGACGGCGGCCGCCACCGTCGAGGCGTACCGCGAGGCGGTGCGGCGCAGGCAGGCGCGCGGGCGGTGATCCGGAAACCGTGTCCGCGACGGCCGCGGGCGGTGCGGCCGCGGCGGCGATCACGCGCTGCGGGTCCCACGGCGTTCAGCGCCGCGCCCGGTGCACCCTCCGGACCCGGCAGGCCCTGCAGGTGGCGGGTGCCGGCCGGCTGCGGCGTCGCCGGAGCGCTCGGCGGCGATCCTGCCGGCCAGCCGCTCCACCGCCTCGAGCGTCGCCGCGCGCAGCACGTTGAGCTGCTGGGCCACCGGCTCGACCTCCCAGGCGCTCACCCGGCGCACCGCGCGCTTGACCAGCGCCCGCGGGCCGGGTGACGCGGGCACGGCCGGCACGCTCACGTTCCCCATCCGGCGCAGCGGGGCGGAGGCCAGGGACAGCTCGGACAGCTCCGCCCCGCCGTCGGACTCCGGAGGCGGCCCTGGCGACGCGGGTCCGGCGAGCACCGACCCACGCTGCACCGCGGCCCGGCGGACGATCTCGTCCTGTACCGCCGCGCGCAGGTCGGCGGCCTCGACCGGCCACGGCTCCCGGACCACCGCGGCGGGGCGGCCCGCCGCCGCCCACATCGCCGCCCGCAACTCCTCGTCGTTCGCCACCAGGGTCACCTCGGGGCGGCCGGCGGCCTGCTCGGCCAGGCCGCCGACCCGGGTCGCGATGACCTGCCGGTCGTACAACGCGGCCCGCTCGAGCACCCCGGAGGACCAGATCTCGCGGTAGGGCAGCACCAGGGCGTCGGCCGCGACGATCCAGCGGTCGAACAGCTCGTCGCTGAGGAAGCCCTCGTGCAGGTGGGTGCCCGGGGTGGCCTCGACGAGGCGTCCGAGCTCGTCGAGGTGGGCGAGGTAGGCGGGCACGTCGACGCGCACCGAGCCCACGATGTCCAGGCGCGCACCGTCGTGCAGGCCGGCGAACGCCCGGGCGGCCCGATCGAAGCCCTTGTGCGGCTGGATGAAACCGATGGCGAGGAAGAGCACCACGTCCTGCGGGATCCCCAGCGACCGGCGGGCGGGCTCGCGGCCGAGCCGGGTCCGGCGCCGGAAGGAGGCGCCGTGCCGGCTCACCACGACCCGCTGGGGGCCGACACCGAACGCCGCCACGAAATCCGCCCGCTCGCGCTCGGTGTGCACCACGACGCGGTCCACCCGGCTCCACATCAGCCGGGCCGCGAGGGCCTCCGCCGTGTGTCCCCGCCCCTGCGTGTAGTCGATCTCGTGCACGACGACCTCCACCCGCGCGGCCCGCGCGAAGGCGGCGGCGTAGGCCAGGCTGATCTGCGCGCGCTCGGACCGGGTCGTACCGAGCGGGTAGAAGACGTCGGGGTGGAACTGCACGATCACGCGGTCGTACCCGGGCACCCGCTTCGCCACGGCGAGCCCACCCCGGGGCCCCCTCAGGTCGAGATGCTGGTGCGCCGCCGACGGCCCCGGGGAGAGCACCTCCACGTCGTGCCCCTCGGCGCGCAGGGCCGCGACGGACTGCACCGCGTAGCTCGCGATGCCGTCACGCATGGGCGGGTACGGGGTGATCACGAGAATGCGCACGCCTCAGCTCTTCCCGGTCGTCCACTCGTCGAGGCACGCCTCGACGCGATCGAGCACCGCATCCCACCGGTAGTCCGCCAGTACGTACTCGCGGCCGCCCTCCGCCAGCCGTGCCGCGGCCTCCGGGGCGTCGGCGAGGAACTGCAGGCACTGCCCGAACTCGTGCACGTCGGAGTACAGCAGGCCGGCACCGGAGCGTCGGCAGTGCCAGGCCGTCACCGCGCTGCCGGCGTCGGCGACCACCGGGGTACCGGCCAGCCACGCCTCCATCATCGTGCGGGAGAAGGCCTCGTAACGGCTGGGCTGCAGGTAGGCGTCGGCCGCGGCGAACGCGTTGTCCCGCTCCCGGTCCGGCAGGAAGCCGAGATCGACGACCCGGTCGGATATCGCGGCGGGTGGCCGGACCTCCCCGACGCCCATCGTGACGAGGGAGAAGGGCAGGTCGAGGTGGCCGGTCGTGGCGGCGAAGGCGTCGAGCAGTCCGTCCCAGCCCTTGGCGCCCTCGCGGCGGCCCGCGTAGAGCAGGAACCGGCCCCGGATGCCGTAGCGCTCGCGGAAGCCCTCCGGGTCGTAGCGCTCCGGCACCTCGACCCCGCACCCGACTTCGGCGTGCGGCGCCAGGTCGGGCACCAGCCGGTGGGCCAGGTCGTGCTCCGGACGGCTCTGGAAGAACAGGCCGCCGACCCCGCTCAGCACCGGCCGGAACAGCTCCAGGTGGGCGTAGGGCTCGTCGTGCAGGCAGGTCCACAGCACGCTGCGCTCCGGGGCCACCTGTGAGCAGGCGAAGGTCACCCAGAACGGGTACGGCGTGAACACCAGCGCGCGGTAGTCCTCCGCCACGTCGAGGATGTGATGGAACAGCTCGGGCACGCGCATGCCGGCGTTCATCCACCGCTGCTGCTCGGCCACGGTGAGCGGCTCGCCGCCGAGGATGCGCCGCTCCAGATCCTGCCGCTCCGGGATGTGGTCGTCGACGACCGGGAACCGCCGTACCCGCAGGCCGCCCTCGTGCGACGCCCCGGCCGGCAGCACGTTGCGCCACGAGTGGTGGTCGGTCGCGCAGGTCGTCAGGATCTCGACGTCCCAGCCGCGCACCTGCAGCAGGTGGGCCATCCTGCGGAGCACGATCTCGGCGCCGCCGGCGATCTCCGGGCCGAAGCGGGCGGGGCAGAAGGCCAGCAGGCCGGTGCGGTCCATCACTGCTCCACCACCTCGAACTTCGGGTCGACGTGCAGCACGCCGTCCTCGACGCCCTCGCTGTCGACGCGGAACACCGCCGTCCGGTCCAGCCGGTGCCACTCCGGCCCGACGGGCGGGTGCACGGCCGCGGTCACGTAGTACCGGCCGTCCACCAGCGGGACCGACGGCAGCACGAAACGCGCGGTGGCCCGGCCGTGCAACGGGGGCAACCGGTGCCCGAGCAGGCGGGAGTTCGTGCCGTAGATCAGCAGGTCCATGTGGTTCTGCAGGGCGATCCCGACGACCCAGTCCGCACACCGGCTCCGGGACTCGACGTCGATCTCCAGGACGACGGTGCCGCCCGAGTCGACCGCCTGCAGCGGAGCACCGGACGCGTCGAGCACCCGGACGCCGGTGATGCTCACCGGCGGGACCACACCGGCGTGGGCGTCGGCGAGCTCCTCCGCCTCGGCGTAGCGGTCCCGCAGGACGCGCACCGCCTGCACCGGGGCGCCGTCGATCACCATCCGGCCGTGGTCGAGCACGATGGCCCGGTCGCAGAGCTGGTGCACCTGGTCCAACCCGTGCGTGACCAGCACGATCGTGCGGCCTTCCTGCTGGAAGCGTTTGATCCGCTCGAGGCATTTGCGCTGGAAGGGCTCGTCACCGACGGCCAGCACCTCGTCGATGAGCATGATCTCCGGGTCGACGTGCACCGCGACGGCGAAGGCCAGCCGTACGTACATCCCGCTGGAGTAGAACTTCACCTGGGTGTCGATGAAGTCCTCGACGCCGGAGAAGTCGACGATCTCGTCGAAGTAGTGGTCGGTCTGCGCGCGGGTCAGGCCCAGGATCGAGGCGTTGAGGTAGACGTTCTCCCGGCCGGTGAGGTCGCCGTGGAAACCGGCGCCCAGTTCGAGCAACGCGGCCAGCCTGCCGCGCCGTTCGACCGTGCCACTCGTCGGGGCGAGGATGCCCCCGATGAGCCCCAGCAGGGTGGACTTGCCGGACCCGTTGTGTCCGATCAGCGCCAGGGTGGTCGCCGGTTCCAGCTCGAAGCTCACGTCGCGCAGCGCCCAGAAGGACTCGGCGTGCGCCGCCGAGCGGCGGAAGTTGACCAACCGCTCCTTGAGCGACTTCTCCCTGCGGATCGTGAAGCGCTTCGAGACGCCGGTGACCCTGATGACGGGGGTGCGCACGGGCGATCAGAGCTCCTGCGCGAAGTTGCCCTGCGTCCGGGCGAAGATCCGCTGGGCACACCACAGCAGGGCGCCGCACGCCAGCAGGAGCACGCCGAGACGCAGGTAGAGATCACCGTCGTAGACGAAGGGCTGCCCCCGCTCGGTGTCACCACCGGGCCACAGCGCCTTCTGGAACGCCAGCACGACGTTGGCCATCGGGTTGGCCAGGTAGATCTGGAAGAGCCAGGTCAGCCCGGCGCCGGAGACCAGGTTGTCCTTCACCTTGGTCCAGTCGTAGACGATGGGGGTCATCCAGAACCACAACAGCAGGCCGACCTCGACCAGGTACTGCACGTCGCGCAGGTAGACGAAGGCCGCGGCAAGGACCAGCCCCAGCGCAGTCCCGAACACGATGAGGACGACCAGCGCGAGCGGCACGAGCAGCAGGTCCCCCGGCTGTGGCCAGGACCCGGTGGCGGCATAGGCGGCCGCCAGGACCAGCAGCTGCAGCGCGAAGTTGACGACGGCGGCCCCGACCACGGACAGCGGGAAGAGCTCGCGCGGGAAGTACACCTTCTTCACCAGGCCGGCATTCGAGACGATGGTGCCCGTGCACCCGCCGATGACGTCGGTGAACAGCGTCCACGCCACCAGGCCGGTGAACAGGTACACGCCGAAGTCCGGGATGGTGCGCCCGGCGCCGAGGAACACGCCGATCGCGACCGCGTAGACGAACAGCTGCAGCAGGGGCCGCACCAGGGTCCACAGGAAGCCCAGCATCGAGTCCTTGTAGCGGACCTTGAGCTCCTTGCGGACGAGGTTGCCGAGCAACTCGCGGTACGCCCAGATGTCGGCGGCGTCGCGGACGAAACCGCGGGCGAACGTCCGTGGGGCATGGACCAGCTCCAGCGGGGCCTCCGCCGCTCCGGCGAGGTGGCCGGGCTCCCGCTGGTGGCGCGTCTTTGCCGTCGGACGATCGGGCAGCACAGCCACCTCTGGCTCGGGGCGCCGGCCGCGTCGCCGGCTGCCCGAGTTTCCGGGTCGGGCGCGATGGTACGTCGCGCGACCCGCCGCGCGCGCCACCCGCGCGGGGCGAGGAGAGCCGGCGGCGAGCCGGACGAGAACAGGTCGCAGGACCGTGTCCGCCGGGCGGCTGATCCGCGCAGCCTGTGGCGGTGACCCGGCACCACAACCGCAACCGCCTCTACGACCTGGCCGCCCTGCTTCCTCCGTTGCGGCGGCTGCGCCGGCAGCGCGACAGCTTCGCCGCCCGGGTGCTGGCGCTCGAAGCCGCGTTGCGGGCGGCCGGCGGGCAGACCCACCTCTATCCGCCCGGCCACTTCCACTCGCCGCAGCCGGATGTCGACGAGGTGTGTTCCGAGGCCGGCCGGTTGTTCGACCGGTCCAGGGACGTGGCGGGGATCGACCTCGACCTGCCGGGCCAGCTCGCGCTGCTCGAGGAGCTGCGGGCCCTCATCGCCCGGTGGCCGTATGCGCCCGGGGGATCCGCGGACGCGGAGACCGGACCGGACCTGCGGTACCGGCCCGGCAACGACTTCTTCGGCTGGACGGACAGTCAGCTGTGGTACGCGCTGCTGCGGAGGTGGCGGCCCCGGCAGGTGATCGAGGTCGGCAGCGGCTGGAGCTCCGCGCTGCTGCTCGACACCGTCGACCGTCATGACCTGGAGACCGCGATCACCTGCATCGAGCCCTACCCGGAGCGGCTGCACGCCCTCATGAGGCCGACCGACCACGCCCGGGTCACCCTGCTGGCACAGCGGGCCCAGGACGTGGACCCGGCGGTGTTGACCGCGCTGCGGCCCGGCGACGTCCTGTTCATCGACTCCTCGCACGTGTCGAAGGTGGGCAGCGACGTCAACCACCTGTTCTTCGAGGTGCTGCCCCGTCTCGCCCGAGGCGTCCACGTGCACGTGCACGACATCGCCTACCCGTTCGAGTACCCGCAGGAATGGATCGTCGAGGGCCGCGCATGGAACGAGGCCTACCTGTTGCGCGCGTTCTTGATCCAGAACGACCGGTGGCGCATCACGCTGTGGCCGTCGCTGCTCCACCTCCGCCACCCCGATCTGATGACCGCCGCGCTGCACCCGGCCACCCCGGTGGACGGCGGCAGCCTCTGGCTCGAGAGCTGCTGACGCCGGCTCCGGCCCGTGGGGCCACATTTCTTGACCCGGCCGCGGCCTGTGCTTGGTAAGGTCCGGCCACCTCAGCCCTCCACCTGCCGAGGAGTTGCACGAGGTGGATGTCGTCGTCTGCGGGGCCCAGGTGCCGTTCACCACGGGGGGCGCCGAGCTCCACATGCACAACCTGGTGGCCGCACTGGGGTCCGCGGGCCATCGTGCCGACCTGGTGCGGCTGCCGGTGGCCTGGGAGAAGGGCCGGCTGTTCGACAGCGCGCTGGCGTGGCGGATGCTGCCGGTGGATGCCGATCTCGTGGTGGCGACGAACTTCCCCTCCTACTACGTGCGGCACCCGCGGAAGGTGGTGTGGCTGTTCCATCAGCACCGCGGCGCCTACGACGCCGTGGACGCCGGCTGGTCCGACATCGGGCTGGACGACACCTCGCTGGAGGTCCAGCGTCAGCTGACCGAGTGGGATGCCCGCGCCCTCGGCGAGGCGCACCGCGTCTTCACCACCTCCGGCGTCGTGGCCGATCGGCTCGCCCGGTTCAACGGGCTGCGGGGCGAGCCGCTGTACCACCCGCCGCCGCTGCACGACTCGCTGCACCCCGGTCCGTTCGGGGACTACGTGTTCGTCCCCACCCGGCTGGAGGCCAACAAGCGCCCCGAACTCGTCGTCGAGGCGGTGGCCGCGGCCCGCGGCGGCGTCCGCGCGGTGATCGCCGGGCGGGGCGGCATGCGGGGTGACCTCGAGGCCCGGGCGGCGGCAGCCGGTGTCGCCGAACGCGTCGAGCTGCCCGGTTTCGTCTCCGACGACCGGCTCGTCGAGCTCTACGCCGGCGCGCTGGCTGTCGTCTACGCCCCGTTCGACGAGGACTACGGCTACGTCACGTTGCAGGCCTTCTACGCCGGCAAGCCGGTCATCACGGCGTGCGACGCGGGCGGCGTGCTCGAGTGGGTGGAGGACGGGGTGAACGGCATCATCACCGACGGATCCCGCGAACAGCTCGGTCGTGCGGTGGACCGGTTCGCCGAGGACCCCGCGCTGGCCGAGCGGATGGGCGCCGCCGGGCTGGCCCGGGTGGCCGACCTGAGCTGGGACCACGTCGTCACCACCCTGCTACCCCGGTGAGCGCGGACGTGGCGCGGCGTGTGCTGGGCACATCGCTCAGCGCTCCGGTCGACGCGCGGCTGCAGGCCGCGCTGCGCCGGCTCGCCCGCGTCTGTGACCTCGCCGCCACCACCGACGAGACCGCCCCCTCCTGGGATGCGGTGGTGTGGCACCACGGTGCCCAGCCGCCGCCCGGTGTCCCGCTGGTGGTCTGGGTCGCCGCCCTGCGGCCCGATCGGGAGCCGGCGCGGTCGGCGGCGGCGCTGCTCGCCCCGGAGATCATCCCCGACGAGCGCTGCGTCGTCCTCGGGCGCTACCCGGAGTACCCGCAGGCTCGTCCGGTGCTCCCGTTCACCCGGCGGCGGATCCGGCTCGCCCGCCGGCTGGCCGGTCCCGCGTGCGCCGGGGTCGTCGCCGGCAGCTGGCGGTGGGACGGTGCGGAGGTGCCGGCCGGGGTCGAGGACGCCGCCGCCGGGCTGGCCTGCTCGGTCATCGCGACCGATCCGGTCGGTGCGCTGCGGGCGCTGGCCTGGGCCGCCCCGACGGTGACCGACCCGGCCACCGCGGCAGCCCTGGGGGCGGTGGACGGCGAGCAGGTACGGGTCGCCGGCGACGCGCAGGGCCGTCGGGCGGCCGCCGCGCAGCTCGCCGGCGACGAACGCACCGCCGCCGCGTTGTCCTGGGCGGGACGCCGGCTCTACGAGCGCCGGTGGAGCGCCGAGGGCGTCATCGAGCGACTCCCCCGCTCCCGCGGCCCGGCCGATGCGGCCGACGGGCTCGCCCGGGCGCTGGACGCGTTGCACACCCCGGCGGACTCCGCCGTCCGATCCCGGGCCCGGGATGCCGTCGCGGCCCTGCGAGGTCTCCCGTGAACCTGCCCGCCGAACTGCAGGAGGACACCGCCGGCCGGCTCCCGGGACGCCGCGGGGAGCCGCCCGTCACGGGGCCGGTCGCACGGCTGCGCACCGCGGCGCGCCGCCCGGGGCGGGTCGGGCCACGCATCGTGGCGCTCGCCAGGCGGACGGCGAAGCGGGCGGCGGTCGCGACCTGGCGGCGCGTCGCCGACGCCGACGGCCGGTTGGCGGAGCTGCAGCGGGGCCTCGCCGACGCCGACGGCCGGTTCGGGGAGCTGCAGCGCCGGCTCGACGAGTTTGCCGGCCGGCAGGTTCGGGCCGTCGTCGCCTCCGCCCAGATCGAGGCCAACCGGATCAACCTGGAGCTGCTCAAGGCCGAGGTCCGCGCGCTGCAGGCGGAGCTGGAGGAGCTCGGCATGGCCTTCGCCCCCGCGACCGGTCTGGCCGGGGCAGGGACGCGGTTCGCCGAGCAGCGTGAGCAGGTGAACGCGATCGAACGGCGAGTCCGGCAGCTCGACCGCACCGTGCTCGACCTGGGCCGCGCTCTCGCCTCGCCCGGCGGCCCGGCCGCCCCTGCGCGGCAGCCTGCCGCCGCACCGGAACCAGGCCGCGACCACCCGGCACCGGTCTCCGCCTCCTTCAACTACGTGGCCTTCGAGCGGCGCTTCCGCGGCGCCCCGGAGGACGTGCTGCGGGCGCAGTCCGAGCGGTACGCCGACCTGTTGCTGGCGGGCCTGCCACCGGGCATGCCTGTGGTGGACATCGGGTGCGGTCGCGGCGAACTGCTTGCCGAGCTGCAGCAGCGGGGCGCCACGGTGCTCGGCGTCGACAGCGCCGCCGCCATGGTGGCCGAGGCGTCCGAGCGGGGCGTTCCGGTCGAGCAGACGGACGCGGTGAGCTTCCTGCACCGCACCCCACCGGCATCGGTCGGCGCGGTGTTCTCGGCGCACCTGGCCGAGCATCTCGAACTGGACGACCTTCTGGAGTTCGTGGCGCTGTCGGTGTCGCGCCTGCGCCCTGGGGGGCTCTTCGTCGCCGAGACACCCAATCCGGAGTCGCTGATCGTGTTGGGCAACAGCTACGTCCTCGACCCCACGCACGTCCGCCCGCTGCACCCGGCGTTGTTCTCGTTCCTCTGCGAATCGGCCGGGTTCCGGGACGTCCGGCTGCGGTTCTTCAGCCCGGCGGAGGCCTACCACCTGCCACTGCTCGCCGATGAGGACGCACTGCCGGGCGCGAACACCGTGAACGACGCGCTCCGCCGGCTCAACCACGTGCTCTTCGGCCCGCAGGAGTACGCCGTCGTGGCCCGGACGGCGGCCGCCGGGAACGATCAGCCGGGCGGGCGCAGGTAGAGCTCGGCGGCCGTGATCTCGGTGCCGAACGTGCCCAGCAGCCGGCCACCCCCGTCGGGTGCCCCGGCCGCGGCGAGCACGACGACGGGGCCCACCGGGTGGCGCATGACCCGGTGCGGGCCGAACAGATCTCCGATCGAGGGCCCGGCCAGCACCCGGTAACCCTTCCCGGTGAGGTCGTATGCGACGCCCGCGGCGATGGGCCACAGCTCGTGGTCGTCCAGTTCGAGGGTGACGGCCGGCGCGCCACCCGGATCGCCGAGGGCCACGTTCACCAGGGGCATCGCTGCGTGCACCCCGGCCGAGTCGGGCACGGCGGGCGTCGCGCGGCCCAGGGACACCGACGCCCCGGCCACGAGCACCGCCACGACGCCTCCGGCGACCGCGGGGGCGACCGACCGGCGCAGCGGTGCGCTCGCCGATGACCCGACGAGACACCAGCGGCGGGCGAGGAGACCGGCGGTCAGGTCCGCGTAGCCGATAGCGGTGCACAGCGGCAGGACGCCGGCCCAGACGATCAGGTACCAGTAGAGCGGGCCGGTGGCCGTTCGCGCCGCGGCCACCGCCGCGACCAGCGCCACCAGTACCAGCAGGCCGGTCCACTGCACCCGCGACTGCCCGAGCCGCCGCCCGGCCGCCACCAGCACGACCGCTGCGCCGGCCTGGGCGAGCAGCGCCACGATCACCGACCCGGGCAGCACGGAGACGTCCATCTCCAGGGGTCCGGGCCCCCGGCCGTACGGGGCCGTCGCCAGCATCCGGCCCACCGCGGTCACCGCCTCACGCGGTGTGTGGCCCACCGCTCCCGCACCGGGGTGGAGGAAGAATGCCGCCAACCGCCGCAGGTTGCCCTGCCCGGGGGCCGCCGTGAGCTGCTGCACGACGGGGGGCAGCCAGATCAGCACCAGGAGCCCACCCAGCACGGCTGCGCGCCGCGGATGCACGGGCCGGTTCTCCTCCCGGCCACGGCGCCGCGCGCCGTGCCACGTACCGAGCGCGGCGGCGAGGGTGACGAGCCCGACCAGCGGCAGCGTCCCGACGTGGGTCTGGAGCAGGTAGCTGCCCACCACCGCCGTCGCGAGCAGGTGACACAGGCCGGCGCGGGCGACGGCCTCGGCGCCCAGGGCCACCAGGAGCGCCGCGGGGAGCAGCACGGCGAAGGGGTTCCACACCTGCACGAAGAACGCCGCGGGCATGCGCAGGACGAAGCCCAGCACGAGCGCGGCCACCACCAGGGTCGGTACCGGGGATCCCCGCCGGTGGACGACGGCGACGAGCAGGCCCGCGAAGACCGCGTTCACCACGGCCGTCGCCGCGACGAGCCCAGCACTGCCCGCCCCGGAGAGCTGGTGCACCGGCGCCAGGAGGTAGAACCACGCCGGGCCGGGATGGGCCCAGAGATACCGGGAGTAGGCGCCGACGGTCTGGTCGAGACGGGCGGCGTCGTCCACATCGAGCCCGATCAGGGCCTGGTCGCCGGCGAACAGCACGTGCCGGTTCGCTGTCAGGCTGCGCACCGCGACCACGATGAACGGCACCGCGACCAGCAGCGTTGCAGCAGCCGGCAGGAACCGGGCATGCGTCTCCGGTCCCGGCCGCGTCCGGCCGGCGGTAGCGGGCCGCTCCCGCCCCTCGGGCCGCGTGGCGTGCACCTCAGGCCGTCCGCCGGGCCGCGGCGATACGCCGGCCGAAGGCGATCGCCGGCTGTTCCAGGAGGTGGTGGGTCAGCACGGAGCCGACCAGCGTGATCGCCGACAGCGTCACGAAGTTCACCCACGGTCGGCCCGGCAGCTCGGGGACGACGATGAGGACCAGGGCGTGCAGCAGGTAGACGGAGTAGCTGATGGCCCCCAGGTAGGTCAGCGGGCGGGGCCACCGGCGATGCCGCAGCAGGAACGCGGCGCCGAAGACCAGGACGGCTGCCAGGAAGGTGGCGGCCTCGGTCCACCACCGAGGGGTCTCGCCGCTGAGCGGTTCGGTGTAGCCGTGATGCCACGTGTGCTGGGCCGCCACGATCACGACCAGGGCCAGACCGAACACCGCGGCGGCGTTGCGCCCGCTCGTCTGGGCGGCGGTCCACCGGTAGAGCACCGTGCCGACGAACATGCACGAGAACACCAGCAGGGTGAAGTAGGCCGGGTGCGGGCGGTTGGCCAGCGCGGCGATCACCACCAGGGCCATCCCGACGGTCGCGGCCCGCAGCCGCCAGCTGGGCAGCCGGGAGGCGGCGAGCCCGACCAGGAGCAGGGCCGCAGCGGGCTGGGTCCACCAGTGTTCGGGCCGCAGCTGGAGCATGTAGGTCGTGGTCGCGCCGCCGAGCCCGAGCGCGCAGATCAGGAGCACCGTCGCCGACGCCGTGCTCCGCCGGTGCCAGCCGAGGAGGAAGAGCACGGAGACGAGCAGGTAGAAGACGAGCTCGTAACCCAGGGTCCAGGAGGCACCGATCAGCAGGGGGCGGGTCGAGAAGACCTGCAGCATCGTGAGGTTGACCACGCTGTCCTCGACGGGCCGGTATCCCGCCGGCCGCGGCACCCGCTCCCAGGCCGCCAGGAGCACCCCGGTCACCGTCAGGTAGAGCGGCCAGAGCCGGAACGCCCGCCCGATCCAGAACTCGACGAGGTCGTTGCGGCGCTCCAGCGACGCCGGGATGATGAAGCCGCTGCAGCAGAAGAAGAGCAGCACGCCGAACTCGCCCAGCCGGAACCAGTGTTCCGACCAGCCGAGCAGCCCGATCCACTGGTAGTCCCCGATGTGCTGCACGACGACGGTGAGCACAGCGATGCCACGGAGTGCGTCGAGGAACTCCAACCGGCCCCGCCGGGTGGCCGCGGCGGCGGACCCTTCGCCGTCACGCGCGGGCGCTGCCGCGTCCACCGGGGGACCGGGCGGATGGGCGACGCGGCGGACGCGCTGGTCGACCCTCACACCTGCTCCCCTTAACCGGGTTCGCACCCATGCTCCCGGCAACCGCTCCCGACCGCCAGCGGCGACGCGGAGCGCGACGGCCCCGGATAGCCTGCGGGACATGCGGGTCGGGCTCGACGGGACCCCGCTGATCGGGGAACTCACCGGCATCGGTTGGTACACCTACTGGCTGGCCGCCGCGCTCGCGAAGCAGCCCGGCGTCGACCAGGTCCGCCTGCTGCCCTTCAGCTGGCACGCGGCGGCGGCCGCAGTCCCCCCGTCACCGCGGATCGGGCTCGTCCGTCGCCCGCTGCCGGCCCGCCCGTTGTGGTGGTGCTGGCGGCACACCGGTCTGCCGCCGCTGGACGCCCTCCTGCGCGCCGACGTGTTCCACGGCACCAACTTCGTGGCCCCGCCGTCGTGGCGCGTCCCCGTCGTGGTGACGGTGCACGACCTGTGGTTCGTCCGGCATCCCGAGGACGTGAGCGCGGCGCAGCGCGCGCTGGCCCAGGCCCTGCCGTCGCTGCTGCGCCGGGCCGGCGCGGTGATCACGGTGTCCGAGCACTCCCGTGGGGAGCTTCTCGACTGGTTGCCCGAGCTAGAGGGCCGCACCACCACCGTGGCCCTCGCGCCGCGGCCCCGAACCGCCGCGGCCGCCGTCCCGGCCGGGCTCCCGGACGCGGGAGCACCGTTTCTGCTGATGCTGGGCAGCGTGAACGCCCGCAAGAACCTCCCCGGTGCGCTGAAGGCGCTGCGCGAGGTGCGCCGGCGCACCGGTTCCGGTCGCCTGGTCATCGCCGGCCACGTGGATCGGACGATCGATCTCGACGGCCGGCTCCGGGCCCACGGGCTGAGCTCCGCCGACGTGATCGGCCTCGGTTACGTCCGGGACGGCGAGGCGCGCTGGCTGCTGGAGAACGCCCGCCTGCTGCTCTCCTCCTCCGCACACGAGGGCTTCGGCATGCCCATCGTCGAGGCCATGGCCGCCGGGCTGCCCGTCGTGGCCGTCGCGGGAGGGGCGGTTCCGGAGGTGGCCGGCGACGCGGCCGTGCTGGTCGGCTCCGCCGCCGAGCTGGGCGAGGCCGCGAGCCGGCTGCTGCTGGACGAGGAGGCGCGCGCCGAGCTGGCCCGCCGCGGGCGCATCCGCGCCCGGCGCTTCTCCTGGGAGGCCACCGCAGCCGCCACTCTCGCCGTCTACGCGACACTGGGGTGATGACGTCGTCTCCCGCACCGGCGGAGAAGTTCGCCGGCGGACCTGTCGATGTGGGCGGGTGCCGATCGTCGTCTGTGCGTCGGGCTCGCAACGGCTCGACGGGGACCGAGGAGGAACGACGACGACGACGTTCGTGCTCACCTACCGGGGCGGCCGCGGGGGGAGATCGGTGTAACCGCGGCGCTCGGGGTTATACCGATCTGTCCGGCCGTACGCGGACCCGTGTCGGCCCTGGCCCCGGCGGAAGCGAGAGACAGCCATGACGTACGAGGAGTTCATCGCAAAGGTGTCCGAACGCGCGGGGATGTCCCGCGAGCAGGCGGAGGTCATCAGCCGCGCCGTCCTGGAGACGCTGGCGGAACGCATCAGCGGCGGCGAGGCCGACGATCTGGCCTCGCTGGTCCCTGAGCCGCTGCGGCCCTCCCTGCAGAGGTCGGTCCGGAAACCCGCCCTGAGCTTCGGGTTGTCCGCCTTCGTCGACCGGGCACGAGTCCGGGCCGGCGACCCCGGCTGGTTCACCCTCGACGCCGTGCGCGCGGTCCTGATGACGCTGCGTGACGCTGTCGGGGACAAGGAGTTCCGCGATGCGCTCGCGCAACTGCCGCAGGAGTTCGAGGAGATCCTGAGGGTGACGGCCTGAGGCCGGCTTCGGGCTACGACGCCGGCAAGGGCCTGGTCTCCGCGGCCGCTCCCTGTCGCTCCGACAGGGCGAAGTACAGCTCGGCCACCTCCTCGACGGGCAGCCGCGCGCGGGCCCGGTCGGCCGGTTCGGCCACCTCGACCACGTCGAGCAGCCCGAGGCCGTGCGGCAGCGCCGCTGATCGCAGCGCCGGCGCGGGCGGTACGCCGCGCCCGGTCAGCGCCTCGGCCCGCCTGCCGACCGCTTCGGCCTCGCGCCCGCGCAGCAACTCCGGCAGCCGGGGCGCCAGCATGCGCACCGGCGGACCGAAGCGCGCGGTCTCCGCGCCCACCGCGAGCGGCTGCGGCCGGTTGGTGAGGAACCAGCGCGACGCCCGGTCGAGCAGCCGCCGGGAGTCCAGCACGATGCGGTCGGCCACCGCGACCGGCACGTCGGGGTGGCGGGCCTGCGCCCACAACCCGGGCAGGTCGAACACCGCGGTGCTCACCGCAAAGGCGCGGACCGCGTCGGCGACCCCGGCGGCCAGTTCCTCGCCGAGCCGGAACGCGTAGCTGATCCCGGCGTGGTCGACCATCTCGTTGACCAGCAGCGTGGCGACGATCTCCCGGCGCAGCGGGTGGGCGGCGATCGCGGCCGGGAAACGCTCGCGCAGCGGGTGCGGGAAGTACCCGGCCAGCCGGGCGGCGAACGCGGGAACCTCCGGCAGGTCGGTGTCGACCAGCCGCCGGGTGAGATCGAGCTTGGCATGCGCCAGCACGGTGGCCAACTCCGGGCTGGTCAGCCCCAGGCCCGCGGCCTCCAGCGCGGCGAACCCGTCGGGGCCGGGCAACACCTCCAGCCCGCGGTCCAGCCCGGTGCGGGCGACCAGGTCGG
>NZ_JAAXLA010000129.1 GCF_012911935.1 Pseudonocardia acidicola | reverse complement strand
GGGGCGGGCGGCGGTTACTGCTCCGGTTGGCCGAAGAAGCCGGGCGGTGGGATCGGGGACGGTCCCGCCGACCGGTCGGTCACGATCCGCGCGCCCGCCGCGAAGCGGCGCAGCGGGGTCCCGGACTCGACCCGGGCCGGGAACGGATCCGCCGCCGCCGCCCGGGTCAGCTCGGGCACCGGCAGCGGGGCGCGCCCGGCGACCAGCACGAGGTTGCCGAACCGCCGGCCGCGCAACACCTCCGGCGAGGCGAGCATCGCCTGGTGGGGGAACACCGCGGCGGCGGTCGCCACCTGCGCCCGGGCGAAGCTCAGCGGGGCGCCGTCGGCCAGGTTCGCGGTGTGCACACCGCCGGCGTCGAGGACCCGCGCGGCCGCCCCGACGAACTCGACCGACGTGAGATGGGCCGGGATGCGGGCGCCGGCGAACACGTCGACGACGAGCACGTCCACGCTCCCGGCGGGCAGTTGCTGCAGCTCGTAGCGGGCGTCGCCGACGCGCACGTCGATGTCGAGCCCGTCGGCCGGCAGCCGCCCGGCGATCAGGTCGACCAGCGCCCCGTCGAGCTCGACCACCCGCTGCCAGGACCCGGGCCGGGTCGCGGCGACGTAGCGCGCCAGGGTCCAGGCTCCGCCGCCCAGGTGCAGCACCCGCAGCGGCCGGGTGGCCGGGGCGGCGGTGTCGAGCACGTGCCCGAGCCGGCGCACGTACTCGAACTCCAGGTGCGTCGGGTCGGCGAGATCGACGTGGGACTGTGCGGTGCCGTTCACCAGCAAGGTCCAGGCCGTCGGCCGGTCCGGCTCGGCGACCAGCTCGGCGACGCCGTGGTCCACCTCGGCACGGATCACGGCCCCGGCCCGCCGATCGCCTCTCACCGGGAGCTCACCGTCCTGCGCGAAACCCGTCAGAATGCCCCGTTCGCGATGGCCTGCCGGACGTTCTCCTGGTGCTCCGGGAGCGTGGTGCCGAAGCACGAGGTGCCGTTGGTCTGGCAGCGGACGAAGAAGAACCACGGCCCCGGTACGGGTCCGATCGCCGCGGCCACCGCGGCCTTCCCGGGGGCCGCGATCGGCGTCGGCGGCAGCCCGGCGACGGCATAGCTGTTGTACGGGCCGGGCTTGGCCCTGGCCTCCGCGGTGGTCCGCAGCGCCTGCACGTCCAGCGGATAGTTCACGGTCGAGTCGAGCTCGAGGCGCTGACCGGCGCCGAGGCGGTTGTAGATCACCCGGGCCACCTTGGGCATGTCCGGGGTGATGGCCTCCTTCTCCACCAGCGACGAGACCACCAGGACCTGGTAGGGCGCCATCCCGACGGTGCGGGCGCCGGCGACGATGCCGGTGGCTTCCAGCCTGGCCACCGAGACCGCGAGCAGCGAACGCAGCACGTCGGCGGGCGGGGTACCGGGGGCGACGTCGTACACGCCGGGGACGATCAGCCCCTCCAGCCGGCGCACCGGGTCGGCCCGGCGCACGTCGGCGAGCGCCCAGGCCGGCACGCCGAGCTCGGCAGGATCGGTGGTGGCCATCGTGCTGCGCAGCTCGTCGACGGTGAGGCAGCGCCGCCGGCCGTCCAGCGTCGCACAGCTGGCCTGCGCGACCAGGCTGAGCACACCCGGGGTGACCGTGCCGTCCGGTGACTTCGTGTCGTCGAGCTGCACGCCGCCACGGATCTCCAGCTGGCCCACCCGCGACGCCGGGTCGAGGAGCTTGTCGACCGCCGAGGCGCCCGACATCCGGGACCGCATCTGGTAGTAACCGGGCTGCACCGACCGGATCCGGTCGGTGCGGGACGCCGCGTCGGTGAACGCCTGCGTGCTGGCCACCACCCCGCGACGGACGAGCATGGCGCCGATCTGCGTGGTCGAGTCACCGTCGAGCACCCGCACCACGACGTCGCCCTCGCCGGGGCCGTCGTAGTCGTCGCTGTAGAAGATCGAACCGAGCAGGTAGGCGCCGCCACCGAAGACGACGCCGAGCAGCAGCAGGATCGCGAGCCCCACCACCGCGGCGCGCCGGCGCCGGCGCTTCGCCTGCGCCCGTAGCTCGCCGCGACGGGCGGCGAGCTCCTGGCGGCGACTGGGGAAGGTGTCCACCCGGTCGCTCACCGATCGACCACGCCGAGGACGTGTGCGGTCGCGAGCTCCATCGGGTTCACAGTGCAGAAGCGTAACCAGCACGGATAGGGCACACCGCCTCTGGCCCTGCCCGTTGCCGCACGTCGCGGGGTCGACCGGGTGTACCGGGAGTTGCCGGCGTGGCGGTGCAGAGACATCACCGCGGGTACGTTACGCACGCTTCGTCCCTTTTCCTGGACCGCCTTCCCCGGCGCCGGCCGCAGCCGTCAGCGGTGGGCGTCCAGCCACCCCTGCAGGATCCCGACCGCGGCGGCCTGGTCGACCACGGCCCGCTGCTTGCGGCCCTTCACCCCGCGCGCGGAGAGCTGCCGGGCCGCCACCACGGTGGTGAGCCGCTCGTCGGACAGTGCGATCGGCACGTCGACCGCCGCGGCCAGCGCCGTCGCGAACTCCTGTGCGGCCTGCGCCGCCGGGCCCTCCCGGCCGGCCAGGGTGCGCGGCAGCCCCACGATGATCTGCACGATCTCGTGTTCGGCGACGAGATCGGCCAGGGCGCGCAGGTCCGACCCGCCGTCGACGTCGCGGGGCAGGGTGACCAGCGGGGTGGCGAGCACCCCGTCGGGGTCGCTCAGCGCCACCCCGATCCGGACCGCCCCGACGTCGACGCCCAGGCGCCGGCCCCGGCCGGGCCGGCTCACCCGCGCAGCTCGCGACGCAGCGCCTCGATCGCGGCGGGGATGCCGGACGGGTCGGTGCCACCGCCCTGGGCCAGGTCGGGCTTGCCGCCGCCGCGGCCGCCGACCGCCTTGGCGAAGGCCGGGATCAGCTTGCCGGCGGCGAGTCCCCGGTCCCGGGCGGCCGCGGTGGTGGCCACCACGAACGACACCTTGCCGGAGTCCGGGCTGAACAGGGCCACCACGCCGGGCCGCGAGCCGAGTCGCCCGCGCACGTCGGCGGCCAGCGCACGCAAGTCGTTGCCGTTGACGCCGTCCGGAGCGGCCACCGCGACGAGGGCAACCCCGTCGACGTCCTCGGCTCCCTCGGCGAGCGCGCCCGCGGACGCGAGCACCGCGTCGGCGCGCACCTTCTCCAGCTCGCGTTCGGCCACCCGCAGCCGCTCGACGACGCCGTGGATGCGCTCCGGCAGCTCCTCGGGCTTCGCCTTGAACTGCTCGGCGAGCTGCGAGACGAGCACGTGCTCCTTGGCGAGGTAGCGGAACGCGTCCAGCCCGACCAGACCCTCCACGCGGCGCACGCCGGAACCGATGGAGGCCTCGGAGAGCAGCTTGACCAGCCCGAGCTGGCCCGACCGGACCACGTGCGTACCGCCGCAGAGCTCGCGGGAGTACTCGCCGATCTCCACGACACGCACGGAGTCGCCGTACTTCTCCCCGAACAGGGCCAGCGCGCCGAGCTTGCGGGCGTCGTCGGGCGTGGTGATGAACGAGCGCACGTCGTGGTCGGCGATCAGGACCGCGTTGACCTCGTCCTCGACGTCGGCGAGAACCGAGGGCGGCACCGCACCGGCCGGCGAGGTGAAGTCGAACCGCAGCCGGCCGGGCGCGTTCATCGAACCGGCCTGGGCTGCGGAGTCTCCGAGGGCGCGCCGCATGCCCGCGTGCACCAGGTGCGTGGCGGAGTGCGAGCGGGAGACGGCCACCCGGCGGTCGGCGTCCACCTCGGCGTGCACGTCCGCGTCGAGGCGGGCCTCGCCCGCGGTGACGGTGCCGCGGTGCACGATCAGGCCGGCGACCGGTGACTGCACGTCGGACACGGTGATCGTGAAGTCGGCGCCGACGATCACGCCGGTGTCGGGCTGCTGGCCGCCGCCCTCGGCGTAGAACGGCGTGCGGTCGAGCACCACCTCGACGGCGCTGCCCTCGCCCGCGGCCGGCACGCCGACACCGTCGACGATCAGTCCGACGATGGTGGACTCGGAGATCAGCTCGGAGTACCCGAGGAACTCGCTGCTGCCGGCGGTGTCGAGCACCGCGCGGTAGGCGCTGCCGTCGCCGTGGCCGGTCTTGCGCGCGGCGGCGTCGGCCTTGGCCCGGGCCCGCTGCTCGGCCATCAGCGTGCGGAAGCCCTGCTCGTCGACGGTCAGCCCGGCCTCGGACGCCATCTCGAGCGTCAGGTCGATCGGGAAGCCGTAGGTGTCGTGGAGCTGGAACGCCTTGTCGCCGGCGAGCACGGTGCTCCCCGACTGCTTCGTGTCGGCGGCGGCGACGTCGAAGATCTTCGAGCCCGCGGCCAGCGTGGCGAGGAAGGCCTCCTCCTCGTTGCGCACCACGGCGGCGATCCGCTCGAAGTCGTCGACGAGCTCCGGGTAGGCCGGGGCCATCACGTCGCGGACGACCTCGGCGTACGCGGGCAGGACCGGCTCGTGCACGCCGAGCAGCCGGGACGAACGGATGATGCGGCGCAGCAGCCGGCGCAGCACGTAGCCGCGGCCGTCGTTGGACGGCGTCACGCCGTCACCGATGATCATCACGCCGGAGCGGGCGTGGTCGGCGATCACCCGGAACCGGACGTCGTCCTCCGGGGAGAGGCCGTACTGGCGCCCGGACAGCTCCTCGGCGCGGGCGATCACCGGCCGGACCAGGTCGGTCTCGTAGACGTTGTGCACGCCCTGCAGCAGGTAGGCCACCCGCTCGACACCCATGCCGGTGTCGATGTTCTTCGCCGGCAGCTCCCCGATGATCGGGAAGTGGTCCTTCGTCCCGCCCTCGCCGCGGATGTTCTGCATGAAGACGAGGTTCCAGATCTCGAGGTACCGGTCCTCGTCGACGACGGGGCCGCCCTCCTTGCCGTACTGCGGGCCGCGGTCGTAGTAGATCTCCGAGCACGGGCCGCACGGCCCGGGGATGCCCATCGACCAGAAGTTGTCGGCCATCCCGCGCCGCTGGATGCGCTCGGCCGGGATGCCGGCGATCGTGCGCCACAGCTCGGCGGCCTCGTCGTCGTCCTGGTAGACGGTCACCCAGATGCGGTCCGGGTCGAAGCCGTAGCCGCCCGCGTCCTGGCTGCCGGTGACCAGGTTCCAGGCGTGCTCGATGGCGCCGGCCTTGAAGTAGTCGCCGAAGGAGAAGTTCCCGGCCATCTGGAAGAAGGTGTTGTGCCGGGTGGTGCGGCCGACCTCGTCGATGTCCCCGGTGCGCACGCACTTCTGGATCGACGTGGCCCGCGGGTACGGCGGCGGCGCCTCACCGAGGAAGTAGGGCTTGAACTGCACCATGCCCGCGTTGACGAACAGCAGGTTCGGGTCGTCGAGGATCAGCGAGGCGCTGGGAACACGGGTGTGCCCGGCCTTCACGAAGTGATCGGTGAAACGGCGGGCGATCTCGTGGGTCTGCACGGTCGGAAGGACTCTCTGCGCGGTCTGCGGAAGGGATGCGGCGGCGGCAGGGCAGCGGGACGGCGGAGGCCTACCGCCCTGCCCGGCGCGCTCGCGCGCCGGGACGCGACGCGGGCTCCGGATCCGGCTCGCCCACGGCGTCGCTGACGGTCGGGACCGGCATGCCGGTGCGCTGCTCGACCAACTCGTTCAATTCCTGCTCGCGCGCGACCATTCCCGCGCGCACCTCGGCGCCGAAAGCGCCGAGCCCGGCCCCGAGCTCACGGAGCCCGTCGGCCAGGTTGGCCCCGACACCGGCCGGGGTGAGGCTGTGGGCGGCCTGGGTCGCCCGCCGGGTCACGTACGCCCCGGCGGCCATCCCGACACCCAACCAGAACAACCGCTTCACTTGACGGCCTTACGCTTCGCGCGGCGGGAGCGCAGCGAGTGCGCACCGGCGTCCTTGCCGGCCTGGCGTGCCTTGATCGCCTTGTTCAGGCCGTAGGAAAACGCGGCGGCACGCACCAGCGGCCCGCCGAGCGTGGCCGTGAACAGCGAGGTGAGCACGGAGACGTTGCTGGTGACCGTGCGCGCGCTGGAGGTGATGCCGTCCACCCGCTCGAGCTGGGTGTTCACCTGCTGCAGCGTCACCTGCGCATCGGTCAGCAGCGGGGCGCTTCCCTCGTGCGCCTTGCGGATCGCGACGGTGGCCTCGTCGAGTGTGCGCCCGAGCTTGAGCAACGGGACGGCGAGCAGGATCACCAGGACCACGAAGGCTCCTGCGGCGATCAGCGCAGCGATCTGACCAGCCGACACGTGCCCTCCTTGCAACCCGACCGACACCGGCGAAGTGATCGTCGGCCAGGCTACTCCCCGGTCCGCGAGCCGGTCAGCCGACCCGGGCCTGCGGCATCCCGAGGCCGTCCCCGTCGTCGGTTTCCGGCTCCACCGCGGGCACGGACGCGGTCTCGAGCTCGGCGACGATCTGGCGCAACCGGCCGAGCGCGCGGTGCTGGGTCACCCGTACCGCGCCCGGGGTGGACCGCACCGCCTGCGCCGTCTCCTCCGCGCTCATCCCGACGGCGAGCCGCAGCACCAGTACCTCGCGCTGGCGCGGGGTGAGCTTGTGCAACAGGCCGCCGAGATGCTCGCTGAGCTCGACGGCGAGCATGCGGTGCTCGGGCCCGTCGTTGTGCACCGCGGTGTCGGGCACCTCGGCGACGGGCTCGGAGCGGTTGCGCCCGATCGCCCGGAACGCATCGGTCACCTTGTGCGCGGCGATGCCGTAGACGAACGCCCGGAACGACAGCCCCTTGATGGTGTAGGTGGGCAGCGCGCTGACCACCGCGAGGCAGATGTCCTGCGCGACGTCGTCGGCGGAGCCGATCGCGGTCTCCTGGCGCCCCAGCCGACCGCGGCAGTACCGCAACACGAGCGGGTGGATTTCGGCCAGCAACTGGTCCCGGGCCCCCGGGTCGCCGTGGACGGCGGCGCCGACGAGTCCTTCCAGCACCGAGGCCACGCCGGGCGCGCCGGCCACGACGGCGTGGTCGCCGTTGCCCTCGGCGGCGGCGTCGATGTCACCCGTCGGCGTTCCGTCGTCGGCGTGCTTGATCGATTGCGCGACTAGAGTGAACGATGTGGTGGCGGCAGTGGGGCGGTCGGGCGTGTCCGGACCGATGGCCCCGACGGTGGCGGTCATTGCGGTTCGACCGCGGCGGCCACGACGCCGTCTGCAGCAGATTCGAGCATTGTCGGGTTCCCCTCCCCTGCACCGGCGGTCACCCACCGGTGTCGTGCGCGGACGCAGCCCGCTCGCCGCCCACGAACCCGAGACGACGTGCGGTTGTCGTGCGGTCGTGCACAGGAGATGCCGGACGTCCGGCTCGAGACACACTGCTCCCCGACGATCGGGCGGTGCGGCATCCCCCGTAGCGCCCCGGCCGCCGCTGTGCCCTGCGGCGTCCGGGCCGTTCATGTTTCAAGCAGTAAGGAGTTTGGGTGAAAGCCAAGTTGGAGTCAAGGGCAACTCGGCCCTGATGTCGCTACTCTGCGCTCAATGACCCCCCCGAATCAGACTCGACCGGGTGACGCGCGGGCGCGCGCCGCCCAGACGAAACGCGATCGCACGCGCCGTGCGTTACTCGACGCAGCCGACGCCGCCTTCGCCTCCCGGGGCTGGCTGCGGACCCGGGTGGAGGACATCGCCACTGCGGCCGGGGTCAGCGCGGCCACCGCGTACAACCACTTCCCGTCGAAGCATGCCCTCATGGGTCATGTGTACGCACCGCTGATCAGACCACTCATCGCTCAGGCCGAACAGGACCGAGCGGACGATCGGCCCGTCGTCGACGCGCTCAGCGACCAGGTCCGGGCGTTGGCCCGGGCGAGCTGGCGGCACCGCGGGCTCACCACGGCCTTCGCCGCCGCGGTGCAGGACTACACGATCCGGGCCGGCGGCCCGCCGGACCCGGACGACGATCAGGATCCGCGCGTCGTGGCGCCGATGCCGTCGACCATCCTCGGGCTCATCGAGGACGGGCAGCGCGACCACGTACTGCATCCGTTCCCGCCGGCCCTGGAGATCAGTGGGATGGTCATCAACCTGCTCCTGATGCGCAGCGTGAACCGTCCCCACGAGCCGCCCGAACGCACCGCGGAGCTGTTGCTGACGGTGCTGTTCGGCGCGTTGCGCCCCGAACTGCTCCTCGAGCGCGGCACCGACGGGCGACCGTTCCGCAGCGGCACCTGAGCTCGGCCCGCGACCGGCGGCTGCCACGGCACGGGCACAGCGGTGGGCTGAACGGGTGGGCTGAACGGGTGGGGTGGGTGCACCGACGTGGGGTTGTCCGGCCGCCGCCTTGCCTGGCACCGCCCGGTCACTTATCTCTGTGATCATGCAGAGGGGGATCATGGCGGCCGCGCTCGGCGCGGCGCTCCTGATGGCGGCGATCCCGGGGGCCGCGATGGCGGCGCCGGCTGGCGCGGTGGCGGCAGCGGGGTCCGACGCCGCACCGGGCGCCCGGGTCGAGAGCCGGACCGCGACCAGCACCACCGTCGTGGGCCCGGACGGCGTCCGTACCGTCTCGCTGTTCGCCGGTCCGGTCCAGCTGCAGCGCGGCGCCGGGTGGGTGCCCGTCGATCTCACCCTGCGTGCCGATCCCGACGGCCTGATCCGGCCCGCCGCCGGCATCGAGGACCTCACGCTGGGTCCGAACGGTCCGTCGGTCCGCTTCGCCGGCGGTGGCTCCGCGGCACTGGACTGGCCCACCCGGCTGCCCGCGCCCCGACTCGAGGGGGCCACGGCCACCTATCCGCAGGCCAAGCCGGGTTACGACCTCGTTGTCGAGGCGACCCGGACCGGCTTCGTCGCCTCGGTGCGCCGGGACGGCGCCCCCGGCGGTGCGGCGCCGACCCTCGCGCTGCGCCGTGGGAAGGCCGAGGGTGTGCCGGACCCGGCGCCCGCAGGCGACCCGGCGGCGCGGGAGGCCGGCGGCCCACTCACCGAGTCCGAGAGCGCCGTGAGCCAGGTGGTCGCCGCCGCACCGCCCGGCAGTGCGACCCCGGTGCCGTTCGACACCACGGTGCAGACCAACATCCGCAACACCGACACCTCGGGTGACCCGGATCTGCGGGTGGGCAGCTACGACGGCACCACGGTCGCGCGCAGCTACCTGACCTGGGACCTGGCCCAGGTCACCGGCAAGCGCATCGTGAAGGCGACGCTGCGGTTGCACCAGGAGTGGTCGTCGTCGTGCCGGCCGGCCGCGTGGCAGGTCTGGTCCTCCCCCGCCGTCGGCCCGGCGACCCGGTGGGCCAACCAACCCACCGCCGACCGGGTCTGGGCCACGAGCACCGACACCCGGGGCAACAACGCGCGCTGCGCGCCCGCGTGGAGCACCGTCGACGTCACCGACCTGGTCCGGGCCTGGGCGGCCGGGAACGCCCCGCACGGGACGATGCAGCTGCGGGCGGCGAACGAGTCCGATCCGCTCGGCTGGAAGCGCTTCGGCTCCGCGGAGAGCACCACGGTGCCGCAACTCGACGTCACCCTCGGCTGAGCCCCGCCCCCTCCCCGCGAGTCGCCCTTTCCGGGAGGGTGAGTCGCCCTTCCCGGGAGGGGGCGGCCCTCACCGCAGCTCGGCGAGCACCTTCCCCAGGGTGTCCACCGCGAACCCGATCTCCTCGGGCTGTACCACGAGCGGCGGCGACAACCGGATCGTGGATCCGTGCGTGTCCTTGACCAGGACCCCGGCGCGGACCATTCGCTCGCACACCTCACGCCCGCCCGCCAGTCCCGGGTCGACGTCCACCCCGGCCCACAGCCCGGCCCCGGTGATCGTCGGATGCTCCCGGCCCGCCGCGCCGGGCATCGTGCGCTGCAGGATCGGGCCCATCGCACCGGTGATCGGATCGCCGTCGCTGAACGCGCAGAGGAACGGCACGTCGCT
>NZ_JAAXLA010000128.1 GCF_012911935.1 Pseudonocardia acidicola | reverse complement strand
CATCTGAGGGTTCTCCGGTGGTCCCGCCCACCGGCGGGACCACCGGAGAACCCTCAGATGAGTCGTCCCTTCCGCCGATCCGCACTACGCGGCGGCGTCGTCCTCACCATCGCCACGGGCGCCGTGCTGCTCGGGGCAGCACCAGCGTTCGCCCACGTCACCGCCCAACCGGGCGAGGCCGCGCAGGGCAGCTACAGCGTCATCTCCATGCGGGTGCCCAACGAGTCGGACACCGCGGGCACGGTGAAGCTCGAGGTCACCCTGCCCACCGACCACCCGATCACCTCGGTGCGGACCACCCCGATGCCCGGCTGGACCGCCACCGTCACCAAGACCCCGCTCAACCCACCGGTGCAGACCGCCGGCACGACCGTCACCGAGGCGGTCACCTCGGTCACCTGGACCGCGCAGCCCGGCACCCGCATCGGACCGGGCCAGTTCGTCGACTTCCCGCTGTCGCTGGGCCCGCTGCCCACCGGCACCGACACCCTCGTGCTGCCGGCCACCCAGACCTACGACAACGGTCAGGTCGTGGCGTGGAACGAGCCGACGACTCCGGGTGCGGCGGAGCCGCAGCACCCCGCCCCGGCAGTCACGCTGACCCCGGCCGCGGCCGGGGGGCACGGCCACGGAGGCGGCGGCGCCGCAACGGCGGCCGCCGCCGTCGATCCGACCGACAACACGGCCCGCTGGCTCGGCGGTGCCGGGCTGCTCGTCGGTGCGCTCGGCCTCGGCCTGGGCGGCGGTGCGGCGCTGCGCAACCGCGGTGCCAAGCAGAAGCAGACGCGGTGACCGCGCCGGCCCACGCAGCCCGTGCCGCGGGCCGCGCGCTCGCCGTGACGCTGCTCGCCGGGGTGGCCCTGCTGCTCGGTGCCGCCCCGGCCTTCGCGCACGCCCAGCTGGAGGGCAGCGACCCGCCCGACGGCGCCAGCCTGGCCACCGCTCCGGACAAGGTCACGGTGCGCTTCAGCGACACCATGCAGCAGGGCTTCAACGCCCTCACCGTGATCGGCCCGGACCACCTGGCCTACCAGCAGGGCGCGGTCACGGCCTCCGGTGACAGCGTGAGTGTCGGAGTCAAGCCGCTGGGCCCGGCCGGCCGCTACACGATCGGCTACCGCGTCGTCTCCGACGACGGGCACCCGGTCGAGGGCAGCGTGAGCTTCACGCTGACCACCCCCGGGGCCGGCACCGGCAGCGCCCCCAGCGCCGTCCCGGCGCCGGCGGCCCAGGCGGCGCCCGACCAGGGTTCCGGCGGGGCGCCGGTCTGGCCGTGGATCGTCGGCGCGATCGTTCTGGTCGGCGGCGGTGTCGTCGCCGCGTTGCGGCTGGGCCGGGGATGACCCGGGCGACCGCGCGGCCCGGCCCGCATCCCCGGCTCCGACCGGCGATCTGGACCGGGCTCGCGGTCGTCACCGCCGTGGTCGCGAGCGTGCTGGCCGGCGCGCTGCGCGGCTCGGGACCGTCCATCCTGCTCGGCACCACGATCACCCGCTCCGGCATGGACGTCGCCGGGGTGGCCTGCGTCGGGCTGACTCTGCTGAGCGTGCTGCTGCCCTACGGCGAGGCCGCGTACCGGGAGACCCTGGCCCTGCAGCGGCGCGTCGACCGGGCGCTCGTCGCACTGGCCGGCGGCTGGCTGGTGCTGGTGCTGGCGGGGATCGCGTTCCGGGCCGCGGACGCCTTCGCGACCCCGATCACCGCCCTCGGCGCGAGCGAGGTCAGGCGCTGGGCCGTCGACCTGGCCGCCGGCCGGGGCATGGTGCTGACCGCGGGCTGCGCGGCCGTCGTGCTGGGCTGCGCCGTGGCCCGGGTGGTCCGCCCCGAGCAGGTCCCGGTCCGGGTCCTGCTCGTGGCCTCGCTGCTCGGGGTGCTCACCCCCGCGGTCACCGGGCACACCGGCTCCGCGCCCGACCATCAGCTCGCGGTGACCATGGTCGCGATACACGTCGGCTCGGCCGCAGCCTGGGTCGGCGGGCTCGGCGCGATGCTGGTCCTGGTGGCCCACCGGCGCACCCTGCTGGACGCTGCGCTGCCCCGGTTCTCCCGACTGGCCGGATTCTGCGTGTTCGCCGTGGCGATCACCGGCCTGCTCACCGCGCAGGCCCGGCTGGCCTCCTGGACGGCGCTGTGGACCACCGGCTACGGCTGGCTCGTCGTGGTCAAGACGATGTTCCTGATCCTGCTCGGCGGGCTCGGCGGGCTGGCCCGGCGCCGGCTGGCCACCGGGCGCACCCCCGTGTTGCGGTGGGCCGGGCTGGAGACCGCGCTGATGGCGGCGACGATCGGGATCGCCGTGGCGCTCACCCAGACCGGCTAGCTCACCTGAGCCCGGTAGGTCTCCAGCAGCCGCAGCCACACCTCGCTGATCGTCGGGAACGCCGGGACGGCATGCCAGAGCCGGTGCATCGGCACCTCGCCGGCGATCGCGACCGTCGCCGCGTGCAGCATCTCCGCCACGTCCTGGCCGACGAAGGTCATGCCGACCAGCACCCCCCGGGACTCGTCGACGACCATCCGCGCGATCCCGGAGTAGCCGTCGGCCTGCAGCGACGAGCCGGCCACCGCGATCTCCAGCTCGACCACCCGGACGTCCATCCCGGCGGCCCGGGCCTGCGCCTCGGTCCTGCCGACGAACCCGACCTCGGGGTCGGTGAACACCACCTGCGGGACGGCGACGTGGTCGGCGTAGGCGGCGTGCTCGCCCCACGGCCGGGTGTCGAGGGGCTCGCCGATCGAGCGCGCCGCGATCGCCGCGCCGGCGATCCGCGCCTCGTACTTTCCCTGGTGGGTCAGCGGGGCCCGGCCGGTGACGTCGCCGACGGCGTACAGCCATTCCCCGTCCACGCCGGTGACCAGCCCGGAGTCGTCGATGTCCAGCGCCTCGCCCGGGGTCAGCCCGACGCTGCCCAGCCCGACGTCGTCGGTGTCGGGCCGCCGCCCGGTCGCCACCAGCAGCTCGTCGACCTCGACGGTCTCGATCCCCATCCGCAGCCGGATCGCGCCGTCGGGGGCCGGGGACACCTCGTCCAGGGACTGCTCCAGGCGCAGGTCGATGTGCTCCTCGCGGAACGCCGTGGCCACCCGCTCACCGGCCGAGGGTTCCATCGCCGGCAACAGCCGGGGCCCGTGGTGCACCAGCGTGACCGCCGAACCGAGCCGGGCGAACGCCTGCGCCATCTCGGAGCCGACCACGCCGCCGCCGAGCACCCCGAGCCGGCGCGGCACCTCCTTGGCCGCGGTGGCGTCGCGCGAGCTCCAGGTGCGGACCGTGTCCAGCCCGGCCACCGGGGGCCGCTTCGGCACGCTACCGGTGGCCACCACGACGGCATGCCGGGCCCGCAGCAGCTCGCGCTCGACCGCGTCGCTCCGGTCCACCTGCACCGTCCGCTCGCCGGCCAGCCGGCCGTACCCGCGGAGCACGGTGATCCCCGCGGCCTGCGCCCACTGCACCTGGCTGTCGTCGTGCCAGTCGTGCACGAACGCGTCGCGGCGGGCCAGCACAGCACCCGGGTCGACGTCGGCGGTGACGCCGGGCAGCCGGCGCGCGGCGGCGACGGCGTGCCCGGTGCGTAGCAGTGTCTTGGACGGGATGCAGGCCCAGTAGGAGCACTCGCCGCCGACCAGCTCGGCCTCGACGAGCGCGGCGGAGAGACCGGCCCGGGCGGCGTGGTCGGCGGCGTTCTCCCCGGCCGGACCCGCGCCGATGACGATCACGTCGAACGTGCGGGGCCCGCCCGCGCCGGGGGTCGTCACGGCGTCGTCCCCGTCAGCGCCGTGACGGCGTCGGGGATCGCCTGCTCCCCGGCGCGCAGTTCGAGGGTCAGGCCCGCGGTCCCCGGCGCGTCGAGCAGCGCCGCGAGGACGGCCGCGGTGTCGTCGCGGGTGACCTCGTCGCGGTCGACGGGCGGCGGGGCGAGCAGCACCCGGCCGGTCCCGGGGTCGTCGGTGAGCCGGCCCGGGCGCAGCACCGTCCAGTCCAGGTCGGCGGCCCGGATCGCGTCCTCGGCGGCCTTCTTGGCCCGCAGGTAGGCGGCCCACACCTCGTCGGTGCCCTCGGCCGGGGCTGCGTCCACACCGGTCGAGGAGATCAGCAGGTAGCGCCGCACCCCGGCCTGCGCGGCGGCGTCGGCCAGCAGCACCGCGGCCGCCCGGTCGACGGTGTCCTTGCGCGCGGCGCCGCTGCCCGGTCCGGCGCCGGCCGCGAAGACCACCGCGTCCGCGCCGTCCAGGTGCGCCGCCAACTGGCCGGGCGTGGCCGACTCGAGGTCGAGAACCGCGGCGGCCGCCCCGGTGGCCTCGACGTCGGCGACGTGGCCGGGGTTGCGCACCACGCCGACCACCTCGTCACCCCGGCCGGCCAGCAGCGTGGCCAGCCGAAGGGCGATCTGTCCGTGTCCTCCTGCGATCACCACTCGCACGTGGCCGGACGCTAGTCGCCTCCAGGGGTCCCCGCCGACCGGAAGCGCAGGTTCGCTCAGCCGGCTCGGGGGGCGCGGTTGGGCTTGAGCGTCCACACCACCGTCATGGTGGTGGTCTCGGCGCCGTCGCCGTCGCGGACCGCGACGGCGACGGTGAACTCGGGCCGGCGCCCGGCGTCCAGATCGGCGAGCACCTCGGCGGCCGGGCGGGTCAGCACCGCCTCGGCGGTGAGCGGCCCGCGGGCCAGCTTGAGGTAACCGATCTCGGCGCGCACCACCAGCGGGGTGGCCCGCTCCATCGTCGCGCCGAACGCAGCCAGCCCGACCGCACCGGACGCGGTCTCGGCCAAACCGAAGATCATCGCCGCGTGCGGGCCGCCGACGTGGTTGCGCAGCTCCTCGTGGTCGGGCAGGTACGCGACCGCACGGGTGGTCGTGACCTCGCCGAACTCGACCCCGGACGTACGGACCCATGGGACGGCCCGACGCAGCGCGTCCGGCACCCAGCTCACGTCGACGCTCATGCCAGGCTATATTACTCATCAGTAACTATGGCGTCGATCCAGAGTTGTGTTCTAGAAAGATTCTCTAGAACGTACGGCCGTACCGGATAGACCACGCGGAGCAGCGGATGACGAGCACCCTCATGGACCGGCCGGCCAGCGTCGCCCGGATGTTCATCGACCGGGTCACCACCGCCGGGTCCCGAGAGGCGTTCCGACTGCCCGGCGCGGGCGACTCCTGGGAGTCCGTCAGCTGGCAGACCACCGGTGACCGGGTCACCGACCTGGCCGCGGGCCTGCTCGCCGTCGGTCTCGAAGCCGGCGAGCGGGTGGCCATCGTGTCCGGCACCCGCTTCGAGTGGATCCTGGCCGACCTCGCCGTCATGTGCGCCGGCGGCGCGACCACCACGGTCTACCCCAGCACGATCGCCGAGGACGTCGCCTACATCCTCTCCGACTCGCAGAGCCGGGTGGTCATCGCCGAGGACGCCGCACAGCTCGCCAAGGTCCGCGAGCGCCGCGCCGAGCTGGCGGAGGTGCACACCGTCGTCCTGATCGACGGCGAGCCCGGCCCCGATGACGCCGGGTGGGTCATCGGTTTCGACGAACTCGCGCGCCGCGGCGCGGAACTGCTGGCCGCCAAGCCGGACGCCGTCACCGAACGGATCGCCACGATCGCCCCCGACGACCTGGCGACCCTGATCTACACCTCCGGCACCACCGGGCGGTCCAAGGGCGTGCGGCTGACCCACGCGGCGTGGACCTACCAGGGCTCGACGCTCTCCTCCGAGGGCATCCTGCGCCCCGACGACCTGCAGTACCTGTGGCTGCCGCTCGCCCACGCGTTCGGCAAGGTGCTGCTCACCGCGCAGCTGGCGATCGGCTTCGCCACCGCGGTCGACGGCCGGGTGGACCGGATCGTGGACAACCTCGCCGTCGTCCGCCCGACGTTCATGGGTGCCGCCCCGCGGATCTTCGAGAAGGCCTACGCGAAGATCGTCACCACGATCGCCGCCGAGGGCGGGCCGAAGGCGAAGCTGTTCGACTGGGCGATCTCGGTCGGGCGCAAGGTGAGCGAGGCCAAGCTCGCCGGGCGCTCGGTGTCGCCGCTGCTCGCCGCCCAGCACCGGATCGCCGACGCGCTGGTACTGCGCAGGATCCGCGACCGGTTCGGCGGCCGGATCCGCTTCTTCGTCTCCGGTTCGGCCGCACTCGCGCCCGACCTGGCCCGCTGGTTCCACGCGGCCGGCATGCTGATCCTCGAGGGCTACGGGATGACCGAGTGCGCCGCCGGGGCCAGCGTCAACCGGCCCGACGCGTTCCGGCTCGGCTCCGTCGGACGCCCGTTGCCCGGCACCGAGGTCACGATCGCCGAGGACGGCGAGGTGCTGATGCGCAGCCCGAGCGTGATGACCGGCTACCACCAGCTCCCCGAGGCCACCGCCGACGCGCTGCACGACGGCTGGCTCGCCACCGGCGACATCGGGGAGCTCGACGCCGACGGCTTCCTGCGCATCACCGACCGCAAGAAGGACCTGTTCAAGACCTCCGGCGGCAAGTACATCGCGCCGCAACCGATCGAGGGCAAGCTGCTGGCACTGTGCCCGTACGTGAGCCAGGTCGTGGTGCACGGCGCCGGCCGGAACTTCTGCAGCGCGCTCATCGCGCTCGACCCGGACGCCGTCAAGGTGTGGGCCGCCACGCAGCAGCTCGGCGACCTGCCGTACTCCGAACTGCTCGCCTCGGCGCAGGTCCACGAGCTCGTGCAGGGGTACATCGACCGGCTCAACGCCCAGCTCAACCGCTGGGAGACGATCAAGAAGTTCGTCCTGCTGGAGCGTGAGCTGACCATTGAGGACGGCGAGCTGACGCCGAGCCTGAAGATCCGCCGCAAGAAGGTCGAGGCGGCCAACCTCGACCGGCTCGACGCGCTGTACACCTCATAGGCTCGGGCGGGTGAAGCAGCAGCGCGGCGAGCAGACGATTCGCCGGCTGCTCGACGCGGCGCTCGCCGTGCACGCCGGCCTCGGCGCCGAGGGGTTCACGGTGCAGGCCGTGACGGGTGCGAGCGGAGTCAGCCAGGGCAGCCTCTACCACCACTTCGGCAGCTTCGACGGACTGGCCGCCGCGCTGTACGCCCGGTGCATGGGCGAACTGATGGACGCGCTCGTCGCCGCCGCGACCGCGGCCACCACCGCGCGCGAGGGTGTGCACGCCCTGGTGGTGGCCTACCTGCGCTTCGTCGCCGAGCACACCGCGGCGGTCCGGTTCATGCAGAGCACGCCGTGGCTGACCTTCGCGCCACCGCACGCCGCGCTGGTCGCCGAGGCCAAGGAGCCCCGGATGCGGCGGTTGCTGGAGTGGGTCCGTCCGCACGTCGTCGCCGGCCGGGTTGTCGACCTCCCGGACCCGCTGATGGAGATGCTGGTCGTCGGCCCACTCGCGGAGACGGCCCGGCGCTGGCTCGCCGGCGCCACGGACATCGATCTCGAGCAGGCGATGCGGCTGCTCCCCGAGCGGGTCTGGCGGTCGGTGCAGGCCTGATCCGGCCCCGCGGCAGCTCCGCCCGGTTTGTCCTTTTTCTCGCTCCGTGGAATCCACCCCCTTGTGACCACCACCACCTCGGTTTGAGATCGAGAGCGAGATCCGACACCGCATCTCGGCAGCAACGCGGCCGGGCGTGCGGTCCGCCGAGACCAAGGAGGTGCGGGCGTGAAAGCCGTCCGGGTGCACGAGTACCACTCCGATCCCACGATCGACGACATCCCGGAGCCGCAGATCACCGGCCCGCTCGACGTCATCGTCAAGATCGGTGGGGCCGGGGTGTGCCGCACCGACCTGCACATCCTCGAGGGCCAGTGGGCCGAGGCCATGAATCCCGAGCTGCCCTACGTCATCGGGCACGAGAACGCCGGCTGGGTGCACGAGGTCGGCGAGGGCGTCACCAACGTGGCCGCCGGCGACACCGTGATCCTGCATCCGCAGCCCAGCTGTGGGCTGTGCCGCGCCTGCCGCGCGGGCAAGGACATGCAGTGCACGAACGCGTTCTTCCCGGGCCTGTCCAACAACGACGGGGGTATGGCCGAGTACCTGCGCACCACTGCGCGGGCCTGCGTCAAGCTCAACCCGGAGACCAATCCCGCCGACGTCGCCGCACTGGCCGATGCCGGTATCACCGCCTACCACGCGGTGCGCAAGTCCATCCCGCTGCTGTACCCGGGCACCACGGCCGTGGTGCAGGGTGCCGGCGGGCTGGGCCACATCGGCATCCAGTGCCTGGCCGCGCTCACCGCGACCCGGATCATCGTGGTCGACAGGAACCCCGACGCCCTCGCGCTGGCCAAGCAGATCGGCGCCGACGAGACGGTCCAGGCCGACGGCACCCACGTCGACGCGGTCAAGGACCTGACCGGGGGCGAGGGCGCGAACGTCGTGTTCGACTTCGTTGCCGAGCAGGGTGCTGAGAACGACGCCTGGCAGATGACCGGGCCGGACGGCTACCAGTTCGTCATCGGCTACGGCGGCCAGTTCACCGCCCCGACCCTGGACTTCGTCGCCGGCGAGAAGAACGTCATCGGCAACATCGTCGGCACCTACAACGACCTCGCCGAACTGATGGTCCTGGCGCAGGCGGGCAAGGTCACGCTGCACACCAAGCAGTACCCCCTCGATGCCGCCCTCGACGCCATTCACGATCTCGACGCCGGCCGTGTCCGCGGCCGGGCGATCCTCGTCCCCTGACCGCCTCGACCCGATCTGTCCTGCAACGACGCTGACGCGGAGGCCCACCACCATGTACGAAAAGGACGGCGAGAAGTACTTCATCGTCGACTCGCATATGCACTACTGGGACGCGAGCCGGGAGAACTGGGTACCAGGGCGGGAAAACCTGGCGAAGGGTTGGATCGACTGCTTCTACGGCTACCACCAGCTCGGCCCGCCCGAGACCCAGTGGGACTACGAGAAGTACCTGAAGTACTCCGAGGACGACCTGATGCGCGACGTCTTCGAGGACGGCCACGTCGACGTCGCGATCTTCCAGTCGACCTACCTGAAGCACTGGTACACCGAGGGCTTCAACACGGCCGAGCGCAACAACCTGCTCACCGAGAAGTACCCGGGCAGGTTCATCACCAACGGCCGCTGGGACCCGCGTGACGGCGACGCCGGGATGCGGCAGCTCGAGGAGGACGCCGAGCGGTACGACCTCAAGGGCGTCAAGCTCTACACCGCGGAGTGGAACGACAGCTCCCGCGGCTGGAAGCTCACCGACCCGGAGGCCTACAAGTACCTGGAGAAGTGCCAGGAACTGGGCATCAAGAACATCCACGTGCACAAGGGCCCGACGATCTGGCCGCTGGACAAGGACGCCTTCGAGGTCACCGACGTCGACCACGCCGCGACCGACTTCACCGACCTGAACTTCATCGTCGAGCACGTCGGCCTGCCGCGCATCGAGGACTTCTGCTTCATGGCGGTGCAGGAGCCCAACGTCTACGCGGGCCTGTCGGTGGTGATCGGCGGGCTGATGCACGCCCGGCCGAAGTTCTTCGCCAAGGTGATGGGCGAGCTGCTGTTCTGGGTCGGCGAGGACAAGATGACCTTCGGCAGCGACTACGGCATCTGGGAGCCGAAGTGGCAGGTCGAGGGCTTGGTCGACTGGCAGATGCCCGATGACGAGCAGTACGCCGACTACCCGCGGCTCACCACCGCCGGCAAGAAGAAGATCCTCGGGCTGAACGCGGCGAAGCTGTACGACATCGAGGTGCCGGCCGAGTGCCAGCTCCCGACGACCGCCGACGAGGCGATGCAGCCAGGCGAGGAACTGGTCAAGGACACGGCCGGAGCGCAGGCATGATCGAGGCCCCCCCGGGCACACCGCCCGCGGTCTGGGCGGCGTTGGAGACGGTTCTCGACCCTGAGCTGGACGAGCCCATCACCACGCTCGACTTCGTCGAGTCGTGCACCGTCTCCGCCGACGGGGTGGCCACGATCCGGCTGCGGCTGCCGACGTTCTTCTGTGCGCCGAACTTCTCGTTCCTGATGGTTGCCGACGCCTACGACGCGGTGTCGGCGGTCCGGGAGGTGACGCGCGCCCAGGTGACGTTGGCCGACCACTTCGCCTCATCGGAGATCAACGACGGGGTCGCGGCGCACTCCGGGTTCGTCGGGGCGTTCTCCGGCGAGGCCGTGGCCGAGCTGGACGCGCTGCGCGCCCAGTTCCTCACCAAGGCCGCGCTGGCCGGCCAGGACCGGGTGGCCCGGCCACTGGTCGACGCCGGGACGGGTCCGCAGGAGCTGGCCGAACTCACCCTCGGCCAGGTGCCGCCGTCGCCCGACCTGGACCGGCTCCGGGAACGGCGGGCCGCGCTGGGCATGGCCCACGGCGACGACGCCCCGCTGCTCGTGCACTCCGACGGGAGCCGGGTCACCTCCGAGCAGGTCCCGCTGCACCTGCGGCGGGCCCGGTTGCAGCGGGTCGGCATCGAGACCAACGGGGAGTACTGCAAGAGCCTGCTGGCCAGCAGGTACGCACCGGGCGCGGCGACGGCCCCCTAGGACGGCAGACCGCGCGACGCGGAGACGGCCCCGGCGAGCTCTCGCCGGGGCCGTCTCCGTCGTGCTCAGTAGGGTCCGGCGGGTGGACGTTCGCGCGCTGGTGTTCGACGTGTTCGGGACGGTGGTCGACTGGCGGTCGGGGGTGGCGCGAGACGCGCGTGCGCTGCTCGGCGGCCGGACCGGCGCAGCCGTCGACCCGGTAGCCTTCGCCGACGCCTGGCGCAGCCGCTATCTGCCCTCGATGGACCGAGTGCGCCGCGGCGAGCAGCCCTGGACCAATCTGGACGGGCTGCACCGCGCCTCGCTGGATGACCTGCTGGTGGAGTTCGGGGTCCCGGACGTCCCCGAGCCGGTACGCGCGGAGCTCGTGCTGGCCTGGCACCGGCTCGACCCGTGGCCGGACGCCGTCGACGGCCTCACCCGGCTCAAGCGCGACCACGTGATCGGCACCTTGTCCAACGGCAACGTCGCGCTGCTCGTCGACATGGCCAAGCGGGCCGGGCTGCCCTGGGACGTCATCCTGTCCGCGGAGCTGGTCGGGCACTACAAGCCCGATCCCGAGGTCTACGACGCCACGGCGCGACTGCTCGGCCTGGCACCGGAGCAGGTGATGCTGGTGGCCGCGCACGTCGACGACCTCGCGGCGGCCCGGGCGCGCGGGCTGCGCACGGCCTACGTGTACCGACCCGACGAGCACGGCCCGGCCGTCGCACCGCCGCCGGCAGATCCACTCGCCGACATCTCCGTCGCGTCGTTCGCCGAACTCGCCACCCACCTGCGCCCCTGACCCCACCCCCAC
>NZ_JAAXLA010000127.1 GCF_012911935.1 Pseudonocardia acidicola | reverse complement strand
CCCCATGGCTCCGGGCCCCCCGCGCCGCCACCCCGGGTGTCGATCCGGCGGCCATGACCCCGTGGCCGGATCGGTCGGATCCCACCGAGCCGATCGACGCCGTGACGACCGAGATCCCGCGTGTCGGGCCGGCGAAGCCGCCCGCGGGGAGCTCCATCGGCCGGGCCAGCAGCCTGATGGCCGTGGCCAGCCTGGTCAGCCGCGTCACCGGGTTCCTGCGCCAGCTCGCGCTGGTCGCGGTCCTCGGGCTGGCGGTGGTTAACGACTCGTACACGGTGGCGAACACGCTGCCGAACATCGTCTACGAACTGCTGCTCGGCGGCGTGCTGACCAGCGTGATGATCCCGCTGCTGGTGCGCGCGCAGACCCACGATCCGGACGGCGGCGAGACCTACACCCGGCGGCTGCTCACCATCGCGGGGACGGCGTTGTTGCTGGCCACCGCGGTCGCCATGCTCGCCGCGCCGCTGCTCACCCGGCTCTACCTGGGCTCCGACGACTCGGGGACGGCCAACCCGGACCTCGCCACGGCGTTCGCCTACCTGCTGCTGCCGCAGATCTTCTTCTACGGGATGGGCGCGCTGCTCGGCGCGATCCTGAACAGCAAGGGCGTCTTCGGACCGTTCGCCTGGGCCCCGGTGCTCAACAACGTGGTCGTGCTGATCGTGCTGGGCGTCTACGCGCTGGTGCCGGGGGCGATCAGCCTGGACCCGGTCCGGATGGGCGACGCCAAGCTGCTCGTGCTCGGCCTCGGAACGACGCTCGGGATCGTGGTGCAGGCGGTCGTGCTGCTGCCGTCGATGCGGCGCATCGGGTTCCGCTACCGGCCCGTCTGGGGCTGGGACCCGCGGCTCACCGCGGCGGGCGGGCTCGCCCTGTGGGTGGTCGCGTACGTGCTCATCGGCCAGGCCGGTTACATCGTCACCACCCGGGTGGCCTCCTCGGCCGCCGAGGGCAGCGTCGCCATCTACACGAACGCGTGGCTGCTGCTGCAGGTGCCGTACGGCGTGCTGGGCGTGTCGCTGCTGACCGCGCTGATGCCCCGGATGAGCCGGTCGGCCGCCGACGGCCGGATGGACGCCGTGATCGACGACCTGTCGCTGGGCAGCCGGCTCTCCGCGGTGTTCCTGATCCCGATCTCGGCGCTGCTCACGGTGTTCGGCACGTCGGTCGGCGTCGCGCTGTTCGCGCTGCGCGCAGGCAACCTCGACGGGGCGGAGCGGCTGGGCGCCACGCTGGCGGCGTCGGCGTTCGGACTGCTGCCGTTCGCCATCGTCATGCTCCAGCTGCGGGTCTTCTACGCCGTCACCGACAGCCGTACCCCGACCCTGATCCAGCTGTTCATCGTCGGAGTCAAGATCCCGATGCTGCTGGCGTGCCCGCTGCTGCTCACGCGGGAGGACGTGGTGCTCGGGCTGGCCGCGGCCAACGGCGCATCGTTCCTCTTCGGCGCGGTGCTCGGCCAGTTCCTGCTCATCCGGCGACTCGGCCGACTGCGCACCGGAGAGATTTTGATCACTGTCCTGAAGACGATGCTGGCGTCGGTGGCGGCCGCGCTGGCCGCGGCCGGCGCGGCCGCGCTGCTCACCGCGGGTCCGATGCGGGACTGGACCCCGGTGCCACGTGCATGGATCACCCTGGTGGTCGCGGTCGTGGTCATGACGCCGGTGACGTTGCTGGCCATGCGACTGCTGCGGACCGGTGAGCTCGCGCCGCTGTGGCGCCGACTCGCCCGGCTCGCCGGGAGCCGCAAACCTCGTCGTGAAACGTCCGCCTGACGTAGGCTGCGTGCGGGGTGGACGGGATCCGGGCGGCTGTTGAGGGGGAGGTCAGCGCGGTGGGCGGGCAGACGGAACAAGGGCCCACACTGACGCGCAGCCTCGGCCAGGCAGCGACCGCTCAGGTGCCCGAGCAGACCCGCCCCGCCGACGAGGTCACGTCGCGCCCGAAGCGCCCCGCCTCACCGTCCGCGCCCACGTCCGCGGACACCACGGCCGGATCGGTCCTCGCCGACCGCTATCGCCTGATCAGCCGCGTGGGCTCCGAGCTCGCCGCGGGCGCCGAGTTCTGGCGGGCCGAGGACACCATCCTGCAGCGCGACGTCGCGATCACGTTGCTGCGCCGGCTCGCCCCGGACCCCCACTCCGACGACCCCGAGGGCGCCACCCGGGCCGGCGAGATGATCGTCCGCGCACTGCGCTCCGGGTGCTTCGAGCACCACGGCTGCGCCCGGCTGCTCGACGTGCTCGCCCCCGGTGCATCCGGCATCCCCGACGACGTACTCGGTGCCGCGGTGGCGGAGTGGGTGCCGGGGCGCAGCCTCGGCGAGACGATCACGGCCGGGCTGATCAAGCCGCTGGCCGCCGCCCGGATGGTGGAGCCGCTCGCGGCCGCTGCGGAGGCGGCGCACCGGCAGGGCCTGGTGCTCGGCTGTGACCATCCGCAGCGCATCCGCGTCACCCCGGACGGCCGCGCGCAGTTGGCGTTCGTGCTGCCCCGCCCCGGCGTGCGACCCGCTGACGACGTGCGCGGCCTCGGTGCGGTGCTGTACGCGCTGCTCACCTCGCGCTGGCCGCTGTCGGGCAGCGACGCCGCCCAGGCCGGCCTGGGCGCCGCCGTCCCCGGCGAGGGCGGAAACTACCCGGCCCCGTCCACGCTGCGCCCGGGCGTGCCCGTGGAGCTCGACGCGCTGACCAGCGGAACGCTCGGCTCCGACGGCGCTCCCGGCCGCGTGCACACCGCGGCCGCCGTGCACAAACTGCTCGCCGAGGTGGTGGCCGAGGACGACCGTGCCGCCCTGTTCCCGCCGGTGCACGACGGGGTGCCGTCCGCGCCGGGTGACGTGTGGCAGGACGAGGGACGGGCCGTGCGCCCGGTCGACCCGGAGCGGCGCCGCAAGCTCGCGATCGGACTGTGCGTCCTCGGTGCCGGCATGCTGATCGTCTTCGGCTACCTGGGAGTCCAGATCGGCTCGCTGTTCGGCGATTCCGGCGGGCCGCGGATCGTCGTGGGCAACTCGGCCGCGCCGCCCGCCGCACCGGCGGCGGCTCCGGCACCGGCACCCGTCGGCGGGTCGACGGCCATCCAGCCGGCCACCGTCGAGGTCTACGACAACACCGGCGACAAGGACAACGCCGGGCGGATCTCCCGGGTGATCGACGGCGACCCGACGACCAGCTGGCGCACCTACATCTACAAGCAGCAGTTCCCGACGCTCAAGCCCGGCGTCGGGGTCATGGCCTCGTTCGTGTCGCCGGTGCAGCTGTCCAGCCTGTCGATCGACTCCCCGAGCGACGGCACGATCGTGCAGATCCGCTCGGCGCCCAGTGCCGACGCCGACTTCGCGGACACGGTGCCGATCGCCCAGGCCACCCTGAACTCGGGGGTCACCCAGATCTCGCTGGCCCAGAGCCAGCCGGTGCAGCACCTGCTGGTGTGGATCACGAAGCTGAGCGGTGGCAACGACCAGTACGTCACCGAGATCAACGAGATCACCTTCCAGCGGGCCGGCGACTGAGCCTGCGGCGAGCGGCGGCATGAGTTCGGCCGAACGCCCACGGGGAACGGTCACCGCGGCCTAGTCTCCGCCTCGTGTCCGCCACACCCCGATCCGACATCGAGCTGGTGGCGGCGCACCGCGGCGGCGACCGGCACGCCTTCGACGAGCTGGTCCGCCGGCACGGGGACCGGCTCTGGGGTGTGGCGGTGCGGACCCTGCGACACCGCGAGGACGCCGCCGACGCCGTGCAGGAAGCCCTGGTCGCGGCCTACCGGCGGATCGACGGCTACCGCGGGGAGGCGTCGGTGAGCGCGTGGCTGCACCGGGTCGTTGTGAACGTGTGCATCGACCGGATCCGCCGGGAGCGGGTGCGGCCGACGGTGCCCTGGCCCGAACGCGACATCGCCGCCCGCGGCCCGGATCCGGTACTCGAGGTGACCACGCGGATGGCCGTCGACGACGCGCTGGCGCTGCTTCCCGCAGAGCAGCGGGTGGCGATCGTGCTGGTCGACGTGCAGGGTTACCCGGTGGCCGAGGTCGCCGAGATCCTGCAGGTCGCTCCGGGGACGGTGAAGAGTCGCTGCGCGCGCGGCCGCGCCCGGCTCGCCGTGCTGCTGGGCCATCTGCGGGAGGTGGACGCATGACCTCCCGCAACGATCCCGACGTGGCACGCCTCGCCGCCCTGGACGCCGGCCTGCTCGACCCGCAGCAGGCCGCCGCGGTGCGCGCCGCGGCGGCCGCCGATCCACGGGCGACGGCGGTGCTCGACGCCCTGGCCGCCACCCGGGCCGAGCTCGCCACGCAGCCACGCCCGGCCCTGCCGCCCGACGTCGCTTCCCGGATCGCCGCCGCGCTGGACGAGGTGGACGCCGGGGCGGGCGCGAATCAGCCGCAGCCCGCCCAGCCCTCCGGGCAGCGCAGCCCCGGCACGGACGCCCACGAGGTCCAGCGGCCCCACCGGCGGTCTCCCCGCCGGTGGCTGGCCGCCGCCGCAGCGGTCCTCGCCGTGGCCGCGGCTGCAGGTGTCGGCGCCCTGGTCACCCGTTCGCCGGGCGCCGGGACCGCAACCCCGGTACTGGCCCTCAGCGCGCGGGACCTGGCTGCCGCCGGGCCCGCCGCCGCCGGTACCGCCGACCTCGGGGCGCTCGCGGACCCGGCCCGCCGGGCCGGCTGCCTGCGGGCCGTCGGGGTGAGGGCGCCGGCCGGCCCCGTGCTGGGCGGGCGCCGGGTCGTCCTCGACGGCAGGCCCGGTGTTCTGCTCGTGCTGCCGACGGGCATCCTGGGGTCCTTCCGGTTGGTCGTCGTCGACCCGGGCTGCGGGCCCGACGCCGGAACCCTGTTCGCCGATCAGATCGTGCCCCGGTGATCGCCGCCACCGGCGCAGGTACCGTCGTCGGGCGGCGGGAATGTCCGCTCCTAGGATCGTGTTGAGCGGACCGAGTGGCGGTCGGCGGGCTCAACCCGACCGTCCCAGAGCCACAGCGGCGAGGAAGGAAGGCCAGCGGTGACCACCGACACGGTGCACGAGCTGATCATCATCGGGTCCGGCCCGGCCGGATACACGGCGGCGATCTATGCGGCCCGAGCCCAGCTCGCCCCTCTCGTCTTCGAGGGCTCGCAGTTCGGCGGTGCGCTCATGACGACCACCGAGGTCGAGAACTACCCCGGTTTCGCCGAGGGCATCATGGGCCCGGAGCTCATGGAGCAGATGCGCAACCAGGCCAAGCGCTTCGGCGCGGACCTGCGCCCCGAGGACGTCGAGGCCGTCTCGCTCGAGGGCGAGATCAAGGAGGTCACGGCCAACGGCGTGACCTACCGCTCGCGGGCGGTGATCCTCGCGATGGGTGCCTCGCCCCGGTACCTCCACGTTCCGGGCGAGCAGGCGCTGCTCGGCCGCGGGGTGAGCTCGTGCGCCACCTGTGACGGGTTCTTCTTCCGCGACCAGGACATCGCCGTCGTCGGCGGTGGCGACTCCGCGATGGAGGAGGCCACCTTCCTGACCCGGTTCGCCAAGTCGGTCACGATCATCCACCGGCGCGACGAGTTCCGGGCCTCGAAGATCATGCTCGAGCGGGCCAAGAACGACCCGAAGATGAAGTGGAAGACCAACGCCGAGGTCAGCGAGGTCAAGGGCGACGGTAGCGTCTCCGGGCTGCGGCTGCGCGACACCCACACCGGCGAGGAGTCCGACCTGGACGTGACCGGCATGTTCGTCGCGATCGGGCACGATCCGCGCAGCGAACTGGTGCGCGGCGTCCTGGAGACCGACGAGAACGGCTACGTGAAGGTCACGTCGCCGAGCACGAAGACCGCGCTCGCGGGCGTGTTCGCCTGCGGCGACCTGGTCGACCACACCTACCGGCAGGCCGTCACCGCGGCCGGTTCCGGCTGCGCCGCGGCGATCGACGCCGAGCGCTGGCTCGCCGAGACCCCGGTGCCGCCGGAGCAGGCCGGGGGTGGCTACGCCCCGGCCCGCCCGGACGTCGCCGCGGTCAGCAACTGACGCTCCTCGTATCGCTTCGCCCGATCGGACGCCCCCGACCGGTTCGACCATCCGTGTGAAAGGAACATTCCTGATGGGCAACAACACCGTCGACGTCACCGACGACTCGTTCGACGCGGACGTCCTGAAGAGCGAGAAGACCGTTCTGGTCGACTTCTGGGCGACCTGGTGCGGGCCCTGCAAGATGGTCGCCCCGGTGCTGGACGAGATCGCCGGCGAGCACAGCGAGAAGCTGACCGTGGCCAAGCTGGACATCGACGCCAACCCGGCGACGGCCCGTGACTACCAGGTGATGTCCATCCCGACGATGATCGTCTTCCAGGACGGGAAGCCGGTCAAGCAGATCGTCGGCGCCAAGCCGAAGGCCGCCCTGCTGTCGGACCTCGCCGACTACCTGGGCTGATGCCGCCGGGGCCACCCCGGCCCGCCCCCGCGTGTCCCGGTCGATCACGGCCGGGACACGCCTGTTCACGCCCCGCTGTCCTCCGGTCGCGGCACGGCAGGGCACAATAGACGGCGGTCGGCGCGGGTTGGCCGACGATGACGCCAGGGACGGACTCAGCCGCATTGCGGCGTAACGATGATCGAGCGAGGGGTGCATGCAGCTGCTCCGCCGCGGGGACAGCGGTCCGGCGGTCGTCGAGATCCGGGCGATGCTGCGGGGGTACGGCCTGCTGGCCGACGCCTCCGACGGCAGCGGCTGCCCCGGGACCGCAGCAGACAGCCATTACGACCTCGATGTCGAGCACGCCGTCCGCGCGTTCCAGCAACGCCGCGGGCTCATCACCGACGGGATCGTGGGTCCGGCCACCTACCGCGCGTTGCGCGAGGCCAGCTGGACCCTCGGTGACCGCATGCTGGCACTGATGATCTCCTCGCCGATGAGCGGCGACGACGTCGTCACACTGCAGGAGCGCCTGCTCGAACTCGGCTACGACGCCGGCCGACCCGGCGGCGTGTTCGACGAGCAGACCGAGCAGGGCCTGCGTGCGTTCCAGCGCGACTACGGCCTCGTCCCCGACGGCGTGTGCGGGCCGCAGACCCTGCGCGCGCTGCGCCAGCTCGGCCGCAAGGTCACCGGCGGACGTCCGGGCCTGCTGCGCGAGCAGGAGCTGCTGCGCCGCGCGGGCCCGCGGATGCGCGGCAAGCGCATCGTCATCGACCCGGGGCACGGGGGCAGCGACCGCGGTGTGACCGTCGCCGGGGTCACCGAGGCCGACCTGATGTGGGACCTGGCCCGCCGGCTCGTCGGCCGGATGTCGGCCACCGGCATGGAGGCGTTGCTCTCCCGTCGGGAGGACACCTGCCCGCCGGAGGCCGAGCGCGCCGCGTTCGCCAACACCACCGGCGCCGACCTCGTGCTGTCGCTGCACACCGACGCGAACCACAGCATGCACGCGCAGGGCCTCGCCACGTTCCACTTCGGCAACGGCTCCGGGGCGACCTCCACGGTGGGGGAGGCGCTCGCCGGCCTCATCCAGCGCGAGCTGCTCATCCGCACCTCCATGGCCGACTGCGGCACCCAGCCGCGGACGTGGGAACTGCTGCGACTGACCCGGATGCCCACCGTGCGTGTCGAGGTCGGCTACCTGACCAACCTCGGCGACCGGCGCAAGCTGCTCGACCCCGCCTTCCGCGATGTCGTTGCGGAGGGCATCCTCGTCGGCATCAAGCGGCTGTACCTGCTCGGGCAGGACGACCAGCCGACGGGCACGTTCACCTTTTCGGATGTATTGGCCCGAGAACTGGGCCGAAACGAAGCTCGGGCGATTTAGAGGCCTCGTCGGGCCCCTCTGTCACGGAGCATTCCGAGGGGCCCGCAGCGGCCGCTACAGAGCGCCCTCAGATCGTCACAGCGCGGCGTTCGAGTCGCGATCAGAAGTTCGCCCGGGCCGGCACCTGGGGCTCCACCGGGGCCGCGGCCTGCATCGGGATCGTCACCGAGCCGAGAATCTGCTCCAGCGCCGCCTCGACGTCTTCCTTCCACGTCATGGCCGCCCGCAGTTCCATGCGCAGCCGGGGCCACCGCGGATGGGGGCGGACGGTCTTGAAGCCCACCCCGCGCAGGAACTCCACCGGGACCACGCAACTCGGTTCCGTGCCCGGCCGCGCGTCACCGAAGACCTCGATCGCCTTCACCCCGCGCCGGGTCAGATCCTTCACGACGGCCTGGGCGAGCATTCGGCCCAGCCCCTCACCGGCGAACTCGGGCATCACCTGCATCGTGGTCAGCAGCACCGCGTCGGCGCTCACCGGACCGGTCGGCATCTCCGCGGCCCGCGGCACCGCGGAGGGGGGCGCGTACATCACGTAGCCGGCCGGGACCCCGCGCACGTGGACAATCCTCCCGCAGGAGCCCCACTCGAGGAGCACGCCGGAGACCCACGCCTCCTTCTCCAGGTCCGTCGACCCGAACTCGACCGCCTGCTTGCCGAGGTGATCGGAGAGTTCCCAGAACACGCAACTGCGACAGCGCTTGGGCAACTCGTCCAGGTTGTCCAGAGTGATGCCCGCCACGTGCCAGGACAAGGCGACCTCCGGCGGCTGAAGGTGATGTCGATCGCCGCCGCCCGATGCGCCGACACCCGAGCTTAGATCGATACAGGACCGCCCCGACACCCCATCTGCTGCGACCGGCGTCTCAGCCTCGCCGAAGGGCAGGGTCTTCCCTCGACCTGGTTACACTCATTCGGTCCGGTTGTCATCCGTCGCGAGCCCGGGGAGGGTCCGCCCGTGCCAGTCCCGAGCCCAGCAGAGCCCGAACGCCAGCTGCCCGTCGCCGGCACCGAGGCCGGGGGAGCGCACCCGGTGGTGCCGCCGACCGAGCGCTTCGCGGTGCGGACCGCCGGTATGACGGCGTCGGAGATCCGGGCGCTGTTCTCGGTCGCGAGCCGGCCGGAGGTCGTCTCGCTCGCGGGTGGCATGCCCAACCTCGCCGCCCTTCCCCTCGACGCCCTGTCGGTCGAGGTGGCCGACCTCGTCGCGCGCGAGGGCCAGGTCGCGCTGCAGTACGGCTCCGCCCAGGGCGTGCCCGCGCTGCGCGAGCAGATCTGCGAGGTCATGCGGCTCGAGGGGATCAACGCCGACCCTAACGATGTCGTCGTCACCGTCGGCTCCCAGATGGCGCTGGACCTCGTCACCCGGATCTTCTGTGACCCGGGTGACGTCGTCCTGGCGGAGGGTCCGTCCTATGTCGGGGCGCTCGGCAGCTTCGCCGCCTACCAGGCCCGGGTCGTGCACGTGGCGATGGACGAACACGGCCTCGATCCCGACGCGCTGCGCGACGCCCTGCGCACGCTCGCCGCGAAGGGGATCACGCCGAAGTTCCTGTATACGATCCCGAACTTCCACAACCCCGCCGGCGTGACGCTCGCCGTCGAGCGCCGGACCGAGGTGCTGGAGATCTGTGCGCGGTACGGCGTCGGCGTCGTCGAGGACAACCCGTACGGCTTGCTCGGGTTCTCCGGGCGGACGTACCCCGCGCTGCGGTCCATGGATCCCGGCGTGATCTACCTCGGTTCGTTCTCCAAGACGTTCGCCTCGGGCCTGCGGGTGGGCTGGGCGCTGGTACCGCCTGCGGTCCGGGACCGGCTCGTTCTGGCCGCCGAGTCAGCCACGCTGTGCCCGCCCAGCTTCAACCAGATGCTCGTGTCGCGGTACCTCGATGGGCACGACTGGCGCAGCCAGATCAAGACGTTCACCGAGGCCTATCGCGACCGTCGGGACGCCATGCTTGCGGCGCTGGAGACCTACCTGCCCGACGGGTGCAGCTGGACGACCCCGGACGGCGGTTTCTACGTCTGGCTCACCGTTCCCGAAGGCGTGGACACCAAGGCGATGCTGCCGCGGGCGGTCACCGCACGGGTCGCGTACGCATCCGGCACCGGCTTCTACGCCGACGGGCTGGGGAGCCGGCAGCTGCGGCTGTCCTACTGCTACCCGACGCCGGAGCGGATCACCGAGGGCGTGCGGCGACTGGCCGGCGTGCTGGAGGCCGAGCTCGACGTGATGCGGACGTTCGGCTCGCCCGCGCGCCTCACGCCGACGCCACCGGCCGTCAGCCGGGGGCCGCAGAGTCCCTCGCCCGACACGGCCTGACCCGCGGGTCGCGGTTTCCTGCGCGACCGAGTGGGGTGCGCCCGCTGCACCGGCATGGCGCAGAATGCCCGGGTGAGCGAACGAACCGTCGCGGTACTGGCCGGTGGGTTGTCCCATGAGCGGGAGGTGTCCCTGCGGTCGGGCCGCCGCCTCGCGGGTGCGCTGCGCGCGGTCGGCACGACCGTCCGGGAATGGGACGCCGACGCCGCGCTGATCGAGCGGCTGCGCACCGAGCGCCCGGATGCCGTCGTGATCGCGCTGCACGGTGGCGAGGGGGAGAACGGCGCGATCCAGGCGGTACTGGAACTGCTGGATGTGCCGTTCGTCGGTACTCCCGCACCTGCATGCCGCCGCGCCTGGGACAAGCCCACCGCGAAGGCCGAGTTCGCCCGTGCCGGCCTGAACACCCCGGATTGGATCGCGCTGCCGCACGCCACCTTCCGCGAACTCGGCGCTCAGGCGGTCCTCGACGCGATGGTCGAGCGGCTCGGCCTGCCGCTCATGCTCAAGCCCGACCAGGGTGGCTCGGCGCTCGGCGCGCAGGTCGTGTCGAACGCGACGGACCTTCCCGCCGCGATGGTCAGCTGCCTCGCCTACGCCGACACCGTGCTCGCCGAGCGCTTCGTAGCCGGCACCGAGGTGGCCGTGTCCGTGGTGCACGACGGCCCGGAGCCGCGAGCGCTGCCGCCGGTGGAGGTGGAGGCCCACGGCGGCATCTACGACTACACGGCGCGCTACACGCCCGGCGCGACGAAGTTCCACTGCCCGGCCCGACTCGATGCCGCGATGCTCGACCTGCTGCGTGAGACCGCACTGGCTGCGCACCACCTCCTCGGCCTGCGGGACCTGTCTCGGATGGACGCCGTGGTGGATACCGAGGGGCGGGTTCAGATCCTCGAGGTGAACGTCTCGCCCGGAGTCACCGACACCTCGCTGCTGCCGACCGCGGTGGCCGCAGCCGGAATGGACCTGGGCCGGCTGTTCGCGACGCTCGTCGAACGCGCGGTGGAGCGGTCCCGCGGCTGACCGGCCCTGCGCCGAGCCGATGGGACGGCGATCCCGTTCGCGCTGTCGTTGCACTGCTGTCGTTGCACTGCTGTCGTTGCACTGCTGTCGTTGCACTGCTGTCGTTGCACTGCTGTCGTTGCACTGCTGTCGTTGCACTGCTGTCGTTGCACTGCTGTCGTTGCACTGCTGTCGTTGCACTG
>NZ_JAAXLA010000126.1 GCF_012911935.1 Pseudonocardia acidicola | reverse complement strand
AGGGGGTGCGGATCGCCTGCCTGGAGGAGATCGCGATGGACCGCGGCTGGATCACCCCCGACTCCGCCCACGCCCTCGGTGCCGCCCAGGCCAACTCCGGCTACGGCGAATACGTCATGGCAGTCGCCCGCGCCCACGGCGCCGACGCCCCGTCCTGACCCTCCACTCTCCTTGGACAACGCAGAGGCGGGGGACGGAGACCAGGTGGCCGCCTGCGCGGGCCGCCGCCAGGGCGTGGGCGGCCAGCGGTGTGGCGTGCGGGTCGCCGCGGGCGAGCGCCAGTTCGACCTGCGCCAACCGGCCCTCGTAGTGCCCCAGCGGCGGGCCCTGCGCCAGCGCGCGCTCGACCAGCACCGCGGCCTCGTCCAGCCGGTCCAGCGCCACCGCGACGAGCGCCGCCCGGGCCGCCGCCCACGACGCGAACAGGCTCAGCCGGTCGCCGGCCATCCGCCCGGATTCGGCGAACGCCTCCCCCGCCTCCGCGAGCCGCCCCTGTGCCTGCAGCGCGATGCCGAGCGCCCGCCAGCCCGTCGCCGTCCAGCCGCGATGCCCGACACCGCGGGCGATCCGCAGCGCCTCCCGCGCGTCGGCCTCGGCCTCGGCGCCCCGGGCGAGTCCGGACAACGCCTCCGACCGGTGCCACAGCGAATACGCCACCCCCTCCGGGGAGTCGAGGTCACGGGCCAGCCGCAGCGCCGCCGTCGTCTCGGCCAGGCCCTCGCCGGGGTGGTCGAGGAAGACCAGTCCGTGCCCGCGCGTGGAGCGCGGGGTGACCACCCGCAGCAGCTCGCCCGACCCGGTGAACAGCTCCGCCACCCGGCCGAATAGCTCGACCCCCTCGGCGATCCGGCCGTCGAGGAACGTCGCCATCGCCCGGCCGTCGAGGATGCGTGCGACGCCCTGGGCGTCGCCCAGGCCCTGGTAGAGCGCGAGCGCGGCCTCGGCCCGCTCGGTGGCCCGGGCCGGGCGCTCCAGATTCATGTCCAGGATCGCCGCGGTCTCCAGGGCGAGCGCGCGGGCGCCCGGGTCCGAGCCCGCCTCGACGAGCGCGAGCTCGACCAGGTCGGCGGCACGCTGCAGGTCGCGGGCGCCCGAGGACAACATGGCCAGCCGGGACCACCGCCGGGACCGGGCCGGACCCGGTTCGGCGAGCGCCTCCTGCAGGTCGGCCACGGCGCCGCTGAGGTCGCCGTGCGCGGCGCGGGCCTCGGCGCGAACGTCCAGCAGGTCGGCGCGCACGGTGCCCCGGGGCTCGAGCCCGAGCCCGGCCTCGGCCAGCGCCGCCGCCTCCCGGGTGGCGTGCCCGTCCAGCGCGTGGCCGGCGGCGCGGGCGTAGGCCGCGCCCGCCGCGGCAGCGTCCCCGGCGTCGCGGTGGTGCCGCGCGATCTCCGACGGATCCGCGTCCTCGGCCTCCAGCGCACGGGCCAGCAACCCGTGCAGCCGACCCCGCTCTCCGGGGCTCAGCCCCGCGGTGACGGTCTCCCCGACCAGATCGTGCGCGGTCCCCCAGCCGGTCTCGCCCAGCCGCAGCAGCCCCGCGCCGGCCAGCGCCGACAGCGCGTCGAGCACCTCCCGCGGGTCGAGCGCGGCGGCCGCGGCCACCGTTCGCGCCGGGGTCTCCCGGGCCAGCAGGGCGACGAGGCCCAGCACCTCCGCGCGCACCCCGGAGTGCCGCTCGACGCGGCGGCGGACCGCACGGAGCTGCCCGGTGCGGCCCAGCTCCCGGGCGAGCGCGACGGCGTCCGGGATGCGCGGGCGCCAGCCGCCCGGGGCGGCCACGACCGCGGCCCGCTCGACCAGTTCGCGCAGCACCTCGGCCACCGCGAACGGCGTGCGGTCGGTCGCGTCCAGCAGCGCCGCGGCCAGCGCGTGGTCGGCGACGGCCTCGGTGGGCAGCGGCCCGAGGGTGATCTCGGCGAGCGGACGGACCGCGCGCAGCTCGGCCAGCGCCCCGGCGCCGAGCTCGTCGGGCCGGTAGGCGAGCACCGCGGCCAGGTCGGGCAGCCGGGCCAGCGCCGACCCGAGCAGTGCCAGGCTGCTGGGATCGGCCCACTGCAGGTCGTCCGCGATCAGCAGGGCGCCCCCGGGGTTGTCGCCGGCCGCCGCCTCCAGCACCCGCAGCCCGCCGGCCAGCAGCAGCGCGCGGCGGCTCTCCCCGTCGAGCGCGCCCGCGCTGCCGGTCTCGGTGAGCTCGGGCAGCAGCCCGCTCAGTGCGTCGCGGACCCGCGCCGGCAGCGCAACGGCGACCCCGGCGTCGATGGCCAGCGCCTCCCGGAGCAGCGTCCGGGCCAACCCCCACGCCTCGGCCCGCTCGGGGAGGAACGCCCGCGCCGCGACCACGGGCAGCGACACGCCGCGGGCGAGTTCGGCGAGCAGCCGGGACTTCCCGACCCCGGCCACCCCGGCCAGCGTGACCACCCCGCGCGCGGCCACCGCCGCCCGCAACCGGGCCAGCTCGGCGTCCCGCCCGACGAAGCTCAGCCCCCCGAACGCCGGGCCGCCGAACGCGACCACCCGCGGGACCGGGTCGCGCCGCGGGCTCGGCCGGCCGCGCAGCAGCCGTAGCTGCAGCTGGGTGACCTCGGCCGACGGGTCGACGCCGAGCTCGTCGGCCAGCCGGTGGCGCAGCTCGCCGAGCCGGACCAGCGCCGCCGCCCGGTCCCCGGCCGCGGCCAGCGCCCGGGCCAGCACCAGCGTCGACGACTCCCGCAGCGGCTCCGCGGCGACCGCGTCGGCGCCGAACTCGGCCGCCGCGCCCGCATCCCCCACCTCCAGCGCGGCCCGGGCGGCACCCTCCAGGGCGTCCACCCGCGCGCGCAGCAACCGGTCCCGCGGCTCGCGGGCCCACTCGGCATAGACGTCCTCGGCCAGCGGCTCGCCCCACAGCCCCAGCGCCGCGGTGAACGCGCGCAGCGCCTGGGCCGGGTCGCCCGCCGTCCGGCCGGCCGCCACCGCGGCGTGGAACTCCTCGACGTCCACCCCGCACGCGCCCAGTGCGTAGCCGCCGGGCCCCGTGACGACCAGGCCGGCGTCGCCGAGGGTCCGGCGGGCCCGGTTCACCAGCACGCCCAGATTGCCGGCGGGGTCGGCCGGCAACCGGTCCGGCCAGATCGCCTCGGCCAGCGTCTCGTGCGGAACGAGGTCGGGCCGGCGCACGGCGAGCACCCGCAGCAGCGTGCGGACCTTCCGGCCGCCGAACGCGGCCGGTGGGATCTCCTCGCCGCCCCGGCGGACCTGGAACCGCCCGAGTAACCGGAGGTACGTGCCGTCGGGCGGGACCGCCGCCACCGCGCCATCTTCCCCCGCCGGGTCCCCGCCATCCAGATGCCAACCGGCTGCAAGGCCGGGTTCCTAGCGTTCCCGGCATCCGAGGACGAGCACTGGGGAGGAGACCGCCATGAACACCGTGCAACCCGGCTACGAGCAGCAGGACTTCGCCCACCCCGGCGAGACCCGCGAGTTCCCGAACGGCCGGCTCGACCTGCTGCACATCGGCGGCGCCGAGATCGGCCGGCTGACCCTGCAGCCGGGGTGGCGCTGGTCGAACGACGTCAAACCGCTGGCCGGTACCGAACTGTGCGAGGCCCCGCATTTCCAGTACCACGTCAGTGGGACGTTACGGATCCAGACCGCCGACGGGCGTACGTTCGACGCCGTCGCCGGCCAGGTCACCGCGTTGCCGTCCGGGCACGACGCGTGGGTGGTCGGGGACGAGCCGGTCGTCGTCGTCGACTGGTGGGGCGCCTCCGACTACGCGAAATGAGGGTGACCGTGGACGAGAACGACATCGTCGAGCTGTACCGGCGGGCCAGCGCCGAGTTCGGCAAGCGGGTGCACGCGGTCGAGGGCCGGTGGGACGCCCCGACCCCGTGCGCGGACTGGGACGTGCACACGCTGGTCAACCACCTGGTCAACGAGGAGCGGTGGACCCCACCGCTGTTCGCCGGGGCGCGGATCGAGGAGGTCGGCGACCGCTTCGACGGCGACCTGCTGGGCCACGACCCGGTCGCCACCTGGGAGCAGGCCGCGAAGGAAGCACTGGAGGCGATCCAGGCGCCCGGCGCGCTGAGCCGCACCGTGCACCTGTCCTTCGGCGACCACCCGGGCCGGGAGTACGCCACCCAACTCGCCGCCGACCACCTGATCCACGCCTGGGACCTGGCGCGGGCGGTCGGGGCGGACGAGCGCCTGGACCCCGACGCCGTCGACGCGCTGCTGCCCTGGTTCGGGCCGATGGAGGATCTGTACCGGCAGATGGGCGTGATCGGTCCGCGCCGGACCGTGCCGGAGGGGGCCGCCCCGCAGGACCGGCTGCTGGCGATGTTCGGGCGGCAGCCGTGAGCGCGCAGGCAGTGCCGAACTCCGGTTCGAACACAGCCGTGGAGGGGGCGGCTGCGCTCGCCGCGGTCGCCCGTTTCAACGCGGCGTTCGACGCCCGCGACGTCGACGCCGTGATGGCCGCGATGACACCCGACTGCGTGTTCGAGGACACCAGCCCGCCCGACGGCCGCAGGCACACCGGGCAGGCTGCGGTGCGCGCGGCCTGGGAGGAGTTCTTCGCCGCGTCGCCGGACGGGGTGTTCACCTCCGAGGAGGTGATCGCGGCGGGCGACCGGGTGGTGGCGCGGTGGCGCTACGACTGGGGGGCCGGGCACGTCCGCGGCGTCGACGTGTTCACGGTCCGGGACGGCCGGGTCGCGGAGAAGCTCGCCTACGTGAAGGGCTGAGCGCACGGTGTGAGGGCTGCCCACCCGGAGCAGTGACAGCCCTCACACGCGCGGGGTCTACTGACGGCCATGAGCATCTACGACCAGCGCCCGTGGCTCGGCGTCTACGACCAGGGCACCCCGGCTGAGATCGAGATCGAGCACCCGAGCGCGCTGGCGATGTTCCGCGCCGCCGCGCGCAGCGCGCCGGACCGGCCGCTGCTGCACTACTTCGACGCCACCCGGACCGTCGCCGAGGTCGACGCGGACAGCGACGCGCTGGCCGCCGGGCTCGCGCAGCTGGGCGTGGCGCCGGGCGACCGGGTCGCGGTGTTCCTGCAGAACGTGCCGCAGTGGATGATCACGATGCTCGCGGTGTGGAAGGCCGGCGGCATCGTCGTCCCGATCAACCCGATGCTGCGGGAGCGGGAGCTGCAGGTGATCCTGGCCGACTCCGGCGCGACCACCCTGGTCGCGCTGGAGTCGCTGCACCCGGTGGCCACCGCGGTGCAGCCGGGAACGGCCGTGCGGACGATCATCACGACGTCGGAGCTGGACTACCTGGGCGAGGACGTGCCGAAGCTGCTCGCCGGCACCGCCCGGACGAAGGCCGCCGATGCCGTCGATCTGCTGGAGTTGATCGAGGCCCACCGCGGCGCGGCAGCACCGGACGTGCCCGAGCCCGGCCTGGACGACGTGGCGTTCCTGACCTACACCTCCGGCACCACGGGCCCGCCCAAGGGCGCGATGAACACCCATCGCAACGTGGTGTTCAACGCCCGGACCTACCGGGACTGGATCCACCTCGGCCGCGACGACGTCATCCTCGGCGTCGCCCCGCTGTTCCACATCACCGGCCTGATCGGGCACCTCGCCGTCGCCACACTGATCCCGGCCCCGCTCGTCCTCGGTTTCCGCTTCGACGCGGGCACGACGCTCGACCTGATCGAGCGCTGGCGGGCGACGTTCGTCGTCGGTGCGATCCCGGTGTTCGTCGCGTGGATGAACCACGAGACCGCCGGCCAGCGCGACCTGTCGAGTCTCACCAAGGTCTACAGCGGCGGCGCCCCGGTGGCGCCGGCGATCGTGGAGGCGTTCGAGAAGCAGTTCGGCCCCTACATCCACAACGCCTACGGGCTCACCGAGACGACATCGCCGTCGCATGTCGGCCCGCCGGCCGGCCGGGCACCGGTGGATCCGAACTCCGGCGCGCTGTCGATCGGGGTGCCGGTGTTCAACACGATGGTGCGCATCGTCGGCGACGACGGCGAGGATCTGTCCGCGGGCGAGATCGGCGAGATCGTGACGAGCGGGCCGCAGGTCGTCCCCGGGTACTGGAACAATCCGGAGCAGACCGCGCACGCGCTGCCCGACGGGGTGCTGCACACCGGCGACGTCGGGTTCATGGACCCCGCGGGCTGGTTCTACATCGTCGACCGCAAGAAGGACCAGATCAACGCGGGCGGCTACAAGATCTGGCCGCGGGAGGTCGAGGACGTGCTCTACGAGCACGACGCGGTGCGCGAGGCCGCGGTGGTCGGGGTGCCCGACTCCTACCGCGGCGAGACGGTGAAGGCGTTCGTCAGCCTCAAGCCGGGCCGCACCGCGGAGCCCGCCGACCTGATCGCGCACTGCAAGGAGCGGATGGCTGCCTACAAGTACCCGCGGCAGGTGGAGATCCTCGACGAGCTGCCGAAGACGGTGAGCGGGAAGATCCTGCGCCGCGAGCTGCGGGGGCCGGCCTCGGGCTGAGCGGCTCGGCGGTCAGCGCGCGAGGAAGTGGAAACCCGTCCACAGCCACGCGACCATGGCCAGCCAGCGGACCGGCGGGTGCGCGAGGGCGGCGTGCAGCGCCTCGCCAAGCGGGCGCAGCCGGGGGCCGGGCCACCGGCGCGCAGCCAGGTCGACGGCGAACAGCACGGCGGACAGCACGGCGAACCCGGCGACGATCACGGTGTAGGGCGTCATCGGGTCACCAGCCAGCGGCCGAGCGCGAGCCAGCCGAGGTAACCCAGCACCCGGCCCGGGTAGGTGGCCAGCACCGGGTCGAGCATCAGGCTGAACGTCGGGTGCGCGGCGTCGTCGCCCCAGAGCGCGGCAGCGAGCTCCCACAGGCCGAACAGCACGCCGAGGCCGAGCCACAACACCGCCGCGGCCACCGGCCGGGCGGTGCTCGGCAGCGGCGCGACCGGGTGGCGGGCCCGCAGCACCAGCAGCAGCACGCCCGGGGCGAGCACGGCGACGGCGGCAGGGGCGGTCAGCGGACGGGCGGGCGCGGCCAGCAGCGCATACCCGGCGATGGCGGCGTCCCAGCGGTCGAGCCGGAGCCCGCGGGCCCGCTCCGCGATGGTCACGGACTCAGTGTGGCCCGGATCGCCGGTCCCGCCGAGTCGGTCGGCCCGATGCGTCAGCGGCGGTAGGCCATCTCCTCGAGCCGGCGGATCCGGTCCTCCATCGGCGGGTGGGTGGAGAACCATTTCGCCAGCTGGTCGCCGGGCCGGAACGGGTTGGCGATCATGAGATGCGACTGCGACGTGAGTTGCGGGTCGGGCGGCAGCGGCGCGAGCTGGGTGCCGCGCTGCAGCTTGCGCAGGGCCGTGGCGAGCGCCAGCGGGTCGCGGGTCAGCTGCGCACCGGACGCGTCGGCCTGGTACTCCCGGGACCGGCTGACCGCCATCTGCACGACGCCGGCCGTGATCGGGCCGAGCAGCGCGATGAGGATCATCGCGATCGGGTTGGGGCGGTCCTCGTCACCACCCCCGAACAGGCCCGCGAACATCGCCATGTTGGCCAGGAAGCCGATCATGCTGGCCATCGCGCCGGCAACGCACGAGATCAGGATGTCGCGGTTGTAGACGTGGCTGAGCTCGTGGCCCAGCACCGCGCGCAGCTCGCGCTCATCGAGGATCTCGAGCAGGCCGGTGGTGGCACACACCGCGGCGTGCCGCGGGCTGCGGCCGGTGGCGAACGCGTTCGGGGCGTTGGTCGGGCTGATGTAGAGCTGCGGCATGGGCTGGCGGGCGGCCTGGCTGAGCTCGCGGACGATGCGGTACATCGCCGGGTGCTCGGCCTCCGTGATGGGCCGCGCGTGCATCGCGCGCAGCGCGAGCTTCGCGGAGTTGAAGTAGGCGTAGCCGTTCATGCCCAGCGCGACGAGCACCGCGATGATCAGCCCGCCGCGGCCGAACAGCGACCCGACGAGAAGCACGAGCGCGCTCATCCCACCGAGCAGCAGCGCCGTCTTCACGCCGTTCATGTGGCTGTGCACCGACATCCGTCCTTCCGGGGACCTCGTGGCGTCCCCGACCGGACAACGAGCCGCAGCCGGGCGATGTTCCTCGGGTGTGCCGCGGTCCGTCGCGCGTGGCGGCGACGCGGCGTCTCGATGCACCCTGGAGCGGAACGCCCGAACTGAGGAGTGAGAAGGCCGTGGACGGGGCGACGACGCTCGCCGAACTCGGGGTGCACGACGGGGTGCTGGAGGCGCCCGCGCGCGCCGCGCTGGCCGCCGACGGGTACGTGGTGCTGGACGGGCTGCTGGACGCCGCCGTACTGCGCGACCTGCACGCGTGCGTCGACGAACACCTGATCCGGGAACGCGACGGCCCGTTGTGGCGCCCCGGCAGGACGCTGCACGCCGACCTGCTCGACGCCGGGCCCGCGGTCGACGCCACCTGGACGGCGCCGCGGCTGCTCGCCGCCGTGGCCGCGGTCCTCGGCCCGGAGCTGCAGCTGCGCCGGGTGCACTACCGCGCGCCGCAGCCCGGGTTCGGCGCGCAGTCACTGCACGCCGACTTCGCCGGGCCGGCACCGGAGGACGGGCCGCGGATGGCCGTCGTGATCGTCGCGCTCGTCGACGTCACCGAGAACGGCGGCGCCACCCGGGTGCTGCCCGGCTCGCACCGCTGGCACTACGCGGCGCCGTCCTCGGCGGTCGATGTGCCGCACCCCGGGGAGCGCCTCGTGCCGCTGGCGGCCGGGTCGGCGCTCGTGCTCGACGGGCACCTGTGGCACTCCGGGACGCGCAACCGCACCGACCGGACCGGCGACGCACTGCGGATCACCTTCGCCCGCCGGGGCACGGCCGGTCCGGACTACCCGGACGTCAGCACGGAGACGTTCGACCGGCTGGGGCCGGCGGCGATGGTGCTGCTGTAGCCACCGGTCAGGGATTCACCTCGAGGTAGTTGTTCCGGTGCAGCTCCGGGTTCATCTGCACGGCCGCCACCTCCTCGGCCCGCCCGTGCTTGACGAAATGCTCGGCCGGCACCACCAGGAACAGCGCCTGGGCCTCGGCGGCGACCGGGCCGTCCGGCGCGTCGAGGTGACCGGTAGCGCTGAGCCACAGTTTCCGGCCTTCTCGGCGGTCCACCCGGGCCTGCAGGTACAGCGTCGTGCCGACCGGCACCGGGCGGCGGAACCGGGTCTGCAGCTGCGCGGTGACCGCCGGCTCCCGGAAGAACACCTGCAAGGCGCCGAGCGCCTCGTCGAACGCCGCCGTCAGCAGGCCGCCGTGGGCCAGCCCCGGGGCGCCCTGGTGATCGGGGGTCACCGTGAAGGTGCCGGTCAGGGTGAGGTCCTCGCCGGCGGTGAACCGCATGTGCAGGCCGCCGGGACCGTCTCCGCAGGCGAAGCAGTAGGCGTAGTGCTGCCCGAGCACGGTGCCCGGCGCCGGGGCGTCCGGGTGCGGAACCGGCCGGTCGGCGTCCGTGGTGGCCTGTGAGGTCGAACCTGACACACGAGGGACGGTAATCGAGAGGGCAGGATGACCCGCATGGCCACCGAAGTCCGCACAGACATCAAAGACCGCGTCGCGCTGCTCACCGTGTCGAACCCGGAACGCCGCAACGCCATGAACCTCGAGCTGTCGGGCAAGCTCGTCGAGGCCCTGCACGCCGCGGTCGCCGACGAGGGTGTCGGCGCCGTCGTCATCACCGGCGAGCCCCCGGCCTTCTGCGCGGGCGGCGACCTGGCCGAGCTGCAGAGCGCGGACCCGGCCACGCTGCGCACCGTCTACGCGGGTTTTCTCGAGGTCGCGAACTGCCCGTTGCCGACGATCGCCGCCGTGAACGGCGCCGCGGTGGGGGCCGGGCTGAACCTGGCGCTGGCCTGCGACGTGCGGCTGGCCGGCCCGAAGGCGAAGTTCGACGCCCGCTTCATGCCGCTCGGGCTGCACCCCGGCGGTGGCTACACGTGGATGGTCGACCGGGCGGTGGGCCCGCAGGGCGCGGCCGCACTGACCCTGTTCGGCGACGTGCTCGACGCCGAGGAGGCCGAACGGGTAGGCCTGGTGTGGCGTCGCTACGACGACGTCGTCGCCGGCGCGTGCGAGATGGCCGCCCGGGCCGCTGCCGCACCCCGCGACCTCGAGGTGACCACCAAGGCGACGATGCGGGTGACCGCCGGGATGACCGCGCATGCCGACGCCACCGAGATCGAGGTACGGGCCCAGGCGGCGTCCGTGCACTCCGCAGAGTTCCAGGAACGGGTGGCCGCGCTGCAGGCGAAGATCAGCAAGCGCTGAGGTTCGTTCCACTGGCGCGAACAGGTTCCTGTGACCTGGCGCGGGGTAAGGGGACACTGGGAGACGCGGCCGGTTAACCTCCAGAGGTTGGCCCCTACCCTGCACCCGAGCTCCGAGGACTGACCTCGATATGACGTCTAGCGACACCGCCGTCGATCATTCCTCCGCCCCGTCCGGCGACGGGCGCGAGGTCGTTGTTCGCGATCGGGTGGTGATTCGGTTCGCGGGTGACTCGGGTGACGGTATGCAGTTGACCGGGGACCGGTTCACCTCGGAGACCGCGGCGTTCGGTAACGATCTGTCGACGTTGCCGAATTTCCCGGCGGAGATCCGGGCGCCTGCCGGGACGTTGCCGGGGGTGTCGTCGTTCCAGTTGCATTTCGCGAACTACGACATCCTCACCCCCGGGGACCGGCCGGACGTGCTGGTGGCGATGAACCCGGCGGCGTTGAAGGCGAACATCGCCGACCTGCCCGCGGGTGGGGTGTTGATCGTGAACACCGACGAGTTCACCCGGCGGAACCTGACCAAGGTCGGGTACGAGTCCAACCCGCTGGAGGACGACTCGCTGGCGCAGTTCTCGGTGTTCCCGGTGGCGATGGCCACCCTGACCCGGGGGGCGCTGGAGTCCACCGGGCTGAGCAAGAAGGACGCGGAGCGGGCGAAGAACATGTTCGCCCTGGGCCTGCTGTCGTGGATGTATCACCGCCCGCACGAGGGCACCGAGCGGTTCCTGCGGGAGAAGTTCGCGCGGCGCCCGGAACTGGCGGAGGCGAACATCCTGGCGTTTCGCGCCGGGCACGCCTACGGGGAGACCACCGAGGCGTTCGCGGTCACCTACGAGGTGGCGCCGGCGAAGCTGGAGGTGGGCACCTACCGCCAGATCACCGGCAACACCGCGCTGGCCTACGGCATCGTGGCCGCCGGGCAGACCACCGGGCTGCCGGTGTTCCTGGGCTCCTACCCGATCACCCCGGCCAGCGACATCCTGCACGAGTTGTCCAAGCACAAGGGGTTCGGCGTCACCACGTTCCAGGCCGAGGACGAGATCGCCGGGGTGGGCGCGGCGCTCGGGGCGAGCTTCGGGGGCGCGCTGGGGGTGACCACCACCTCCGGGCCGGGGATCGCGCTGAAGTCCGAGACGATCGGGCTCGCGGTCGCCCTGGAGCTGCCGCTGCTGGTCATCGACGTGCAGCGCGGTGGCCCGTCCACCGGGCTGCCCACCAAGACCGAGCAGGCCGACCTGCTGCAGGCGATGTTCGGGCGCAACGGCGAAGCCCCGGTGCCGATCATCGCGCCGCGCTCGCCGGGGGACTGCTTCGACGCCGCCCTGGAGGCCGCCGCGATCGCGGTGCGCTACCGCACCCCGGTGCTGCTGCTGTCCGACGGGTCGCTGGCCAATGGGTCGGAGCCGTGGAAGGTCCCGAACGCCGAGGCCCTGGAGTCGGTGGATCCCGGGTTCGCGACCGAGCCGAACGCGCCGGACGGGTCGGGGGAGTTCTGGCCGTACCTGCGTGACGCCGACACCCTGGCCCGGCCGTGGGCGGTGCCCGGCACCCCCGGTCTGGAGCATCGCATCGGCGGGCTGGAGAAGGCCGACGGGCGCGGGTCGATCTCCTACGACCCGGACAACCACGACCGGATGGTCCGGCTGCGCGCCGCGAAGATCGACGGCATCACCGTGCCGGATGTCGCGGTGGACGACCCGAGCGGGGACGCCGAGCTGCTCGTCATCGGGTGGGGCTCGACCTACGGCCCGATCGGCGCCGGGGCGCGGCGGATCCGCGGCCTGGGCCACAAGGTCGCCACCGCGCACCTGCGCCACCTGCACCCGCTGCCCGCCAACCTCGCCGAGGTCCTGGGCCGGTACCGCACGGTGCTGGTGCCGGAGATGAACCTGGGCCAGCTGGCGCTGCTGCTGCGCGCCCGCTACCTGGTCGACGTCAAGTCCTACACCAAGGTTTCCGGCCTGCCGTTCAAGGCCGAGGAG
>NZ_JAAXLA010000125.1 GCF_012911935.1 Pseudonocardia acidicola | reverse complement strand
CGCCCGAGCCCGGTACCGCCCCGCGTTCTCACGAACGGCACTTTCGTTCAAACCTAGTGATCGAAAGTGCCGTTCGTGAGACATGGGGGCGTCAAGCAGGGCGGGTGCCGGTGCCGGGAGTTGTGCACATGCGGTGGAGGTTGTCCACGGGAGCGGAACCGGTGCGCGGTGACGAGCGGTTCCTCGCTCACGATCACCGTGTGCCCCGCCGCCGCGACGACCACCCCTCCGACGTCCGTGCTGCGCTCGGCGGGCGGCCGATCGTCAGGGTCGCCGAGCTGGAGGCGATCGGGGTCGATCGCCACGTCACCGCCTACCGGTGCCGCCCGGGCGGGCCGTGGCGGCGGTTGCTGCCCGGGATCGTCAAGCTCGACAACGGGCCGCCGACCCGGGACGACCGTCGCCTCGCCGCGCTGATCTACGCCGGCGACGGATCCGTGATCACCGGGCTCGACGCCCTGCAGCTGCACGGGATGCGCCGGATGCCGCATCCGAGCGGACCTGTCCACGTGCTGATACCCACCGGCCGGCGCCGCGTCGGTGCCGGCCGGGTGCTCGCGGAACGGACCGAGCGACTACCGGAGCCGGCGGCGGGCCGCTGGTCACTGGCACCGATCGCCCGGGCTGCTCTCGACTTCGCCCGCCGATCCTCCGACCGCGACGAGGTGCGGGCGACCATCGCCGAGGTCGTGCAGCAGGGGCGATGCTCCGCCGCCGACCTGTGTGCCGAGCTGGAGGCGGGGAGCAGCCGCGGGAGTGCGTTGCCGCGCGACGTTCTTCGCGAGATCGCCGACGGAGTGCGCTCGGTAGCCGAGGCCGACGCGCGCAGGCTGGTGGCCCGAAGCGGGTTGCCGCAGCCGTTGTACAACCCACGCCTGCTCGACAAGCACGGCCGCTTCGTCGCCGTCCCGGACGTGTGGTTCGACGAGGTCGCGCTGGCCTGGGAGATCGACTCCCGGGAGTTCCACCTCAGCCCGGAGGAATACGACCGCACACTCGACCGCCGTTCGGCGATGATGGCCGAGGGTGTGATCGTCATGCACAGCCAGCCCAGGAAGCTGCGCCACCGCCGCACCGAGATCGTCGACGAGCTGCGGCGCAACTACGCCCAGGCCGCCCTCCGGCCCCGCCCCGACGTCGTCGCCGTGCCCGAGTGAGCTACCCGCGTTTGTGACGAACGGCACTTTCGTTCAAACCTAGTGAACGAAAGTGCCGTTCGTGAGGAAACCGGAGCGAAGGAGCGAGGTCAGGAGGTGATGTCCTTGCGGCTGAAGCGCCATGCCGCCAGCGCGCCGAACACCGCGGCGTAGGTGATCGCGGAGAACACGCCCCGGGTCATGTCGCCCCAGTCCACCTGCTGTGAGAGCAGCGCCGACCACGCGGTGCCGTAGTGCGTGGGCAGGTAGTTGCGCAGGTTGTCCAGCGCGGTGATCTGGTCGAGGATCTGCGACACGATCGAGGCCATCACGGCCCCGCCCACCGCGCCCAGCGGCGCGTCCGTGCTCACCGACAGCAGGATCGCGAGCCCGGCGACCCAGCTCAGGTTCACCGCGATGTACAGCGCGCCGAGCAGCACCCGGCCCGCGGCGGTGGCGAAGCCGAGCGACTCGCCGGTCGGGCTGACCAGATCGCCGGTGCCGTAGGCCAGGCTGCCCACGATCAGCGCGACGACCGGCAACAGCAGCAGCGCGGCCAGCGACAGCAGCGCGGCGACGACCGCCTTCTGTCGCAGCAGCCGGGCCCGCGGGATCGGCGCGGCGAGCAGGTAACGCAGGCTCGACCACGACGCCTCGGCGGCCACGGTGTCGCCGAAGAACAGCGCGACGACCACGACCAGCAAAAAGCCCGCCGAGGCGAACAGCGCGAACACCGAGAAGTTCGTCGCGCTGCCCTTGGCCAGGTCGACCAGGTTCAGCGAACCGGTGGGTGGGCCGTCCGAGGACAGCTGGAACGCCGCCCAGAGGATCACCGGCAGCAGGGCGACCAGCGCGAAGGCCACCTGGGTGCGGCGTCGCTTGAGCTGGCGGACCAGCTCGACGCGCACCGGGAGGGTCCGCTCCGGCCGGTACCCCGTCGTGGGGGTGGTAGCAGCGCTCACGGGGCCAGGTCCTCTCCGACGAGCTGCAGGAATGCGTCCTCGAGGCGGCGCCGGGGTCCCGCCGACTGCACCGCGACCCCGGCCGTGACCAGAGCCTGCACCGCGGACGCCCGCGGGGTGCCGTTCAGCTCGGCGTGCACGAGGGTCCCGTCGACGGCGACCTCGCGCACCCCGTCCAGCGCCGCCAGGATCTCCGCCGCGCGGTCCGGGGCGTCGACGCTGAAGCTGGCCGCCCCGCCGCCGGCGATGATGTCCTCGACGGTGCCGTCGGCGACCACCTTGCCGTGGTGCATGACGACGACGTGCGTGCACGTCTGCTCCACCTCCGCGAGCAGGTGGCTGGACACCAGTACGGTTCGCCCGTCCGCGGCGTAGCGGCGCAGCACCTCGCGCATCGCGTGGATCTGGGGCGGGTCGAGCCCGTTGGTGGGTTCGTCGAGCACCAGCAGCTCCGGCAACCCGAGCATCGCCTGCGCGATCGCCAGCCGCTGCCGCATGCCCTGGCTGTAGGTGCCGACCCGGCGATGGACGGAGGCGCCGAGCCCGGCGATCTCCAGCGCCTCCTCGACGTGTGCCTCCGCGATCGGGCGCCCGGTCGCGGCCCAGTAGAGCCGCAGGTTCTCCGCGCCGGACAGGTGCGGCAGGAACCCCGGTCCCTCGACGAACGCGCCGATCCGGGCGAGCACCGGGGCGCCGGGCCCGACTGGTTCGCCGAAGGCGCGGATCGTTCCCGCGGTCGGCGTGATCAGCCCCATCAGCATGCGCAGCACCGTCGTCTTGCCCGCGCCGTTCGGTCCGAGCAGGCCCAGCACCATGCCCTTGCGCACGGTGAACGACACGTCCTTGACCGCGCTGAACCCGCCCTTGTACGTCTTGGCCAGCCCGTGGATCTCCAGCGGCGACTCCGGGTCGCCGGCGCGGTCCAGGGTGGCGCTGCGGCGGCGCACCAGCCGTGCGCCGGCCCAGGCCAGCAGCGCGAGCAGCAGCACGACGCCGATCCCGATCAGCGGGACGAGCGGCACCGTGTTCGCGGTGACGGCCCGGCCCGGGACGACCGGCACGGTGAGATCGGCCGCGCCGTCGGCCAGCCCGATCCGCCACACCGCGGGCTGGGTCGCCGATGCGTATCCCTGATCGGTCGTGCTGATCGACACGACCAGCCGGTCGCCCGCCTGCACCGGGGCGACGACGCCGGGCAGGGTCACCGTGACCCGGGCCGGGGTCCCGTCGGCGGGAACTGCCACCCGCATCGGCGCGACCGCGTTGCCCAGCAGCGTGCGGCGGCCGTCGGGAGCCAGGTCGTAGACCTTGCCGAACAGCACGGCCTCGTCGGCCGCGGGCTGCCCCGGCACCCGGGCCACGGTCACGTCCACCCGCGGGGATCCGGCCACGGTCACCTGCGCGGGCAGCGGTTCGCTGCGGAACTGCGCCGACTGGCCGGGTAGCTCGGAGGTGAACGCGGACAGCCGGCTGCCCAGGCTGCCGAGCGAGCCACCGATCCCGGGCAGCGTCGTGATCGCCGCCGGGTTGCCGCCCGCCGGGTTCACCGCGATCTGCGGGGCGCCCTGCAGGGCGACCCGCTGGGTGCTCAGCGCCGGGTCGCCGGGCAGCCCGGGGTAGGCATCGGCGACGACGGTGCGGCCGGTCGGGGTGTCCCCGCCTGTGCGCACCCCGCTCTGGACGGCGTAGGAGAACCCGGTGCCGGGAGCGGCGCCCTTGCCGGTCAGGTAGTAGTCGAACCAGTCGTCGATCTGCGCGTCGACGGCAGCGTCGGGGGCGCCGCCGTCGTGCCCGCCGGAGTACCAGATGGTCTTCACCGTGCCGCCGGCTGCGGCGATCTGACGGGCGTTGGCGTCGGACTGGTCGAGGCCGAACAGGGTGTCCTGCTCGCCCTGGACCAGCAACGTCGGAGCCTTGATCCGGTCGGTGACCGAGGCCGGGGACGAGCGACGCAGCAACTCCGCGGTCGCGGGGGAGATCCGCCCGGTGGTCGCGGCCTCGGTGTAGGCCTGGCAGACCTGCGCGATGAACCGGCCGCAGTTGAGCGGGCCCGCCGCCGTCGCGGGACCCGGGCCATCCCGGCCCGCGCCGGGCCCGGTGCCGCCTGCCGCGGCGCCGCCACCGGTGAGCGCGGCCGCCGGGTCGGCGCCGGCCGGCCCGCCCCCGGCGGTGCCCGCGCCGCCGGTCCCGGCGGAGAAGAAGATGCCCGCCCAGCCGCGCTTGAACACGCCGTCCGAGCCGAACGTGCCGTGGGCGGGGGTGTCGTCCGGCGGGGCCTGCGGGGTCGCGGTGTTCGGGAACAGCGCCTGGCCCAGATCGTTCCAGGTGATCACCGGGGCGATCGCGTCGACCCGATGGTCGTAGCCGGCCAGCAACAGTGACAGCGCCCCGCCGTAGGAGGCACCGGTGACGCCGACCCGCGGGTCGTCCGGGCCGTCCTGCACCACCTCGGGCCGCTTGCCGAGCCAGTCGATGAGCTGCTCGGCGTCGGCGACCTCGTAGTCCGGCGAGTTCAGCGCGATCTGCCCGGTGCTGGCCCCGAACCCGCGGGCCGACCAGGCCAGCACGACGAACCCGCGGGCGGCCAGATCGCGGGCCTGGGCGTCGACGGACTGCTTGCTCCCGCCGAAGCCGTGCGCGACCAGGACGGCGGGCGCGGGCGTCGTCGCCGGCAGGTAGAGCCTGGTGTCCAGGCTGACCGGTCCGGCGACCCCGGGCCCGCCACGGACCTCGATGCGCTGGTCCTCGGTCCGCACGGCGGTCGCGGTGTCGTTGCCGCCGACCGCGGCCCACGTGGCGCCACCGGCCAGCAGAACGAGAACGATCACGGCCGCGACCACGCGGGCAGGGGTCAACCGGGGGCGTCGGGGCACACGACGACGTTATGCGAGGCCGGGTGCGGTCTCGGTAAGCGACCCTCAGCCAGTTCTCAGCGCCCGGGTGGCGCGCCGCGGATCGATCAGATGATCACTGTGCGGGGACGTCGGAGAAGTGCTCGACCCGCGGGTCGCCGTCGAAGTAGGGCCCGATCAGCGCGCGCCACCGGCCGAACCGGTCGGACTCACGGAAGTCGACGGTGTGCGCCTCGAGACTGTCCCACTCCACGAGCAGCACGAACCGGCTGGGCGACTCGATGCCGCGGGTCATCCGGGCCGAGCGGAACCCCGGCGTTGCCGCGAGCAGTTCCCGGGCCGAGCGGTAGGCCGCGGCGAAGTCGTCCTCGGTTCCCGGACGGATGGCGAAATCGGCGATCTCCAGCACCATGCGGAGATCATCGCCTATGCGATGAACTCGGTCACCCCGGGTAGCGGGCCCGAATGGTGAGGGTCCAGACTGGGCGAGCACCGCAGGGGAGTATCCCGCTCGTGGTGGCATCGTCAACACGGCGCCCGGTCCTTACCGGAACGGGCTCCCGGTGCCACCGGTCGGCGTGACGGCAGTAGCGACATCGCCAACGACATTGCCGCCGACGGGAGAGACCTCGGGCCGCTCAATGCTGCCCGAGAAGCCCCCGGAGGCCCTCGCATGACCGTGCCCACGTGGCTGTGGTTCGCCACCATCGGCGGACTCGTCGCCATCATCCTCGCCGACCTGTTCCTGGTCGACAACAAACCGCATGCGGTGACGATCCGCGAGGCCACCCGCTGGGTGCTGTTCTACGTCGCGCTCGCGGTGGTGTTCGGCCTGGGCATCTGGCTGTTCGCGGGCGGCACCTACGCCGGCGAGTTCTTCGCCGGCTACATCACCGAGTACTCGCTGTCGGTGGACAACCTGTTCGTCTTCGTGATCATCATGGCGACGTTCAAGGTGCCGGCGATCCACCAGCACCGGGTGCTGCTCATCGGGATCGTCATCGCGCTGATCATGCGCGGCGCCTTCATTGCGATCGGCGCCGCCGCGATCGAGCGGTTCAGCTGGGTGTTCTACCTGTTCGCCGCGGTGCTGATCTACACGGCGATCAACCTCGCCAGGCAGGGGACCGACCACGACGAGGAGTTCACCGAGAACCGGGCGCTGCGGCTGCTGCGCCGGATGCTGCCGGTGACCGAGGACTTCCTCGGCTCCAGGTCGTTCGTGAAGGTCGACGGCAAGCGCTGGGTCACCCCGATGCTCATCGTGATGTTCGCGATCGGCTCGACGGACCTGCTGTTCGCGCTGGACTCCATCCCGGCGATCTTCGGCCTGACCCAGGAGGCCTACCTGGTCTTCACGGCCAACGCGTTCGCGCTGATGGGGCTGCGCCAGCTGTACTTCCTGCTCGGTGGCCTGCTCGAGAAGCTGATCTACCTGTCCTACGGGCTCGCGATCATCCTCGGCTTCATCGGTGTGAAGCTGGTGCTGCACGCGCTGCACGAGAACTCGCTGCCGTTCATCAACGGCGGCGACCCGGTGCCGGTGCCCGAGGTGGGTATCGCGGTCTCGCTCAGCGTCATCGTCGGCGTGCTGGCGATCACCACGGTGGCCAGCCTCGTCAAGGTGCGGCGCGACCCCTCGGTCGTGCCCGGCACGCCGGTCCCGGCCGTGGCCGCCGGCGACGACACCGCGGCGGCCGTCGGCGGCGCGGAACGCGCCCCGGCCGGCACCGGCGGCGGCCGGCCGGCCCGGCGCCGCGACGACGCCGACCCCACCGGCTGACGCCACGACCGCTAGCCCGGGGGCCCCTCGAGATGGTGCAGCGTGACCTCGCCGAGCCGCCCGCCGGCGATCTGTGCGGTCATCCAGGTGTGGGTGGGCTGGCGGCGCCGGTCGGTCGGTGAGCCCGGGTTGAGCAGCCGCAGCCCGTTGTCCGCGGTGGTGTCCCACGGAATGTGGCTGTGCCCGAACACCAGCACGTCGGTGTCCGGGTAGGCCCGCGCGCAGCGGCGTTCCCGGCCGGTCGCGGCGCCGGTCTCGTGCACCACCGCGAACCGCAGCCCGTCCAGCTCCACCCGGGCCACCTCGGGCAGCCGGGCCCGCAGCTCGGGGCCGTCGTTGTTGCCGTGCACGCCGACGAGCCGCGGGGCCCGGGACTCCAGCGCGTCGAGCAGCTCGGCGTTCACCCAGTCGCCGGCGTGGACCACCACGTCGGCCTCGTCGACGGCCGCCCACAAGGGGGCGGGCAGGTCGCGCGCCCGCTTGGGCAGATGCGTGTCCGCCATCAGCAGCAGGCGCACGACCGGTGTCCGCACGGTCAGCGGACGTCCAGCAGGTCCACCACGAAGATCAGCGTCTCGCCGGGCTTGATCACGCCGCCGGCACCTCGGTCGCCGTAGCCCAGCTGCGGCGGGATGACCAGCCGGCGGCGGCCGCCGACCTTCATGCCTTGCACACCCTGGTCCCAGCCCGCGATGACGCGGCCGGCGCCCAGCGGGAACTGCAGCGGCTGGCCGCGGTTCCAGGACGCGTCGAACTCCTCGCCCGTCGAATGGGCCACGCCGACGTAGTGCACGCTCACGTTCGACCCGGCGGTGGCCTCGGCGCCCTCGCCGACCTGCAGGTCCTCGACGACCAGGTCGGCCGGCGGCGGTCCGTCGATGGGGTCGATCTCGGGCTTCTGCGGTGCCACAGGGTGTCCTCTCGCCGGTGAATCGGATGGTTCGGGTCCCACAGCGTGCCAGACGATCTCCGGGGTCGCCCCGTCCCGGGGGGCGGACTCCCGGGTCGCGGGGCGGCCGCGGAGGCCATAGACAGGTGCCATGATCGCCGCTACCGCCACGGTCCGCTCGCTGCACCGCGTCCCGGCGAAGCCGATGCAGGCGAGGAACTCTCGGTGCACCGCAGCGACGAACCCGGCGTCGACGGCGCGCTGCCCCGGTGTCGATCTCGCCGTGCTGCACGTGCTCAGCACTCACGGTCACCATGCCCACCGTGCGGTGTGTCATGACGACCCTGGGTCAGGACGGCCTGCCCGAGGACCGCGACACCCTGCGCACCATCGCCGAGCACAACCGCCGCAGCATCGAGGGCATGGGGACCTGGGCCTGCGCCGTGGTGTACGCGGACGTCGACGGCGGCGGCACCGCGCGCCGCGGCGACGTGCTGCGGGCCGCCGGGTGAGCGCCCCGCCCGCAGCGATCACGGGGCCGGCGGCGCCGGTGCGTCGAGCGCGTCGCGCAGGAACTCGACCTGCAGGAGCAGCAGGTTCTCCGCGACGACCTCCTGCGGCGTCATGTGCGTGACCCCGGACAGCGGCAGCACGCTGTGCGGGCGCCCGGCCGCGAGCAGCGCCGAGGACATCCGCAGCGTGTGCGCGGCGACCACGTTGTCGTCGGCCAGGCCGTGCACCAGCAGCAGCGGCCGGTTCGGGCGGTCCGCGGTGGCCGGTGTCGCGGCGTCGTCGAGCACCGACGAGTGGCGATAGGCCTCCGGATCGGTGTCCGGCCGGCCGAGATACCGCTCGGTGTAGTGGGTGTCGTAGAGCGCCCAGTCGGTGACCGGCGCGCCGGCGACGGCGGCGCGGAAGACATCCGGGCGGCGCAGTACCGCCAGCGCGGCCAGGTAGCCCCCGAACGACCACCCGCGGATCCCGACCCGGTCGAGGTCGAGGTCGCCGAACCGGTCCGCGGCCGCGTGCAACGCGTCGACCTGGTCCTCCAGCACCGGTGTAGCCAGGTCGCGGTACACCGCACGCTCCCACTCCGGGCCCCGACCCGGCGTGCCCCGCCCGTCCGCGACCACCACCGCGAAGCCCTGCTCGGCGAACCACTGGCTGGTCAGGTAGGCCGACCGGGCGGCCAGCACGCGCTGGGCGTGCGGACCACCGTAGGGGTCCATCAGCACCGGCAGCTTCTGCCCGGGGCGGTGCCACGACGGCAGCAGCACCGCGGTCCGCAGTTCCCGGTCGCCCGCCGTGAACAGCTCCACCCGCGGTTCCAGCCCCGGTCGCCGGGCGAAGGAGGTGATCGTCAGCTCCGGCCCCTCGGCCGGGCGGACCCGCACCGCCGGGCCGTCGGAGTCGAGGTCCTGCTCGCTGACGACCAGCGTCCCGCCGCCCAGGCGCCCGCTGAACACGCCCGGTTTCGGGGTCAGCGACACCACGCCGGCCGCCCGCGACCAGGTCCAGAGCCCGATCGCGGTCGGGTCCTCCGACGCGCTGAACAGCACCGTGTCGCCGTCCACGTCGAGCAGCCCGCGGAACTGCAGCGACGGCGGCGTGACCGGCTCCCCGTCGACGACCAGCCGGTGCGCGTCCTCGGAGTCCGCGGCCCACACCAGTTCGCCACCGGGCAGCCGGGCCGGTACCCCGGGCAGGATGTCCACCCAGCGCGGATCCGTCTCGGCCACGAGGGGCGTGGTCGCGCCGGTCGCGGTGTCGACGCGCAGCACCTGCAGCGTGCGCTGGTCGCGGGCCTGCACGGTGATCAGCAGGTCGGTGGCGTCCCAGGTCACCTCGACCAGGTACTCGAATGCGCCGGTGTCCCACTCGACCGGGACCCGGGCCCCGTCCAGCCCGATGATCTGCAGCGTGACCAGCGCGTTGGGGGTGCCGGCCGCCGGGTAGGCGACGGTCGCGGGCTCGCGGTCGGGGTTGGCCGGGTCGGCGATGTGCCAGCGTTGCACGGGCGCGTCGTCCACCCGCGCGACGAGCAGCGCGTCGCCGTCGGGGGACCACCAGAACCCCCGCATCCGGCCCATCTCCTCGGCGGCGATGAAGTCGGCGAGCCCGTAGGTGACGGTCTCCGACTCGGGCTCGGCCAGCGTCGTCGTGACGCGCGGCGCCAACTCGTGCACGTGCACCCCGCCGCCCGAGACGTAGGCGACCCGGGTGCCCGTCGGGTCCGGCCGGGGGTCGACCACCGAACCGGGGGAGTCGACGAGGCGCGGGGTGAGCCCGGCCGCGAAGTCGGCGACGTAGAGCCGTCCGGACAACGCGAACGCTGCCATCGTGACCGGCCGGTCGGTGGCGTAGCCGACGATCCCGCCGGCCTGCTCCCGGGTGCGCTCGCGGCGGGCGCGCTCCTCGGGCGGCAGGTCCTCCTCGGCCGCTGAGCCGTCGAGCGGGCCCTCGAGGTCGCGCGGGTCCGCGACCAGCCGTTCCTCCCCGGTCGCGACGTCGAGGGTCCACAGGCAGGTGACCGGGTCGGTGCCGCCCTGGCTGCGCAGGAACACCACCCGTTGCCCGTCGGGCGCGACCGTGAAGCCGCGCGGCGCGCCGAGGGTGAACCGCCGGGTCCGGGCCTGCCTGCGCGGGAAGCTGTCCGTCACGGTGGACCAGTCTGCCGCTGCCGCGGCCCACCCGCCGGGGCAGGAGGTGATCGACATCTGATCGACGGCGTCGACCGGCGACCCCACGGCTGCGGCAGGCTCGTGACCAGGGCAGAGCAGGACGTTCTTTCAGCCACTGAAAGTCGGGGTGCCGGGCACGCCGGTGAGCGTGGTCACCTGGGTCAGCACCCGATCCGACCCCGCCACCACGCAGGGAGACCGCAATGACCGCCTTCGTCCGGGACCAGTGGTACGTCGCGGCGTACGCCTCCGAGGTGGGCCGCGACCTGCTGGCCCGCACCATCCTCGGCGAGCCGATCGTGCTGTACCGCACCAACGACGGGCAGGCCGTCGCGCTGGCCGACCGGTGCGTGCACCGCCGGTTCCCGCTATCGGAGAGCCGGCTCGTCGACGACACCATCGTCTGCGGCTACCACGGCTTCACCTACGGCACCGACGGCGCGTGCGTCGCCGTCCCGGGCCAGAAGCGCATCCCGCGCACCGCCCGGCTGACCTCCTACCCGGTCGTCGAGCAGGACTCGTTCGTCTGGGTCTGGATCGGTGACACCACACCCGGCGAGGTGCTGCCGCCGCGCGCGCCGTGGCTGGCCGACCCCGGCTACGCGACGGTCTGCGGGATGGAGCCGCTGGCCGCGCGGGCGTCGCTGCTGGTCGACAACCTCATGGACCTCTCGCACGAGACCTACCTGCACGGCGGCTACATCGGCACCCCCGAGGTGGCCGAGACCCCGATCACCACCGAGGTCGACGACGAGGCCGGCGTTGGTCTACGTCAGCCGGCACATGGACGACACCGAGTGCCCGCCGTTCTACGCGAAGTCCACCGGCCTGGCCGGGCGGATCACACGCTGGCAGGACATCGAGTTCCACCCGCCGTGCCTGTACCTGCTGCACAGCCGGGTGGCGCCGGTCGGTGTGCTGCCGAACGCGGACGGAACCGACCCGGACGCCTTCCACGTCGAGGTCGTCTACGCGATCACCCCGTCGACGGAGAACAGCACCTACGACTTCTGGGCCGTCGCCCGCGACTTCGCCCAGGACGACGCCGGGGTGTCGGAGTTCCTGCGCGAGTCCAACCGGACCGTGGTGCTGCAGGACGTGGACGCGCTCAACGTCCTGGAGAAGGTCATCGCCACCGAGCCCGGGGGCTATCAGGAGCTGAGCATCAACATCGACACCGGCGGGCTGGCCGCGCGCCGGATCCTCGCCCGGATGGCGCGCGCGGGTGACCCGGAGGCGGTGCGGTCGTGACGAGTGCCGACCTCGGGGCACCGGCGCGGATGTTGCGCGGCGAGCACGTGAACCGCGTGCTCTGGCTCCCGGGCACCGACGTGCTGCGCGGGGCCTGCTTCTGCGGGGCCGAACGCGACGCGGAGGACCCCGTCGAGCTGTGGGAGTGGCTGATCGCCCACCCCGACCATGGCCGCGCACAGGGGAGGAACTGTGGCCGGGGCTGAACTGGACCTGGTCGTCGAGCGCGCCCGGCCGGCGGCCGATGGCGTCGTCGAGCTGATCCTGCGCGCGGCCGACGGCGCCGAGCTGCCGGCGTGGGAGCCCGGCGCGCACGTCGATCTCGAACTGCGCCCCGACCTGGTCCGGCAGTACTCGCTGTGCGGCGACCCGGCCGACCGCACCCGCTGGCGCCTCGGTGTGCTGCGCGAACCCGGCGGGCGCGGCGGCTCCGCGTTCGTGCACGACGAACTCGCCGACGGCGTCAAGGTCCGCGCCCGCGGCCCGCGCAACCATTTCGCGCTGCACGACGCGCCGCGCCACCTGTTCATCGCCGGCGGCATCGGGATCACCCCGATAGTGCCCATGCTGGCCGCGGCGGGGAACGACTGGCGGCTGGTCTACGGCGGGCGCACCCGGGCGTCGATGGCGTTCGTCGACGAGCTCGTCGCCGCACACGGCGACCGGATCGACATCCGGCCGCAGGACGAGACCGGGCTGCTCGACCTGGACACCCTGTTCGCCGACCTCGACGCCGGCAGCCTCGTCTACTGCTGCGGGCCCGAAGCGCTGCTGGCCGCGGTCGAGGAGCGGGTGCCGGCCGGGCGACTGCACGTCGAGCGGTTCGCGCCGGCGGAGCTCGCCGACCCCGTACGCGCCGACGACTTCGAGGTGGAGCTCGCCCGGTCCGGGCTCACCCTCACCGTGCCGCCGGACCGCTCGATCCTGCACACCCTCGAAGACGCCGGGATCACGGTGCTGTCCTCGTGCCAGGAGGGCACCTGCGGCACCTGCGAGACCGGGGTGCTCGCGGGCGAGCCGGACCACCGGGACTTCCTGCTCACTCCCGACGAGCGGGCGGCGAACGACACGATGTTCATCTGCGTGTCGCGGTCCTGCTCACCCCGCCTCGTGCTGGACCTCTAGGGCCTGGCGACCGTTCCCGCGCACGAGCGTGCCGGCGCCGTTCAGGCGGGCTTGATGTTCGCGTTGTGGTGCAGGACGTTGCCGGGGTCGTACTCGGCCTTGATCCGGGCAAGCCGGTCGTACTTCGGGCCGTACGAC
>NZ_JAAXLA010000124.1 GCF_012911935.1 Pseudonocardia acidicola | reverse complement strand
CCACGGAGGGCCTCCTGGGTTTCGAGTAGGTGCGTCAGACACACCCACTCCGCCCGGAGGCCCTCCCCTCGATCAAGCCGCCACGCCGGATCGACCTGTCAACAACGTGGTGAGTCGCTACACCTAGAGCAGGGACCTGCGCTCGGCGAAGTGGCACGCCACCGGGTGCCCCTGGCCGCGCTCGACCAGCTCGGGCACCACGTCGGTGCACTGCGTGCGTTCGGCTTCGCCCAGCTCGGCGGCGAACTTCGGGCAGCGTGTCCGGAACCGGCACCCGCTGGGCGGGTTCGCCGGGCTCGGCACGTCCCCGATCACGGTGATCCGCTCCCGGGCCCGCTCCTTGCGCGGGTCGGGGAGCGGGATGGCCGAGATCAGCGCCTGCGTGTACGGGTGCGCGGGGCCGTCGAAGAGCTGGTCGGCCGGCCCGGTCTCCACGATCTTGCCGAGGTACATCACCGCGATCCGGTCGGCGATGTGGCGCACCACCGACAGGTCGTGGGAGACGAACAGGTAGGACAGCCCCAACTCGGCCTGCAGTTCGTCGAGCAGGTTGAGCACGCCGGCCTGGATGGACACGTCCAGCGCGGACACCGGCTCGTCGAGCACCAGAACCTTGGGCCGCAGGGCCAGCGCGCGGGCCACGCCGATGCGCTGGCGCTGCCCGCCGGAGAACTCGTGCGGGTACCGGTTGCCGTGCTCGGGTTTGAGCCCGACCGTGCGCATCAGGTCGCGGACCCGGGTGCGGCCGTCGGCGTCGTAGAGCCCGTGGATGCGCAGCGGCTCGGCGATGATCTCGTTGACCGGCAGCCGCGGGTCGAGCGAGGCGTACGGGTCCTGGAAGACGATCTGCAGGTCCCGGCGCAGCGCCCGCATCTGCTTGCTGCCCAGCTCGGTCAGCTCCTGACCGCGGTAGTGCACCGTGCCGGACGTCGCCGGGATCAGGTTGAGCACCACCCGCGCGGTCGTCGACTTGCCACAGCCGGACTCGCCCACCAGGCCCAGCGTCTCGCCCTCGCCGAGATCGAAGGACACGTCGCAGACGGCGTGCACCTGCCCGATCTCACGGCGGATCAGTCCCTTGGACCGCACCGGGAAGTGCTTGACGAGGTGGCGCACCGACAGCAGCGTGCCGGTGGCGACGGCGTCCTCGGCGGTCGTGCTCATGCCTGCCTCTCCGTCTCGCGGGCGAACTCGGCCAGCGCGGCGGCATCGGCCACCTCGGGCCGGAACACCTCGTCGGCGCTCACCCCGGCCAGCTCCGCGGAGCGGTGGCACGCGGCCAGATGTTCGGCGCTCGTCGTCGCCGCGAGTTCCGGCTCGGTCTCCTCGCAGACCGCGACGGCCAGCGGGCAGCGCGGGGTGAACGGGCAGCCCGGCGGCATGTTGACCACCGACGGCGGCGCCCCGCCGATCGGGGTGAGCCGCTCGCTGGGCCGGTCGAGCCGCGGCAGGCTGCCGAGCAGTCCCAGGGTGTAGGGCATCCGCGGGGCGTAGAAGACGTCCTCGGCCGTGCCGACCTCGACGAGCTTGCCCGCGTACATCACCATCACCCGGTCGGCCTGGCCCGCGATCACACCGAGGTCGTGGGTGATCAGCACCATCGCCGCGCCGGTCTGTTCCTTCGCGGTCTGCAGCGCCTCCATGATCTGAGCCTGCACGGTGACGTCGAGCGCGGTCGTCGGCTCGTCGGCGATGATCACGTCGGGGTCGTTGGCCATCGCGATCGCGATCACCACGCGCTGCCGCATCCCGCCGGACATCTCGTGCGGGTACGCGTTCACCCGCTCCTCGGGGTTGGGGATCCGCACGGTCTGCAGCAGTTCGATGGCCCGGTCCCTCGCCGCGGCCTTGCTGACGTCGTGGTGCGCCCGGACCGCCTCGGCGATCTGGTAGCCGACGCTGTACACCGGGTTCAGCGACGTCATCGGGTCCTGGAAGATCATCGAGATCCGCCGGCCGCGGATCTTGCCGAGCTCGGAGTCCTTGGCCCCCAGCAACTCCTTGCCGTCGAAGCGAACGGACCCGGAGACCTGCGCGGTCTGCGGCAGCAAGCCCATGACGGCGAGCGAGGTCACCGACTTGCCCGAGCCGGATTCCCCCACGATGCCCAGGACCTCGCCGCGACGCAGCGTGTAGCTCACCCCGCGCACGGCGCGGACCGGGCCGGCGTCGCTGGGGAAGGAGACGGTGAGGTCGGAGACCTCGAGCGCGACGTCGGAAGCCGGGCCACCTGCGGGCACGGACAACACCTCTTCGGATCGGGTCACTGCCGCACCTTCGTCTGCTGCGGGTCGAACGCGTCGCGCAGGCCGTCGCCGATGAAGTTGATGGTCAGCGCGATGAGGATGATGAACAGGCCGGGGAAGTAGAACAGCCACGGCCGGGTGGTCAGCGCCGTCTGCGCGTCACTGACCAGCAGTCCCAGCGAGGTGTCCGGGCTCTGCACCCCGAAGCCCAGGTAGGACAGCGCGGTCTCCAGGAGGATGGCGAGCGCCACCAGAACGGTCAGGTTGACCAGGATCGAGCCCAGGGCGTTCGGCACCAGGTGCCGCAGGATGATCCGGGTGTGACTGGCACCGAGCGCCTTCGCGGCCTCGATGTACTCCTTCTCGCGCAGCGAGAGGACCACACCGCGGGAGACGCGCGAGACGTAGGCCCAGTACAGGCCCGCGATCACGAGCGCGATCAGGTACCACGTGCCGCCGAAGTTGTGCGCCAGCATGGCGGCCACCGCGATGAGCGGGAGGGTGAGCACGAGGTCGGAGATGCGCATCATGATCGAGTCGGTGCGGCCGCCGAAGTAGCCCGCGATCGCACCCCACAACGTCCCGACGAACGTGGCGAAGACGGCGACGGACACTGCCACCTGCAGGGAGATCCTGGTGCCCCGCAACACCTCGGCGAACTGGTCCTTGCCGATCGCGTCCGTGCCGAACGGGTGGTCCCACGACGGCGGCTGCGAGTTATCCGGCGTGATGTCCCCCGCGTGGTACTTCCACAGGGCACCGCCGACGTAGGCCAGCAGGATGATGCAGATCAGCACCACGAGGCTGATCATGGCGGCGCGGTGCTGCATGAACCGCCGCAGCACCAGCTGGGCCTGGCTGCGCTCCGCCACGGTGAACTCACGGTCCGACGACGCCGGGCCGGTGGCCCCGGAGCCGCGCTGCGGGCCCGGGATCGGGGTGGTCTCGGGGGTCGGTGCGGTCTCACGCATAGCGGATCCTGGGGTCGAGAACGCCGTAGAGCAGGTCGGCGATGAGGTTGAAGGCGATCACGACGACAGCCGACACGAGCAGCCAGGAGGACGTGGCGTAGACGTCGTCGGTACGGATCGACTGCAGCAGGAAGTCACCCATTCCCTTCCACTGGAACACGGTCTCGGTGACGACCGCGCCGCCGATGATCGAGGCGATGTCCAACGCGGTGACCGTGGTCAGCGGGATGAGCGCGGTGCGCAGTGCGTGCTTGATCATCACGGTCCGCCGGGAGAGCCCCTTGGCCCTGGCCAGCCGGATGTAGTCGGAGTTCATCACCTCGAGCATCGACGCCCGGGTGAAGCGGCTCCACGCCGCGTAGGAGATGAGCGCGAGGGAGATGGTCGGCAGCACCATGTGCCCGAGCACGTCGACGATCTGGGCCCCGAGGCCCGGTGGTGGCGGGATCGATGACGCACCGATCGTGTAGAGCACCTGGTCGCCGACCGCGTTGTTGAACTCGATCCCGGCCTGCTTGAGCAGGATGGCCAGCCAGAACGCCGGCATGGCCAGGAACAGGAAGCCGAGGAAGGTCGTCGTGTAGTCGGTGGCGGTGTACTGCTTCACCGCGCTGATCACACCGACCACGACGGCCACCACGAGCGCGATCACCATGGCCAGCGCGATCAGCCGGATCGTGACCCAGAAACGGCTGGCCAGCTCCGAGCCGATGTCCGTCGTCGAGACGACCGACGGGCCGAAGTCACCGTGGAGCACCCCGCCCAGCCACGAGAAGTAGCGCGGGATGAGCGGCTCGTCGAGGTGCAGTCGCACGGTCTCGGCCGCGATCACGTTGGGCGGCGTCGGCGGGTTCTTGGCCAGGAGTGGCGCGAGCGGATTGCCCGCGAGCGTGCCGAGCGCGAACACGATGAACGACGAGAGCAGCAGAACCGGAATCGAGATCACGATCCTGCGCACGGCGAACGCGAGCATGGAGGTCGTCCTGCTTCTTCAGGCTGGTGGAATTGCGGCCGGGGGCTCGTGGCGCCACGGGGCCGGGTCGGCGATCGCAGAGTAGCCACGGGCGTCCCGGGTGGCGCCAACGGCCACCCGGGACGCCCGGAATCGGGTCAGCTGCCCGACTTCAGCCCCCACTGGGACACGTTGTACAGCGGCCCGTCGAGCGAGGAGTTGTTGCGGACGTTCGCGACGTTGTCGCGGATCGCGATGAAGGTCGGCTTCTGGTACAGCGGCAGCACGTACGCGTCCTCCGACATGATCTTGTCGGCCTGGTTGAGCTGCTGCGTGGCCGCGGCGACGTCGGTCGAGGACGCCGCCTGGTTGATCAGCTGGTCGACCTGCGGGTTGTTGTACTTGCCGTAGTTGCTGCCCGAGGTGCTCAGCCACAACTGCTGCGCGCCACCGAACGGGAACGGCGACTGCACCCAGGCGAAGACGATGATGTCGAAGTCACCGGTGCTCGCAGTCGTACCGAGCGAGTCGGTCGGCTGCACCTGGACGTTGATGCCCAGGCCCTTGACGTACTGGGCGAACAGTTCGCACTCGCTCTGCCGGATCGCGTTGCCGACGGTGTAGCGGATCCGGAACGTCGGCACGGCCTGGCCGTTCGGGGCGACGAGCGCGGTGCCCACGCCCTTGTAGCCGGCGTCGGTCAGGATCTTCTTCGCCGCGTCGAGGTTGCCCGAGCCCTGGCCGGTCGCGGCGATGTTGTCCTGGTAGCCCTGCTGCTGCGGCATGAACATGTGGCTGTCCAGCGGCTTGACGTCCTTGTTGAACTGGCCGACCGTCTTGGCGATGACGTCGTCCCGGTTCACCGCCGTGAACATGGCCTGGCGCAGCGCCTTGTCGGCCAGGAACGGGTTCTTCAGGTTGAAGTCGTAGTGCTCCCACTGCAGGCCCAGGCCCTGGGTCTGCGACACGCCCGGGATCTGCTGCACCTGCTGCACGATGTCCACCTGCGGCTGCGGGTAGATCACCTGCACCTCGTTGTTCTGCAGGGCGATCGGCTCCTGCGTGGCGTCGGTGATCACCCGGAAGACGAGCCGGTCGAGCTTCGGCTTGGTCGCGCCGTACCACTTCGGGTTCGGCACGACGGTCAGCGCGACGTTGTCCTGCCAGCTCTGCACCTTGTACGGGCCGGCCGAGTAGTTCGGCACCGTGGTGTTGAAGTAGTCGAACGCGGTCTTGAGGCCGGCCGGGGTGTTCAGGTCACCGTGCTGGGCCGCGATGTGCGCGGGGTACAGCGGCGAGGCGGAGTTGAAGACCGACTGCCAGTCGGTGTACGGCTTGGCGAACGTGGCCGTCACCGTCTTGCCGCCGTCGGAACCGACGACGCTCGTGACCTGGTCGTAGCCACCGTTGCCGGCCGTCTCACAGGCGGGGCAGTCCCGGGTGTCCTGGGTCTTCCAGTTGAAGATGAAGTCGTCGGCCGTGACCGGCGTGCCGTCGTCCCAGACCGCGTCGGGCTTGATCTTGTAGACGGCCGTCGTCGGGTTGACCATGTCCGCGGAGACCATGACGTCGGTGTTCAGCGTCGACTTCAGGTCGGGTGCGGTGTAGAAGACGTACGGCAGCAGGGCCTTGGTGACCAGCCCGGTCTCGAAGACGTTGCCCTCGGAGGAGTTGACGTTCCAGTTCTGGATGTTCTTCTCGATGGCGTAGGTGATCTGGCCGCCCTGCTGGAGCTGGTCGGCGGGAACGGAGTTGCAGGTGTTCGGGCTGGTCGCGCAGTCGGCGAACCCTCCCGAACCGGTGCCGCCGCCTCCGCCACCACCGCCACCGCAGGCTGCCAGCACCAGGGCGGCCGTCGCGGCGACCGCGGCAGTCGACCACAACCTCGTTCTCGACATGGAAACCTGACCCTTCATCACGGGAGACCCCGGAACGGACCCCCTGCCCGGAGCAGCACGAGCACCGCCCATGTCCCGGACGGGCGCACCGACCCTGGGCACCGTAGAAATCCCGCTCACCCGCGTCACCCGGACAGCTGTGATCGTGACCAAAGGGTGACCAGAGATGTACGCAGCGACACAAAGTGACTACTCGCCGGTAACTTTGCGCCACCGGGGCTCCTCATCACCCGACCGGGGCCGCCCACCGCTGGGCCCCGGTTACCGGACCGGACAGAAGCGGGCCCGGACCGATTCCCGTCGCCGCATCCGAGTTGGGCGTGCTCACCACCAGGGTGACGGGCTGGAACAACGGCAGAGCGGGCAACTGGGCCCAGAGCACGCGTTCCACCGTCGCGATCATCCCCGGATCCGCGGGGCCGGTCAGCAACGTGTCCAGCAGCGGCTGCAGCGTCGGGAAGCAGAAACCGGTCGGTGTGGGCGGTGGGTTCTGGACGACGGCGGTGGCCTGGGGGCAGCCGTAGTCCGATGCCAGGCGGGTGCCGAGATCGCCCCCGACGGCGCGCGGCATCACCATCAGATCGACCCGGACGCCGCCGGACTGCCCGGGCGTCGGTGTCGGTGCCGACGTCGACGTCGGGGTGGGCCCCGTCGTGGCCGTCGGGCTCGACGAGGCGGCCGGCCCCGCGACGTTCCCGGCCATGCTCGGCGTCGGGGTGGGCGGGGCCGTGGTCGTCGGCGGTGTCGGGGTGACCGTCTGCTGCCCGAACAGCTCCGCGGCGGGCGGCGCGACCAGCGACGTTCCGATCCCTGCGGCGTTCAGCTGGGTCGCCACCAGCTCGGCGACCCGCACGTCGTCCGGGCGCTCGGCGGCGGCGCCGATGACGAGCCGCAGCGGTTGCCCGTTCCGGGTCCAGTGCCCGTCCGCGGTGCGGGTGTAACCGGCCGCGGTGAGCTGCTGCTCGGCGTACACCGGGTCCGGCCGGGCGGGGGCCTGCGGTGGCGCGGTCGGTGCGTAGCCCGGCTCGGAGGGGGCGAGCCCGAACGCGTCGGCCGGCAACGCGTTCGGCGCGACGGTGGCCCGGATGGCGTCGCGGTCGATGATGGCGCCGAGCGCCCGCCGTACCCGTCCGTCGGCGACCGGCCCCTCGTCGCCACGCAGGCCGAGCTCGGTCACCGTCGGCTGCGGTGCGGTCTGGATGTGCACCGGCGGGACGATCGCGGCCAGCGCCTGCCGGACGGCTGCGTCGGCGGACGGCAGCGCGACGTCGACGTCACCGACCCGCAGTCCCTCCGCGAGGGTCTCCGGGTCGACCCGGCGCAGGACCAGCTGGTCCAGCTTCGCCGGGGTGGCCCAGTACAGGTCGTTGCGGGCCAGCACGATCTCACCGCGGGCGCGATCCACCGAGGCGACCCGGAACGGGCCACCGGACACCGGCAACCCGTTCGTCAGCGCGCCGGTCCACGAGCCGGGCGCGTCCTTGAGGATGGACGCCGGCAGCAGGTCGGAGAACAGCTGCTTCCACTGCGGATAGGGGCGAGAGAACACGACGTCGACGGCCTTGCCCCCGGCCCGGGAGCGCACGTCGGTGATGAGCCGGTACCCGGCGGCGTCGACCACCCCGGGCTGACTGCGCATCTGCTCCCAGAGGTAGACGAAGTCCTCCGCGGCGATGGGCGCGTTCGACGACCACGAGGCCTGCACGTTGAGCTCGTAGTTCACGGTGAACGGGTTCTGCGAGACCACCTCGGCGCTCGTCGCGATCGTCTTGTCGAGCTGCAGGGTGCCCTGCGCGTCGGGCCGGAACACCGACGGCAACACCAGGGTGGCCAGCGCCGTGGTCACCGGCGAGCGGTGCGCCAGCAGGTGCGGGTTGAAGCCGGCGCCGAGATCCTCCACGCCGACCACGAGCTTGGTCGGCTGCGCATTCGCCACCGGCGGCGGAGCCGCCGGCGCGGGTTGCGCGGCCGGCTGGTTCGTACACGCGGTCAGCACCGCGAGCACCGCGACCAGGACCGCGGCGAGCGCGACACGGGCGGTCGCACCGATCCGTGTCACCCTCGTCCTCCCAACCGGTCCGGGCCCCGTCCCCCCACCGGTCGAGGCCCTGCGCGATCGCCATCGTCGCACCGCGGCAGGGGGCGCGGCGATCCCGCACCCCCTACCGCCCACGCGAAGGCCGGACTCAGCTGATCGACTTCGCTCTGGCCCGCATCCGGGCCCGGGTGTGCGAGTCGAGCTCCACCTTGCGGATGCGCACCGACTCCGGCGTGACCTCGACGCACTCGTCGGGGGCGCAGAACTCGAGCGCCTGCTCCAGGTTGAGCACCGTCGGCGGGGTCAGCTTCACCAGCTCGTCCCCCGTCGAGGAGCGCATGTTGGTGAGCTTCTTCTCCTTGGTGATGTTGACCTCGAGGTCCTCGGCGCGGGTGTATTCGCCGATCACCATGCCGTTGTAGACCTTGGTGCCGGGGCCGACGAACAGCACGCCCCGGTCGGCGAGCTGGTCGACGGCGTAGCCGGTGACGGGCCCGTCGCGGTCCGCGATCAACGATCCGCGCAGCCGGGTGCGCAGCTCGCCCACCCAGGGGCCGTAGCCGTCGAAGACGTGGCTGGCGATGCCGGCGCCGCGGGTGATCGTCAGGAACTCGGTGCGGAACCCGATCAGACCGCGGCTCGGGACGCGGAAGTCCATCCGGACCCGGCTCTCGCCGTGGACCATCTGGCTCATCTCGCCCTTGCGGGCCGCCAGCAGCTGGGTGACCGCGCCGAGGTGCTCGGTCGGGACGTCCACGGAGAGCTGCTCGAACGGCTCGTGCAGCTTGCCGTCGATGGTGCGGGTCACGACCTCGGGCTTGCCGACGGTGAGCTCGAAGCCCTCCCGGCGCATGGTCTCGACGAGGACGGCCAGCGCCAGCTCGCCACGGCCCTGCACCTCCCACGCGTCGGGACGCTCGGTGGGCAGCACCTTGATGCTCACGTTGCCGACGAGCTCGGATTCGAGCCGGTTCTTGACCAGCCGTGCGGTCAGCTTGGTGCCGGGGTGGGTGTCCTTGCCGGCCAGCGGGGAGGTGTTCGTGCCGATGGTCATCGAGATGGCCGGCTCGTCGACCGCGATCCGCGGCAACGGGTTCGGGTGCTCCGGGTCGGCCAGGGTGTCGCCGATGGTGACGTCGGCGATCCCGGCGACGGCGACCAGGTCACCCGCGCTCGCCGAGTCGGCCGGGACGCGGGTCAGCGCCTCGGTCCGCAGCAGCTCGGTGATCTTCACCCGGGTCACGGTGCCGTCCTCCTGGCACCACGCGACCTGCTGGCCGCGGCGGATCGTGCCGGCGCGGACCCGGCACAGCGCGATGCGGCCGAGGAAGCTCGTCGCGTCGAGGTTGGTGACGTGCGCCTGCAGCGGGGCGTCCGGGTCGTCCGCGGGCGGCGGAACGGTCGCGATCAGCGTGTCGAACAGCGCCTCGAGGTCCGGCGCGTCGGGCAGCTCGCCGTCGGCGGGCCGGGTGCGCGACGCCCGGCCGGCGCGGCCGCTCGCGTAGACGACCGGCAGATCGAGCAGGTGCGCGGTGGTGGCCTCGTCGAGCTCGAGCTCGTCGGCCAGCTCGAGCAGCAGCTCGAGGCTCTCGTCGACGACCTCGGCACAGCGCGCGTCGGCGCGGTCGGTCTTGTTCACGACGAGGACGACCGGCAGCCCGGCCGCAAGGGTCTTGCGAAGGACGAAGCGGGTCTGGGGCAGCGGGCCCTCGCTGGCGTCGACCAGCAGCACGACACCGTCCACCATGGACAGCCCACGCTCGACCTCGCCGCCGAAGTCGGCGTGGCCGGGGGTGTCGACGACGTTGACCGTCAGCCCGTGCCAGTTGATGGCCGTGTGCTTGGCCAGGATCGTGATGCCCTTCTCACGCTCCAGGTCGCCGGAGTCCATGACCCGGTCGACCGGCTCGGCGCGCTCCCCGAAGGCACCGGAGGCACGCAGCATGGCGTCCACCAGCGTCGTCTTGCCGTGGTCGACGTGGGCCACGATGGCGACGTTGCGCAGCTCGGCACGCGAATCGGGGAAGCCGCGGGTGGCGGTGTCCGCGCCCTGATCGGGGGTGATGTCCGAGTTGGTGATCGGGTCCGCCGTGGCGGCGGCCTCGAGGGTGGATCCAGCTGTGCTCACAGTTAACGGTAGCCCGTGGAAAGGCTGGTTCATTCCCAGGCGTGAGCATAGGCTGGCCTCACCATGGGCAAGGTCAAGAAGAAGTGCTGCCGGTCGAAACCGAAACGGTGCTCGGACTGCCCGGTGGTCGCACAGCGGCTGAGCAGGATCGCCGACCGGGGCCTGAAGGGCAAGGAGCTGTCCCGGGCGGTCAAGCAGGCCCGGATGTACTGACCCCGGTGCGCCTGTCGCCGTCCACTCAGGACCACCGCCGAGCCCGTGATCAGCGGTTGTGCGATGAGAGCCGCAACGATCGCGGTTCCGGGCGCGGGACGGCTGCCACCGCCGGGTCCCGCGCGGACACTCCGAGACTGCCGGGTGGACGCCGTGATCAGCACCCGGGAAGCCCTCGCCGCGATCTTCGCAGCTGCCTTGTCCATGATCGACGACCGCGCCGCGAGGGTGGTGAGGATCACGCGGTGACGCGGGCCTCCCGCGGCTCGTGATCGCCTCCGGGCGTGACGTCCGGTGCGTTCAGCTGGATCCCCAGCGGGCCGCGGCGACTGCGTGCACGATCTCTGCGAGCACCACCCGGGGCTGCTCGACGAGGTCGTGCCAGGTGTAGCGCAGCACCGCCCATCCCTGCCTGGCGAGTGCGTTCCGCCGCCCCGTGGCCTGCCGGGTCCGCTCGGCGTCCATGTGCCACGCCCAGCCGTCGACCTCGATCGCCACCCGCGCGGCCGGGAACGCGACGCCGATGACGAACCCGCCGGAGTCGTGGCCTGCCCGCCAGCCGCGGATCCCCGCGTCTCGCAGCATGCGCTGCAGCAGCCGTCCGGCGACCGACGCCGACCCGTCCGCCGCCGCCACCAGCAGCCGGCGGGCCGATGCGGACCCGTACGCCCCGAGGTTGCGGCAGTAGGCCTCGTAGACGGCGGGGAAACGGACCCAGCGCTGCAGGGCCCGGTCGAGGAACGCGCCGCCGGCGCCGCCCATCTCGACCGCTGCCTCCAGCACGGTCAGCGGCCGCGCCGTGACGATGACGCCGTTGCGCTCGTCCCCGTCGGCGGGGTCGAGCCCGCGACGGCGCACGGTCACCCCGGGGCGCGGCCCGGGACACCTCCGCCGGGGCACCGTCACCCCGACGACGGGCGGCGCGCACTCGGCCATTTCGTGCCACCAGGCGGCGGCCGCACCGGAGAGCACCGCACCCTCCCCTGCCCAGAGCACCGCGGCGCGCACCCGGGCCTCGTCGGTCAGCCGGTGGCCGGCGGCGAGATAGACGCGCGGGTGCACGGGCCGCCAGCGGCGGGTGGCCAGTCTGCGGTCCACCGCGTCACGCGAGAGCCCGGCGCTGCACGCCTGCGCCCGCGTGATGACGCCGGCCTGGCGGAGGAGGTACGAGTTGACCGACATGCCGGACATCGACGGATGTGGGGGCTCCCCGGTTCCCTGCTCCCGGCAGATTCCGCACGATCAACGACTGGTCGCCGGGAGCCGCGTGCCGTGCGGCGCCGCCGGCCGGAACGTGGGCATCGGCCGCAGCTCCCCGCCGTGACCATCGGTTCGGAGCCGGCGTCCGCGACATCCGCGGCGGACCCCTCCGACGGCGCGGTCAGCTCCGGCCGGCGGCGGGACCCGCCTGGTCCGCCACTGTCAGCACCTCCCGTAGATCGCCGAGCACGGCCCGGTCGGCGTCCACCCAGTCCAGCTCGGCGAGCTCACCTGGCCCGACCCAGCGCAGCTCGGAGTGATCCAACGGCTGCGGCTCCGCGGCGCCGGGAGCGAACTCGGCCCGGTGCACGCGCAGCAACCCCGGCGCGATCGGCAGATCGGTGCTCAGCCGTCCGGTGGCCCGCACCGCGGTTCCGAGCTCCTCACGGCACTCCCGGGCCACCGCGTCCGGCTCCGACTCCCCCGGCTCGACCTGCCCTCCGGGCAGCTCCCAACGGCCTGCCAGCTCCGGCGGCCGCGACCGCCGGGCCGCCAGTACCCGACCGTCACGCACCAGGGCGGTCGCCACCACGACGGTCCCCTCGGCCAGCGCCGCCACCCGTTCGGCGAGCACCTCGGCGCGCGCCGCGAACAGCCGCAGCACCATCCGGCGCAGCAGCGCGACGTCGGCGATTCGGCCGAGCCCGCCCAGCGGCGCGGTCCAGTCGATCTCGTCGAGCAGCAACGTCCCGGCGGGGGTCGGGGTGAGCGTGACGGTGTGCGCGAGCGCCCGGACCGGCCCCCGGACCAGTACGGACCTCATCCCGGTGGGTGAGATCGCGGTGACCCGGGTCCTGAGGGGCACGCGGACGCCGGGCAGCAGCCGGGCGCGCAGCCGGACCTCGTCGCCCGGGGCCAGCAGCCGGGTCGGCGTGGCGATCCGGTGCCCGTCACGGGCGAGCGCCTCGGCGGCCACCTCGGTGTCGCGGAGCAGCCCGGCCACCGTGCGCGGCGGGGCGTCGATCAGCGTGGTGGAGCGCAGCACGGGCACGGGTGGAGATCGTCGCATCGGCGCCACCGGTCCGGGACCGGAGCCCAGGCCGGCGGCCGCCCCGGTGGGCGGGCGGCAGCGCCCGCACTCCCGAAACGGGCGACTCGCACTCCCGAAAAGGGCGACTCGCGGGGGTGGGGG
>NZ_JAAXLA010000123.1 GCF_012911935.1 Pseudonocardia acidicola | reverse complement strand
GTGTAGCGGCCGCGGCGGCGCTGCACGGCCAGCGGGAGACCGAAGGTGTCGGTCAGGTTCTCGTCGGTGAGGACGTCGTCGAGCAGGCCGGCGGCGACCACCCGGCCGCCGCGCAGCAGCAGGCCGTGCGTGTACCCGGGCGGGATCTCCTCGACGTGGTGGGTGACCAGCACCGACGCGGGCGCGTTCGCGTCCAGCGCGAGCGCGGAGAGCCGGCCGACCAGGTCCTCGCGGCTGCCCAGGTCGAGCCCGGCGGCAGGCTCGTCGAGCAGCAGCAGCTCCGGGTCGGTCATCAGGGCCCGGGCGATCAGCGTCCGCTTGCGCTCCCCCTCGGACAACGTGCGGTACTCGCGGCCGGCGAGACGCTCGATGCCCAGCGCGGCGAGCAGGTAGCGCGCGCGGTCGGTGTCGGTGGCGTCGTAGCGCTCCCGCCAGCGGCCGAGCACCCCGTAGCCGGCGCTGACCACGACGTCGCTGACGATCTCGTCGCCCGGGATGCGCAGGCCCAGGTTGGCCGACGTCACCCCGATCCGGGTGCGCAGCTCGAAGACGTTCACCCGGCCCATCCGCTCGCCGAGCACGTGCACCGACCCCGCGGTGGGATGCAGCTCGGCGGCGGCGAGTCGCAGCAGGGTGGTCTTGCCGGCACCGTTGGGGCCGAGCACCACCCAGCGCTCGTCGAGCTCGACCGACCAATTCACGTCGGCGAGCAGCGACGTCGCGCCGCGCTGCACACCGACCCCGTCCATGCGGATGACGAGGTCGGTCAGATCGGGATCGACAGCGCCGTTCGTGGCGGCGGTGACGATGGACTCAGAGGGCGATTCGGGCCAGGCCACGGGCTCTATCCTGGCCGATCGTGCCGGTCTTCCCGTTGGGTGCCCACGTCGACGACGACGGGGCCCGCTTCGCGGTCGCCTCCACCAGCGCGGACGCGGTCGAGGTGTGCCTCGTGGACGGTCCCGACGGTGATCTTTCCGAGCGGCGGTTCGAGCTGACCGAGCGGACCTTCGGGGTGTGGCACGGGACCGTCCCGGGCGTCCGGCCCGGCCAGCGCTACGGCTACCGGGTGCACGGGCCGTACCGGCCGTGGGACGGGGTGCGCGCCAACCCGGCGAAGATCCTCGTCGACCCGTACGCCGAGCAGATCACCGGACGGGTCACCGACCTGGCGGCGGCCCGCGGCTGGTGCGACGACCCGATGACCGGGCCGCCCAGCACCGTCGACTCGCTCGGCTCGGTGCCGCTGTCGGTGGTCACCGCGCCGCTCTCGGTGGCGCCGCGGACCCGCCCCGACGTGCCGTGGTCGGAGACGGTGATCCAGGAACTCCACGTGCGCGGCTACACGAAGCGGCATCCGGAGGTCCCGCCGGAGCACCGCGGCACCTATCTGGGGCTCGCGCACCCGGCCGTGATCGAGCACCTGCGCCGGATCGGGGTGACCGCGGTCGAGCTGCTGCCGGTGGCCGCGATCGCCGACGAACCCTCGCTGCTGGAACGTGGCAAGCCGAACTACTGGGGCTACTCGACGCTGGGCTTCATGGCCCCGCACGGCGGGTACGCGAGCGTGCCGGGCGCGGAGCTCACCGAGTTCCGGACGATGGTCGACGCGCTGCACGCCGCGGGCATCGAGGTGATCCTCGACATGGTGCCCAACCACACGTGCGAGGGCGGGGTCGGCGGCACCACGCTGTCCTACCGCGGCCTCGACGCCCGGGCCTACTACTCGCTGGGCGGCAACGGGTACGACGCCGACATCACCGGCTGCGGCAACACCCTCGACTCCGGCTCCCCCACCGTGATCCGGCTGATCTGCGACGCGCTGCGGCACTGGGTCACCGCGTTCGGCGTCGACGGGTTCCGCATCGACCTGGCGAGCGTGCTCGGCCGGCCGCGCTCGGGCGCGTTCGACCCGCACGCCTCGCTGCTCACCGCGATCGCCATCGACCCGGTGCTGTCGACGTGCAAGCTGATCGCCGAGCCGTGGGACGCGACCGGCGAGGGCTACCGGGTCGGCGGCTTCGGCGTGGCGTGGTCGGAGTGGAACGGCCGCTACCGCGACGCCGTCCGCGACTTCTGGCGCGGGCACGGCCGCATCGGCGAGCTCGCGTCGCGGGTGACCGGCAGCTCGGACATCTACGCGCTGTCCGGGCGGCGGCCGTGGGCGTCGGTGAACTTCGTCACCGCGCACGACGGGTTCACCCTGCGCGACCTGGTCTCCTACGAGCACAAGCACAACGAGGCCAACGGCGAGGACAACCGGGACGGCACCGACGACAACCGGTCGCAGAACTTCGGCGTCGAGGGCGAGACGACGTCGCCGGTGATCCGGGCCCGGCGGCTGGCGACGGCCCGGGCGATGCTCGCGACGCTGCTGCTGTCCACCGGGACGCCGATGCTCGTCGGCGGCGACGAGCGCTGGCGCACCCAGGGCGGCAACAACAACGCCTACTGCCTCGACGACGAGACGTCCTGGGTGGACTGGTCGCCCGGCGACGGCACCGCGGCGGAACTGACCGCGTTCACCGCGCGCGTCGCCGAGCTGCGCCGCTCGCACCCGGACCTGCACCGCGACCGGTTCTTCGCCGACACCGAGGCGTCCTGGTGGCACCCCTCGGGGCGGCTGATGGAGAACGGCGACTGGCACGACTTCGGCGCCCGCAGCGTCGGCCTGCTGGTCAACGACGGGCTGCTGGTGCTGCACGCCGACGGCGCCGCGGCGGCCTACACGCTGCCCCCGGGCGGGCGGTTCCGGCCGGTGCTCGACTCCTCGGTCGCCGACGGGGTGCCGGTGTCGATGCGGTCGCTGCCGGGCGGCACCACGATCACCCTGCCGCCGTACTCGGTGCTGCTGATGCGCCGCCAGGCCTGACCGCGCGCCGCGCGCTGCCGATCACGCCCCCGGCGCCGGTATCGTGCGAGCCGTGCCTCGCTATGAATTCCGCTGCCGGGAGTGCGCGACGACCTTCGAGGTCAACCGCCCGATGAGCGCCTCCGGCGACCCGGCACCGTGCCCGACCGGGCACACCGACACCGTCAAGCTGCTCAGCACGGTGGCGCTGGCCGGTGCCGGGGCGCGCAGCGCGCCCCGGGCCGCGGCGCCGGCGGGTGGCGGCGGGTGCTGCGGCGGCGGGTGCTGCGGCGGCTGACCCGCCTCATCGGGCGCCATCAGAGCCTTCCGGACAACTTCCGCACCCGCCTGTCCAGGCGTCCGTACCGTCTGCGGCGATGGACCCCTCGGGCCCTGTCCGAGCCCCGTCGCAACCACCGGGCCGCTGACCATCGGCGGGTCGTCGCGGTGCTGCGGCATGAACGATCTCACCGAGACGGAGACAGCGTGGACACGTTGACGAGCGGTGCGTCCCTGACCGACGGGCAGCAGCTCACCTCGCCGAACGGCAAGTACACCCTGACCCTGGCGAACGGCAACCTCGAACTGGCCGGACCCGGCGGGCCGGTCTGGGCCACGAACACCGCGGGCTCCGGTGCCGTCCGGGCGGACATGCAGGCCGACGGCAATCTGGTGCTCTACACGGACTCGAACGGCGTCGTGTGGGCGTCGAACACCGGCGACCCGGACTCGACCCTGGTCCTGCAGGACGACCGCAACATCGTCGTCTACGCGCCGGGCCACAAGCCGGTGTGGTCGCCGAACACGTTCCTCACCGAGGACGAACTCGCCGCCGAGAAGGCGGCCGAGGAGGCCGCCGCCGCGGCCGCCGCACCGCCGCCACCGGCCCCGCCGCCACCCGCCGCGCCGCGGACCTACGTCGTCGTACCCGGCGACACCCTCTCGGGGATCGCCGAGCAGTTCTACGGCGACGCCGGGCGGTACCCGCAGATCGCCCAGGCCAACGGGATCGACAACCCGGACCTCATCCAACCGGGCCAGGAACTGGTGATCCCCGATTGAATTGCGCTCGTGCGCGGTGAGTGGTGCGCGCGCGCCACTCACCGCGCACCGCAGGCGTCAGCCCGCGAGCACGACCTTGCCCAGTTCCGCGGGCGAGGCCAGCAGCGGGTGCGCGGGCAGCACCCGCACCGTGTACCCGGCCAGACCGGCGTGCGGCAGCGGCACGACGGCCTCGAACCTGCTCGCGCCGTCCGTCCCGCCGACGTGCTTCATCGCGACGCTCACCGCGTCCTCGAGGTCGTCGGACTCGTCCACCCGGCCGACCACGGCCTCGACACACACGTGGTCCGCGTCCAGCCCGGCCAGATCGACCGTGGCGTGCACCGTCATCGGCGCACCGACCACCGGGGTGTCGGGCAGCCCGGAAGCGTCCACCCCGGACACTGTGACCCGGGGCCAGGCGGCGTTGAGCCGGGCCCGGTAGCCGGCCAGCTCCTTCGCCGCGGCGAAGTCGTCGGCGATGATCCCGGCGGCCGCCCGGGAGGCCGGGGCGTACCAGTCCTGCACGTACTCGCGGACCATCCGGGTGGCCTGCACCTGCGGGCGCAGCGTGCCCAGGGTGTGCCGGACCAGCTCCACCCAGCGCTCGGGCACACCGTCGGTGCGCTCGTAGAACGCCGGCGCCACCTGGGTGGCCAGCAGCTCGTAGAGCGCGTTGGCCTCCAGGTCGTCGCGGCGGGCCGGGTCCTCGATGCCGTCGGCGGTCGGGATGGCCCAGCCGTTGGCACCGTCGTAGAGCTCGTCCCACCAGCCGTCGCGGATCGACAGGTTGAGCCCGCCGTTGAGCGCCGACTTCATCCCGGACGTGCCGCACGCCTCGAGCGGGCGCAGCGGGTTGTTCAGCCACACGTCGCAACCCCAGTAGAGGTAGCGGGCCATCGACATGTCGTAGTCGGGCAGGAACACGATGCGGTGCCGCACGGCCGGGTCGTCGGCGAAGCGCACGATCTGCTGGATCAGCGCCTTGCCGCCGTCGTCGGCCGGGTGCGACTTGCCGGCGACGATGAGCTGCACCGGGCGGTGCGGGTCGAGCAGCAGGTCGCGCAGCCGGTCGGGGTCGCGCAGCATGAGGGTGAGCCGCTTGTAGGTCGGCACCCGGCGGGCGAACCCGACGGTGAGCACGTTCGGGTCGAAGACGTGGTCGGTCCAGCCGAGCTCCGGGGTCGACGCCCCGCGCTCCAGCCACGCCGCGCGGACCCGCCGGCGCACCTCGTCGACGAGCCGGGAACGCAGCGTGTTGCGCAGCGCCCACAGCATCGCGTCCGGCACCGGTTCCCGGCCGGGTGCGGGTTCGCCGCCCGGAGCCGGATCGCCGAGCAGCTCGGTGACCTCGCGGGCCTCCCAGGTGTGGCCGTGCACGCCGTTGGTGACCGAACCGATCGGGACCTCGGCGGCGTCGAAGCCGCTCCACAGGCTGCCGAACATGCCGCGCGACACCGCGCCGTGCAGCCGGGAGACCCCGTTGGCGCGCTGGGCGAGACGCAGCCCCATGTGCGCCATGTTGAACATGCTGGGGTTCTCCTCGGCACCGAGCGCCAGCACGCGGTCGACGGGCACCCCGGGCAGCAGGGTGTCGGAGAAGTAGTGCCGCACCAGGTCGATCGGGAACCGGTCGATGCCGGCCGGGACGGGAGTGTGCGTGGTGAACACCGTGCCGGCACGGACCGCGGCGACGGCCTCGTCGAAGCTCAGCCCGTCGCCGGTCTGCAGTTCCCGGATGCGCTCCAGGCCGAGGTAGCCGGCGTGGCCCTCGTTGGTGTGGAAGACCTCCGGCTCCGGGTGCCCGGTGACCCGGCAGAACGCGCGCACCGCGCGCACCCCGCCGATCCCGACCAGGATCTCCTGCCTGATCCGGTGGTCCTGGTCGCCGCCGTAGAGCCGGTCGGTGACCCCGCGCAGGTCCGCGTCGTTGGCCTCGATGTCGGAGTCGAGCAGTAGCAGCGGGACCCGGCCGACCGCGGCCTGCCAGACCCGGGCGGTGAGCGTGCGCCCCGCGGGCATGCTGACCTCGACGTGCACCGGGGCGCCGTCGGCGTCGGCGAGCAGCTGCAGCGGCAGACCCTGCGGATCGAGCACCGGGTAGTGCTCGAGCTGCCAGCCGTCCAGCGACAGCGACTGCCGGAAGTAGCCGGAGCGGTACAGCAGCCCGACGCCGATCAGCGGGACGCCGAGGTCGGAGGCGGCCTTGAGGTGGTCACCGGCGAGCACGCCGAGCCCGCCGGAGTAGTTCGGCAGCACCTCGCTGACGCCGAACTCCATGGAGAAGTAGGCGACGGCGGCCGGCAGCGACGGGTCGTCCTCCCGCTCGTCCTGGTACCAGCGGGGGCCGCTGAGGTAGGCGGCCAGGTCGTCGGCCAGCTCGCGCACCGTCACCACGGTCTCGGCGTCGGCGGCGAGCTCGGCCAGCCGCGCGCTGGGGATCTCCCCGAGCAGCCGCACCGGGTCGTGACCGGCCCGGTCCCAGGCGTCGGGGTCGAGACGGGCGAACAGGTCCTGGGTCGGCGGATGCCAGCTCCAGCGCAGGTTGGTGGCCAGCGTCTGCAGCGGCGCGAGCTGCTCCGGCAGCTGGGCGCGGACGGTGAAGCGGCGCAGGGCTCTCACGCGGCAGCAGCGTACGTGAATCGGTGCCGAGATCGTTTCAGTCCCGCCCCGTTTCGCCCGGTCACCGGATGTGCCGCCGTCGCGGCACGGCGGCCCCGGCGCCGATCGGCTCCCCGATTCCGGTACTCCGGCCGATGGTGCGAATGGCGGCACCGCCGGCCCCCGTTCGAGCGGCACCAATGGACGTCACGTTTCCGTTCGGCGCACCGGGTGAACCAGTGAGCGCCGAGGATTCGGCGAACGAACGGTGATCGTCGATGAACTGCTTGTAAACGCTGCGCGGAAGGCCGCACCCGTTACGAGCAGCGACGAAGCGGGTAGGTACCGTTGTGACGGACGCGACGGGTGGGCAGTGCCGGATCTGGGGGTGGCGCCGATGACCGGTCGGCTCGGAATCGATGATGTGAGCCCTGCGGTAGCGAACGGTCGCCATCCGAGCAAAGCGGTGGTCGGCGAGGTGGTCCCGATCCGCGCCACCGTCTGGCGGGAGGGGCACGACGCCGTCGCGGCGAACGTGGTGTGGAAGCGGCTCGGCAGCCGGGGGGCCGCGGAGCACGTCCGGATGGTCCCGGACGGGGTCGGCACCGACCGCTTCGTCGCCACCGTGGTCCCCGACGAGCCTGGCCTGTGGACGTTCCGCGTCGACGCCTGGAGCGACCCTTGGGCCACCTGGCGGCACAACGTCGGGGCCAAGCTGGATGCCGGCCAGAGCGCCGAGGACCTGGCGAATGACCTCGAGATCGGCGCCCGGCTGCTGCAGCGCGTCGGCCGCCGCCCCGCCGAGCGTGCCAACCGCGACCTGCTGTTCGGCGCCGCGAACGCGCTGCGCGACCCCGCACTGCCGCTGCACGCCCGCGTCGCCCCCGCGATGTTCCCCGCCGTCGACGTGATCATGACCGAGCGACCGGTGCGTGAACTGATCACCCGCGGCCGCGCGCAGCAGGTCTACGTCGACCGCCCCCGAGCGCTCTTCGGGTCCTGGTACGAGTTCTTCCCGCGCTCCACCGGCGGCCGCGACGAGACCGGCCGCGCCGTGCACGGCTCGTTCGTGACCGCAGCGAAGGAACTCGACCGCGTCGCGTCGATGGGCTTCGACGTCGTCTACCTGCCGCCGATCCACCCGGTCGGCACGGTGCACCGCAAGGGCCGCAACAACTCCGTGCACGCCGAGCCCGGCGACGTCGGCTCGCCGTGGGCGATCGGCTCGGCCGAGGGCGGGCACGACGCGGTCGACCCCGAGCTGGGCACGCTGGAGGACTTCGACGCCTTCGTGGCCCGCGCACAGGACCTCGGCATGGAGGTCGCGCTCGACTTCGCGCTGCAGTGCGCGCCGGACCACCCCTGGGTCGCCGAGCACCCGGAGTGGTTCACCGTGCGGCCCGACGGCACGATCGCCTACGCGGAGAACCCGCCGAAGAAGTACCAGGACATCTATCCGATCAATTTCGACAACGACCCGGCCGGCCTCTACGCCGAGGTACTGCGCGTGGTGCTGCACTGGGTCGAGCACGGTGTGCGCATCTTCCGGGTCGACAACCCGCACACCAAGCCGCCGAACTTCTGGCACTGGCTGATCTGGCAGGTGAAGGCCCGCTACCCCGACGTGCTGTTCCTGGCCGAGGCGTTCACCCGCCCGGCGCGGTTGTTCGGGCTCGCGCGCCTGGGGTTCACCCAGTCCTACACGTACTTCACGTGGCGGACGACGAAGGAGGAGCTGACCGAGTTCGCGCTGATGCACGCCCAGCGCGCCGACGAGGCCCGGCCGAACCTGTTCGTCAACACCCCGGACATCCTGCACGAGTCGCTGCAGACCGGCGGCCCCGGAATGTTCGCCATCCGGGCGACACTGGCCGCGACGATGTCGCCGACCTGGGGTGTCTACTCCGGATTCGAGCTGTACGAGAGCGCGCCGGTGAAGCCGGGAAGCGAGGAGTACAAGGACTCCGAGAAGTACGAACTGCGTCCGCGCGACTTCCACGCCGCCCTCAATCGGGGCGAGTCGCTGGAACCGTGGATCACCCGGCTCAACGAGATCCGGCGTGCCCACCCGGCACTGCAGCAATTGCGCGACATCCATTTCCACCACGTCGACCACGACCAGTTGATGGCGTACTCCCGGACCGACCCGGCCACCGGCGACACCGTGCTGGTGGTGGTCACGCTGAACTCCTACGACGCGGTGGAGGGCACGCTCACCCTCGACATGCCCGCGCTCGGGCTGGAGCCGAACGAGTCGGTCGAGGTCTACGACGAGGTCAGCGGGGAGACGTTCCGCTGGGGTGAGCGGAACTACGTCCGCCTCGAGCCCTGGAACGCCGTCGCGCACATCGTCCGGGTCCCCCGCCCGCAGCTGCCCAGCCCCGCCTAGCACCCCGGTCCCCGGCCGGTGGCCGGCGGCGGAACAATCGCCGGCCGGCCGGTGTTGGGCTCATCGGTGGCCTCGTGCGACGGCGGCCCGGGCCTGGGGCCGGCCGGAATCGGCCGGCCCGTCGCGGGTGGCACGGTCGCACCGGCCGGCTGCTCCACGGATACCCTTGACACGACCTCGTTCACGTTTTGACCGGGGGCGCCGGTCGCGGTACGACTGGCCGATGCCCTCTCCGCCATTCATCTCCGCTCGGTAGGACGCGATACCTCCATGTCGATCGACACCCAGGCCGGCACAGCCACGGACCCGGCCACGGACCCCGCTGACCAGGACACCACCGGCAACGTGCTGGCCGTGCACTCCTCCGAGGAGTACTCGCACGCACGAACCCTGGACGTCGATCACGACTGGTACAAACGCGCGGTCTTCTACGAGGTGCTGGTCCGCGCCTTCTCCGACTCCAACCGCGACGGAATGGGCGACCTGCGCGGCCTCACCGAGAAGCTCGACTACCTGCAGTGGCTGGGTGTCGACTGCCTCTGGCTGCCGCCGTTCTACGACTCCCCGCTGCGCGACGGCGGCTACGACATCCGCGACTTCCGCGCGGTGCTGCCGGAGTTCGGCACCGTCGAGGACTTCGTCTACTTCCTCGACGAAGCGCACAAGCGCGGTATCCGGGTCATCACCGACCTGGTCATGAACCACACCTCCGACCAGCACCCCTGGTTCGAGGAGTCGCGGCGCAACCCCGAGGGCCCGTACGGCGACTACTACGTCTGGGCCGACGACGACTCCGGCTACCCCGACGCACGGATCATCTTCGTCGACACCGAGTCGTCGAACTGGACCTACGATCCGGTCCGCGGGAAGTTCTACTGGCACCGGTTCTTCTCCCACCAGCCCGACCTGAACTACGACAACCCGGCCGTGCAGGACGAGATGATCGAGGTCCTGCGGTTCTGGCTGGACCTCGGCATCGACGGATTCCGGCTCGACGCCGTGCCGTACCTGTTCGAGCGCGAAGGCACGAACTGCGAGAACCTCGCCGAGTCGCACGCGTTCCTCAAGCGGTGCCGCAAGGTGATGGACGACGAGTACCCGGGCCGGGTCATGCTCGCCGAGGCCAACCAGTGGCCGAGTGACGTCGTCGAGTACTTCGGCGACCCCGAGGTCGGCGGCGACGAGTGCCAGATGGCGTTCCACTTCCCGCTGATGCCGCGGATCTTCATGGCCGTCCGCCGGGAGAACCGCTTCCCGATCTCGGAGATCCTGGCCCAGACCCCGGCCATCCCGTCGGGCGCCCAGTGGGGCATCTTCCTGCGCAATCACGACGAGCTGACCCTCGAGATGGTCACCGACGAAGAGCGCGACTACATGTACGCGGAGTACGCCAAGGACCCGCGGATGAAGGCCAACATCGGCATCCGCCGCCGGCTGGCCCCGCTGCTGGACAACGACCGCAACCAGCTCGAACTGTTCACCGCGCTGCTGCTGTCGCTGCCCGGCTCGCCGGTGCTGTACTACGGCGACGAGATCGGCATGGGCGACAACATCTGGCAGGGCGACCGGGACGCGGTGCGCAGCCCGATGCAGTGGACCCCGGACCGCAACGCCGGGTTCTCCGCCTGCGACCCGGGCCGGCTCTACCTGCCGGTGATCATGGACCCGCTGTACGGCTACCAGGCCGTCAACGTCGAGGCGCAGCTGAACTCCACGACGTCGCTGCTGCACTGGAACCGGCACATGATCGAGATCCGCAAGCGGCACCCGTCCTTCGGGATGGGCGAGTACCACGAGCTGGGCGGCTCGAACCCGTCCGTGCTCGCCTACGTCCGGTCCTATGGCGACGACACCGTGCTGTGCGTGAACAACATGTCCCGGTTCCCGCAGCCGGTGGAGCTCGACCTCTCGGCCTGGCAGGGTAGTTCTCCACGCGAGCTCACCGGCGGCGTGCCGTTCCCGAAGATCGGCGAGCTGCCCTACCTGCTCACCCTGCCCGGACACGGGTTCTACTGGTTCTCGATCACCCCTCCGGAGGAGACCACGTGAGTCTGGCTCTGCCGTCCTCGGAGCTCGCCGACCTGCTGCCCGACTGGTTGGCCCGGCAACGGTGGTTTGCCGCCAAAGGTCGGCAGGTGCGCTCGGTCGCGGTGGCCGCGAGCTCACCGCTCATCACCGGGGACGGCGGGGACGACCTGCTGCTCGACCACACCGTGCTCGCCGTCGAGTTCACCGACGGCGGGCCGGTGCAGCACTACCAGCTCCTGGTGGCCCGCCGCCCCCAGGTCCGCACCGAACTCGAACACGTGACGATCGGCCGGGTCGACAAGCACATCGCCTATGACGGGCTGTGGGACCACGAGGTCACCGACTGGCTGCTCGACGCCATCCGCACCGGGCTCACCGTCGGCGACATCCGGTTCGTGCCCGAACCGGGGGCCGAGATCCCGGAAGGCGTCGGGGGGCGGGTGATCGGGGTGGAGCAGTCGAACACCTCGGTCGCCTACGGCGAGAAGTCGATCTTCAAGCTGTTCCGCCGGTTGGCCCCGGGGAGCAACCCGGACCTGGAGCTGCACCGGGCGCTGCGCTCGGTCGGCAGCGAGCAGGTCGCCGCGCTGCAGGGCGCGGTCGAGGGCACCCTCGACGGCCAGCCGGCCACCCTGGGCATGCTGCAGGACTTCGCCGCGAACTCCGCCGACGGCTGGGCGATGGCCCTGGCCAGCGTCCGCGACCTGCTCGCCGAGGCGGACCTGCGCGCCGACGAGGTCGGCGGCGACTTCGCGGGCGAGGCCTACCGGCTGGGCGAGACCGTGGCGATCGTGCACGACGAGCTCGCCCGCGCGCTGGGCACGACACAGGTGGATCCGGCCGAGGTGGCCGAGGGGATGATGGCGCGGCTCGCGGCCACCGCGGTGGAGGTTCCCCGGCTCGCCGTGCACACCGAGCGGATCCGAGCCACCTACGAAGCGCTCGGGGCGTCGGACGCGCCGATCCGGGCCCAGCGCATCCACGGCGACCTGCACCTGGGCCAGACCCTGCGCATACCCTGGGGCTGGCTGCTCATCGACTTCGAGGGCGAGCCGGCCAAGCCGCTGGCCGAGCGGGTCCGCCCCGACTCGGCGCTGCGCGACGTCGCGGGGATGCTGCGGTCGTTCGACTACGCCGCGTTCCATCAGGTGTCCAGCTGGGAAGCCGGCGAGCTCTTCGACGCCGACCAGGACTCCCAGCTGATGTGGCGGGCCAACGAGTGGGCGGCCCGCAACCGCTCGGCCTTCTGCGACGGCTACGCCGCGCGGGCCGGCGCCGACCCGCGTGCGCAGGGCACGGTGCTGCGGGCGTTCGAGCTGGACAAGGCGGTCTACGAGGTGCTGTACGAGACCCGCAGCCGCCCGTCCTGGGTGTCGATCCCGCTCGCCTCGATCTCACGCCTCACCACCGAGACCGACTCCGTCACCTGACCCCACCCCAGAACCTGATCGAATCGAATTCCCGGAAACGGGCCCCGGCGGGGGCGTGGGGATCAGGATGCCGTCATGCCACGGGTGCACGGGCGGCCGATCTCACCGCGCTGCGTGCGGCGGCGTGGCACGGCGTCATCCGGGCCGGCGAGCTCGTGCGCCTCGGTGTGCCGGTCGAGACCGTGTACCGCCGCTGCCGTGGCGGGCCCTTCCCGGCATCAGACCTGCGCCTGCTCGTTCCGCACTCCCGGCGGCTACCGGCACCGGTCGTGCGCGACGGGATCCCCCTTGGCCCCGCTCCCCCGGGCCTGCATCGACGCCGCACGCAGGCTGCGCGACGGCCGGGAGATCACCGAGCTCATGGCCGACGCGATCCAGCGGGGGTTCTGCTCGGCGGCCGAACGCGATGCGCAGCGGCCGCAGGACCACGCCTACACCACGGAACGCGCGGCACGGCTCTCCGCCGCCGGGGCCGTCGTCCTGCCGACGCTTCCCGGCCGGCTCAACCGCGACGAGTCCGGAGGCGTCAGCGAACTCCGCCGTGCCTACACCTGCGCCGCCCGCCGCCCCCGCC
>NZ_JAAXLA010000122.1 GCF_012911935.1 Pseudonocardia acidicola | reverse complement strand
GCCAGGCCTACATGATCCTGGGTGCGGCGCCGATCGAGGGCCGGCTGTCCGGCGTGGTGGACATCCCGAACTCCTGTTCGACGGTGTACATCCCGACCGCGATCTTCGACTTCGACGTCCGCCCGGGACCGGGCGGACCACACCAGATCGATCCCGGCCAGGGCGTACCGATGGCCCGCGCCTGACGATCCGACGAGGTGGAAGAAGCCAGGAGGGGGGACAACCGGAGGTGTTCTCCCCTCCTTCGCACGGCTTCGGTGAGCGTCGTGAGCAGTTCCGGAACAATGCGCCGGCGGTCCGGCAGAACCTTCTGTGAGCAGGCGTCGGCGATCAGGTCCCCGGCCTGCCCGCCGCTTCTCCTCGCTCAGGCGCAGCCGCGCGTGCGAGCCGCCGAGCGAGACCGGTGAATTCCCGTGACGCTGAGCAGACAGGAGCGGCGCACGCTGCGCGCCATCGCGGAGGCCCTGACCGCGGAGGACCCCGCGCTGGCCAGCCTGCTCAGCACGTCGGCCGAGGAGCACCGGAACCAGATGCTGCGGGGGATCGCCGGAGCGTTCGTTGGGGTCTCGCTGGCCCTGCTGGTCCCTGGCCTGATCCTCAACGACTTGAATCTACTGATCGGCGCATTCATGGTCCTGATCAGCTTTCCGGTGACCTTCGCGTGTATCGCCGCCGCCACGGGACTCCAGCAATGACGACCGCTGCAGGGACAGGCGGACCCGGACGGGCAGCCCTCAGCGAAGGATGAGCTTGGCCCCTGACAACGGACACGCCCGGGCCTACGAGGAACTGATCGAGGCCGAGCTTGTCGCGGCAGAGCGGCTCGACGTCCGACGCCCTGACCTGACGTCCCCGTCATGCAGCCTCTTCCAGCGCGTCAAGCCGAGTCTCGAAGTGGTGCGGCGGGGGATGCCCCGCCCTGCTTGATCGAGCGATCGGGCCGGGCGTTCCCGCCGGGTCAGAGCTCGACCTTGCGGGTGGCGATGGCCTCGGCGATCTTGGCCAGCTTGACGTTCAGATATTGGGAGGCGGTGCGAAGGACGTCGAACGCCTGGGCGGCGCTGATGCCGCGCTGCGCCATCAGCATGCCCTTGGCCTGGCCGATGACGTCACGGCTGAGCAGCGCCTGTTCCAGCTGCGCCACACGCAGGTCCGCTGCCTCCACGGACCGGGCCGCGGCGAGAGCGGCCCCGGCGTGCGCGGCGAGCAGCAGACCCGTATCGCGGTCGGCGCCGAGGAGGGCCCGAGGCGCCCGCGCGTAGAAGTTGAGAGCACCGAGTCGAGGGGTCGGCGCTGTGGGCATCAGACCGAAGCTGAGCACGCTGCGCACACCGAGTTCGGCCGCGGCCGGCCCGAACTTCGACCACTGATCCGAGGCGCCGAGGTCGGGATCAGCGCTGATCCCCGTGCCGCCCCGGCGCGTCGCGTCGATGCAGGGTCCCTCCTGGAGCTCGTACTGCGCCTGGTCGAGCCGCAAGGCAAGATCATCCGTGGTGGCCGGGGTGTCGAACTCGGTGTGGTTCTTGCGCATGGTGATGCTGACGAAATCGGCCTCGGGCACCAACGCCGCGGCCGCGTGGATGATCGTGTCGAGCACGTCGGCAGCCGTCCCGGCGGAGAACAGCTGCGCGGCCAGCGTGGCGAACTGGGCCGCGAGAGGGCCGAGGTCACCTCGGCGGCGCGTGAACTCGGTGTCGAGTGCGCCCGCTGCGCGGCTGCCGGCCGGCTGAACGAAGTCCGCCTTGTCCCGCTGCCACGCCTGCTCGCTGCTCATGGGGCCTCCTGGCCGTGACTCGGACACAACTGAGAGCCGACGGCCAGCGGCCGGGGTAGGAGCGCTGCGGGCTGAACACTCCGGGCTGGGACCCCGGCCACCTCGTGGTGACCTACGGACGAAATCCTCGGCAGCGATTCCACCACCGCCGGAGCCGTAACCGCAACGTGATGCCAACCGGCGGGTGGTGAGCTCCACGCGGCGAGCCGACCCGAGCTGGCCCCGTCAGCAGTACGTTCGGCGAGCGGCTCCTCCGGTCAGCCACCCGATCCCGACAGCATTCCCGCGAGGTCGGCGGCCAGGGGGCGGTCCTCCGGATCAGCAGCTGTCGCGGCGGCGACGCTCTCGGTGAGGCAATCCGACAACCCGGGTGGGATCCGGGGCGGGCGATACAGCCGGGCGACAGCTGACTCGACGCCGCCCCCCGGGTACTCCCGAACCCCGGTCACCGCCTCGAGCAGAAGCAACCCGAGCGCGTACACATCGGCCGGCGGCCCGACCTCGTCCCCACGCACCTGCTCAGGAGCCAGATACGGGGCAGTGCCGACAACCCCACCTGGCTCGGTCAGCGGGGTGAAGCCCATGACCTTCGCGATACCGAAATCCGTCAGTTTCACCACCCCGCCGCGACCCAGCAATACGTTGCCGGGTTTGACGTCGCGGTGGACAACACCCTGTGCGTGGACATGATCGAGGCCTGCGGCCAACCGCGCCCCGAACCGGCATGCCACCTCACCGGGCAGCGGGCCATCCAGCAGCCGCTGTCCCAGGGTGGGCCCCTCCACGAACTCCGTCACCACATACAACCGACCCTTCTCGACGCCGCCGCTGTACAGCCGCACCAGACCGGGGTGGTGCAGACGCCCCAAGACCCGTAGCTCCCGACGCTGCCGGTTCAACGTGCACGCATCGACACCTGGATGAAAGAGCTTCACCGCCACCGGTCTCGCCCTGGGCTCATCCCAGGCCCGGTACACGCATGCCGACGATCCGGATCCGACCAGCTCATCCAGGATGTAGCGGCTGGCGATCACCTCAGAGCTGTCCCCCCGACGCTCGACCATGCACAACAACATCTCAGCTCGCCAACAGGTCCTGCCCGTCGTGATCCGAAACTCCACTCGCCCCGGTCAGGCAAGTACCTCACCGGGGCACGCGCGATCACCGCTAGCAGGTGATCACCGCTGGCAAGTAGCGAGCGGGGTGGGTGGCTGGGGCGACGCACTGACGCTCGCTACAGCCCCTCGGGCACTGCGCCAGCGGGCTCGCAGGCTGGAACAGGCGGGGCGTGGTTGCACTTCCGGCGGCAATCGCGGGCCCCCTCAGCCCCGGTCCCCCTCGAAGGCCCCACGCCATCAGCGTCCAGCCGCGCTCGGCCACTCCGACCTTCCGATCGGCCGAACATGCACGCGGCCATGGGCCACCGCCCCGGGACGCCGGACGGCGACGCCGGACGGCGGACCGCCGTCGACCTGGCCCTCATGCCGATTCTGGTTCCACGCCGGATCGCCAGGCGAGGGCCGAACCTGGCTGGTCCACATGCTGGAGCGCGACGGGACGGCCGACGTGGACCTCCGCGCGACCGCGCTCGCCGGCTGGATCAGGCTGTGCGAGGGCGACGCCGCGGCCGCCGGCGCCTACCGCGCGGCCTGCCGCGAGCTGGCCCGCGACGACCGGGCGGCAGACCCGGCCCGAACCGGCACGTCGACTCGCTGGTCGACGTGATGGTCGTACCGACGAGTGGATCGTCGCTCTCGGTGTTGTACCCGTTCTCCGACCGGTCGGACGCCCCGGCGGACCCGCCGCCGATGTCCGGCTCCGAACGGCAGTAGATCCTCGACTCGACGCGGGTGTCCGGGAGCTGACTCGAGGGCGGTACTCGCGGTCGCCTCGGCTGCGTCACGTCCCGGCACGCGCCGGACGTCCTCTCGCAGCGGGACTCGGCGATGACGGCCGAAGCGTGCGATGCAGAGCGACCATCGCTACCGGCCCCGCCGCTCGAGTAATTCCAGCGCCCGAGGCGTGGAGCCTGGGCGCCTCCTAACGGGAGATCATCGACGGGTGCGGCTACCGGCCGATCCCGTCGGGGTCATTCGAAGGGCCCGTTCTTGACAAGACCACCGACCGGGCCTTCGACGTAGCGGGGGTCGAACTGGAGGAATTCGCTCTCCAGACCGTTGGCCCCGTCGGGGCGGTCGTCCCCGTTGAGAGCGTCGGTGAGCGACTGGACCGCTGTCTCCAGCGTGGCCTGCCCGGCGTCCACCCCTTGCAACGGGCTCTGCGTGTCCTCGGCCGCGTGGGCGGCTCCGGCGCCGACGAGCGGCAGAACCACGGCCCCGACGGCACCCGCGAACAGCGAGCGACGCATGCGTGCGTTCATCAGTACATCCTTGGAGTCGTTCGGAGTATCGGGTCCGCGACGAGAACTGCCGGACCCGGCGGTCACATGTTCTCGGCGCCGGCCTTGATCGCCTCGCGGATGCGGTTGTATGTGCCGCACCGGCAGATGTTGCGGATCTCCTCGATCGCGGCGTCGTCCACGTCGCGGCCTTCGGCCTGGCACTGCTTGACCTTGGCGACGGCGGACATGATCTGCCCCGGCTGGCAGTACCCGCACTGCGGCACGTCACGGTCGATCCAGGCCTGCTGCATGGGGTGCAGGTCAGCGCCGACGGTGTCGGCCAGGCCCTCGATCGTGGTGATCTCGTCGTCGTCGGAGATGTCGGCGACCCGCACCGAGCACGGGTTGAAGGCCTTGCCGTTGATGTGGCACGTACAGGCCTTGCAGACGTTGATCCCGCAGCCGTACTTCGGGCCGGTGACGCCGAGCAGGTCCCGGATCACCCAGAGGAGGCGGACGTCGTCCTCGGCGTCCACGGTGACGGACTTGCCGTTGATCTTGAACGTTTGCTGGGGCATGACGCGCTCCTCAGTAGGTGTACTGCAGGCCGTCGGTGGGCGACGCCGGGATGGGCGGGACGGTCGGCTTGGGAGTGAACGGGAACGGGTCCTTGTGGTTGATCGGGAAGTACTCCGGCACCTTCCCGGTGGCCCGCGCGTAGGCGCAGGCGATCGCGCCGCAGGTGGCCGCCACACCGAACTCGCCGACGCCACCGGGCTCGTCAGCCGTCGAGTCCATGACGATGATGTTCATCTCCGGCGGGGTGTTCCACTGCCGCGTGTAGAAGTAGTTGTCCCAGCTGGCCTCGACGAAGTGCCCGTCGACCAGGTGCAGGCTCGAGGTCAGGGTCATCGCCAGCGCGTCGTTGATCCCACCCATCATCTGGGCCTCGACGCCGCGCGGGTTGATCACCAGGCCGACGTCGACGGCGTAGGTCACCTTGGTCACCCGCGGCCCGGTGACGGCCTCGCGGATCCGCCGGTTCACCGTCTCCGGCCGGCAGTCGATCTCGACCAGACACGCGGCCACGCCCTTGTACTCGACGTGCACGCCGAGCCCCTGGGCCGTGCCCTTCTTCATCGATCTGCCCCAGTCGCCCTCGTCGGCGACCTTCTCCAGCACGGCACGCATGCGGTCGTTCTTCAGGAACTCCATGCGGAACTCGTACGGGTCCTTGCCCATCTTCGCCGCGATCCGGTCGACCATCAGCTCGCGCGCGGTCGCCACGTCCGGCGAGTAGATGTTGCGCATGCTCGAGGTGTTGAACCGCATGTCCACCTCGTTGAGCAGCCGCGTCGACGCACCGAAGTTGTACGGCGTCACCTGGGTCAGCTCGAAGATGCTCTCCGAGAGGCTGAGGTTGCCGATCACCGGCGCCTTGAACGCCGCGGCCGTGATCGGCTCCCCGAGGCCGGGGTTGACCTCGGTGGCGACGCTGGTGTGACGCAGCTCGAAGCTGAGCACCGAGTCACCGGTGACCGACGCGCGGATCCGCGAGGTGGCCAGCGGGTGGACGCGACCCTGCCGTGAGTCGTCGGAGCGGGTCCACATCAGCTTGACGGGCTTGCCCATCTTCTTCGACACCTCCGCCGCCTCGAGCGCGGCATCGAAGAACAGCTTCCGCCCGAACGAGCCACCGCCCTCGGTCACGTGCACGGTGACCGCGTTCACCGGCAGCCCGACCTTCTTCGCGATCTCACCCTGGGCTGCGATCGGGTTCTTCATCGGGCCCCAGATCTCGGCCCGGTCCGAGCGGACGTCGGCGATGGCGCAGTTGGTCTCCAGCGAGCTGTTGCTCCGGAAGTAGAACGTGAACGAGCCCTCGAGGGTCTCACCGCCCGCCGCCGGCACCGCCAGCGGCAGCTCGGCCTTCTTGACCTTCGCGAGTACCGACTCGTCGTCCTCGCCCGCGACCGTGCCCGCCGCCCACCGCACCTTGAGCGCATTGACCCCGTCGATGGCCTGCCCGAACGTTGCGGCCCGCACCGCCACCCCGGTGCCGACCATCTCGACGTCGGTGACGCCCGGCATCGACCGGACCTCGTCGATGTTCTCGACATCCTCGGGGTAGCCGTTGAGGTCGGGCGCCCGGCAGATCACGGTCGGGAGCGCGTCCGGGATCTGCAGGTCGGTGGCGAACTTCTTCCGGCCCGTGACGATGGCGCGGGCGTCGGTCTTGTTCTGCGGCTTCCCGATGATCCGGAAGTCTTCCTTGGGCTTCAGCGTGACCTCGACCTGCTCGGTCACCTGGTTGGCCGCCTTCTCGGCCAGCGCGCTGAACGGCAGCGACCTGCCGCTCGCGCCCGTGATCACCCCACCGCGGCTGGTCAGCACGGCGACGTCCTGCCCCAGCTCCGCGGCCGCCGCCTTCAGCAGCTGGTTCTGGGCGAGCGCGGCCGCGACCCGGATCGGCGTGTAGGTGGTGAACGTGGTGCTCGATCCGCCCGTGAGCTGGTTGAACATCAGCTCGGGACGGGCGTCGGCCAGGGTGACCTTCACCTGGTCGATCTCGAGGCCCATTTCCTCGGCGATGATCATCTGAGTCGAGGTGATGATCCCCTGCCCGTTCTCCGAACGGGGCAGCGCGAAGGAGACGGTGCCGTCGCGGTCCACCTCGATCCTGATCAGGTTCGCCGTCGGACGCGCCGCGTCACGCAGCGTGTCGAGCAGGTCGTAGAGCTCCGGCGTCTGGGGCCCCGACGGGATCGACGCGGCGGATGCCTCCGGAGCACCCCAGATCGACTGCCGGGTGAGCTCAGCGGCCACGACGAGGGTGGGAGCGGCAACGAGATAACCGAGGAAGCGCCGCCGACTGACGTTCTGACGTCCCATGGTGGGCGCGCGGTGAGCAGGCATCTTGTCCTCTTCGACTTGCCGGCGGACTGCAGAGGGGGAGCGGGCCTGCCGGGAGACTGTGTCCCCTGCACAACGGATCGGTCGTATGACGGTTACGTCGCAATCTTGACCGGAAGCGTCGAACTTGACATGTCCTGATTGACCTGATCTACGTCGAAATCCATGGAATTACCGCGATGACCAGTTCTTTCGCCCACCGGTGCGGAGACTTGTCCCAGCCTGTTCGACACATGCACCCCTGTCCGCCTCGCCGGGAATCACCCGATCGGGTCGTCTCGTCGGCTCCGCTCCCGACCAACCGCCCGCCGACACCTCGGCCTGCCCGGCGGCCCCCTCCGGAATGCACCGGCACCAGCCTGCACGCCCGGGCAGCGCCCGCAGATGGCACACCAGGGACCGATGCAGGGTCGACGACACACGCGCTCAGCAGTGGCAGGCGGCAGGCGGCGGGGCGCGACGCAATCGATGCGGACGCACGGAACGGGCCCGCTACCGGCAACGACAGCTCCTTTCCGGAATCGCGATCCCCACCCGCCACTCACGGATTTCACGCTCACGTTCTCGCGGCTGAGCCCGACTCCCGGGACAGTCGATGAGGCCCCTTCCTGCGCATGCCCGGCTCAACACTTGTTCATCCGGCAGCACCCCTCGTGAGCACGTATTCCCGGGGCGATACCAGCAAAGAGTGAAGACGCCTCGAGCATCATCCGGCCAGCTTATCCCATGAACCATTACTGCACCGCAAGCGTTTCTCACAAATAGCAGATAATCCATTGTGGATGGCTCTTCCGGATTCGCCGGCTGGAATCCGGGAAGCGCGCATCACCCCCTCTCCGGCTACGTCTCCACGGCACGCGGGCAAGCCCGCCGCAGCCGGCCCGAAGAAGCTTGAAGAGCCACGTGACCTCGGACTACAGTGGGGATGATGCGAGAAGTAGACTGCTATCGAGCGAGCGGAACTCGGGTGCAGCAATTGGCGGTCACATGATCGTCGAACTTCTTATCCTCGGATTTACCCTCAGTTTGGACAACTTCCGAACGTCGATCGCACTCGGGACGCTTCCGTTCAGCCGTCGCCGTGCCGTACAAGTCGCCGTGACGTTCGGACTCTGGGACGGCGTGGCGCCCCTGGTGGGCGTTCTGCTCGGCCGCTACTTCGGCCAGGCGATCGGCCCGATCGCAGACTATGTGGGGCCGGCCGTGTTGGGCCTCTACGGTTTGTACCTTCTTGTCAGCTCCTTACGGAGCACAGCCCCGGAAGAAATCGACCATCCGTGGGTACTCTTCGGCATCCCTCTATCACTGAGCCTGGACAATCTGCTCGCCGGTACGAGTTTGGGGTTGCTCGGGTTCTCGCCCGTGCTCTCGGCCGTGACCTTCGCTGCCATCACGACCGTGATGTCGTTCGCCGGGCTGTACCTCGGGCGAGCCGCTGCTCGCCTCATTCGTATCCGCTCCGATCTCCTGAGCGGCATGGCGCTCATCATCATGGCCGTCGTGCTGGCGCTGGAAGCCTCACACTGAGCGACCCCGGTGTGGCCGGGGGATGAGTTGTTGTTCTGGTGGTCTGGTGGCGTCGTTGGCTGCCTGGACGGTCGCGGTCACCAGGTGGTGGTCGGGTGAGAGGTGGCAGACCGGGTCGGTGCGGGCGGGGTCGCCGGTGAGTTGGAAGGCCTGGCAGCGGCAGCCGCCGTAGTCGATCTCGCGGCGGTCGCAGCTGTGGCAGGGTTCGGGCATCCAGTCGGTGCCGCGGAAGCGCCGGAACAGCGGGGAGTCGGTCCAGATCCGGGCCAGGGGGTCCTCGCGCACGCTGGCGCGGGGCAGTGGCAGGGTGTGCGCGGCAGGGCAGGGCAGCACGTCGCCGTTGGGGGCCACGGTGAGCTGGCGCCGGCCCCAGCCGCCCATGCAGGGTTTGGGATAGCGGCCGTAGTAGTCGGGCAGGATGTAGAGCAGCTCCATCCGCCCGGCCAGGCGGGTGCGGGCGGCGCGCACCACCGCCTCGGCGCGGTCGAGCTGGGCGCGGCCGGGCAGCAGCGCGTCGCGGTTGCGCCAGCCCCAGCCGTAGTACTGGGTGTTGGCCAGCTCCAGCCGGTCGGCGCCCAGCCGCTCGGCCAGCCCGATGATCGCGCCGAGCCGGTCGATGTTGCCCCGGTGCAGCACCACGTTCACCGTCAGCGGCCAGCCCAGCTCGGTGACCACCCGGGCCGCGGCGAGCTTGCGGTCGAAGGAGGGGGTGCCGGCGATCCGGTCGGAGACCGCGGCCTCGTCGGCCTGGATGCTGATCTGGACGTGATCGAGTCCGGCCGCCCGCAACGCCTCGGCCCGGGCCCGGGACAGCCCCACCGCGCTGGTGATCAGGTTGGTGTACAGGCCCAGGCCGTGCGCGCAGGCCACCAGCTCGACCAGGTCCCGGCGCAGCAACGGCTCCCCGCCGGACAGGTGCAGCTGCCACACCCCCAACTGCTGCGCCTGCGCCAGTACCCGCCGCCACTCGCTCGTGCTCAGCTCCTCGCGGTAGCCGGCCAGATCCACCGGGTTGGAGCAGTACGCGCACGCCAGTGGACAGCTGTAGGTCAACTCGGCCAGCAACCCGAAGGGCCTATCCATCGCTGATCTCCACACGCCGCCGGGCCAGCAGCCCGGCCAGGAACCCGCACACCTCGTCGGCGGCCACCCGCTGATAGCGCCCACGCAACTCGGCCACGATCTCGGCCACCGTCCGGTGCCCGTCGCACAACCCGAGGATGTCCGCCCCGGTCCGGTTCAGCACCACCACCGACTCCGGGCCCAGCAGCATGTGCCGGCCCCGCGCCCCATCGAAGACCAGCCGCACGTGGCGCGCCAACCGGGGGCGCCCCGACAACGGCACTGACGAGGCCACCGCGCTGTTCACCGCGCTGGCCCTAGTCCGGGTAGGCCTGGTCGATGGCGTCCATCATCGCCCACAGCACATCGCATTTGAACGCCAGCGCGGCCACCGCGCGGGTCTGCGCCTCGGCCGTGCGGCAGTGCGCGCACACCACCTCCAGGGCGTGCGCGGAATCCCGCGGGGCCTGCTGCAGCCGGGCCCGGAAATACGCCAGCCCGTCCCGGTCGATCCACCGATAGCAGCGCTCGAACGCGGCGAGCCGCTCGGCCATCAGGTCCGGGGCGAACAACTCGGTCAACGACGAGGCCACCGCCTCGACCCACGGCTTGGTGCGGGCGAAGGTGACGTAGGCGTCGACGGCGAACCGGACACCGGGGACCAGATGCCGCCCGTCCGCGATCTCCTCGCGGGTCAGCCCCACGGCCTCACCCAGGTGCAGCCAGGCCCCGATGCCGCCCTCCTCGCCCGCCGTGCCGTCGTGATCGACGATCCTGCGAATCCATCGCCGCCGGACCTCCAGATCCGGACAGTTGGCCAGGATCGCCGCATCCTTGCGCGGAATGTTCTCCTGATAATAGAAGCGATTGGCCACCCACCCCTGCAGCTGCCGCCGGCTCAACTCCCCGGCGTTCATCCGCACATGAAACGGATGTTGATCATGATAGCGCCGCGACTGCGCGCGCAACGCCTCCACAAAACCCTCGGTCGTGGTCGTCTGCGCGATTGTCTGCGTGATTGTCTGCGTTGACGTCATCACAAGCCCTAGACCCGAATCTCCAGCCCGTCCATGGCCACTTCCATCCCGCGTTCCTCGACCAGGCGCCGCTGCGCGGAGTCCTCCAGGAGGATCGGATTGGTGTTGTTGATGTGCACATACACCGTGCGCTCGATCGCCAGCGGCGCCAACCGCTCCAGGCTTCCGCCCGGACCGTCGATCGGCACATGCCCCATCTCCCGGGCCGTCTTCCCGGCCAACCCGAGCTCGATCAACTCCTCATCGCGCCAGCAAGTCCCGTCCACCAGCAGGCACGCACACCCCTCCAACTGCGCGCACACCGCCGCACTCAGCTCCTGCACCCCCGGCAGATACACCGCCACCCGGCCGCTGCGCCCATCGGTCAGCCGGTAACCCACCACCCGGCCCGGCCCGCCCTCCGGCCCGAACCGGGCCCGCTTCGTGGTGGGAACGTCGAAGGCCCGGTACGACAACCCGTCTCCCAGGACGGCATCGGTTCCCGGAACGACCGGTCGCCACGTGACCGGGCAGTAGCGCTCCAGTGTCCGGAGCAACGACGTTCCCTCACGCAACGTGTCGTGCACGGCAGGGGTGGCGTGGAGCTCGAGGGCCCGTCCCTCGCGCAGCAACAGCAGCCCGAGCGTGTGGTCCAACTCGGCGTCGGTGAGCAGCACCGCCGCCATCGGCGTCGCCCGGTCGGCCCGCGGATGCATGGCGGGGAAGGCCTCGACCTGGGTGCGGATGTCGGGCGATGCATTGAGCAGGAACCACCGCCGGTGATCGGCGCTCACCGCGACCGACGACTGGGTGCGGGCACGACACGGCCGGGAGCCGTCACGGACCGCACGACAACCCGGGCAACCGCAGTTCCACTGCGGAAACCCACCCCCCGCCGCCGATCCCAGCACCCGCAGCCACACCCTGATACTCCGTCCCTCACCGGCCCGGGGGGCCGCGGTCCCGGACAGCAGGAACGGCGCCGGACCCGTGTCCGGCGCCTCCCCACGGCCCGCTAGTCCTCCAACCGAGCCACGTACATCGTCACCTCGGGAGCACACTCGATTTCCTCGAACTCCGGGGTCTCCCACACGGCGAGCTGAGACTCCATCGATTCACCTCCTCTCCGCCAGATTCCCCTGCCCGATGTCGGCAGGCTCCCGTCACCGCACTACGACTCCCCGCACTACGACGATTCCGGGAGGGCGAAGACGATCAGAGCGCTTCCGTGGCCGGCGCCGAGCATGCCCGGCAAGAACCCCTCGGCCCAGCCGCCCCAGCCGACCGGCACCGCGATGTACTGCCGCCCGTCGATGCTGTAGGTCGTCGGGCTGCTGTGGTGCCCGCTGCCGCACTGGAACTGCCACAGCAGCTCCCCGCTGCGGGCATCGAGCGCGACGAACTCCCCGGAGGGCTTCCCGGCGAACACCAGATCGCCGCCCGTGGCCAGCACCGACGCACACATCGGCAGCTCGTTGCGGTAGCGCCACTTCTCCTCACCGTTGCCGTCGAACGCGCTGACCGACCCCGCCATGTCCTCGATGTCCACCTGCACACCCGCGCCCCAGTACGGGATGCTCTCCTTGAACTCCCGGCGCCGCCGGGTGGCCGTCGCGCCGGTGTCCTGGACCGGGACGTAGAACAACCCGGTCCTCGGGCTGTAGGCCGCATGGGTCCATTCCTTGGCACCGGCCGGACCCGGGTAGAAATGAACCGGTTCCCCCTCCTTGTCCGGGTACACCTTGGCCGTCACCTGGCCGTCCCGCGTGATCGCCCCCCAGGTGATGCGATCCACGAACGGGGTGATCTGGACCAACTCACCGTTCGTGCGATCGACGACGAAGAAGTAGCCGTTCTTGTCGAAGTGCCCCAACAGCTTGCGGTCGTCCTGTTCGAACAGGATGCACTCCGCGATGCTGTCGTAGTCCCACACGTCGTGCGGGGTGCACTGGTAGTGCCAGCGGATCTGCCCGGCATCCACGTCCACGGCGATGATGCTGTCGGTGTAGAGGTTGTCGCCGGGCCGGACCTCACCGTCGAAGTCGGGCGCCGGGTTGCCGGTACCCACGTACAACAGGTTCGTCTCCGGATCGAAGGTGCCGGTGAGCCAGCAGTTCGCCCCACCCCGCGCCCAGGCCTGCCCGTCGGCGGGCCAGGTCTCCGACCCGGGCTCCCCAGGCTTGGGCACCGTGTAGCAGCGCCACACGTGCTCCCCGCTGTCGATGTCGAACGCATCGAGATGACCGCGCACCCCGAACTCCCCGCCGGAACTGCCCACGATGACCATGTTCTTCA